>NZ_CP076538.1:1090000-1746769 GCF_018885265.1 Amycolatopsis aidingensis
TGTGTGGAGGGAACGCGGGGAAGTGAAACATCTCAGTACCCGTAGGAAGAGAAAACAAGTGTGATTCCGTGAGTAGTGGTGAGCGAAAGCGGAGGAGGCTAAACCGTGCGCATGTCAAGCTGTCAGGTGTTGTGTGTGCGGTGTTGTGGGGTCCATTGGCCAGGGGCTGACACTCCTGGGGATGCGCGTGGTGGCTAGCGGAACCGTTTGGGATGGCGGACCGGAGTGGGTGAGAGTCCCGTACGCGAAAGCTGCGACGTTGTGTCTGGATGGTGTCCCCGAGTAGCAGCGAGCTCGTGGAATTTGCTGTGAATCTGCCGGGACCACCCGGTAAGCCTAAATACTTCCTGGTGACCGATAGCGGACGAGTACCGTGAGGGAAAGATGAAAAGTACCCCGGGAGGGGAGTGAAAGAGTACCTGAAACCGTGTGCCTACAAGCCGTCAGAGCCTTCGGGTGATGGCGTGCCTTTTGAAGAATGAGCCTGCGAGTCAGTGCTGCGTGGCGAGGTTAACCCGTGTGGGGTAGTCGTAGCGAAAGCGAGTCTGAATAGGGCGATGGAGTCGCGTGGTCTGGACCCGAAGCGGAGTGATCTACCCATGGCCAGGGTGAAGCGCCGGTAAGACGGTGTGGAGGCCCGAACCCACCAGGGTTGAAAACCTGGGGGATGAGCTGTGGGTAGGGGTGAAAGGCCAATCAAACTCCGTGATAGCTGGTTCTCCCCGAAATGCATTTAGGTGCAGCGTCGCATGTTTCACGCCTGGGGTAGAGCTACTGGGTGGTCGAGGGGCCTTACCGGGTTACCGACATCAACCAAACTCCGAATACGGGTGTGTGAGAGTGCGGCAGTGAGACGGTGGGGGATAAGCTTCATCGTCGAGAGGGAAACAGCCCAGAGCGCCAGCTAAGGCCCCTAAGTGTGTGCTGAGTGGAAAAGGATGTGGGATTGCCGAGACAACCAGGAGGTTGGCTTAGAAGCAGCCATCCTTGAAAGAGTGCGTAATAGCTCACTGGTCAAGTGGTCCTGCGCCGACAATGTAGCGGGGCTAAGCACACCGCCGAAGCTGTGTCACTCACACTTGTGATCCGCCGCTGTCCTTCGGGGTGGTGGTGTAGTCGTGTGGGTGGGTAGGGGAGCGTCCTGCATCCGGTGAAGCCACGGTGGAAACCAGTGGTGGAGGGTGTGGGAGTGAGAATGCAGGCATGAGTAGCGAAAGCAGAGTGAGAATCTCTGCCGCCGGATGACCAAGGGTTCCTGGGCCAGGCTGTTCCGCCCAGGGTAAGTCGGGACCTAAGGCGAGGCCGACAGGCGTAGTCGATGGACAACGGGTTGATATTCCCGTACCCGCGTGTGTGCGTCCCTGGTGAGGCAGGTGAGACTAACCACCCGAAGCTGCGTGTCCCTTTCGGGGGGTGCGTGGTGGAGCGTGGGACCTGATCTTGTAGTAGCCAAGTGATGGGGTGACGCAGGAAGGTAGCCCCGCCAGTGAGTGGTAGTACTGGTGTAAGCGTGTAGGGAGCGGTGTAGGCAAATCCGCGCCGTGTTTTCCTGAGACGTGATGCGTAGCCGAGTGAGGCGAAGTAGGGTGATCCTATGCTGCCGAGAAAAGCCTCTAGCGAGTGCACATGTGGCCCGTACCCCAAACCAACACAGGTGGTCAGGTAGAGAATACTAAGGCGAGCGGGTGAACTGTGGTTAAGGAACTCGGCAAAATGCCCCCGTAACTTCGGGAGAAGGGGGGCCAGAGCACCTGAAGCCCTGTGCGGGCTAGGGTGAGTTGGCCGCAGAGACCAGCGGAAAGCGACTGTTTACTAAAAACACAGGTCCGTGCGAAGAAGCAATTCGATGTATACGGACTGACGCCTGCCCGGTGCTGGAACGTTAAGAGGACCGGTTAGCCCTTTCGGGGGCGAAGCTGAGAATTTAAGCGCCAGTAAACGGCGGTGGTAACTATAACCATCCTAAGGTAGCGAAATTCCTTGTCGGGTAAGTTCCGACCTGCACGAATGGCGTAACGACTTTCCGGCTGTCTCAACCACAGGCCCGGCGAAATTGCATTACGAGTAAAGATGCTCGTTACGCGCGGCAGGACGGAAAGACCCCGGGACCTTTACTACAGTTTGGTATTGGTTTTCGGTTCGGCTTGTGTAGGATAGGTGGGAGACTGTGAAGCTGGCACGCTAGTGTTGGTGGAGTCGTTGTTGAAATACCACTCTGGTCGAATGGGGAATCTGAACCTCGGGCCATGATCTGGTTCAGGGACAGTGCCTGATGGGTAGTTTAACTGGGGCGGTTGCCTCCTAAAGGGTAACGGAGGCGCCCAAAGGTTCCCTCAGCCTGGTTGGCAATCAGGTGTTTGAGTGTAAGTGCACAAGGGAGCTTGACTGTGAGACTGACGGGTCGAGCAGGGACGAAAGTCGGGACTAGTGATCCGGCACCTCCTGGTGGAAGGGGTGTCGCTCAACGGATAAAAGGTACCCCGGGGATAACAGGCTGATCTTGCCCAAGAGTCCATATCGACGGCATGGTTTGGCACCTCGATGTCGGCTCGTCGCATCCTGGGGCCGGAGTAGGTCCCAAGGGTTGGGCTGTTCGCCCATTAAAGCGGCACGCGAGCTGGGTTTAGAACGTCGTGAGACAGTTCGGTCCCTATCCGCCGCGCGCGTAGGAGACTTGAGGAAGGCTGTCCCTAGTACGAGAGGACCGGGACGGACGAACCTCTGGTATGTCAGTTGTCCCGCCAGGGGCACGGCTGGTTGGCTACGTTCGGAAGGGATAACCGCTGAAGGCATCTAAGCGGGAAGCCTGTTCCAAGATGAGGTCTCCCACCCCGTTGTGGGTTAAGGCCCCCGTGAGATGAGCGGGTTGATAGGCCAGAGATGGAAGCGCAGTAATGTGTGGAGTTGACTGGTACTAATAGGCCGAGGGCTTGCCCACAAAGGTGTTACGCATCCGCTCTACGGTTCTGAAACACCACACTTGTGTGTGTTTCGGAGAGTTTCGGTGGTTATAGCGGTGGGGAAACGCCCGGTCCCATTCCGAACCCGGAAGCTAAGCCCACCAGCGCCGATGGTACTGCACTCGAAGGGGTGTGGGAGAGTAGGACACCGCCGAACATACTTCAGCCGGAGCCCCGGTCGAGGAGAAATCCTCCTGGGGCTCCGGTTTTTTTATGCCCGAACCAGGCCGGTATCGGGTCAGGGCCGGCGGCGGGTGATCGTTCCCTGCCGCAGTGGCGAGGAGAACACCAGGGAGGTCGTGGTCTCCCCGTAGCGCTGGGCGCGTTCCACGAACTGCTCGAGCTCGCCGGTGGAGGAGCACACCACCCGCAGGATCCAGCACTCGTCGCCGGTGACATGGTCCGCGCTGACCACCTCGGGAAGCGGGATAATCGTCGCGCGGAACCGCGGACCGTCCAGACTGCGCACCCGGACCCGGACGATCGCCTCGATCGGCAGGCCGAGCTTGCCCCGGTCGATCTGGGCGGAGTATCCGGTGATGACGCCCCGTTCCTCCAGCCTGCGCACCCGCTCGGTCACCGCGGGCGCGGACAGGGAAACCCGCTTGCCCAGCTCGGTGAACGTCATCCGGCCGTTCGCCTGCAACAGCTCCAGGAGCTTCCAGTCCACGTCGTCGAGGTCCACCTGCGGGCTCCCACATCGCGTCGTGCCGTGACATTCCAGGCTAGCGCGTCGAAACACCTGGATTGGCCCATGTTCGCCGAGATCGTGCCGATCCATGATCACTCCATGGCTTCCACAACTTCCATGGCTTCCGCGCCCCGGCACTCCCGAGTACTGACCCATCCGGCCGCGGCACCGGCCACCGCCGCCGCGTTCTTCGCCGCCGAACTCGCTTTCGAGACCGATCCGGACGACCTGGCCCGCGACCTCGCGGACGGCAACCAGCGCGGTTACCTGGTGGTGGAGACCCGGTCGCCGGAGGCTTTCGCGGCGGCCAGGATCCCCGGTGCGATCAACCTGCCCTACCGCGAGCTGACCGCGGAGAACACTGCCCATCTTGACCGGAACACGGTCTACGTCTGCTACTGCGAAAGCTCCCAGTGCAACGCCGCCACCAAGGGGGCGTTGCGGCTGGCCGAGCTGGGTTTCCTGGTGAAGCGCCTGTCCGGCGGTATCACCGCCTGGCGGGCGGGTGGCTATCCGCTGGACGGCGACCCCGCGAAGGTCACCGCCTCCTGCGCCTGCTGACCCGCTGGGCAGCGGCGGCATGGTCGCGCCGGCGGACCGTGCGGAGGGTCGTACCCTGGCGGGTGTGAGCACCCCACGACTGCTGATCATTCAGCCGGACCAGGACGACCCACCCGGCCCGCTGGGCGACTGGTTCTCCAGGGCCGGAGCCGAGCTGGACGTGCGCAGGCCGCCGGTGGACGAGCTGCCGGAGGGTCTGGAGGCATACCACGGCGTGGTGTGCCTCGGCGGCGAGATGGGCGCGGAGGACGACGCCGAGCATCCCTGGCTCGCCGAGATCCGCAGGCTGCTCGCCTTCGCCAGCGGCAACGGGCTGCCGACCCTCGGCATCTGCCTCGGCTCGCAGCTGCTGGCCGTCGCCTGCGGCGGCATCGTCGGCCGGGGCAAGAGCGGGCCTGAGGTCGGCCCGGCGCTGGTCTCCAAACGGGATGTGGCCTGGACCGACCCGTTGTTCGCCGAGCTCCCGCTGATGCAGGACGTGCTGCAGTTCCACCGGGACGTCATCGAACAACTGCCGCCCTCGGCCGAGCTGCTCGCCTCCGCCCCGCTGTACCCGAACCAGGCCTACCGCATCGGCCGCTGCACCTACGGGATGCAGTTCCACATCGAGACCACGCCCGAGGTGGTCCGGCGCTGGCTGGCCGGGACCCCGGACGCGGCCGAGTACGCTCCGGCGGACGCGTTCGAGACCGAGCGGCTGGAGCGGCTGCACGCCGACCTCGCCGACACCTGGGCCCCCTTCGCCCGGCGGTTCGTCCAGCTGGCCGAGGGAACGCTGGAGCCTGCCGGGCACCGGCACCCGCTGCCACTGGCCTGAACCGGACCCGGCTGCCCGGATCCGCGCGGCCCGAGAACCCATAGTGAGTGCGATGGCAGACCGAGCACGGCAGACCGCGTCCACCGCGCGTTTCGGCTTCACCGATGACCGGGCGGCCGAGGAGCTGCGGGCCGCGGGCTGGTGGGACGCGGCCGGGCCGGTCGCCGGTACCGAGCCACTGCTCACCGCCCTTTCCCGCACGCCGGACCCGGATCTCGCCCTGCGCGGCCTGGAACGCCTGCGGGAAGCCGATCCGGATGCCTGGCCGGAGCTGGACGAGGCCTTGCGCGGTAACGCCCGCCTGCGCGGCCAGCTGCTGGCCGTGCTCGGCTCGTCAAGCGCGCTGGCCGACTTCCTGGTCAGCGAGCCGGACCAGTGGCGAAGGCTCGCCGGGCCGGGCCCCACGCCGCCCACCGGGTACGTCGCCGTGCTGCTGGCGGCCGTGCGGGCCGAGGAGGGCACGCTCACCCAGGCCGAAGCCCAGCAGGCGCTGCGAGTGGCCTACCGCGGCCTGCTGACCGAGATCGCCGCCGCCGACCTCGGGCACCTGGTCGAGGATGAGCTCCCCGAGCTGCCGTACGCCGAGGTCACCGGCAGGCTCACCGCGCTCGCCGAGGCCGCGCTCGCCGCCGGGCTCGCCGTCGCCGAGCAGGAGGTCGGCAGCGCGGGGGACGCCGCGCTCGCGGTGATCGCGATGGGCAAGTGCGGCGGGCGGGAGCTGAACTATGTCAGCGATGTGGACGTCATCTTCGTCGGCGACGGCGACCAGCGGGTCGCCACCCGGCTGGCGAGCACCATGCTGCGCGTGGTCGGCAAGTCCTGTTTCGAGGTGGATGCCGCGCTACGGCCCGAGGGCAAGGCAGGCGCGCTGGTGCGCACCCTGGAAGGGCACGAGACGTACTACAAGAAATGGGCTCGTACCTGGGAGTTCCAGGCGCTGCTCAAGGCCCGCCCAGTGGCCGGGGACCACGCCCTTGGCGGGCGGTATGTCGAGCTGGTGGCGCCGATGGTCTGGGCGGCGGCCGAGCGGGAGAACTTCGTGGCCGACGTGCAGCGGATGCGGCGCAGGGTGGAGCGCCATGTGCCGGCCGAGATCGTCGACCGTGAACTGAAGCTTGGCCGGGGCGGGCTGCGCGATGTGGAGTTCGCCGTGCAACTGCTGCAACTGGTGCACGGGCGCGCCGACCCGGAGCTGCGTTCGCCGTCCACCATGGAGGCGCTGGACGCCCTCGGCACCGGTGGTTACGTCGGCCGCGCCGACGCCGCCGAGCTCGAGGAGTCCTACGAGTTCCTGCGCACGGTCGAACATCGGCTACAGCTGCGCAGGCTGCGCCGCACCCACCTGTTCCCTGACGACTCCGAGACCGGCGAGCTGCGCAGGCTGGCCAGGGCCTGCGGGGTGCGCTCGGCGCGTGGCAAGCCTGCGGGCGAGGTGCTGCTCGCCGAGTTCCGCAGGCACGCCCAGCGTATCCGGAAGCTGCACGAGAAGCTGTTCTACCGTCCGCTGCTGGAGTCGGTGGCGAAGGTGCCGACCGAGGCGTTGCGGCTGACCACCAAGCAGGCCGCCAGCAGGCTGTCCGCGCTAGGCTACGCCGCCCCGGACGGTGCGCTGCAGCACATCGGTGCCCTCACCGCCGGGGTCTCCAGGCGAGCCGCGATTCAGCAGGCTCTGCTGCCGGTTCTGCTCGACCTGCTGGCCGACACCCCGGACCCGGATGGCGGGCTGCTGGCGTACCGGAGGGTGTCCGAGGCACTGGCCGAGACCCCCTGGTACCTGCGGGTGCTGCGGGACACCTCCGCCGTGGTGGAACGGCTGGCCGTGCTGCTTGGCACCTCCCGCCTGGTCCCGGACCTGCTGGTGCGCGCGCCCGAGGTGCTGCAACTGCTCGGCGACCCGGAGAAGCTCGCGCACCGCTCCACCGACGACGTCGCCCGTTCGCTGCGGGCTGCGGCCCGCAGGCAGCCAGGGCTCGGCGCGGCCGTGCGCACCGCGCGTTCCCTGCGCAGGCACGAGATGCTGCGGGTGGCCTGCGCCGACCTGCTCGGCCTGCTCGAGGTCCCGGATGTGTGCGCCGCGCTGTCCTCGGTGTGGAGTGCGGTGCTGCAAAGCGCACTCGCCGCCGCGATCCGCAAGCGCGTGGCCGAGGTCGGCGCCGAGCCCGCGCGGATCGCCGTGATCGGGATGGGCAGGCTGGGCGGCGCCGAGCTCAGCTACACCTCGGACGCCGACGTGCTGTTCGTCTGCGAGCCGCTCGGCGAGGTGACCGACGCGGAGGCGGTGCGGTTCGCCTCCTCGGTCGCCGAGACGGTGCGGCAGGCGCTGGGCGCGCCGAGCCAGGACCCGGCCCTGCAGGTGGATGCCGACCTGCGGCCGGAAGGGCGTAACGGGCCGCTGGTGCGCACCCTGGACTCCTACGGTGCCTACTACACCCGCTGGGCCGAGGTGTGGGAGGCGCAGGCGCTGCTGCGGGCCCGGTTCGTGGCGGGGGACGCGGGGCTCGGGGAGCGGTTCACCGAGCTGATCGACCCCATCCGCTACCCGGCGGGCGGGCTGGACGCCGCGCAGGTACGCGAGGTGCGCCGGATCAAGGCACGGGTGGACACCGAGCGCATGCCCAAGGGCGCCGACCGGACCACCCACACCAAGCTGGGCCGGGGCGGGCTGGCCGATGTGGAGTGGACCGCCCAGCTGTGGCAGCTGCGGCACGCACACGAGGTTCCCGAGCTGCGCACCACCTCCACCCCCGAGGCGCTGCGCGCCCTGGAACGGGCCGGGCTCGCCGAGGCGGCGGATACGGACTCGCTGATCGAGGCCTGGACGCTCGCGACGAAGGCACGGAACGCGGCGATGCTGGTCCGCGGTAAGGCCGTGGACCAGCTGCCCTCCTCTGGGCGGGAACTCACCGCGGTGGCGAGTGTCTTCGGTTACTCGGTGGAGGACGACCCCGGCGAGTTCGTCGACTACTACCGCCGCACCACCCGCCGGGCACATGCCGTGGTCGAACGGCTCTTCTTCGAGGGCTGAGGCCAGGGCTCAGCGCAGCCGGACCACCACGGTTCCGGTCAGCCGATCGTGCCAACCACGCGCGTCCACATTGCGCACCGCGGCCGGGATGATCAGGAAGGTGAGCGCGGCGCGCACCAGCGCGCGCCACAGGCCGACGAAGGTGGCCCCGTCCAGCCTGCCGACCCGGATACCGCAGACCGCCATGCCAGGGGTGAACCCGAACAGGGCCACCGGGGTGCAGGTCAGCACCGCCCACATCCCGACGGCGAGCAGGTTGAAGTCCTGCATGACGGCCGGGTCGTCCAGTACGGGCCGCCGGAACAGGGCGGTGATCAGCGAGGCGAGGACCAGGTCGAGCAGCAGCGCGAGCAGGCGACGGCCGCCGCCCGCGGCGGAGCCCACCCCGTCCTCGGGCAGGCCGAGGTGCTCGCCCGGCCAGCGCGGCGGCTCGGTGTCGCTCGCCTGGCGGGCGCCGGCCGGTGCGGAGAGCCACTCTCCGGTCCATCTCGCCACCCATCCAGGGTATGCCGCTGGCGTTCGGGCTGTCCGCCCTGGTCGACTATCCGGTATCCGCCTATCCGTTAACACCGGCGAAACACTCGGGTGACGGTCGGGCAACACCGCGCTCTTAGCGTGAACCAAAGAGACTAACGCGCGATCCGGCATCGAGGTTGGCCGGCTACTCGCCGACCAACTCGCCGAGCTGAAGGAGTTACCGAGGGTGTCCACTACTCCAGACGATATCCAGCGTCTCATCGCGGATGAGGACGTGCAATTCGTCGACGTCAGGTTCTGTGACCTTCCGGGCGTCATGCAGCACTTCACCGTCCCTGCGAAGGCCTTCGACAACGACGCCTTCGACGAGGGGCTGGCCTTCGACGGTTCGTCGGTGCGGGGCTTCCAGTCCATCCACGAATCGGACATGCTGCTGCTGCCGGACGCCGAGACCGCGCGGATCGACCCGTTCCGCAAGCAGAAGACACTGTCGCTGAACTTCTTCGTGCACGACCCGTTCACCCGCGAGCCCTACAGCAGGGACCCGCGCAACATCGCGCGCAAGGCCGAGCAGTACATCACCGAGTCCGGTATCGCCGACACGGCGTTCTTCGGGCCGGAGGCGGAGTTCTACATCTTCGACTCGGTGCGGTTCGACTCCGCGGAGAACGGCTCCTTCCACGAGATCGACTCGGTCGAGGGCTGGTGGAACACCGGCACCGACGAGGAGGGCGGCAACCGCGGCTACAAGACCAAGTACAAGGGCGGCTACTTCCCGGTGCCTCCGGTTGACCACTTCGCCGACCTGCGTGACGAGATCGTGCAGAAGCTGACCGGCTCCGGCTTCAGCATCGAGCGGGCGCACCACGAGGTGGGCACCG
This sequence comes from Amycolatopsis aidingensis, assembly GCF_018885265.1. GTDB lineage: Bacteria > Actinomycetota > Actinomycetes > Mycobacteriales > Pseudonocardiaceae > Amycolatopsis > Amycolatopsis aidingensis. The sequence goes on from NZ_CP076538.1 coordinate 1,099,413, forward strand.
CTGGCCAGGCGGAGATCAACTACAAGTTCAACACCCTGCTGCACGCCGCGGACGACCTGCAGCTGTTCAAGTACATCGTGAAGAACACGGCGTGGGAGGCAGGCAAGACGGCCACGTTCATGCCCAAGCCGCTGTTCGGAGACAACGGCTCCGGGATGCACTGCCACCAGTCGCTGTGGAAGGACGGTGCGCCGCTGTTCCACGACGAGTCCGGCTACGCGGGGCTGTCCGACACCGCGCGGCACTACATCGGCGGTCTGCTCAAGCACGCCCCGAGCCTGCTCGCCTTCACCAACCCGACGGTGAACTCCTACCACCGGCTCGTGCCCGGGTTCGAGGCTCCGGTCAGCCTGGTGTACTCGCAGCGCAACCGCTCGGCCTGCGTGCGGATCCCGATCACCGGCAACAACCCGAAGGCCAAGCGCGCCGAGTTCCGCTGCCCGGACTCCTCGGGTAACCCGTACCTCGCCTTCGCCGCGATGACCATGGCCGGCCTGGACGGCATCAAGAACAAGATCGAGCCGCCGGACCCGATCGACAAGGACCTCTACGAGCTGCCGCCGGAGGAGGCCAAGGACGTCAAGCTGGTGCCGGGCGACCTCGGCTCCGTGCTGGACAGCCTGGAGGCCGACCACGAGTTCCTGCTCGAGGGCGGGGTGTTCACGCCCGACGTGATCGAGACCTGGATCGCCTTCAAGCGGGAGAACGAGATCGACCCGCTGCGGCTGCGCCCGCACCCCTACGAGTTCGCGCTCTACTACGACGTGTGATCCGATATCGGTCCTGACCTGGCAGTTAACGGCCGGTTCCGCCACTCGCGCGGGACCGGCCGTTCCTTTGCGATGCGTGGCAATTACCCGGTCGGATGACCCCCACCGACCATATGCGGCACGTTCGGAGAAAAACACCGCCGCGAATTGATCTTACTATCCTTGCAGCGCCTTGATGAGGAGCGGCACATGGATGGACGACTACCCGCGCAAGAGGCTTGGTCCGGCGAAGAACCCGCGGACGCCGATGTGTCCCTGGGATCCTTTGCGAAACGAACTGCCCATCTGGGACACGATCGCCCGCTGCGCGCGCCTTCGCCGCTCTCCTCGGTGACAGTGGACGTCGCCATCCCGGTCTTCAACGAGGAGCGGGCGTTACCTGGTTGCGTCGCGGTGCTGCACGACTTTCTCACCCGATGGTTGCCGTTCGAATGGGTCATCACCATTGTGGACAACGCCAGCATCGACGGCACGCGCCTGGTCGCGAAGAGGCTTGCCAGACAGTGGTCCGGGGTCCGCGTCATTTGCCTGGAGCAACAGGGCAAGGGGAACGCGGTGCGGGCCGCATGGTCGGACAGCCAGGCGGCGGTGGTCGCCTATATGGATGTCGACCTGTCCACCGGCTTGGACGCGCTGGTTCCGTTGGTGTCCTCCCTGGCCGCAGGCCATTCGGATATCGCCATCGGCTCGCGGCTGGCCCCGGGGGCGCGCACGGTTCGTGGCGCCAAGCGCGAGCTGATCTCCCGCGGCTACAACGCGCTCCTCCGGCTGACCCACGGAGCCCGGTTCCGGGACGCGCAATGTGGGTTCAAGGCTGCCCGCGCCGAGGTGATCCGGCCGCTGCTGCACCGGGTCGAGGACGACACCTGGTTCTTCGACACTGAACTGCTCCTGCTGGCCGAGCACAACGGCCTGCGTGTGTTCGAGGTTCCGGTGGACTGGGTGGAGGACGTGGACAGCAGGGTCCACGTCACCGGCACGGCCGCGACGAATGTGCGCGGCCTGGTCCGGGTCGCGCGGGCCAGGCTGTCCGGGGCCGCGGATGTCGCCGGACTGCCGCCGCGGCCCGAGCTCAGGCCGACCCATCCTGACGGCGTCCCGGCGGCTCGGGACACCTCGCGCCTGCGCCACCTGATGTTGTTCTGTGTGGTCGGACTCGTGGCCACGGTGCTGACGCTGACCCTGTACACCGTCTTCCGAACCTGGTGGCCGCCGCTGGTCGCGAACCTGCTCGCGGTGACCCTGAGCACCCTGTTCAACACGGAGGCCAACCGGCGGCTCACCTTCCGCGACCGGTCCCGGCCCCTGGCGCTGGTGCACGCGCAGGCCTTCGTGGTGTTCGGCCTGTACTGCGGGTTCACCTCCGGCGCGCTGCTCGTGTTGCATGCCGTGGCCGACCGCCCACCCAGGTGGGCCGAACTCGTCGTGCTGCTTGCCGCGTCCGCTGTCGGTACCCTCGGGCGATTTGTCCTGCTGACCACCTGGGTCTTCCCGGCCCGGCCACGCCTCATCGCCCAGCAACGCAAGGAACGTTGACATGACTGCGACCGCTGCCCCCGCACGCCCCGTAACGCCACCGAACCGTCCCTCGGTCCGCATGGTGGTCGCCGCGGTCGCGGTCGCGGCGGCCGTCACGGCCGTCGTCGTCGCCGGCCTGGCGCTGCGCGACCGGATCTGGATGCTCGAGATCGACTTCAAGGTCTACAACGTGGCCGGCCTGGCTGTGCTGAACGGCATGTCGCCTTACGAGGCCGCGACCATCGACGGCTTCCTGTTCATCTACCCGCCATTCACCGCGCTGACATTCGTGCCGCTGGGGTTGATGAGCGTCGATGTCGGGTTCGCCGTCTGGACATTCATCACGGTGCTCGCTCTCGAGGCCGCGGTCTGGATCGCCTTCGGGCTGGTGGCCGTGGAGTCACCAGCCCGGCGGGCGAAGTTCGTCCTCCTGGCCACGGTGGCCGCACTACCCACGGCTCCGCTGGTGATGCACCTCAGCGTGGGTCAGATCAACGTGCTGCTCATGCTCCTCCTGCTCGCCGATCTCGCCCGCCGGCCCGGACGCTTCCAGGGCGTCGCCATCGGGCTCGCGGCCGGGCTCAAGCTGCTCCCGCTTCTCTTCGTCGCCTACTTCCTGATCACCCGCCGGATTCGCGCCGCGATGGTGTCCTTGGCGACCTTCGCGGCCACGGTGGTCGTCGGCTTTCTCGTGATGCCGGGCCCGTCCGCCGCATGGTGGTTCGACCTGATGCTGGACACCGGGCGGATGACGCCAGAGGGCGCGGCACCATTCAACCAATCGATGCGCGGCGTGTTAGGACAGTTGCCCGGGTTGCTGCACACCACGTGGTTCTGGCTGACGCTCGCGATCCCGGTCGGCGTGGCCGGGCTGGTGATCTCGGCATGGGCCAGCCGGCGGGGTATGGAAGCGGCCGGCGTCTTTGCCTGCGCGGTGACCGGGCTGTTGGTCTCTCCGGTCTCCTGGCCGGATCATTGGGTATGGGCGGTTCCTGGTCTCGCGCTCTGGCTGTGGTGGGCCCGGCATCGACGGAGCACGGCGAACGTGTGGGGGGTGGCGCTGGTGTGGCTGGTGCTGGCCGCCTGCGGCACGCTGATATTCCTGATCGTGGTCAACGTGCCGGTGCTGTCCGCCGCAAGCACCCTGGTGCCCGGCAGCCTGACGACGTTGGTGGCGCTCAGCGGCATGACGTTGCTGATCGGCCTCGGCTATCTCGGCACGCTTGCCGCCATACTGTGGCGTAAGGAACGTCAGTCCCCGGCTGCGAGCGTGCCGTCCTGAGCCCGGGCCTCGGGCGGCCCTCCGGCGCGAAGCTACGCCGCGGACCCGCCCAGGAGCGCCAGGTCCATGCCCGCCTGCTCGCACACGCCCCGAGGGTCGGCGACCAGTTTCCGCCGTTCCAGGTCCATCAGCCCGAGCGTGCAGCTGATTTCCGCGGAGAGGGTGCCGTCGGCCTTGTAGATGTCGGAGTTCATCACGAAGGTCTTGCCGGACCCGAACTTGGTCTCGCAGGTCACGTCGATCACGTCACCCGCGCGCAGTTCCTTGCGGAAGCTGATGTGCGATTCCAGCAGCACCGCGGCCACGCCCCGGTCCCGCAGACCCCCGTTGAGCCCGCCCGCCTTCTCGATCAGCTCGAGCCTGGCGACCTCGGCATAGGAGTGGTACACGGCGTGGTTCACATGGCCCAGGGTGTCCAGCTCGTAGTGCCGCACCTTCAGCTGCACCCGGAAAGGTTCGCGCTCGGTCACGACCTCACTGTAAGCGCCCGCCCCGACAATACGGCGCGAACGTGATCGATCAGCTAGCGGCGGCGGATGGTCCGCTGCATGTTGCGCATCTTGGCGCCCTGCGGCATCGGGCCCTTCGGCGTGGCGGCGCCGCGGTTGCCCAGCGCGGCCAGCTTGGCCTCCAGCGCGTCCACCTGCTTCGGCTTCAGGTTGCGGGGCAGCTTCATCAGGTGGCTCTGCAGCTTGCGCAGCGGGACCTGGCCCTCCTCGTGCCCGATCTGCACGTCGTAGATCGGCGTCTCGCCGACCAGCCGGGACACCCGCTTCTTCTCCTGCGCGAGCAGCCCCTTCACCCGGTGCGGGGCGCCCTCGGCGACCAGGACCACGCCGGGGCCGCCGAGCACCCGGTGCACCGCGTCCAGCTGGGTGGTGGCGGCCACCGTCTGCGTCACCCGCCAGCGGCCGCGCAGGTTGTCCAGGGCCCAGGCGGCCGCCCCCGGCTGGCCGTCGGCCTTGGCGTACACGGTCTTCTGCACCCGGCGACCGAAGATGATCACGGCGGCGAGCAGGCCGAGCATGATGCCGATCGGCAGCAGTGCCCACTGGATGCCGAGCAGGTAGCCGATGCCGAACACGACGCCGGTCACCACCAGGACCGCACCCACCATCCAGGGGATGAGGGCCTTGTCCTCCTTGCGCTGCATCTTGAACGCCTGGAAGATCTGCCCGCGCTTGGCCTTCTTCTCCGCGCGCTTGGCCTGCTTGGCCGCCTTGGCAGCTTCCTTGTCCTGCTTACCCGCCATGTGTCCCAGGATACGGCCGGGTGGGCAGGCGTGGGTGCGTCGGCCCCCTCTGCGAGGATGCGGGCCGTGGGTAGCGCGCCATCCTCGAAGCCGGGCTCTGGTCTGCTGGACGGGCTCGATCCCGAGCAGCGGGCGGCCGCGTGTGCCCCGCGCGGGCCGGTCTGCGTGCTCGCAGGCGCCGGTACCGGCAAGACCAGGACGATCACCCACCGGATAGCCCACCTCGTCCGCTCCGGCCATGTGGCCGCCGGGCAGGTGCTCGCGGTCACCTTCACCGCGAGGGCGGCGGGAGAGATGCGGACCCGGCTGCGTGCGCTGGGGGTGGAGGGCGCACAGGCGAGGACCTTCCACGCGGCGGCCATGCGCCAGCTGCGCTACTTCTGGCCCCGGGTGGTCGGCGACCAGCAGTGGGACCTGCTCGACGGCAAGCTGCGGATGGTGGGCCAGGCGGCCAACCGGGTCGGCGCGAGCACCGAGGCCGAGGTGCTGCGCGATCTCGCCAGCGAGATCGAGTGGGCCAAGGCCTCGCTGGTCGGCCCGGACGACTACGCGGCGGTGGCGCTGCGTGCGCAACGGGACATCCCGGAGCCCGCGGCCAAGGTCGCCGAGGTCTACCGCGCCTACGAGGAGCTGAAGAACGGCGCCCGGCTGCTCGACTTCGACGATCTGCTGCTGCACACCACCGCTGCCCTGGAGGAACACAGCGCGGTGGCCGAGGAGTTCCGCGACCGCTACCGCTGCTTCGTGGTGGACGAGTACCAGGACGTCACCCCGCTGCAGCAGCGGCTGCTGGACGCCTGGCTGGGCGGCAGGGACGACCTGACCGTGGTGGGGGACGCGAACCAGACGATCTACTCCTTCGGCGGCGCCTCGCCCCGGCAGCTGCTGGAGTTCACCAGACGCTTCCCGGAGGCCACCGTGGTGCGGCTGGAACGGGACTACCGGTCCACTCCGCAGGTGGTCGAGCTGGCGAACACGGTGATCGGCGCGGCGCGGGACCGGCCGGCGGGGTCCAGGCTCCGGCTGACCGGGCAGCGCCCGGACGGCCCGCCGCCGCGGTTCGCCGAGTACGAGGACGAGCCCGCCGAGGCCGCGGCCACCGCGCAGCGGATCCGGGAACTGCTCGACGACGGCGTACCGGCCAGCGAGATCGCCATCCTGTACCGGGTCAACGCCCAGTCGGAGGCCTACGAGCAGGCGTTGTCCGATCTGGACATCCCGTACCTGGTCCGGGGCGGGGAACGGTTCTTCGACCGGCGTGAGGTGCGCCAGGCGATGGCCGCGCTGCGCACCGCCGCCGCAAGAGACGGGGACCGCCGCGGCGATCTCGCCACCCTCGTGCGAGCCCTGCTGCACCCGGTCGGGCTGACCGAGCAGCCACCCTCGGGCGGGGCGGCCAAGGAACGCTGGGACGCGCTGCTGGCGCTGGTCGAGCTCGCCGAGGAGCTGGAGAACACCGTCGAGGCCCCCGAGCTGGCGCGGTACGTCGCCGAGCTGGAGCAGCGGGCCGCCGCGCAGCACCCACCTACCGTCGAGGGGGTCACCCTCGCCTCGCTGCACGCAGCCAAGGGCCTGGAGTGGGACGCGGTATTCCTGGTCGGCCTGGCCGAGGGCACCCTGCCGATCCAGCACGCGGACGGCGACAGTGGCGCCATCGAGGAGGAACGCAGGCTGTTCTACGTGGGGATCACCCGCGCCAGGCAGTGGCTGGAGCTGTCCTGGGCGCTGGCCCGCGGCTCCGGTGGGCGCAGGCAGCGCAGGCGCAGCCGGTTCCTCTACGGGCTGCTGCCGGAACACCACCCCGCCGCGCGAGCCGGGCGCGGGCAGCCCAAGCCCGCCGCAAGGCAGACCAGCTGCCGGGTGTGCGGGTGCACGCTGACCGCGACCATGGAGGTCAAGCTCGGCCGGTGCACCGGCTGCCCCTCGGATGTGGACGAGGACCTGCTGGCCCGGCTCAAGGCCTGGCGCGTGGAGCGGGCGCGGGACCTGAAGGTGCCCCCGTTCGTCGTGTTCACCGACGCCACCCTGGTGGCGATCGCCGAGCAGCGCCCGGCCGACGACGGCGCGCTGGTGTCCATCTCCGGGATCGGGGCCAGCAAACTCGAGCGGTTCGGTGCCGAGGTGCTCGCCGTGGTGCACGGCTCCGGCCGCGGGTAGCCGTCCCCGGTTCGTCCGGCAAAGCCCCTGATCAGAGCCTGTCTTCGGCGGATCGTGGAGATTTCTGGAAAATCAGTTGCACCGGTGTGCCCAGGAGCAATAGCCTGCAGGTACTGGGTGGAGCGCCCACGTTTGTCCGGCCGGTGGGGACGCGGCCGACGGCGTCGGCTGAGCTGAGAGAGGAGGTGTCAGGAATGAAGAGCTACGACTACTGCAGCTTCCCTGGCGCCTCCCTGCGCCGTGCCGCCATGCCGGCCGTGCTCGCGGGCCAGGGGATCAATGTGTCCTGGGCCGGCCCGGTCATCCAGCAGATCATGCCCGTCGCTCGCGCGCGTGCCGAGTTCGGCCTGCTCGCTGAGGCCGAGCACGCCGCCATCCGTCCGGTGACCTTTGACCTGCTGACCGACAAGCCGGTCAGTGTTCCGTCGTCTGAACATGAGCGAAGTCCCTGACAGCTCCGTCAGGAGAACAGGCTCACGAAGGCCGCGGAACCGTTACCGGATCCGCGGCCTTCGTGCTGTTCGGGCCAGGTTTTGGCCCGGGCCGCCGCAGTAACACCAAACCGCCACAACACACAAGGAGAACGGATGTCATCGGCCCTCGCCTTCGCAGCAGGGAAGGCGTTACCCGACGAACTCGTCGACCCTGGCGTCGGCGACCTGCTCGATGCGGTCGCCGCGCCGGACCGGGAACTGCCCTGCCGTGCGGGCGACGCGGACCTGTGGTTCGCCGAAGCCCCCGCGGACCTCGAGCGGGCCAAGCGACTGTGCGCCGACTGCCCGGTGCGGGATGCCTGCCTGGCAGGTGCGCTGGCCCGCCGCGAGCCGTGGGGCGTCTGGGGCGGGGAGATCTTCGAGCGCGGTGCCGTCGTGGCGCGCAAGCGTCCGCGGGGCCGTCCGCGCAAGAACCCCGTCGCCGAGCAGGACACAGCAAACGGACAACGGAGCGCCGCAGCATGAACCAGATCATCGTGACGCCCCGGCGCCCGATTCGCACCGACCGTAATCAGCCGTTCGGCACGCCGACAGCCGCGCCGAACATGTTCAAGGAGATTCCGCAGATGTTGCTGTACGAAGAGCTGGCAAGAGCTCGAATACGGGATGTCGAAGCGGCCGTCCGCGGCCACCGGGTACCGCCTTCGCGGCGGTTCGCAGGCCGGTGGTTCCGGGCGGCCCGCGGGAGGGCCAGATCCCGCCGTTCCTGAGACTGTTCCTGACTGGCGCTGATGCGGAGTGGGCGGTATCTCGCGCCCACTCCGCATCATCCTTTCGTGGCGCCGTCCAGGGACCTGCCCGCCAGGCGAGCCCTCGCCGCGCCCGGGCAACCGCTCCGCCCTGCCTCTGGGCCCTCCCCCCTCCCGCCCCCTCCGTTGTGGAAAACCGATCGGCGTGGCCCGGCGCTCGATGCTTAGATGCCGTTCGTGTCAGCACATACTCATGACGACCTGGACTGGGCGGCGGAGCTGCCCCGGATGCGTCGGTTGGACGCACTCGAGAAAGACAGCCTGCGCGCGGTGGCCGACCGGCTGGTCGTGGACCTGCCGCCCGGCGGCACGGTGGTGGACGTCGGCTCCGGCTCGGGAGGCATGAGTGCCGCCCTCGCCGGTGCGCTCGCCGCGGGCCAGGGCGGGCGCATCATCCTGCTGGACGCCGTGGACGAACTCCTCGAGGCCGCCGGCAACGCCGCGGCAGAAGCAGGACCGGGCATCTCGATCGACACCGTCGTCGCCGATGCCGGCACGGCCCCGATACGCGAGCTGGTGCCGGCCGCCGACCTGATCTGGGCCTCGGCCGTCGTGCATCATCTCCCCGATCAGCAGGCCGCCATCGACCGGCTGGCAGCGGCCCTGCGCTCCGGTGGCCACCTCGCCCTCGCCGAGGGCGGCCTCGACCAGCGACTGCTGCCCTGGGACCTGGGCGTGGGCAAGCCGGGACTGGAAGGCAGGCTGCATGCCGCGCGGGAAGCGTGGTTCCTCGAACTCCGGACCTCGATGCCGGACGCCGTCCGGATGCCGTACGGCTGGTCCACCGCGCTCAGCAACGCCGGGCTGGTCGAGGTCACCTCCTTCACCTACCTGGTGGACCATCCGGCACCCGCCACGGGCCCGGTACTGGACTACGCGCTCGAACGGCTCGCCTGGCTCGCCGAGATCACCGACGACCGGCTCGAGCAGGAGGACCGCGACGCGCTGCGCCTGCTACTCGATCCCCAGGCACCGGAGTACCTGGGCGCCCGGACCGATGTCTTCCTGAAGTACGCCCGGACCGTGCACTACGGTCGGCTGCCATGACCGGCGGGAACGAACCGGGCCGATGAGCGGCGAGGTGACGCCGAGCGAGCATCGTAGGTCCGGCCCGCGGGCCGGGGAGCGCAGCGAGAAGGAAACCGGGCCGATGAGCGGCGAGGTGACGCCGAGCGAGCATCGTAGGTCCGGCCCGCGGGCCGGGGAGCGCAGCGAGAAGGAACCGAGCCAATGAGCACGAGCGGTGCCAGGGACGAGGACGCGCCCGCGGCCTGCTTTCGCTGCGGGGCACGGCGCGACCCGGCGGATCCCGGCCAGCGGCTGGCCTGGGTTGCCGACTTCGACCAGGGCACCAAGCGCTGGCTGTGCCCGTCCTGCGCCCGGCAGCACGTTCGCGATATCGAAGGGAAGCTGCCCGGCGAGTACTGGTGAGCGGGCGCCGGCCGGGCCGGGGGCGCGCTCGATGGTCACCCTGACTGCTGCGGGTTGACACAGGGGGCGTCATGCCGCTACCGCCCGCACCGACTGCACGGCAGGCCGGGGCCTGCGTGCCGCGTTGCGGAAAGCGCGGACCAGCTGCTTGCGCACTTCCCCTGGCTCGGCATGCAGCTGGTCGGCCGTAGTGCGTACCAGCACCACCCCGGCCGCGGTCAGCGCGAGATGATGCAGCCGGCCGGTGCCGTCCCGCGGCGGGCCGAGTTGCCAGGCCATCCCCACCTCGTCCCACCACGCGTCGGCCGTGCCGATCGGCCTGCCGCGCAGATCACAGACGGTCACGCCCCAGGAAGGCGCGGGCATCGGCAGCTCGGCCACCAGCCGCCTGGCCGGCGCGTACCGCGCCGCCTCCCGCATCGGCCCGAGCTCGCGCAGGGCGAGCCGGACCGCGGCGGTACCGCGCTGACTACCCCGGTCCAGCTCCGCGTGCAACTGCTCAGCCGAGCACAGGCCCTGGCGCAGCGGCAACGCCAGCAGCTTGCCCAGCCGCTCCGGATCACCCTCCCTGCGCGCCGCGTCCAGCACCGCCCGCTCCGGCGGGGCGAACGGCAGACCGTCGATCCATACCGGGTCGGGCGGCCGCGCGGTGCGTTCCAGCAGGAACCACTCCGGTGCCGACCTCCGCCGGTATCTCGGCACCAGGACATGCACCAGGCGCGGTGGAGGCAGCTCCACCCCGTGCGCGTCGAGTGCATCGCACCCGGTCAGCACGGCGTCCGCGCCGAACTGGCCGATCGCGGCGCGCAGCAACTGCAGGCGGGTCGGAGAACCGGTGCCGAGCAGGACCACCGAGGAGGTCAGCCGCCGCCACTGGCCGCCGGGACGGCAGCGGGTGGCGATGACCCGGTCGGATATCCCGGCCGCGTGTAGCTGTGCTTTGGTGACCACCCCGTCGGTGGCCCCGGTACGTGGCGCGGTCATCGCCGCGCGGATTGCGTGGGTCATGCCTCGAGCCTGCAGGGCGGGGTGTGCCCGGCGCAGGAAAATCCTGCGGCTGTGGACAACTCGGGGCGTCAACGGGCGATAACCGACCTTCGCCGCCGACCTGTGGACAACTCGGGAGGTCCGCGGCGGACCTCCCGACGGCTTACGCGGGCTCCGCGAGGAAGCCAGGTTGCCAGCGCTCCACGATGGCGCGCAGCTCCAGCTCCGCGTCCAGCTGGCAGAGGATGCCCACCGCACCGGCGGTGACCCGGTGGATCAGCAACCAGCTCGGCGGCAGGTTCAACGAGCGCCCGGTGCGGAAGTCCTGGCCGCGGGTGTCGCCCATCCGGCCTGCCTGCTGCTGCGCCCACTGCCTGCTGAAGTGGAACCGCTCCTGGGTCAGCGGTGCCACCAGCGGAGCGAGATAGGCGTAGACATCCTCGGCGTCCAGCTCGGTGCCCGGCCGCACGAACCCCTCCGCGCGCAGGGCGTCCAGCAGCTCCGCCGAGCGGCCCTCCAGCGCGAGCCGCATGATCACCCCGAAGGTCGGCGGGGCGCCCTCCGGCAGCCGGGCCACCGCGCCGAAGTCGATCACACACAGCCTGCCGTCCGGTAGCAGCATGAAGTTGCCCGGATGCGGATCGGAGTGCAGCAGGTGCGCCCGCGCGGGGGAGGAGTAGTGGAACTCGGCCAGCAGCCTGCCCGCCTCGTTACGCTGCTGCCTGGACCCGTCCTGGATGATCCGGGCGAACGGGGTGCCGGTCACCCACTCGGTCACCACGACCTTCGGCGCGCTGGCCACCACCCTGGGCACCAGCATCTGCTCATCCCCGGCGAACGCCTTGGCGAAGGCACGCTGATTGTCCGCCTCCACCCGGTAGTCCAGCTCCTCGTCCATCCGGGCTGCCAGCTCGGCCAGCAGCGGCTTCACCTCGGTACCCGGCACCAGCGTCTGGAACAGCCTGGCGAAACGCTGCAACTGCCGCAGGTCACTGCGCAGCGCCTCGTCCGCGCCCGGGTACTGCACCTTGACCGCGACCTCGCGGCCGTCATGCCACACCGCGCGGTGCACCTGGCCGATGCTGGCCGCCGCGGCCGGCTCGTCCTCGAACTCGGCGAACCGCTCGGACCACCGGCGCCCCAGCTGCTCGGCCAGCACCCGATGGGTCTGCCGCGCGGGCATCGGCGGGGCGGCGGACTGCAGCTTGGTCAGCGCCTCCCGGTACGGAGCGGCCATCTCCTCCGGCACCGCAGCCTCGAAGACGCTCAGCGCCTGCCCGAACTTCATCGCGCCGCCCTTGAGCGTGCCGAGCACCTCGAACAGCTGCTCGGCCGCGCGGGCCGACATGGCGGCGTTGACCTCCTTGGCGTCCTGCCCGCTCAGCCGCCTGCCCCAGCCGCCGACCGCCCGCCCCGCCATGCCCAACGGCAGGCTGGCGAGTCTCGCCGTGCGCGCCGCGGCTCGGCGCGGGATCCCGGTGGCACGGTCTTCGGTCGAGTCGCGGAAGTCGGTCACGCCTGCGATTCTGCCTTGCCGATCAGGCCTTGCGCAGCCGTTCGCGGACGTAAGACGGACTACCGCACCGGCGGTATCACCCGCGGTGGTTTCGCCCCGCACCAGCAATCCGGGTGCGGCAGCCAGCAGCGGTGGGCGACCGTGCCCGCATCGGCGTCGATCTCCAGCGTCGCGTTCCACACCGGAGGAGGCTCATCGGTGTGACGTAACGCACGCAGCACCTGGGTGCAGGCCAGCGCCGCGGTGGCGTGCACCGTGCTCAGCTCCGCGGGCTGGGTACGACCCGCGAGCTGGCTTGCCACCCGGGGCCAGGACGGATCCCGCGCCGTGCGGTGCAGATCGGCGCAGCGCAGACAGCTGCTGCGGCCGGGATACACCAGCGGCCCGATGATCCCGGTGCCCTCCCGGACCCGCACCGGCAGATGCGGAAGGCCGTCCGCGACCAGTTCCCGGACCACCTCGGGCGCGGGTACCACGGCATCGGTCAGCAGCACCAGATCCGGCTGCCGCGGGCGGGTCAACCGGGTCGTCTGGGTCCGCACGTTGGCCCTGCGCACCGCCTGCAGGATGACCCGCCTGCGGGGCAACCCGATATCGGCCTCGGCGTAGCCGGAGCCCAGCTCGTCCCCGCCGACGATGCCGCCTGCCCGCACGTCCAGATGGCCGACACCGGCCGCGGCCAGCAGCGTGGCCAGCGACACCGCCAGCCTGCCGCCACCGTGCAGCGCCAGGGCACAGTGCTCCGGCGAAGGTCCCTGGCCCGCCGCCATGGCGTCCTCGAGCAGGCCGCGCTCGGCCAGCCCGGTCAGCAACGCCCGCAGGTGCTCGGCATCCTCGTCCGGGGCCAGGTCCAGCAGGGTGCGCGTGCTGGCCGAGCCGTCCAGCCCGCGGAGTATCTCGATCACCGGCTGCGGCAGCCCGGATGCGACCACGGCATGCCGCGGATCGAGCCCGATCTGCACCTCGCCCGCGCCGCGCTCCAGCACCTCGAGCCCGGGCCGCAACCGCGGCCGCGCCGGCAATGTCCGATCGAATGTCACGTCGGGTAACTGTTCGGTCATGCCTCTCAGCGTGCGACCGGACCGCTAACCGCTCGCTAAGAACACCCCGCTTTATCCACAGCGCCAAGGGTTCTGTGGACAACTGAAGGATGTGGCGGAGAAACCATCCGCGTTGTCGGTCGCTGCCCTTACGGTGGACGGGTGGCCGAAGCACGGGTGCCCTCGCTGAGGAACCGGGGCAAGAAGAACTCGCAGCCGCGAACTCCGCAGCCAGAGATCCCACAACAGAAAATCGAGGTGCGGCGCAGTGCACGCCGGCACCGCACCGTGACCGCCTACCGGGATGGGGACACGCTCGTCGTGCTCATCCCGGCGAAGATGACCAGGAAGGAGGAGGAGCACTGGGTCGCCGAGATGCAACGCAAGTTGCAGCGCACCGAGACCAAGCGAGCCTCGCCCGCTCGCGCGTCCGACGAGGCACTGCTGCTGCGCTGCGCCGAGCTGTCCGCGCGGTACCTCGACAACACCGTGACTCCCGCCAGCGTTCGCTGGGTCCGCCCGATGCGGACCCGCTGGGCCTCCTGCACGCCGGTCGACCGGACGATCCGGGTGAGCGAGCGACTACGCGACGTACCGTCGTGGGTCCTCGACTACGTGCTCGTGCACGAGCTCGCCCACCTGCGGGTCGCCGGACACGACGCCGAGTTCTGGCGCCTGGTCCGGAAGTACCCGCGTACCGAACGGGCGATCGGATACCTCGAAGGCCTCTCGGCAGCCGCAGGCTGGGGCCTGACCGACACGGATGACTGACCCTGCCGGAACGCCCTGAACGGACACCGCCGAGACGTTCGACGTCCCGGTCGGCACGTTCAGGGCAGCCCCGCCGGGCTGGTCAGTCCTTGCCTTGCTGGTCCTCCTCGCCCGGGTGCTCCCGGTCCTCCTCCTGGGCATCAGCCTGCTCGGCCTGCTCGGCGCGCTGGGTCCGTTCCAGCTCCGCGATCGGATCCAGGTCGTCAAGGCCGTCCCCGCCGCGGCCTGCCCGCTCGGCGAACTCGGCCGGATCGTCAAGGTCATCGGCGTTGGGCAGCAGATCGGGATGCGACCACAGCCGGTCCCGCTGCTCGACCCCGTGCTGATCGCCGACCTGCTGCCACAGCGAGGCCGCCGCCCGCATCCGCCGCGGGCGCAGCTCCAAGCCCACCAGGGTGGCGAAGGTCTGCTCCGCGGGACCGCCGGTGGCCCGCCTGCGGCGCAGGGTCTCGCGCAGCGCCTCCGCGCCCGGCAACCGGGTGCCAACGGCCTCCGCGACGACCACGTCGACCCAGCCCTCGACCAGCGCGAGCAGGGTCTCCAGGCGGGCCAGCGCCGCCTGCTGCTCCGGGGTGGTCTGCGGTTCCAGCAGGCCGGAGGACATCGCGTTCTCGATACTGGCCGGATTGCTCGGGTCGACCTGGCTGGCCAGCTGCTCCAGTGCCGTGGTGTCCACCGTGATCCCGCTGGCGAACTCCTCCACCGTGGCCAGCAGCCGTTGCCGCAGCCACGGCACATGCGCGAACAGGCGCTGGTGCGCGGCCTCCCTGGCCGCGATGAACACCAGTACCTCGCTGCTGGGGCGCTCGAGGCCCTCGGTGAACTTCTCGATGTTCGCGGGAAGCAGAGCCGAGGTCGCGTCCGGTCCGAGCGGCAGGCCGACCTCGGTGGAGGTCAGCACGTCGGTGGCCAGCTCGGCCAGCGCGTTACCCAGCTGGGAGCCGAAGGCCATCCCGCCCATCTGCCCCACCATGGACAGCAACGGGCCCGCGGCCTGCTTGGCCTCATCGGGCAGCGCCTGCACCCAGGCGCCGGACATCTGCTTCGCGACCGGATCGCACAGCCGCTGCCAGGTGGGCAGGGTCTGCTCCACCCAGTCCCGTGCGGACCAGGCGACGGTGGTCCGTGCGCCCGCGGGCAGGATCGTCACCGCGTCCAGCCACAGCTCCGCCAGATGCGCCGCGTCGTGCACCGCGGACTCACCGGACTGCTTGCCGGAGGTGAAGCCGATCGTGCCGCCGCCGGACTCGCCGATCCGCTGCATCGCGATCTGCTTCGCCAGGTCGTAGTTCACCGGCCCGGTCGAGCTGCCCGCCTGGCTGAGCATCTGGCCGAGCTGGCTGAGCATCTGGCCGAGCTGGTTGAACGCGTCGGCACCCGCGCCGGGCTGCTGCTGACCGCCGCCGGAGTCCGAGGGCTCGTTCTCACCGCGCTTGTCGGGATCCGGCAGTCCGAAGCCGAACGGGGGATTGCTCATAACATCACCGTACGCGGATAGCTCGAGGGTGCGATGGATCAGCCGGGTGGCGACCGCCGAGCCTGCACCGCCAACCGACTACCACCACCGTACGCTGTCACCCTGTGAGTGAGTCGCGGGATGAAGCCGGGGAGCCCGGCAAGGCGAGCACACCGCCGGGCGCGTTGCCACCGCCCCCGGACGGCGCCGGGGACGCCAGCGCGTTCCGGCTGAGCAGGCGCGGATGGACACTGCTGCTCAGCGGCGTGCTGTTCGCCGTCTTCGGCTTGCTGGGCGCGTTCGTCCGGGTGCCCTACGTCGCGCTGGGCCCCGGGCCGACCTACGACACGCTCGGCAAGGTGGACGGCACCCAGGTGGTGCGGATCGAGGGGCACCAGAGCTATCCGACCTCCGGCCAGCTGCGGATGACCACCGTCTCCCTGGACGACGAGGTGACCCTCTTCGGCGCACTCGGGCTCTGGGTGAGCGGCCGGTTCGCCCTCGCCCCACGGGAGGAGTACTTCGAACCGGGGGAGAGCGACGCCGAGGTGAAGAAGGAGAACGTCAAGCAGTTCCAGGACTCGCAGAGCAACGCCGAGGTGGCCGCCCTGCGCAGGCTGGGATACCCGGTGCAGGTGCTCGCCAAGGAGGTCGTCGCGGGCAGCCCGGCCGACCACGTGCTCTCCGCTGGCGACCGGCTGCTCGTGGTCAACGGCAAGGAGATCACCAAGGAGGACGACGTCCGGGCCGCCCTGGCCGACACCGAACCCGGCCAGACGATCTCGCTGACCTTCCAGCACGACGGCAGGCCGGAGCGCACCGAGACGCTCACCCTGGCCGAGCATCCCGACCCGGAACGCTCCGAGGGCTTCATCGGGTTGCAGCCGATCGACCGCGCCGACGTCCCGTTCGAGGTCGACATCAGCCTGCAGGACGTCGGCGGGCCCTCGGCCGGGCTGATGTTCGCGCTGGCCATCATGGACCGGATGACCCCGGGCGACCTGGTCGCCGGCGAACGGATCGCGGGCACCGGCGAAATCACCGAGAAGGGGCGGGTTGACCCGATCGGGGGTATTTCCTTCAAGGTGGTCGCGGCGCACGAGGCGGGCGCCACGACCTTCCTGGTTCCGCAGGCCAACTGCGCCGAGGCCGCCGCGGCGGCGCCCGATGGCCTGCGCCTGGTCAAGGTGACCGACCTGGACAGCGCCCTCGACGCGCTGGAAGGACTCAAGGCGGGCGAGCCGGTGCCGTCCTGCTGAGCTGGCTTCGCTCAGTCGAGTACCGCGGTGGCCTCGACCTCGACCAGATGCTCGGGTACGTCCAATGCCGCCACACCCAGCAGCGTGCCCGGCGGCACCGGGGTGGTCCCCAGTCGCGCCGCCGCCCGCTCGATCCCGGCCAGCAATAGGGGCATCTTGTCCGGGGTCCAGTCGACGACATAAAGGGTCAGTTTCGCCACGTCCGCGAAGGAGCCACCGGCCCCGGCCAGTGCGGTGCCGATGTTCAGGTAGCACTGCTCGACCTGGGCGGCGAGGTCGCCCGCACCGACCGTGGTCCCCGCCGAATCCCATGCGACCTGCCCCGCGACGAAGACCAGCCTCGACCCGGTCGCGATCGACACCTGACGGTAGGCATCGACCTCCGGCAGCCCGTCGGGGTTCACCAGGGTGACGGCCATGTTTACCTCCAGCGGCTGTGCTCTCTTGTGGTTACCCACAAACCGTAGGAGAGTGGCCGGTGACGTGGAAGAACGCACTTTTCAGTGACTGGGGAACCCGATGGTGACCAAGCAGTTCCAGGGCCCGCCCGAGCAGGCGGACCTCACCCGCGCGGACTCGCTCGCGCGGGAGATCTTCTCCGACATCGCCAACAAATGGGCGCTGCTGATCATCGAAGCGCTGGGTCAGCGCACCCTGCGCTTCGGCGAGCTGCGCACGGAGGTCGAGGGAATCAGCCACAAGATGCTCACCCAGAACCTGCGCATGCTGGAACGCAACGGCCTGGCGGAGCGGACCGTGCACCCCACCGTGCCGCCGCGGGTGGAGTACACCCTCACCGAGGCGGGCCGGGCCCTGCGCGCGACCGTGGCGGGCATGTGCGAATGGACCCAGCGCCACCTCGGCGCGATCGAGGACTCCCGCCGCCGTTTCGACGGCCGAGGGCGGGCGCTCACGGGGCCAGCGTGGCCTCCAGCGCCGCCAGCAGGTTCGGCGCCAGCTCGGGGTTCTCGATGATCTCGTCCACCGGGGTGGGCTCCGCGCCGTCCTCGCCACCTTCGGTGCCGATCCCGCGCAGCCGCATCACACAGGCCCTGCTGCCGTCCCGCAGCACCGCGGCGACCAGGCGGGCCTCGGTCCGGCGTGGGTGATCGGCCGCGGCCCGCCGCAGCCGCTGCGCGTCCTCGTCCACCTCGGCCTCCACCAGGTCCGGCTCGGCGTCCGGCGGCAGCACGATGATCTCCTGCGCGAGCGCGCAGCCATCCACCGTGTCCGGCCAGGCGATCCGGGCGAGCGCGTCCCCGAGGTCACCATCCGGTAACGCTTCCTGGGCGACCGGGGTCAGTGGGGACCCGGCGTCCAGCTGGCCCGCAAGGTCGGGCTGCTGCCGCAGCAACGCCGCGGTGGGGACGAGCGCGAACAACTGGGGCGACTGATCCCAGCCCGCGGCCGCAACGAACTCCTCGACTTCGCGGGCCACGACGGCCACACTCGGGTTCGGCGCCGTGTTCTCGCTGTGCTCGCTCTCTGCCATGGCGTCATGGTCGCAGGGGCGCCGGCGGGTGCGGTAAGCGCCCGGTTTGGGCGGTTTCGGGAACCCGGAAGGCTATCCGTAGAGTTGGAAAGTCAAGGGGACGCTCGCCCTGCCTGCGCCCCGGAAACAAGATCGCGACAACAGGAGCGTGTGCAGTGGCCACTCGGCCCCCTGTGAACCTGCCCAAGCTGTCCAGGCGCAGCAAGGTGCTGCTGATCATCGCCGGCATCGTCGTGCTCGGCCTGCTGGTCGGTGCGCGACTGCTGGACACCTACGTCGAATGGCTGTGGTTCGGCGAGGTCGGCTTCCGCGGCGTGTTCACCACCGTCGTCATCACCAGAATCGTGCTGTTCTTCCTGGTCGGGCTGCTCGTCGGCGGCCTACTGGCGGTGAGCCTCATGATCGCCTACCGGACCAGACCGGTGTTCGTACCGGTCTCCGGGGCCGACGATCCGCTCGCCAGGTACCGCACCACGGTGACCGGCCGGATCCGGCTGTTCGGCATCGGGATCCCGGTGCTGGCGGGGCTGATCGCGGGGGCGAGCGGGCAGGCCGACTGGCAGCGGGTGCAGCTGTTCCTGAACGGGACCAGCTTCGGCCAGGCCGATCCCGAGTACGGGATCGACGTCGGCTTCTACGCCTTCAGCCTGCCGTTCTGGAACTGGATGCTCGGCTGGCTGTTCGTGGCGGTCGTGGTCGCCTTCCTCGGCGCGCTGGGCGCGCACTACCTGTTCGGTGGCATCCGGCTGGCAGGCAAGGGCGGCCAGATCGCCGGTTCGGCCAGGGTGCAGCTCTCGGTGATCCTCGGGATCTTTGTCCTGCTCAAGGGCGCGGAGTACTTCCTCGACCGGTACAACCTGATGTTGTCCGACCGCAGTGACCAGCCCGCGTTCATCGGCGCCACCTACACCGACCTGAACGCCGTGCTGCCCGCGAAGTGGATCCTGCTCTGCATCTGCCTCTTCGTCGCGATCGCCTTCTTCGTCGGTGCCTTCCTGCGCAACATCCAGCTGCCCGCGATCGCGCTGGTGTTGCTGATCCTGTCCGGGATCCTGGTCGGCTGGGCCTGGCCCGCCGTGCTCGAGCAGTTCTCGGTGAAGCCGAACGCGCTGGAGAAGGAGTCCGAGTCGATCCAGCGCAACATGAACGCCACCAGATATGCCTATGACCTGGAGGACGTGAACTACCAGCAGTACTCCGGACAGTCCGAGGCCACGCCCGCGGAAGTGCGCTCCGAGACCGGCACCATCTCCAACATCCGGCTGCTCGATCCCGGCGTGCTGGAGCCGACCTTCACCCAGCGGGTCGGCAGGGAGAACTTCTACGGCTTCTCCGAGAAGCTGGACATCGACCGGTACGTCGGCGAGGACGGCAAGCTGCAGGACTACATCGTCGCCGCCAAGGAGATCAAGACCAGCGGACTGGCGGAGAACCAGCGCAGCTGGATCAACCGGCACCTGCGCTACACCCACGGCAACGGCTTCGTGGCCGCCCCGGCGAACAAGATCGACCGTGCGCTGGAGGACGCCGACAGCGAGGGCGGCTACCCGCTCGCCGGGACCAGCGACACCGGTAACCCCACCGGGGCGCACGGCATCAAGGTGGACGAGCCGCGCATCTACTACGGCGAACTGTCCACCGACTACGCCATCGTCGGCGGTACCGAAGGCCAGGCGCCAGGGGAGTACGACACCGCCAACGAGAGCGGCTACCTCTACACGGGCACCGGTGGCGTGCCGATCGACAACCTGTTCAACCGGCTGGTCTTCGCCGCCTACGAGGGTGAGCGCAACATCCTGTTCTCCGACGCGATCAGCGACGGCGCGCAGATCATGTACAAGCGCGACCCGCGAGACCGCGTCCGGGACATCGCGCCCTGGCTGACCGTGGACGGCGACCCCTACCCGGCGGTGATCGACGGCCGGATCAAGTGGATCGTCGACGGGTACACCACGCTCAACAACTACCCGTACTCCCAGCAGACCGAGCTGGACGACGCCACGCAGGACTCGCTGTCCGGGGTGCCCCAGCAGCAGGCCACCACGGTCAACTACATCCGCAACTCGGTGAAGGCCACGGTCGACGCCTTCGACGGCACCGTGAACCTGTACGCGACGGACGACAACGAGCCGGTGCTCGAGGCCTGGCGCAACGTCTTCCCCGGCGTGGTCAAGCCATCCTCGGAGATCTCGCCGGAACTGCGTAAGCACTTCCGGTACCCGGAGGACATCTTCAAGATCCAGCGGGACCTGCTGACCAGGTACCACGTGCAGAGCCCGACCGAGTTCTTCAGCACGGAGACCTTCTGGGACGTCCCTGCCGACCCGACCCAGGAGGGCTTCGATCCGAACGCGGTGGGAGACGCGGCGAACCAGCCCGCCTACTACCTGCTCGCCGAGGCACCGGGCCAGGAGCAGGCGACCTTCCAGATCACCAGCTCACTGACACCGCTGAAGAGGCAGTACCTCGCGGCCTGGATGTCGGTCTCCTCCGATCCGGAGACCTACGGGGAGATCACCGTGCTCCGGTTACCGACCGGCGGGGATGCCAGTACCCAGGTCGAGGGGCCGGTACAGGTACAGAACCGGTTCCAGAGTGACCCGCGGGTCGCCCAGGAACGGACGCTGCTGAACAACCCGAGTATCAACGTCATCTACGGCAACCAGCTGACCCTGCCGGTGGCCGGTGGGTTCCTGTTCGTGGAGCCCATCTACATCCAGCAGAAGAACCAGAACAGCTACCCGCAGCTGGCCAGGGTGCTGGTGTACTACGACGGGCGGGTCGGCTTCGACACCACCCTGCGTGCGTCCCTGAACCAGGTGTTCGGTGAGGGCGCGGGTGACGTCGCCGCCGGGCCGGTCGAGGGCGGCGACGGGACCGACGAGGACCAGCAGTCGCCCAGCCCGACGAACCCGCCACCGACCGACCAGCAGGGCACCCCGCCGCCGGGCGACGGTGGCACCGGCAACGCCGAGCTGGACAAGGCCCAGGCGGACGCGCTGGCGGCATGGCAGAAGTACAAGGAGGCCCAGCGCAACGGCGACTACGCGGCGCAGGGCGAGGCCCTCGCCGCGCTGGATGACGCCATGAAGAGGGCCGAGCAGGCCAGGAACGGCGGTAACCAGCCCGGTGGCTGAGGTACCGTAAGCCCGAAGTGACCCCCACTTTGCGGCCCGGTTTCCCGGAGGCGTAGAGTGGGGGTCACAACGACGCGGGGTGGAGCAGTTCGGTAGCTCGCTGGGCTCATAACCCAGAGGTCGCAGGTTCAAATCCTGTCCCCGCTACCACAGCGAAACGGCCCGATCCGCAGCACGCGGGTCGGGCCGTCTGCCGCCAGGGGTCCGGCCGGATCCGGGTGGCGCGGGCCCCTTTGTGTGCCTATGTCGACAAAGCGACTCGCCAGCGGCTTGATCTACAGTGGACCTGGTCGGCCGGACCGGGGGGGTGCCCGAAGGCGCCGGAACCGGACAGGGTAGAGTTGTCCTATAACGACGCGGGGTGGAGCAGTTCGGTAGCTCGCTGGGCTCATAACCCAGAGGTCGCAGGTTCAAATCCTGTCCCCGCTACCACTGCGAAATGGCCCGTGCACATGCAGCGTGCACGGGCCATTTCGCGTTCCTGGCCCCTGGGGTTCGGCCGCATCGGCTCTGCCAGTTGGGGGACATGAGGGGGCCAGATTGCCCCGGAACGCCGACTGGTTTAGGCCATCTGGCGTGATCCACAGTGGACGGATATGGTGACCACTGTGGACAGATAGACGAAAACGTGGCACGGTAAGGGGGTGTCCGATTTGAATGCAACCGCCGCAGCTCTGCTTGGCCTGCTCCACGACGGCCCCGCCACCGGTGGGCAGCTCGTCGCCGAAGCCGAGGAACGCTTTGGCACGTTCTTCAGCGTCACCAGGAGCCAGGTCTACCGGGAGCTTCCAGCTCTGGCCAAGGAAGGCCTCGTCCGCCTTGGTAAGCAGGGGCCGCGCTCGAGCCAGCAATATGTCATCACCGCCGCCGGTAAGCGGGCCTTCAAGTCCTGGCTGACCTCGGAGTCGGGGCCGGACCATCTGCGCAGCCCGCTGATCCTGCGCCTGGTCCATTCCGGTTCGCTGACCGCCAAGCAGCGCGCCAACCTGTTGGACTCCGCGCGGGAGACCTACAGCCAGGAGCTGGACGACGCCAAGGCCGCGGCCAAGGCCGCGCCGGATCCCTACGCCAAGGCGATCGCCGAGTTCGGCCAGGCCCACGCCAAGGCCGCACTGAAGCTGCTGGACACCGTTGCCGCGAACTGACGACAGCCATCGCCCTGGCGGCCTGCGGCCGGTGTGCCGCAGGCCGCCAGGGAGGTTGCCGTAACCTTGTCTGGTGTGAGTGCTGAGTTCGAAACAGACCTGAAGGACCTCGCTGCCAAGCTGGCCCAGGTCGAGTCGGTGATGGACCTGGATGCGCTGCGCGCGCAGGTCGCCGACCTGGAACAGCAGGCTGCGGACCCGAGCCTCTGGGACGACCCCGAGTCAGCACAGAAGGTGACCAGCCAGCTCTCGCACCGGCAGGCCGAGCTGCGCAGGGTGACCGAGCTGCGCCAGCGGCTCGACGACCTCGGCGTGCTGCACGAGCTGGCCAAGGCCGAGGGCGACTCCGCGAGCCTGACCGAGGCCGACACCGAGCTGGCCGAGCTGACCAGGGAGATCGATGCGCTCGAGGTGCGCACGCTGCTGTCCGGGGAGTACGACGCGCGTAACGCCGTGGTGACCATCCGGTCCGAGGCCGGCGGCGTGGACGCCGCCGACTGGGCCGAGATGCTGCTGCGGATGTACCTGCGCTGGGCCGAGCGGCACGGCTACCCGACCGATGTGTACGACATCTCCTACGCCGAGGAGGCCGGCATCCGCTCGGCCACCTTCCGGGTGGTCGCGCCGTACGTCTACGGCACGTTGTCGGTCGAGCAGGGGACGCACCGGCTGGTGCGGATCTCGCCATTCGACAACCAGGGCCGGCGGCAGACCTCCTTCGCGCACGTCGAGGTCATGCCCGAGGTGGAGGAGGTCGACCACATCGACATCCCGGAGAAGGACATCCGGGTCGATGTGTACCGATCGTCAGGGCCTGGTGGACAGAGCGTGAACACCACCGACTCGGCCGTGCGGTTGACCCACATCCCCACCGGGGTGGTGGTGTCCTGCCAGAACGAGAAGTCCCAGCTGCAGAACAAGGTCGCCGCCATGAAGGTGCTGCAGGCCAAGCTGCTGCAGCGGAAGAAGGAAGAGGAACGCGCCGAGCTGGACGCCCTGCGCGACGTCGGGTCCAGCTGGGGCAACCAGATGCGGTCCTACGTGCTGCACCCGTACCAGATGGTCAAGGACGTGCGCACCGAGTTCGAGGTGGGCAACCCTTCCGCGGTGCTGGAGGGCGATATCGACGGCTTCCTCGACGCGGGCATCCGCTGGCGGAAGCAGCGCGGCGACAACGCAGCGTAACCACGCCGTAGCGCAATCGTCGCTGGTAGCCCCTGCCAGGAGGCAACCAGGGCTTAACGGTGGCCATGAGTAGGATGGCGCATCGTGATCCGGCTCGACAGTGTTTCCAAGGTCTACAAGACCTCGACCCGTCCGGCGCTGGACGGCGTCTCCGTCGATGTGGACAAGGGTGAGTTCGTCTTCCTGATCGGACCTTCGGGGTCCGGCAAGTCGACCTTCCTCCGCCTGCTGCTGCGCGAGGAGGTGCCGAGCAAGGGCCGGGTGTACGTGTCCAACTTCGACGTGGCGAAGATGGCCCGGCGCAGGATCCCCCGGCTGCGCCAGACCATCGGCTGCGTCTTCCAGGACTTCCGGCTGCTGACCAACAAGACGGTCTCGGAGAACGTCGCGTTCGCGCTCGAGGTGATCGGCAAGCCGAAGCACACCATCACCAAGGTCGTGCCCGAGGTGCTCGAGCTGGTCGGGCTGGACGGCAAGGCCGACCGGATGCCGCACGAGCTCTCCGGTGGCGAGCAGCAGCGGGTGGCGATCGCGCGGGCCTTCGTGAACCGGCCGCTGGTGCTGCTGGCCGACGAGCCGACCGGGAACCTGGACCCGGACACCAGCCAGGACATCATGCTGCTGCTGGAGCGGATCAACCGCACCGGAACCACGGTGGTGATGGCCACGCACGACCACTCGATCGTCGACTCGATGCGTCGCAGGGTCGTCGAGTTGCAGCTCGGCAAGGTGATCCGGGACGACAAACGCGGCGTGTACGGCGTGGGTCGCTGACCCGCGCGCCGTACCCTCGGCACACCCCCACCCCGACAAGCCCCGACCCCAAGGGAAACGGCCCCCGATGCGCGCCAGCTTCGTGTTCAGCGAGGTCATCACCGGTCTCCGCCGGAACCTGACGATGACCATCGCGATGATCCTCACCACCGCGGTCTCGCTAGCCATGCTGGGCGGTGGCCTGCTGATCGTCCGCACCATCGACAAGATGAAGGTGAACTACCTCGACGACGTCGAGGTCACGGTCTTCCTCACCGAGGACATCAGCGCGAACGACCCGGCCTGCGCCAAGGAGCCATGCTCGACCCTGCGCCAGCAGCTGGAGGACAACGAGGCCGTCGAGTCGGTGGTTTTCGAGAACCGGCAGGACGCCTTCGAGCGGTTCAAGCGGATCTTCGAAGGGCAGCCGGAGCTGGTCGAGCTGGCCCGCCCGGAGTCGCTACCCGCGTCCTTGCAGGTCAAACTGTTCAACCCGGAACGAAGTGAGCTCATCGTCCAGGAGTTCAGCGGTCAGGCCGGAGTGGACAAGGTCAGTGACCAGAACAAGTTCCTGGAACGGTTCTTCAACCTGCTCAACGGCGGCAGAGACCTGACACTGGTGATCGCGCTGGTGCTGGCCGCCGCGGCCCTGCTGCTGATCGCGAACACCATCCAGCTGTCCGCCTTCACCAGACGCACCGAGGTCGGCATCATGCGGCTGGTCGGCGCGACCAGGTGGTACACCCAGTTACCCTTCCTGCTGGAGGCCGTGGTCGCGGGCGTGATCGGTGCCGTACTCGCGGTGGGGCTGCTGATCGGCGGGAAGTTCCTCTTCCTCGACCGGATCTTCGGCGCCACCGGCGGGACGATTCCGGAGATCCAGGTGTTCGACGTGCTGTTCCCGGTCGCTCCGGTGCTACTCGGAGTGTCCATATTGATCTCGGCCATCACCGGATACATCACGTTGCGCCTGTACGTCCGGCATTAAGGACCTGCATACCCCGGCAACGAACACGTAGAGTCGTCATATGCCCAAGGAACAAGGCCGCAAGGTGATCGTGTCGAACCGCAGGGCGCGGCACGACTACTCGATCCTGGACACCTACGAAGCCGGCCTCGTACTCGTGGGCACCGAGGTGAAGAGCCTGCGTGCGGGCAGGGCCTCGCTGGCCGACGCGTTCGCCACCGTGGACGACGGCGAGGTCTGGCTGCGCGGGGTGCACATCCAGGAGTACGAGCACGGCACCTGGACCAACCACGAGGCGCGCCGCAAGCGCAAGCTGCTGCTGCACCGCGGCGAGATCGAGAAACTGATCGGCAAGACCAAGGAGACCGGGCTGTCCCTGGTCCCGCTGTCGATGTACTTCAAGGACGGCAAGGTCAAGGTGGAGCTGGCCCTGGCAAGGGGCCGCAAGGCACACGACAAGCGGCAGGCCATCGCCAAGCGGGACGCCGAACGGGAGATGGCCAAGGCGATGGGCCGCGCGGTCAAGGGCAAGTACCGCGGTTGACCGGTCCCGAGTCCGACGCCGAGGTCGCGTCCTGGGTCCGCTCGCTCGGCCTGGACGGCTTGGTGGACATCCACGTGCACTTCCTGCCCGAGCGGATGCTGCACAAGGTCTGGGCGTACTTCGACCGGGCCGAGGAGCACTACGGGATGCGCTGGCTGGTGCACTACCGGCTGCCCGAGGCGGACCGGCTCGCCGCGCTGCGCGCCCTCGGGCCGATCCGATTCGCCCCGCTGGCCTACCCGCACAAACCCGGGATGGCGCGCTGGCTCAACGAGTGGGTCGCCGGGTTCGCCGCGCGCACCCCGGAGGCCGTGCCAACGGCCACCCTGTATCCGGAGCGCGGGGTGTCCGGCTACCTGGAAGCGGCCCTGCGGGCCGGTGCCCGCTGCGTGAAGGCCCACGTGCAGGTCGGCGACTACGACCCGCGAGCGGAGCTGCTGGCCGAGGCCGGGGTGCCGGTGGTGGTGCATGCCGGGCACGGCCCGCTGCGTGGCGCCTACACCGGCCTGGACGTGTTCGAGCAGGTCCTCGCCCGCCATCCGCGCCTGGTGACGGTGCTCGCGCATGCCGGACTACGCCGGGGCCGTGGACCTGGTGTCCAGGTACCCGAACGTGTACCTGGACACCACCATGGTGGGCGTGCCGTTCAGCGAGCACCGGTGGCCGCTGCCCGCGGACTGGGCCGGGTCACTGGCGCGGATCGCGGATCGGGTGGTGCTGGGCACCGATTTCCCGAACATTCCCTACCCCTACGCCACCCAGCTGCGGGCGATCGCGGGCTGGGCCGCCGACGCCCGCCTCGGGGAACCGTTCCTGCGGGCCGTCCTGCACGACACCCCCGCCAGCCTGCTCACCCGCTGACCCCATCCGGGTGAGCAGGAAGGCGGTGAGGACCAGGGCCACCCAGGGCAGCGGGCTGTCCGCGAGGGTGCCGCCTTCGGGGGTGGTGAATCCGCCTGCGGCCAGGCCGAGCAGGCCGGTCGCGCCCAGCAGCGCCGCGCAGGCCAGCTGCCAGACCGGCGCCTGCCGGGCTGGCCGGGGCAGCGGCATGCCCTCGAACCGCCCGAACACCCGCAGCAGCCTGCCCAGCACGGCGGCGGCCGCGCCGACCCACAGCGGGAGCATGGCCAGCCACAGCGGCGTGCCCGGCTCCGGGGTGGCGTAGCCGAGGCCGAGCACGGCGACCCCGGCCACGGCCACCAGCGCGGGCATATGCCACAGGTAGATGCTCATGAACCGCGGCCCGAGCCAGCGCAGCGCCGCGCCCGCGACCGGGGTGGCCGCCAGCCGGTTCAGTTCCGGGCGCACCGCCAGCAGCAGGCCGACCTGCCCGATGGCGAGGCTGACCAGCAGCGCGCTCGGCGGGCTCATGTTGGACACCGGAGCCCCCGGCATGCCGATCATGCTCGCCGGGTACGGACCGAAGGCCACCAGCAGCGCGGTGACGCCGAAACCGGCCACGGACAACCCGGCCGCCGCCCGGCGACCGAACTCGCCGAGCCGCCCATCGGCGTAGTGGAAGCCGAGCTGGTGCACCGCGAGCCAGACGAACAGCGCGTTGGCATAGCCGATCAGCGGGGTGTCACCGAATCGGGCGATATCGACCAGCACCGCGGCCGCGGCAAGCGCCGCCGGTACGGCCAGGCCCCAGCGCTGGTGCGCCCGCGCCAGCAGCGGGGTCAGCAGCACGGTCGGCAGGTAGACGGCGAGGAACCAGAGCAACTGCGCCGCGATCGCACCGGCCACCTCCACCGGCTGCTCCGGCACCCCGGCACCGCGCAGCAGCGGCGGCACCGCAAGCCAGACGGCCAGCAGCGGCAGTACCGGCAGCAGCAGACGCTGCACCCGCGCGCCGAGCCAGTCCCGCACCGCGGGCGCCCTGCGCAGGGACAGCAGGTTCGCCGCGCCGCCAGCGAAGAAGACCAACGGCATGACCTGCGACAACCAGGTCACCAGCCACCAGCCCGGGGTGGCGAGGGCGTTGCCGGTGGCGAGGTGGCCGTCCTGGTAGCCGAGCACCGGCATGATCCAGTGCTGGCCGACCACCGCCACGATCGCCCCGGCCCGGACGACATCGAGGAAGGAGTCCCTCCGAACAGGGCTTTTCTGGCTGGAACGCATGCCCCAAAGCCTGGCCGGAACGGGCGGCTGGAACAGCCCGGCTGGCAGGTGTCTTCGGCCTCGGGTGCACCGGCCCGCCGCGGTGGGGGTGTCCCTACTGCTCCGGGACCTCTCCCGGCGCGGGCAGCCCGCACAGCCGGTACTCCCAGCCCGCCTCGGCGGTGTACCCGAGCTGGTAGTGCGTCTCGATCTTCGGGCCGTCGTGCAGGTGGACGTGCCGCATCACGCTGCCGGACACCGGCTCGGTATCGCCGAGCTCCTGCACCCGGCCGTCCAGCGGTCCGCCGAAGAAGCGGACGATCGCCTCCGTCATCGGCCTCTCCTCACCCTGTGTCGCGGCGTTGGCCCATGGTAGGTGAGCCCACCTGGCCGCGTCGGCCCTCAGACGGGTGATCCGCCCGTGGCCAGGTTGGTCCGAACGGCGGTCGCGTGCCCAGCCGGGATCCAGTCACCACAATGGACGCAACGGCACCGCGTGCCCGTCCGCGGTGTGCTCGGTGAGCGCCGTGAGATCGGCCCGCAGCTGCGCCAGCCGCGGCGCGCCGATCCGCTGCTCCCACTCCCGTTCGATCTCCTGCCAGAGCTCGAGTACCCGCCCGATACACGCCCAGCCGCGGGTGGTCAGGCTGACCAGCCTGCTGCGCCGGTCGGTGGGATGCGGGCCACGGGTGACGTAGCCGTTGCGCACCAGTTCGTCCACCAGTTGCACCGCGGCCTGCTTGGTTACGCCGAGGTGCTCGGCCAGCTCCACCGCGGTCGCACCGTCGCGAAAGGACAGAAACTGGAAGACGAAGCCGTGCGCGGGGCGGACGTCCGCGAATCCCTCCGTGGCCAGTCGCGTGTGCACCCGGTCCATCACCGCGCGGAACGCGACCGCGAGCTGGACCGGCAGCTCACCCACCATCGCACCTCCCAGGGCAACTGGTAAAGCAGGTTGACTACTTGGGCAAGCAGCTTTACCTTATAACTCGTAAACTTACTTGACTACTTGGAGGATAGATGACGCTGGCGCGCTGGGCCGAGGCCCCGAGGTTCGACAACGCGGGATTCGTCTTCCACCCGCAGGCCGTGCCCAGTCGCGGCTCGGCCGAGCTGGCGGTGTGGGCGCTGGAGGCCACCCCTGGCGCGCGCAGCGAGCGGCACACCGTGGACCGGGAGGAGGTCTTCGTGCTGCACGAGGGCCGGCTGGTCGCCGAGGTCGGCGCCGCCGAGCACGAGTTCACCCCGGGGGACGCGCTGATCGTGCCACCGGACACGCCGCTGTGCCTGCACAATCCCGGTGCGCGGTCCGCCAGGCTGACCGTGTGCACGTCCAGGGGCATCCGCGGCGTTGTGCACGGGCGCACCATCGACCCGCCCTGGGCGCAGTAGTCCCGGTGACCACGGGTCAGGACCGGTTCAGGTAGGTGAGCACCGCGCGTACCCGCCGGTGTTCATCGAGGCTCGACTCGAGGTTGAGCTTGGCGAAGATGTTGCCGATGTGTTTCTCGACCGCGCCGTGCGACACCACCAGGGTGTTCGCGATGGCGGTGTTGGACAGTCCCTGCGCCATCAGCCGGAGCACCTCGGTCTCCCGTGCGGTGAGCGCGTCCAGCGGGTTCTTCCGGCCGCGTGCCATGAGCTGCGCGATCACATCGGGGTCGATGGCGGTGCCGCCTGCGGCCACGCGGCGTACCGCGTCCAGGAAGTCCGTGACATCGGCGACTCGCTCCTTCAGCAGGTACCCCACGCCGCCCGCTCCCACGGACAGCAGCTCCACCGCGTAGGTCTCCTCGACGTACTGGGAAAGCACCAGCACCGGCAGCCCGGGCAGCACCTCCCTGGCCCGCAACGCGGCACGCAGGCCCTCGTCGGTGAACGTTGGCGGCATCCGGACGTCCACGATGGCCAGTTCGGGCCGGTGCTGCTGCACGGCCTCGATCAGGTCCTCGCCGTTGTCCACGGCAGCGACCGTCTCGATCTGCTCGTCGGCAAGGAGGCGTTGCACACCCGCGCGCAACAGGACGGCGTCTTCGGCAAGGACGACACGCATGTGAGGCTCTCCAGGGAGTGCAGGCAGCTCACCAGGAACACGGCAGATCCGCGCGGATCACGGTGGGGCCCCCGGGTGGGCTGACAACGGTGATAACGCCGTCAATCGTGGCAGCACGGTCGGCGAGGCCCGCGAGGCCTCCCTCGGGCCGCATCTCGGCACCCCCGTGGCCGTTGTCGGTCACCTCGACGATCACCGTCTCCTCGGTGCGCCACACCTTGACCGCGGCCTCGGTGGCGCCGGCGTGCTTGGCGATGTTGGTCAGCGTCTCGCCGACGATGAAGTACGCCGTGCTCTCCACCGCGGCCGGCGGGCGCTGCTGCACGTCCACGTTCACCTCGACCGGGATCGGCGACTTGGCGGCCTGGGCGGACAGCGCCGCGTCAAGGCCACGGTCGCCGAGCACCGCGGGGTAGATACCGCGGGCGAGGTCGCGCAGCTCGGATACGGCGAGTTTGGCGTCGGAGTGCGCCTCGTCGATGAGCTCTCGCAGCGCCTCCGGGTCCTGCTCCAGCTTCGACTTCGCCCTGCCGAGGCTCATCGCCACCGACACCAGCCGCTGCTGCGCACCGTCGTGCAGGTCGCGTTCGATCCGCCTGCGTTCGGCCTCGGCCGCGTCCACCCCGCGTGCCCTGGACGCCTGCAGCCGCTGCGCCCGCGCCGCCAGCCGTTGCGTGCGCGGCGGGCCGAGCAGGGCCTCGGCGAGCTGCGCGTGCAACCAGCCCAGCCAGGGGGCGACCCAGATCGCGAACGGCACCAGGATCACCGACATCAGGCCCAGCGCGAACTCCAGCACGCCCAGCGGGAACACCAGCATCAGGTAGCCGAAGTCCCGCCAGGTGACCGAGTCGGCGAGCCGGAGCCGCCAGCGGTCCAGCCAGCTGCCATCGACCCGCAGCTTCTCCACCTCGCCGGTGGGCGCCCCGAGCATGCTGCGCGCCCAGCCGCGTTCCAGGTCACCGAACCAGCGCACCAGTGCGGTGGTGCCCAGCAGGATCGGGATGCCGATCCAGATCACCACGGTGCTGATGCCGACGGCCGCCCCCACCACGATCAGCACGAACTGGAGCAGGCGCAGCGGGAAGCTGACGACCATGAAAGTGATCGTCCGGACCGCCCCCGGCAGTGGCCGGTCGGGCACCTCCTGCTCCGCGTCCATGGTCTCGTTCCTGCTCAGCCGATCGGTACCGGCCATCATCCTGCCATCATGCTGAGCGGGCGGTCCTGCGGAAAAGACGCATCGAGCTCCGCACTGCGGTCCGGGCTCGGCCCGAGCAGGACGCGGGCGAAGGAGGCGTGGGCGCGTCCCATCGACCGGGTGACGACGATGGACATGGCGATGAACAGCACGCCGAGCGCGGCCCATGGCAGGGCGGACAGCGTGGAGTCCACGGTGATCCAGCGCAGGTCGAAGGAAGGGAAGTAGTAGGCCCCCTCGGGCAGGAACCGGTAGTAGACGGGCAGCCCCGCGAACGCGAGGCTGACCGACCAGAAGGCCACCATCAGCACGAACTCGATCAGGCCGAGCGGGAACAGCAGGACGAAGTAGCCCAGGTCGCGCCAGGTGGCCTGGTCCCGCAGCCGGGCTCGCCACCGGAGCCGCTGGCTGCCCTCCGGCAGTGGCCGGTAGGGCAACGGGATGTAGGTGTCCAGCAGGGCGTACACCCGTGCGCGCTCCACCCGCGCGCCGCCCCGGCACAGCAGCACCCCCAGCGCCAGGACCGGGATGCCGACCCAGATGATCGCGGTGCCCACCCCGACCGAGGACAGGGTGACCAGTGTGACGAAACAGAGGATGCCCAGCGGCATGTTCATCAGCAGGTAGGCCAGTGAACCGCCGAAGGGCGGCCGCTGGTGGGTGCCGTCGTTCCCGATGGGGGCCCTGGGTGCGGTGGTCATGACCTGGTCCTTCCTCTCTGGCTGGCGGGAACCAGAATGACCTGGTCAACGGGGTGGTCACCATGGTGCGAGCGGGTATCTCCCGGGTGGGGACAGCCCTACCCCGGCCGGGAATTACCGGCTTGCCGCGCGCGTTATGCTGGGTGAGTTGACCACGACAAGGGGGTGAACGGTTTCGACTCTGGACGTTGAGTCAGGGGAAGCGTGCCGGTGCAGGCGAGAGACCACCGAAAGCGTCATCGCATTAAAATAAGCGCCAAGACGAACAGTCAGCGCGACTTCGCCCTCGCCGCCTGAGCGAGTGCGAGTCTGTCGGCCCGGGTAAGCCTCCGACCCGGTTTGTCGGCATCAGCTAGGAGGCTCACCGCCGGTCCCGGCCACGGGGACCGGTTGGGACAGCAACAGTGGCTGGGCCCGTCACACCGGCTTGTTCGCGTGACCGGTGGGGCCGAGTAGAGGCACAGCGAACTGCGCACGGAGAAGCCCTGTCGAGGCGACAGAGGACCCGGGTTCGATTCCCGGCACCTCCACCTTGGGGTTGTTATCAGAACCCTGGCCCCTGGATGCCCTTGAGCGGAAGGGCGACGCCATCGCGGCTGGTCCCGGTCCTTGAGGTCAGGGTTGGCTAGAGCGAGGCAGGGCAAGCCACGTATGCACCGGCGCGTGCCGCCGCGACGGCGGCCTCGGCCGCGCGGTCCGCGTCGGCCTCGTCGGGGAGGTCGGCACTGGTCAGCAGCCGGTAGTACAGCGGAGCGGACACGGCGCGGATGACCTCGCGCGGGTCGGTGCCTGCCGGCACCTCGCCTCGGTCGATGGCCTGCCGTACGCAGGGGGCCCACTCGCTGATCCGGATCTCGTAGAACCGGTGCAAAGCCTGTGCGGTCTTGCGGTCGCAGGTCGCGGCCGCGATCACGGCCTTGAACAGCGCCCCCTGCCGCGAGTCGGACAGGGTGCGCTGCACCAGCCGGGCGTTGGCCTTCAGGTCGCCGAGCAGGCAACCCGTTTCGGTGCGCGGCGAGGACTGTTCCGCCATGTCCGCAAGCAGGTCCGCGACCACGCTGGTCACCGTTCCCCAGCGGCGGTAGACCGTCGTTTTGCCGACCTCCGCGCGTCGTGCGACGTCCGCGAGGTCCAGGTGCGCGAAACCAACCTCCACGAGCGCGTCCGCCGCGGCACGCAGTACCGCGGCGCGTACTCGTGCCGTGCGACCTCCTGGTCGCGTGGTACCTGGTGCCACGTCCTGCATCATAACGGGTCTCCAGTTCCCTTAGCTCCCCTTGCATGCCACCGTCCGAGCTAACGGAACTATAGAACCATTAGTGAGGTGTTCGATGGAGTTCAGACACTTGGGCGCATCCGGGCTGCAGGTCCCCGCCCCTGAGCCTCGGCGCAGGGACCTTCGCCGGCCGGGGCCCGCTTTTCGGTGCCTGGGGAAACACGGATGCCGACGAAGCACGTCGCCTTGTCGACATCTGCCTGGACGCCGGTGTCACCATGTTCGACACCGCCGACGTCTACTCCGCGGGCGCGTCGGAGGAGGTGCTGGGGGAAGCGGTCAAGGGGCGCCGGGACCAGGTGATCCTGTCCACCAAGGCCGGCTTGCCGATGGGGGACGGACCCGGCGATGCGGGCTCTTCCCGTGCGCGCCTGATCAATGCGTGTAACGACGCGCTGCGGCGACTCGGAACCGACTACCTCGATCTGTTCCAGCTGCATGCGTTCGATGCCGCTACGCCGATCGGGGAGGTGCTGTCCACGCTCGACGATCTCGTGCG
This sequence comes from Amycolatopsis aidingensis, assembly GCF_018885265.1. Taxonomy (GTDB): domain Bacteria; phylum Actinomycetota; class Actinomycetes; order Mycobacteriales; family Pseudonocardiaceae; genus Amycolatopsis; species Amycolatopsis aidingensis. The sequence continues at coordinate 1,133,145 of NZ_CP076538.1, forward strand.
GGCAGGCAAGATCCGCTACGTCGGTGTCTCCAACTTCGCCGGCTGGCAGTTGATGAAGTCCCTCGGGATCGCCGAGCGGCACGGTTTCCCGCGCTACGTCGCCCATCAGGTCTACTACTCGCTGGTCGGCCGTGACTACGAGTGGGAGCTGATGCCACTCGGACTCGACCAGGGCGTCGGCGCGCTGGTCTGGAGCCCGCTCGGCTGGGGGCGACTCACCGGCAAGGTACGGCGTGGTCAACCCCTCCCGCCGGGCAGTCGTCTGCATCAGACCGCCGACTACGGCCCGCCGGTGGACGACGAACACCTCTTCCGTGTGGTCGACGTCCTCGACGAGATCGCCGAGGAGACCGGCAAGAGCATCCCGCAGATCGCGATCAACTGGCTGCTGCGACGACCGACGGTCGCATCGGTCATCATCGGTGCCCGGAACGAGGCGCAACTCCGCCAGAACCTCGGCGCCACCGGCTGGGAACTGAGCGCCGATCAGGCCGCGAGGCTCGACGCCGTCAGCACCAGAACCGCGCCCTATCCGTACTTTCCCTACCGGCGCCAGGAAGGTTTTGCGCGGCTGAACCCGTCCCCGGTGTGACGTCCGGCGGTCACAGGTGCTCCGCCGCCTTCCTGCGGTGGCCGAGCCACGCGGTGAGGGATTCGTGCAGGGCGGCCCGCATGCCGTCGCGGTCGGCGAGCACCGGGTCCCCGTTCCATGACTCTCCAGTGTGGACATGAACTGAGAAGATCATTCGCAACCTTTCCGGTACCGGAGCGGCGGGCTCCGGGTGTCTCCGGACACGGTCGCGCGACCTCGGCGCCCTTCGCGTCGGCAGCAGCCACCTAGTGCCGCATCAAGTCCTGAACGTGGCTTTCGAGACGTCAGACGTCTCGGATGTGCCGTTCGCGACGGTGAGCGTCCGGAAAGCCACGTTCAGGGCACTCGCTGCGGGAGGGGTTGCGTCAGCCGAGGTCGGGGATGTCCTTGAGCTGCCTGCGGGAGGTGATGCCGAGCTTGCGGAAGATGTTGCGCAGGTGGGCATCTATGGTGCGCGGGCTGAGGAACAGGTGCCCGGCGACCTCCTTCGAGGTCGCACCGGCGGCGACCTGGCGCGCGATATGCATTTCCTGCATGGTCAGGCGCTCGTAGGTGTGCTCGGAGCGGCTGCGGGCCACCTCCCCGGTCGCGCGCAGCTCGTCCGCGGCCCGCTGGGCGAACGCCTCGAGCCCGATCTCCGACAGCTGCTCGTGTGCGGTGCGCAGGTGCTCGCGGGCGTCGCGACGGCGGCCTGCGCGGCGTAGCCACTCCCCGTACCGCAGGTGTGCCCGCGCGAGATCCGGTGCCATCCGGCTGCCCGCCAGCCGCTCGATGGCCTCCCGGTAGTCGGCTTCCCGGCCGCCGACCAGCGCCCGCGCGCCGGCCGCGACGCCGAGGGCGTAGTCGGTTCCCGCGGGTTCGGTGCGCTCGAGCAGGGACTCCAGTGCCGACTCCGCGGTGGCCAGCTCGCCGCACCGGACCGCGGCCTCCACCAGCTCGGGCAGCCCGATACCGGTGACGTAGAGGTCGTTGCCTGCCACGGCCCTGGTGGCCGCCGCCAGCGCGTCCTGGTACTCGGCGAGGCCGTTGTGCAGCAGGGCCGCTGCCCAGTGCACGTTCGCGTTCGAATGACCGCTGCCCCGGCCTGCCACCCCGGCGAACAGGTCGAACGCCTCCTGGCGGCGGCCACGCATCGCCGCAAGGTGCAGTCTGGAGTACAGCTGTGGCGCGTCGCCGAGGGCGTCGGCGATCGCCTCCTCCTCGGCGATCGCGGCCATCGCCTGCCCGAAGTCGCCGGTGAACACCGCGCCGATGGCCACCTGCGACAGGCCGAGCCGGATGGTCATCGGGGATCCGGTGTCCCGGCCGGTCCGCATCAGCCAGTCGACGATCGTGGCGTGCAGGTCGAGGTCCCACAGCTCGCCCGCGAGCACCGTGGCCAGCGCCGGCGCGCTGGTCCAGCCCGCGCCGCCGCCGGTGAGCACCCGCCGCAGCGCAGGCACGCCGGCCTGGTGACCCTCGGTGGTCAACACGATCAGTGCGTCGAGCAGATCCGGTGGTTCCGCCGCCTGCGGGGCCGAGCGGGCCGCCGCCAGTACCCGGTCCAGCACCCCGACGGCCCGCCCGACGAGCAGCCCCATCTCCAGCGCCGCCACGAAGTACTCGCGCGACCGTCGCGGATCACTGGTGCCGAGCCGTTGCGCCGCCCGCAGGATGAGTTCCGGCCCCCTGGTGACCCCGTCCGCGCCTTCGGCGAAGGCGATCTGCCCGCGCAGCAGGTCCACGGATGCGTGCTGGAGCTGCTCGAGTGTCTCGGTGTCGATGCTGGCCAGCAGGTCCGCCGCCGCTTCCGGCTCACCGGCTTCGAGCGTGGCCCGCGCGGCCGCCAGGGTGCGCTCGGTCTGCTTGCCGGGGTCGAGCGACAGCGCGGCCGCACGTTCGAGGAAAGCGGCGGCCGCCGCCACACCGCCACGTGCCTGCGCACGCGAGGCGGATGACTCCAGCTCCGCCGCGACCTGCTCATCCGGCCCGGTGGTGGCCTGGGCGTGGTGCCAGGCCCGCCGGTCCGGTGCGGCAACCGGGTCGGTGGCCTCGGCCAGTGCCCGATGCGCCGCGTGCCGCCGCTCCGGCGCGGCCGCGCGGTAGGTGGCCGAGCGGGCCAGCGGGTGGCAGAACCGGACGCGGGTGTCCAACCGCACCAGTCCGGAGGACTCGGCGGCGGCGCTGGCGGCGGAAACGTCGATGTCCAGCCGCTGTGCGGCCGTCCACAGTAGCCCCGGGTCACCGGTGGGATCAGCGCTGGCGAGAGTCAGCAGCAGCCGCGCGTCCTGGGGCAGTTCCGCCGTCCTGGCCTGGAAGCTGCGCTCGATCCGGCTCGCGACCGGCGACGGCGTGGGCAGCGCGAAGCCACCCGCCTTCGGCAACTCGATCAGGGCCAGCGGGTTTCCGCGTGCCTCGGCGAGCACGCGATCACGCACCCGCTCGTCGAGCGTCAGGGTCTTCTCCTCGGCGAGCAACGCGCGCGCATGCGCCTCGCTCAGGCCGCCGACCGTCAGGCCGGGCAGTTCGTCCAGCCCACCGGCGGCATCGGAGTCGCGGGCCGCGAACACCATCGCGATCGGCTCCGCCGCGATCCGTCGCGCCACGAAGGTCAGCGCCCGCGCCGAGGCGGCGTCCATCCAGTGCGCGTCGTCGACAAGGCACAACAGCGGGCCTTCCGCGGTCGCGGTCGCCAGCAGCTCGAGCACGGCGAGGCCGACCCGGAACGGGTCCGGCGCGCCGTCGGCCAGTCCGAACGCGACCAGCAAAGAGTCGCGGTAGGGGTCGGAAAGGGCGTCGAGATGTCCCAGTACCGGTACGCACAGCTGGTGCAGCGCGGCGAACGCCAGCTCGCCCTCGAACTCCGACCCGGAAGCCCGGATGAGCTGGAACCGCTCCGGCGCCGCCCGCTCGGCGTGGTCCAGCAGCGCGCTCTTGCCGATGCCCGGTTCGCCGCGCAGGACGAGCACGCCACCGGCGCCCCGTTCCGCGCCGCCGACGAGGGCGACGAGGCTGGCGATCTCGTCGTGCCTGCCGACGAGCGGGCGGGAGAACGCCGAGGACATGGTGCGAACCATAGGGGAGGTCCCGGCACCTCGGCACACCGCCCACGCCCGGTGCCCGCGGAACCTAGGTGATTGTCACCGACGCGAGTGGGGGCATGCGCACGCGATTGTCGTGGTGTGACGCGGCCCCTCGTCACTCCCGGAGCGGGCCGGCAAGCCATCCACCGAGAAGGACGGCACCATGAGTAACGAAACCGCGCCCACCGCGGTGCTCGACCGCCCGCAGGCACCACGCGGGCTGGCGATGGGCGGCCTGGCGGCCGCCATGTTCCTGGTCATTCTAGACAGCGCGATGGTCAACCTCGCCGGGTCGACCATCCGCGAGGGCCTCGGCATCTCGGCCGCCGAGCTCACGGTCGTGGTGGACAGCTATCTGGTGGCCTTCGCGGGCCTGCTGCTGCTCGGCGGCAGGCTCGCCGACGTGCTCGGCGGCCGGAAGGTCTTCCTGGCCGGCATGGCCGGCTACCTCGCGGCATCGGTCTGCTGCGCGCTGGCGACCAGCGGCGGGATGTTGATCGCCGGGCGGATCGCGCAGGGAATCGGGGCCGCGGTTGTGCTACCGGCCGCGCTCTCGCTCGTGCTCGCCCTCTACCGGTCGCCTGCGGAACGCTCCCGTGCGATGGGCATCTGGGGCGCCGTCTCGGGTGCGGGCAGCCTGGTCGGCGTCTTCCTCGGTGGAACGCTGACCGAGATGCTGGGCTGGCAGTCGGTGTTCCTGACTCCGGTGCCGTTCGGCGTCATCGGGGCGGTCATCGTGTGGCGCTCGGCGCCGCGGGCCCCTGGCAGGCCCGGCCGGTTCGACGCGCTCGGCGCCGCCATCATCACCCTGGGGGTCTCCGCGCTCGCGCTCGGCATGGTCTCCGCAGCCGAGGCAGGCTGGGGCGCGCCCGGCACGCTCACCGGCCTCGCGATCAGCCTGGCGGGCCTGGCCGCGTTCGTGCTCGTCGAGCGCCGGTCCGCACACCCCCTGGTCCCGCTGGGTGTCTTCCGGAGGCGGCCGGTGGTCACCGCGAACGTGGTGGTTTTCCTGATCGGCGGTTCGCTGACCGGTCTCTTCTTCTTCCTGCCCCAGTACCAGCAGGAGGTGCTCGGGATGAGCCCGCTGGAGGCAGGGATGGCGCAGATCCCGATCGCCACCATGATCATCGTAGGCGCCGGTCTCGCGCCGCTGCTGGCCAAGCGCATGGGGCTGGCCCACGCGCTGCCGGCCGGCCTCCTGGTGCTGCTCACCGGCTTCCTGTGGCTGACCTGGGATCCGACGACGAGCGGCTTCTCGCTCAGCCTGCTCGGCGCGTTCCTGCTGATCGGCACCGGCCTCGGACTCGGCCTCGTGAACGCCACCGCGATGGGCGTGCGGGAGAGCGCGGACGGGGAGTCCGGCCTGCTCAGCGGGTTGATCAACGCGGCACAGCAGCTGGGTGGCGCGGTCGGTCTCGCCGCACTCGCCGGCATCGCCATCGGCGCCGCGGGGACGCATGGGGACATCGACTTCACCACCGCGTTCCTCGGCGAGGCCGCGCTCATCCTCATCGCACTCGCACTGGCGCTCTTCCGTACCACCAGGACCGAGCCCGTCCCGTCCGCCGTCGGCGCGCGCTGACTCACTGCCAAGAAAGGAAACACCAACCATGAACACCTCCACCGTGCTCGTGACCGGCGCGACCGGGACCGTCGGCTCCGCACTGGTCCCGGCCCTGCAAGCCCGTGGGGTCACCGTCCGCGCGATTACCCGCAATCCGCATCGTCCCGTCCCCGGCGCCGAGACCGTCGGTGCCGACCTGCGGGATCCGGAGTCGGTGGCCGCCGCGCTGAAGGGAGTCGACGCGGTCTTCCTCAACAGCCCCTCGGCCGAGGACGCCGCCGAGCTCCAGATCCGGTTCGCCGACCTCGCCCGCGAAGCCGGGGTGCGCCGGCTGGTGCTGCTCTCGCAGTACGCGGCCCGCGCGGGCTCACCGGTGCGGTTCCTGCGCTGGCACGCCGAGGTCGAAGCCCACGTCCGGGGACTCGGCATCGACCACACCGTGCTGCGCCCCAACCTCTACCTGCAGGCGCTGCTCGGTTTCGCAGTCAGCATCGCGCAGGGCTGGTTCGCAGCCCCGATCGGGGGCGCCGCGGTCAGTGCCATCGACACCAGGGATATCGCCGCGGCCGCCGCGGCCGTGCTGACCAGCGCGGGGCACACCGGCCACAGCTACTCGCTGACCGGGCCGCGCGCGGTGACCCATGAGCAGATCGCCGAGGCGCTCGGCACCGCCACCGGGCGGGACATCACCTTCCACGAGGCCTCCGCCGAGCAGTTCACCGCCGCACTGAACGGCGTCCTGCCGACCTGGCAGCTCGAGGGCCTCGTCGAGGACTACGCCCACTACGCAAGGGGCGAGGCCGCCGAGGTGTCCACCTCGGTCGCCGACCTCACCGGGCAGCCGGCACGTGACGTGACCGAGTTCGCCCGCGACTACGCCGCCGCGTTCACCGCGGCGTGAAAACCAGAACCGATTCCAACAGGAAGGACCGTTCGATGATTTACCACGGCATTCGCATCACCCTGAAGCCCGGCGTCCCGGAGGAGGACCGGGAGGCCGCGCTGGAGAGCCTGCGCAACCAGGGCCGCGTCATCCCGTCCGTCACCTCGTTCGTCGTCGGACCCGACTTCGGCGGGGAGTACGAGTACGGCGCCGTCTTCGTGATCGAGGACATCGCGGGCTACGAGGAGTACATGAACCACCCGGCGCACCTGCACACCGACCGGATCGGGTTGCCACTGGTCGAGAAGTTCGTGTCGTTCGACATCACCGACGACCCGGACCCGGAGATGGGCACGCGGATCGCCGAGATCCACCGCCGCCGGTTCGAGGCCATACCGGACATCGCCGGGCTCGTCGCCGGTCTCGACGAGTACACCGGCAGCGCCGCGCCTGGCAAGCACGCGAACTGAACACCACGACGAAGTGATCGGGATGGCCATGACGACGCACACCGACCGCGCGGTACCTTCCGTCCTCGCCCGCGGCACGATCCTGGCCGCCGCCACCTTGACGATCATGGCGCCGGCCGTCGTCGCCCCCAGCCTCCCGAGGATGCAGCAGGTCTTCGCCGCCGAGCCGGCGGCGTCCCTGCTGGTCCGGCTCGCGATGACGATCACCTCACTGATGATCGCCATCAGCGCCCCGGTGTCCGGCCTGGTCGCCGACCGGGCCGGGCGCCGCCCGCTGCTGGTGTCCTGCCTCCTGCTGTACGCGGTCAGCGGCACCGCGGGGTACTTCGTGGCGGACCTCTACCTGTTGCTGGCGACCAGGGCACTGCTCGGCATCGCCATCGGCGGGGTCATGACGGCGGTCAGCACGACGATCACCGACTGGTTCGATGGGCAACGGCGGGCGTCCTTCCTCGGGCTACAGCAGGCCTTCGCGAGCCTCGGCGGGGTGGTGTTCCTGCCGCTGGCCGGGGCGCTCGCCACCATCGACTGGCGGGTGCCGTTCTGGCTCTACAGCCTGGCGGCCGGGGTCGCGTTGTCGGCGATCCTCGCCGTGCGGGACCGGCCACGGGAGGCGGCCGGGGTCGCCGCAGATCGTGGTCGAGTGGCGAGCGCTCCCGTGCTCGGGATCTACGCCCTGGCCCTTGGCGCGACGATGGTGTTCTACCTGGCGCCGACTCAGGTGCCGTTCCTGCTGGCGGGCCTCGGCACCGGCCCGGGCACCGTGGGTGTCGTCATCGCGGGGAGCACGCTCACCAGCACCCTCGGCGCGCTCGGTTTCCCCGCGCTGCGCAAGCGCCTGCGCAGCCCCGCGATCACCACGATCAGCATCGCGCTGCTCGGCGCGGGCTGGCTGCTGGTCGGCGGCACCGGCACGGTTTCCGGTGCCGCGGCGGGGTTGCTGGTCGGCGGTGCCGGCGTCGGACTCGCCGTCCCCAACCTCACCCTGCGCCTGTCCGAGCTCGCCCCGCCGGCCCGACGTGGCCGTGTCCTCAGTGGACTCGTCGCCGGGATCTTCCTCGGCCAGTTCCTCTCGCCGCTGGCCGCCCAACCCCTGGTCCAGGCCGTCGGTGTCGGCGGAACCTTCACCTGGGCCGGGATCGCCATGGTCGTCGGCGCGGCCATCGCCGTCGCCGGAACGCGGACCTCGCGGGGGGACTGACCGCTCTCAGCTTGACCTTGACAGAGTCAGGCTCAGGTTCACCGCGGCCGGGAGAAACACCCACGACCGGTGACCAGCTCGTCCGGGTCGCGCTGCGCGCCGGCGGCGAAGGCGTCCGCGAAGGGCTGCTCGCCGAGCGCGGCCCGGAGGCGCGCGCCGATTCGGTCGACGTCGCCGCGTTCGGCAGGCGGCAAGGGCGCCCCGACGCCACGGCGGGCCGCGTCCGCCGCGCCGAGCAAGCCCGCGGCACGCTCGTGCTCCCCGAGCAACGACCACGCGCCTGCCAGGCCCTCCAGCGCCAGCGCCACCGCGCGCGGCCCGCCGCCGGAGGCCGTGGCCGTGCGGTAGGACGATTCGTGCAGTTGCCGCGCGCGCTCGCCCTCCCCGCGCAGCTCGGCGATGAAACCCAGTTCGGCCAGCGGGGTCAGGGCCGCGAAACCATGCGCATCACGATCGTCCAGCCACGGCGACAGCAGCCGTTCCGCGGTGTCCAGGTCGTCGCGACGGCGGGCGGTGAGCGCGAGCCCGAACTCGGCGAACGCGGCCAGGATGGTGTTTCCCTGCTCGACGGCCAGTCGCCGGGCGCGCTCGTGCTGCGCCTGCGCGGTATCGAGGTCACCGGCCAGCATGATGATCATGCCAAGACCAGCCAGCCTGCCCGCGATCTCCGGCCGCAGCTCGAGGTCCTCGGCGATGCGCAGTCCCTGCGCGTGGTGCCGGGTCGCTTCCCGGTAGTCCCCCGCCACCTCCGCGACCCTCGCGAGGGTGTCCAGCGCCTGGAGCAGGCCCCACCGGTCACCCAGGTCGGTGAAGAGGTCAGCGGCGCGCCGGGCGTCGCGCCCCGCTCCCGTCAGGTCGTCGCGCAGAGCCGCGTAGCCTGCCCGGACGGCAAGCGCGGCGGCGCAGCCCCACTCGTCACCGGTTTTGCGGAAGGTGCGCAAGGCGGTGCCGAGCCATTCGGACGCGATCCGGATGTCCCCGAAACCCCAATGCGTGAACGCGAGGAACCACCGGGCTCGCGCCGATTCGTTGCTGCCAGGCGCGAATCCGGCCAGCAGGTCCGCGTCGTCTTCGGACCTGACGTCCCCGCGAGACCACCGGGCGAATCCGGTGCGCCAGACCCGCACCGAGGCACGCAGCCGCGGGTCCCCGCCGGGCTCGGCGAGCATCACATCGGCCGCGGTGATCGCCTCGTCCGGCCTTCCGCGCAGGAACCAGAACCAGGCCAGCGCGTCCACCAGGCGCAAGCCCTCGTCCGTCTGCTCGGCGTTGCACATCGCGGCGGTCAGGTTCGCCGACTCGGCATCCAGCCGTTCCAGCCACGCACGCTGTTCCCGCCCGCGCAGCTGGGGTGCGGCGACCTCAGCCAGCTCCAGGTAGTACGCGAGATGCCGCCGCCGCACGGAGTGCAGCTCGCCGGCTTCGGCGAGCCGCTCGTGCGCATACGCCGCGACCGAGTCCAGCATCCGGTAGCGCCCGTTCGCCGTGCGGGTCACCAGCGACCGGTCGACCAGCCGGGACAAGGAGTCCAGCACCCCGGCCCGATCCACCACGGGCCCGCCCGCGCAGATCTCCTCGGCCGCGTCCAGCGTGCAGCCGCCGCTGCACACCGAAAGCCGCCGCAGCACCGCCTGCTCCGCGCCGGTGAGCAGGGCCCAGCTCCAGTCGATCACGGCACGCAGGGTCCGCTGCCGCTGCGGTGCGTCCCGGCGGCGTCCGGACAGCACCGCGAACCGGTCGTCCAGCCGTTCCGCCAGCCCGCGCAGCCCCAGCCCGCGGACCCGCGCCGCGGCCAGCTCCAGCGCCAGCGGGATGTGGTCCAGCCGCGCGCAGATCGCGCTCACCTCGGCGGTGGCCCGTTCGTCCAGGGTGAATTCGGGGTCGGCCGCGGCGGCCCGCTCGGTGAACAGCCGGACCGCTTCGGCCTCCGGCAGGGGTTCCACCGCGTGCAGGACCTCGCCACCCACCTCCAGCGGCTCCCTGCTGGTGGCCAGCACCCGCAGCTCCGGCGCCGCGGCCAGCAAGCGAATCACCAGCTCCGCCACCGCCCCCGCCACATGCTCGCAGTTGTCCAGCACCAGCAGACCTCGAACGCAGCGTGCGGCGGCGGCGAGCCGGTCGGCCGGATCGGTGTCCCGGCCCGAGGTGTGGCCCGCGCTGGCCGCGGCCTGCGCGCCGAAGGCCTGGCCGACCCGCTCGACGACCGCGGCCACCGCCGCGGCGCCGGTGTCCGCTGCGGTCGAAGGGAGGGGGTCCAGCTCGACGAAGCGGACTCCCTCGGGCAACTGCCCGTCCAGCTCGTGCGCCACCGCCAGCGCCAGCCGGGTCTTGCCGACCCCGCCGATGCCGACCAGGGTGACCAGCCGGGCCCGCTCCAGCAGCTCCCGCACGCGCCGGGCGTCCGTGTCCCGCCCCACCAGCTCGGTCAACGACGCGGGCAACGGCCGCCGGACACCGTGCCGCGGCTCGCCGGGCCGCAACTCCGGGCTGTGGCGCAGCACGGCGCGGTGCAACTCGGCGAGTTCCGGGCTGGGGTCGGCCCCCAGCTCGTCCCGCAGGCGGGTGCGCAGCTCCTCGAACACGGCCAGCGCCTCGCTCGACCGTCCCGCGAGGTACAGGGCCCGGATCTGGGCCGCGCGCAGCCGCTCCCGCAGCGGATGCGCGCCCGCCACCTCCTCCAGCTCACCGGCGACCAGCGTGTGCTCGCCCAGTTCCAGCAGCGCCTCGGCGCGCTCCTCCTGCACGGTCAGCCACTGATCCCGCAGGCGCGTGATCACCGGTTGCGCCGCGGGCGAGTCCGCGATGTCGGCGAACGCGGGCCCACGCCACAGTGCCAGCGCGTCGTCCAGCAGCGCGGCCTTCGCCTTGGGGTCGCCTTCGGCCCTTGCCCGTTCCAGTAGTGCGGCGAACCGGCCGGAGTCCAGTGCGGTGTCCGGTACCCGCAGCCGATACCCCGGGGGTTCGGCGACCACCAGGTCCCTGCCGCCCGGCTCGGCCTCGGCGAGCACGCGGCGCAGCTGGGACACCTTCGCCTGCAGGGACGCCTTCGGGTCCGCAGGTATCCGCTCGCCCCACAGCCGGTCGATCAGCCGGTCCACCGACACCGGCTCGCCGACGTGCAGCAGCAGGTGCGCGAGCAACAGCCGGACCTTCAGCTCGGGCACCCGCACCGGTTCACCCCGGTCGGTGCGCAGCCGCACCGAGCCCAGCACCGCAAACCGCACCTTCCCGACGTTACCGGAGACCACGCCGGCGACCCCGGACCGTAAGCCCTCCGAAGTGAACCCGAACCGGATCCGAACCCCGGCCCCGGAGTCTGGCCAGCACGTATCCGGGCAACCCGAGGAGGAGAGCATGACCGAGGAACAGCTGCGGCTCGTGGTGATCATCGGCAGCACGCGGGCCGGCCGGTTCTGTCCCACTGCCGCGGAGTGGTTCGCCGGGCAGGCCCGCGCTCGTACGGACCTGAAGGTCGACATGATCGACCTTGCCGAGGCGTGGCTGCCGGACGTACTTCCTGCCGACGACGCCACCGAGGTGCCCAGCCAGGTCCGGGACTTGTCCCCGTGGCTGGCCAAGGCCGATGCGTTCGTCGTCGTCACCCCTGAGTACAACCACAGCTTCCCCGCTTCGCTGAAGAACGCGATCGACTGGTTCTACGCGGAGTGGCAGGCCAAACCGGTCGGCTACGTCAGCTACGGCGGGATCGCGGGCGGGCTGCGCGCGGTCGAGCATCTGCGCCAGGTGTTCAACGAGTTGCATGCCGTGTCGGTGCGGACCAGCGTGACCTTCCCGAACTATCCGGACTGCTTCGGCGACGACGGCACGCCGGTCGATACCGAGCTGTACGAGAAGTCCGCGCGGGGCATGCTCGACGAACTGTCCTGGTGGGGCGACGCGCTGCGCAGGCAGCGGGAGCGGCGCCCGTTCCGGGCGGGGGCGGCGGAATGAGCGCCGGCACGGAGGAGACCACCGACGAGAACGCCGCACCCCTCGCCGGGAGGCGCGAGTGGTGCGGCCTCGCGTTGCTCGCCCTGCCGTTGCTTGTGCTCGCACTGGACGTCAGCGTGCTGTACCTGGCCGCGCCCCAGCTCACCGCCGACCTGGCACCGAGCGCCACCCAGCAGCTGTGGATCCTGGACATCTACGGGTTCCTGATCGCCGGGTTCCTGCTCACCATGGGGTCGCTCGGGGACCGCATCGGACGGCGCAGGCTGCTGCTGGTCGGCGGGGCGGCGTTCGCCGCGGCCTCGGTGCTGGCCGCGTTCGCCTCGACCGCGGAGCTGCTGATCGCCGCCCGCGCGGTGCTCGGCGTCGCCGGGGCCACGTTGATGCCGTCCACGCTCGCCTTGATCAGCACCATGTTCCGGAACGCGCGGCAGCGCTCGTTCGCGATCGCGATCTGGATGACCACCTTCTCCGCCGGGGTCGCGGCCGGGCCGGTCATCGGCGGGCTGGTGCTGGAGCACTTCTGGTGGGGCGCGGTGTTCCTGCTGGGCGTGCCGGTGATGCTGCTGCTGATCGCGCTCGGGCCGGTGCTGCTGCCCGAGCACCGGGAACCCGGCGCCAGGAGCCGGATCGACCTGATCAGCGTGGCGCTGTCGCTTGCGACCATGCTGCCGCTGGTGTACGGGGTCAAGGAGACCATCGCACACGGCGCGGGGACGGTGCCCGCGCTGGCGGCCCTTGCCGGGATCGGCTTCGGATGGGTGTTCGTCCGCAGGCAGCGAAGGATGCCTGATCCGCTGCTGGACGTCACGCTGTTCGTCCGCTGGAGGTTCGTCTCCGCCGTCTCGCTGATGCTGCTCGGCACGGTCGCGGTGAACGGGCTGTTCTTCCTGGTGCCGCAGTACCTGCAGCTGGTCCGGGGCGAGTCCGCCCTGCACGCGGGGTTGCTGATGGTGCCGATCGCCGTGGTGTCGGTGATCGCATCGCTGCTCGCGCCCCGGCTGGGCCGGCGGTTCGGCGCGCGCGGGTTCCTCGCCGGAGTCGGGCTGATCGCGCTGGTCAGCTGCCTGCTGGTGGCCACGACCGACCTTGGCACCGGCCTGCCGGTCGTGCTCGCGCTGGTCTCGATCGCGGTGTTCGGCGTCGCGCCGGTGGGCGTGCTGAGCACCGACCTGGTGGTCGGATCCGTGCCACCGGCACGGGCAGGCTCCGCGGCCGCGGTGTCGGAGACCGCGGGCGAGCTGGGTGTCGCGGTGGGCGTGGCCGTCGCGGGCAGTGTGGTCACCGCCGTGTACGGCGCCAGCCTGGCCGGTGCGCTACCGGATGGCATCCCTGCGCACGCGGCCACCGCCGCAGGCGAGGGAGTCGCCGCGGCGAGGTCCGCCGCGCAAAGCCTCCCGCCGGAGCAGGCAGGGCAACTGGTCGACGTTGCCCGTGCCGCCTTCGCCGACGCGTTCGCCGCCACCGGCCTGTTCAGCGCCGCAGTGCTGGCCGTCATCGTGACGCTGGCGCTGACCGGCCCCCGCGATCGATGAGCCGGGCCGTGGTGGTCGGGCGGAGTGGAGCGCTACCGTCCGACCGCCCCGTTATCGTCGCGCCCCGAGGTGTGGCGTCGGCCAGTTCCGGTGGTGCGGGTCGATGGTGAAGGTGTGGGTGTGCCGCCAGCCGCCGTCGCTTGTGGGTGCGGCGCCGGTCAGATGTTCGTGGTCGTCGGGAAGGTTGTGGTGCACGTGGGGCAGGGCCTCGGGGTCGTGGCGGGGCCACAGCAGCCAGGCGGCAAGGGTGCCGGTGACGGTGAGCGCGGCGAGGGTGAGCCACCCGCCGGTGAACCCGGTCGCGGTGACCACCCAGCCCGCAACGGGGTAGCTGAGTAGCCAGCAGGCGTGGGACAGGGAGAACTGCGCGGCGAAGATCGCCGGACGATCGGCCTCGCGGGTGGAGCGGCGTAGTACCCGGCCGATCGGGGTCAGCACCAGTCCCGCTCCGGCTCCGAGCACTGCCCACACCCCGAGTGCGACCGGCCACCGCCACCCGCCCCCATCCGCTGTGGACAGTCCGATCGCGGCGAACACGCCACCGGACAGCGCAAGCGCGCCAGTAACCATCACCGCCCGCTCCGCCACCACGTCCAGGATTCGGGGCAGGGTCAGGGCAACCACGATCGTGCCCGCACCGTTCGCGGCCAGCAGCACCGCGACGTCGGCATCGCCGAGCCCGAGTGCGTCGTGCACGTAGTTCACCGTGTTGACCATGACCACCGCACCCGCACCGGCCACCGCCAGATCCAGCGCCAGCACCCCGCGCAGCCGCGGCGTGGCCAGGAAGATCCGGGTGCCCGCCGCGATCCGCTCCCACAACCCGGTGCGCGCGCTCGGGCGTGCGTGCGGAATCCGCGAGGTCACCACCAGCACCGCCGACGCAAGGAACCCGACGGTGGTACCGCTGAACAGCCAGTGGAAGCTCACCACACTCAGGACCGCCGCCGCCAGCACCGGGCTGAGCAGTGTTTCCATGCTCGAGGCGAGCTGTGAGATCGACAGGGCGCGGGTGTAGTCCCGCTCGCCGGGCAGAATGTCCGGCAGTACCGCCTGGAACGTCGGGGTGAACGCCGCCGACGCCGACTGCAACACCAGGATCAGCACGTAGATCTGCCAGACCTCGGTCACGAACGGCAGCGCCAGCACCACCATGGCCCGCGCCAGATCCAGCGTCACCAGGAACAGGCGGCGCGGCACCCGGTCGGCGAACGCGCCCGCGATCGGCGCGATCGTCACGTACGCGACCATCTTGATCGCCAGCGCGGTGCCAAGCACCACCCCCGCCCGCGCTCCGGCCAGCTCGTACGCGAGCAGCCCGAGCGCCACGGTGGCCAGCCCGGTACCGAACAGGGCGACCACCTGTGCGGCGAACAGGTGCCGGTAGTCCCGGTTACCGAACAACGACGATTCCACCGCGCGCCTCCCGCTGCTTCGTTCGACCGGCCTGGCCTCCGCACCATAGCAGAACGATTGAAGAGCTCTTCAATTATTTGCTGGGCTAGACTGGCCGCCATGGGTCATGAACCGCCAGGGCACCCGCCTGCCCGGCTGAACGCGGAGGACGCCGCGACGGTGGCCGCGACCCTGCAGGCACTGGCCACCCCGAGCCGCCTGCTCATCCTCACCCGGCTCCGGGAAAGCCCCTGCCCGGTCAACGAACTCGCCGACGCGGTGGGCATGGAGACCTCCGCGGTCTCCCACCAGCTGCGCCTGCTACGCAACCTCGGCCTGGTCACCGGCGCCCGGCACGGCCGCAGCATCGTCTACAGCCTCTACGACAGCCACGTCGCCATGTTGCTCGACGAGGCCGTCTACCACATCGAACATCTCCGCCTCGGCCTGAGTGAGGGCCCGATCAGTCGTGCACACCAGCTCCCGGTGGGCACACCGCACAGCGGCAGCCATGGTCCATAGGGGCCGAGAACAGCCTTCTTGAACAGTGCCTAAGTCAGCCTGCTGATGACCGCGCGCAGCGCCCGGCCGACCGCGCGCAGGTCCCCTGGCTCGATCACGTCCACGAAGTGCTCCCGCACCGTACGCAGGTTGTCCGGCGCGGCGCGGCGCAATGTCCGGTATCCGTCCTCGGTGAGCAGGGCGAGGACGCCGCGCCGGTCGTCGGCTGTCGGCTCGCGCCGGACCAGGCCGCGCTTCTCCAGTCCGGCGATCCGGTGGGAAAGCCGGCTGCGCGAGTAGTACGCCACGGCAGCCAGTTCGGCCATCCGCATCGACTGCCCGTCCGCCTCGGACAACCGGACCAGGAGCTCGTACTCGGCCAGGGTCAGTCCGTGCTGCTCCTGGAGGTTCCGGTCGAGCAGGTCGATGAACCGGATCGATCCCTCGATGAACGCCCGCCAGTCGCGTTGCTGTTCCGCGTCAAGCCATTCGGTCACCCGGTGACCATAGCAAGTTGACACCTTCAACTACCGGGCATAGCTTGGTTGAAGGTGTCAACTAGATGGGAGATGGGTATGACGGCCAACGGTGCCCGGGTGGTGCAGGCGGCAGAGGTGGAGACCATCGAGCGGCCCGCACTGTGGCTGCTGGCCGACAGCAGTCACACCGGCGGGCTGCTCGGCGCGAACCGGCTCCACCTCCAGGCCGGGGAGCCCGGTACGAAACCGCACTACCACGAGCGGTCCGCGGAGGCGTTCTACGTGCTCGACGGCGCACTGCGGATGCTGGTCGGCGCCGAGCTGGTCACCGTGGACCGGGGTGGCTACGTGGTGGTCCCGGCAGGCATGCGGCATGCCTTCGCCGCCGCACCTGGCACCTCCGCCGATGTCCTCATCACGCTGGTGCCGGGGGTCGAGCGGTTCGGCTACTTCCGGCTGCTGCCGGAGATCCTGCGCGGGAACCTGCCGGAGGAGGAGGTCGCGCGGGTGCACGAACGGTACGACGTGCACTTCGTGGACAGCCCGGAATGGGATACAGACCGAAACTCTCAACATTGAACTGTTTGACGTAGTGCTGCCAGTGTCGCTAGTCTCTCAACGTTAAATATTTCAACGTTGAGAGGAGGGGTGGTGCGCCGAGCCCACGCGGTCCCCGGCCCCACCGTCCCGGCGAACCCGGCGCGGGTCTGGGGGTTCACCGGCCTCACCGCGGCGGCGCCGGTGAGCTGGGGGACGACGTATCTGGTGACCACGGAGTTCCTGCCCCCGGGGATTCCGCTGCTTTCCGGCGTGCTCCGGGTGCTTCCGGCAGGCCTGCTCCTGCTACTGATCGCCAGGAGGCTGCCCGCCGGTGACTGGTGGTGGCGCTGCGCCGTGCTGGGGATGCTGAACATCGGGGCGTTCAACACCCTGCTGTTCGTCGCCGCCTACCGGTTGCCGGGCGGTGTCGCGGCCACCCTGATCGCGGTGCAACCGCTCCTGGTCGCCGGTCTGGCGTTCGCCCTGCTCGGGGAGCGCCCCACCCGCTGGCGGCTGGGCTGGGGCGTCGCCGGGGTGGTCGGCGTCGGCCTGATCGTGCTGCGCGGGACGATCACCTTTGATCTGGTCGGGATTCTTGCCGGTCTTGCCGCAGCCGCTTCGATGTCGGCCGGGGTGGTGCTGACCAAGCGCTGGGGGCGCCCGCCGGGGACCGGGACGCTCGCCTTCACCGGCTGGCAGCTCACCGCGAGCGGGCTGCTGCTCCTGCCGGTGGCACTCCTGGTCGAAGGGCTGCCACCGATGCCGGACGCCGCCGCACTCGGCGGCTATGCCTGGCTGGCCATCATCGGCACGGCGGTCGCCTATGTGCTGTGGTTCCAGGGCCTCGGCAGGCTCCCGGTCACGGCGGTGTCCTTCCTGCCCCTGCTGTCCCCGGCCGTGGCGGCGGCACTGGGCTGGCTGGTACTTGGCCAGGCCCTCACCCCGATCCAGGGCGCCGGTTTCGCGCTCGCCCTGCTGTCCATCGCGGCCGCACAGCTCCCACCCCCGTTCGCGGAGAAAGGAAAGGCATGAATCGCAGGTTGCTGCTCACCGGAGCCACCGGAACCGTCTCCGGTGCGCTGATCGACGCGCTCGAACACTCCGGCCTGCGGCTGCGGGCACTGGTCAGGGACGAATCGAAGGCGCCACCGCTGCGGGAACGTGGCGTCGACGTCGTGCTCGGGGATCTCGGCGATCCGCGCTCGCTGCCGCGGGCCTTCGCGGGGGTGCAGGACCTGTGGCTGCTGACCCCGAACGACCCCCGGGCGCCCGAGCACAGCATGAACGCCGTCTGGGCCGCTCGTCAGGCGGGCGTCGAGCGGGTGGTGCGGCTGTCCGCGGTGCGTGCGGCAGCCGACGCCCCGACGCGCAGCGGGCGGTTGCACGCACTGTCCGACCACGAACTGCAGCGGTCCGGACTGAGCTGGACGATCCTGCGGCCGCACTGGTTCATGCAGAACCTGCTCAACGAGGCCGGCGATATCGCGGCCGAGGGCGCGTTCCGGCTCAGCATGGGGGAGGGCCGCCTCGGCATGATCGACACACGGGATATCGCCGAACTCGCCGCGCGGGTGCTCACCGACGGCCCCGAGCTCCACCACGGCAGGATCTACACCCCCACCGGCCCGCACCCGATCTCCTTCACGGAGGTCGCGCGGCTGCTGGGCGAGGTGCTGGAAAGGCCGGTCCGCTATGTCCCGACCGCGGCGGAGGACAAGGAGCGGCGCCTGCTCGGCTTCGGGGTGCCGAACTGGATCGCCGGGATGCTGACCGAGTACGCACAGGCCTACGCGTCCGGTTGGGGAGACTTCACCACCACCGATTTCCTGGACGTCACGGGCCGCGACCCGCGCAGCTTCGCGGAGTTCGCCCGCGATCACGCGGACGCCTTCTGCTGATACCTTGACGTCGAACAGTTGAGCGTTGAGGAGTCGAAGTGGACCAGCTCGACCGGGTGCTGGCGCAGTGGCACGCCGCAAGGCCCGACCTCGATCCCGCCCCGATGGGCATCGTGGGCCGTATTCAGCGGGCCTCCCGGTTGCTGGAACGGGGACTGTCCGCCTACTTCGCCGAGTACGGCTTGCAGCTGTGGGAGTTCGACATCCTGGCCACCTTGCGCAGGGCCGGGCGGATGACCGCGGGCACCCTGGTGGAGGCCTCGATGGTCACCTCCGGCGCGATCACCAACCGGATCGACCGCCTGGTCGCAAGGGAACTGGTGACCAGGGAGGTCGATCCGGGCAGCAGGCGCAGGGTGGTGATCGACCTCAGCGTCCGCGGCCGCGAGCTGGTGGACGACATCCTCCTCGGGCACGTGGACAACGAGAACCGCCTGCTGGCGGCGCTGAATCCGGAGGAGCGGGAACAGCTCGCCCGGCTGCTGCGCACGCTGCTCATCGGCCTCGGCGACGAGCCGGAGTAGCGCGCGCAGCGGCCGCTCAGCGTGCGCGGTCGTAGACCATGGCGATTTCGCCCAGCTCGCCGGTTTCCTGTTGGATGAGTGTCCATTTGGTACCCGGCAGGCCGTCATCGAACAGCCGCCGCCCGCCCCCGGCGATCTCGGGGCAGACCATCAGGTACAGCCGGTCGAGCAGGTCCGCCGCCAGCAGTGCCCTGATGACGCTCGCGCTGTTGTTGACAAGAATGTCGCCGGTGCCGGTGGCCTTGAGCTCGGCGGCGACCTCGGCGGTTGGGGCGTTCAGCACGCGGGTGCGCTCCCACGGCGCTTCGGCCAAAGTGGACGAAAGGACCACCTTTTCGGTGTCCACCAACCACTTCGCGTATCCGCGATCCCGCGGATCGGCGTTCTCGTCCGCGGCGACCGAAGGCCAGAAGCCCAGGAACCCCTCGGCGTTGCGGCGGCCGAGCAGCGCCGTCGTAGCGGTCTGCCAGATGCGGTCGAGGTGCCGCCTGCCGACCTCGGTGGTCGCGTAGGGCACGATCGCGCTCAGATCGCCGGGCCCGCCTGGGCCGTGGTAGCGCCCGTCGAGGGTGAGGCTGATGTTCGCGGTCACCCTGCGGTCGGTGGAGGTGGTCATGATCGATCTTCCTTTCCGTTGGCCGCGCCGACGGTGTCGGCGAGGTTGTCGAGTACCTGACCCCAGCCGGTTGCGATCCCGGCGATGTAGGGCACGGCATCGACGGTGGTCTCGGCGATGCGCAGCTCCAGCCGTAGCCGGGTGCCGCCATCGGCCGTGGCGAGCGTCAGGTCGTAGTGGCCGGTGAAGGAGACCGCGCCTGCCCCGTCCAGCACCGAAAGCTCGAACACGAGCCGCTCGGGCTCCCGTGCGATGTGCACCGCTCCCGCGGAGCGGTACCGTCCCTCGGCATCGCGGTACTCCAGCACGGCACGCCCGCCCGACCGCGGTTCGAGGGCGCAGTCGGTGACGGTCAGTGAGGGCGGGGCCCACCAGGACGCCAGCAGCTCCGGATCGACCCAGTGCCGCCAGACATCCTCGCGGGGAGCAGGCAGCAGGCGCTCGAAGGAGAAGGTGCGCCCGTCCGCCCAGCGGTCCCGGTCCGCGGCCGCGGACTCCGTTTCGATGGCGGCCCGGTACCGCGCGATGACGTCTCGCTCGCCCTGGTGTGCCTCGGCGGTTTCGACCAGTGTGCGCAGCCGGTCCGCCAGCGATGCCAGCGGCGCCGTCTGGACCGCGTAGACCCGGCGCTGCCCCAGTGGGAAGGCCGTGACAAGGCCGGCGCGAGCGAGCGTTTGCAGGTGCTTGGTGGTCTGCGGCTGCCGCAGGCCGGTCAGTTCGGCCAGCTCACCGACGGACCGGGGGCGCTCGGCCAGCAGTTCCACCAGACGCCAGCGTGCGGCGTCTCCCAGGGCTGAGGCGATCCGATCCATGAGCCAAAGTATTCACTGAACAGAATATTCATGTCAAGGAATATCTCGGTGACTCCGGTTCCGGGACGCTTAGACTCCGCGCATGACCACGGTGTTGATCATTGGCGCGGGCGATATGGGCGAGCGGGTTGCCGACGGGCTGGCCGCCGGTGGCCGGGTACGGCGGCTGTTGCTGGCGGGGCGTTCGGCCGTGGTCGATGCCGCCGCGGCGACCGTTGCCAGTGCCCGCGACTGCCTGGTCGAGGCGATCCGGCTGGACGCATCCCGGCAGGACGAGGTGGCCGAGCTGCTGAGCAGGGCCCGCCCCGATCTGGTCGTGCACTGCGCCTCGCTGCGCGGCCCCTGGGCGATGTCCGGCCGTTCCGATCCGGCTGCCCGCGCCATCGCGGCGGCCGGCCTCGGCCTGCGGCTGCCCTACCAGCTGCCGCTCGTGCTTTCGGTGCTGCGGGCCGCCCGCGACGCGGGCTATCAAGGGCCCGTGGCGAATCTGTCCTTTCCGGACGTGACCGGGCCGGTCCTCGCCCGCCTCGGCCTGGCGCCCACCATCGGCCTCGGCAACGCCGCCATGATGCAGCTGCGGGTACGTGCGGCCCTCCGCGCCGCGCGGCCGGAGCAGCCCGCGCCGCTGATCCGCGTGCTCGGGCACCACGCCCAGGTCTTCGACGTCATGCAGGCCAGGCCGCCCGCCGACCCGGACCAGCGTTGCCGGGTCTATCTCGGCGAGGACGGACAGCGCGACGACACGCTGGCCTACCAGGCGCCCCCGCTCGCTCCAGGGCCGCGCTACAACGTCGTCACCGCGGCCGCGGTCCTTCCCGTACTGGAAGCGTTGCTGCCCGGCGCCGCCCCGCTGCGGCACTCCACCGCCGCCCCGGCCGGCCTGCCCGGTGGCTACCCGGTGCGCATCGCGGACGGCGCGGTGACCCTGGACCTGCCGCCCGGGCTCACCGAGGCCGAGGCGATCGCCTGCAACGAGCGGATGGCCCACGGCGACGGTGTCGAGTCCATCGACGAAGACGGCACCGTCCACCTCACCGCCGCCAGCAGGCAGGCCGTCGCCGGGATCGCGCCGGAACTGGCCGAACCCGTTGCCGTCACCGATCTCGCGGACCGGGCGGCTCTGCTGGACTCCGTTCTCGCCTGATCCCACTCTCGTCCATCGCTGGTGCCGAACCGGTATGCGAGGATCGCTGCCGCCGCCCGCATTCGGCTTGTGAGGAGTACGTGATGGCTGTGGACCATGGCCTGCTGGCCCCCGCCTGGGCCGGAACCGGCTCCGCCGACCTTGTCGACGATGTCGCGGTGCTGCGCGCCATGGTCGAGGTGGAGGTGGCCCTCGCCAGGGCGCAGGCCGAACTCGGTGTGGTCCCCGGCTCGGCGGCAAGGGCCATCGAGGCGGCCGCGACCGACCGGTTCGACCTGGCGGCCCTGGCCGAGGGGGTGCGGGACACCGCGAACCCGGTGGTGGCCTTCGTCGGCCAGTTCACCGCGGCGGTGGCGGCCGTGGACCCCGAGGCGGCCGAGTACGTGCACCGCGGCAGCACCAGCCAGGACATCCTGGACACCGCGCTGATGCTGGTTTGCCGCTCCGTGCTGGACCGGATCGGCGCCGATCTGGATGGCTGTGCCGCCTCCCTGGCCGGGCTCGCGCGGACGTACCGCGACACCCCGATGGTCGCCCGCACGCTGACCCAGCACGCCGTCCCCACGACCTTCGGGCTCAAGGCGGCCGGGTGGCTCAGCGGGGTCCTCGCCGCAGGCGACCGGGTGGCCGCGGCGCGGCGGTCGCTACCGGTGTCCCTCGGCGGTGCGGGCGGCACCCTCGCAGCCTACGAGCAGTACGCCGTGTTGCAGGGCGTCCCCGGCAGCACGGTCGCCCTGCCAGGGGCGCTGGCCCGGCAGCTCGGGCTGGCCGAGCCTGCGCTGCCATGGCACGGGATGCGGGCCCCGCTTGCGGATGTCGCGGCCGCGCTGTCCGTGGTCACCGGGACGCTGGGCAAGCTGGCCGCGGACGTGCTGGTGCTCACCCGGACCGAGATCGGCGAGGTCGCCGAGCCTGCCGAACCCGGCCGCGGCGCGTCCTCGGCGATGCCGCAGAAGCGCAACCCCGTGTTCGCCACACTCATCGCCACTGCCGCGCGGCAGCTGCCGCCGCTGGCGCAGGTGCTGTTGCAGTCCATGGCGGCCGAGGACGAACGCTCCGCGGGTGCCTGGCACGCCGAGTGGCAGCCACTGCGCGAGGCCCTGCGTGGCGCCGCTGGCGCGTCCGGCAACGCCGCCAAGCTGCTGGCCGGCCTGCAGGTGTTCCCGGACCGGATGACGGCCAACCTGTCCGCGACCGGCGGGGCGGTGGTATCCGAGCGCCTGAGTGCCGTGCTGGCGGGCCGGATCGGTAAGGGACCCGCAAAGCGGCTGCTCACCGAGGCCACCGCCGAGCAGCGCCCGCTGGCCGAGGCCGTGGCCGCGCACCCCGCCCTCGCCGGGCACGAGCTGCCTGCCGAGGAGGTGGCCGAACTGCTCGACCCGATGGGCTACCCCGGGATCGCGGCCGAGCTGGTGAACCGGGCGCTTGCCGGTTACGAAACCCGGCTGCCGCCCGCCGCGGAGTGAATTCAAGGCGCACTCGATTACCCGCTGCTACGCTGGGGAGAAGCGTTGGATTACTTCACGGAGGATCGTGCCGATGGCCGGAATTGTCGCCAAGAAGATGGGCATCAAGGAAGGCGCGCGCGCATTCTTCGTCAACGCGCCGGCTGAGGCGATCGAGGCGGTGGATCCGCCAGAGATATCGGTGAGGTCGAGCCTGGAGGGCGAGTTCGACTACATCCATCTCTTCGTGCGCAGCCAGGCGGAACTCGACGAGACCTTTCCCAAGCTCAAACCGCATCTGGCGGCGAAGGGCTCGCTGTGGGTCTCCTGGCCGAAGGGCAAGCAGCTCGGCACCGATCTCAACCTCAAGATCGTCATCAACATCTGCTACAACTACGGCCTCGCCGAGAGCAAGTGCCTGAGCGTGGACTCGACGTGGACCGCGCTGAAGTTCACCCACCCGATCAAGGGCAAGGTCTACAACAACAGCTACGGGACGCTGAAGCTCGATCCCTGAGCGGCGCCGCCGGTGCCCACTCCCGCCCGCACGGCGAATCATTGCCGTGCGGGCTTTTTGTGTGCTCCGAAAAGACGAGTTATGAATTAATGTCAGCAGCATGAGAAATTCATAGATTTCGAATTCAAGGTTATCGCGAGCGCGGATCCAGCTGAATAAGGCACGATCGTCATCGACCGAAGCAGGGGGACTGATCGGCAGGGCACGCCGCAGCGTCACGTTTCTTTCCGATGTCGCCGCTCGGTTGTGCATGCAGTTTTCTTCTTGCCTCGAAGGGTGGCTAAATTGTGACGACGACGTATGAGCTCACGCACCTGGGGATGCTCGAAGCGGAAGCGGTCCATATCTTCCGGGAGGTCGCCGCGACCTTCGAGAAGCCGGCGTTGCTGTTTTCCGGTGGCAAGGACTCCGTGGTGATGCTGCACCTGGCTGCCAAGGCGTTCTGGCCGGGACCGTTGCCGTTTCCGGTGATGCACGTGGACACCGGACACAACTTCGACGAGGTGATCGAGTACCGCGATCGCGTCGTCGCCCGGCACGGCGTCCGGCTGGTGGTCAGCAGCGTGCAGGAGGACATCGACGCGGGCCGGGTCGTGGAGGAGACCGGGCCCCGGGCCAGCCGTAACCGGTTGCAGACCA
Source organism: Amycolatopsis aidingensis (assembly GCF_018885265.1). Classification (GTDB taxonomy): domain Bacteria; phylum Actinomycetota; class Actinomycetes; order Mycobacteriales; family Pseudonocardiaceae; genus Amycolatopsis; species Amycolatopsis aidingensis. The sequence goes on from NZ_CP076538.1 coordinate 1,156,910, forward strand.
CAGCACTCCTGCGCGGGATCGCCGAGCACGGCTTCACCGCGGTGTTCGGCGGCGCCCGGCGAGACGAGGAGAAGGCACGGGCGAAGGAGCGGGTGTTCAGCTTCCGCGACGAGTTCGGCCAGTGGGACCCGCGCAGCCAGCGCCCCGAGCTGTGGAACCTGTTCAACGGAAGGCACCGCAAGGGCGAGCACATCCGGGTGTTCCCGCTGTCCAACTGGACCGAGCTGGACATCTGGCAGTACATCCGGGACGAGCGGATCGAGCTGCCGTCCATCTACTACGCGCACCGCCGCCCGGTGATCCACCGGGACGGGATGCTGCTGGCGCACACCAGGTTCCTCACCCTGCTGGACGGCGAGGAACCGGCCGAGATGCTGGTCCGCTTCCGCACCGTCGGGGACGCGACCTGCACCGGGTGCGTCGAGTCCGGCGCGACGACGCCGGAGGAAGTGGTCGCCGAGATCGCCGCGACCAGGGTCACCGAGCGCGGCGCGACCCGCGCGGACGACCGGATTTCCGAGGCGGGCATGGAAGACCGCAAGAAGGAGGGTTACTTCTGATGGGACCGCTAGTCCGGATAGCCACCGCGGGCAGTGTCGACGACGGCAAGTCCACGCTGATCGGCAGGTTGCTGTTCGACTCCAAATCCATCCTCACCGACCAGCTGGCCGCCGTGCAGCGGACCAGCGCGGAACGCAACGAGGAAACCCCGAACCTCGCCCTGCTGACCGACGGCCTGCGGGCGGAACGCGAGCAGGGCATCACCATCGACGTGGCATACCGCTACTTCGCAACGCCGAGGCGCAAGTTCATCATCGCCGACACCCCCGGCCATCTGCAGTACACCCGCAACATGGTGACCGGGGCCTCCACGGCCGACCTGGCGCTGGTACTGGTGGACGCGCGCAAGGGCGTGCTGGAGCAGTCCCGGCGGCACGCGTTCCTCTCCTCCCTGCTCGGGCTGACCCATCTCGTGGTGTGCGTGAACAAGATGGATCTCGTGGACTGGTCGCGGGAGCGGTTCGAGGAGATCCGCGAGGAGTTCCGCCGGTTCGCGATGAAGCTGGAGATACCCGACCTCACCTTCATCCCGATGTCCGCCCTGCACGGGGACAACGTGGTGAACCCCAGCGCGGAGATGCCGTGGTACGAGGGCACCTCGCTGCTGCAGCATCTGGAGCAGGTGCACGTCGCCTCCGACCAGAACCTGATCGACGTCCGGCTGCCGGTGCAGTACGTGATCCGGGCGGGCCAGGACTTCCGGGGGTACGCCGGCACGATGTCCGGCGGGGTGCTGAAGCGCGGGGACGAGGTCGCGGTGCTGCCTGCCGGGTTCAGCTCGCGGGTCAGCGCCATCTGGGGGCCCGGTGGCTCGGTGGTCGAGGAGGCCTTCCCGCCCCAGGCGGTGACCGTCGAACTGGCCGACCATGTGGACGTGGGCCGGGGCGACCTGATCTGCAGGCCGGGCAACCGCCCGCACACCGGGCAGGACATCGACGCCATGGTGTGCTGGCTGACCGAGCAGTCCACGCTGACCCCGGGAGCCAAGTACACCGTGCAGCACACCTCCCGCCAGGTCCGGGGCTCGGTGCGCGAGCTGGACTACCGGCTGGACATCAACACCCTGCACCGGGACGAGTCGGCAGGCGCACTCGGGCTGAACGAGATCGGCCGCATCCGGCTGCGCACCCAGGCGCCGCTGCTGTTCGACCCCTACCGGCGCAACCGCGGCACCGGCTCGTTCGTGCTGATCGACGAGGCCACGAACAACACGGTGGCGGCCGGGATGATCATCGGTCCGCGCGCGACGCACGCGAACGTGGCCTGGCACGCCACCGCGGTGACCAGGGAGCAGCGCGCGACCAGGGGGCTGACGCTCTGGCTGACCGGGCTTTCCGGCTCCGGTAAGTCGACCGTCGCGGTGGAACTGGAGCGGCGGCTGGTCGCCTCCGGCCGCCCCGCCTACCTGCTGGACGGGGACAACCTCCGGCACGGCCTGAACGCCGATCTCGGTTTCGATCCCGCCGACCGGGCGGAGAACGTGCGCCGGGTCGGCGCGGTGGCGCAGTTGTTCGCCGACGCGGGCAATATCGCGATCGTTTCGCTGATCAGTCCCTACGCCGCGGACCGCGACAAGGTCCGCGCCGCACACGAAGCGGCCGGACTGTCCTTTGTAGAAGTCCATGTGGACACCCCGCTCGCGGTCTGCGCGGCCCGCGATCCCAAGGGGTTGTACGCGAAGGCACGGGCGGGGGAGATCCGGGGCCTCACCGGGGTGGACGCGCCGTACCAGGCGCCGGTCCGTCCTGAGCTGGTGCTGCGGCACTCCGCGGGCGATCCGGCGGCACTGGCCGCAACCGTGCTGGCTTACCTCGATGAGTGATCGGCCGCGCTGGAGGTGCACCGATGTATCACGACTTGCAGATCAACCGGCTCAGAGCCCTGGTGACCGTGGTCGACCTCGGCGGTTTCCGCAGGGCGGCGGAGGCGCTGCATGTCACGCAGCCCGCGGTCAGCCAGCAGATCCGGCAGCTTGGCAGCCTCATCAAGGGCCCGATCTTCCTTTCCACTGGGCGCGAGCTACAGCTGAGCTCCCGGGGCGAGGAACTGCTCGGCTACGCCCGGCGCATCGTCGCGTTGAACGACGAGGCGGTGGACCGGTTCGTGCCGCCTGCCGGGACGATCCGGCTGTCCCTCGGGGTCGGTGACCAGCTGGCCGAGACTCTTCCGGACATCCTCGCCCTGCTGGCGAAGGGCATACCGAACGCGCAGGTCAGCGTGCGTACCGGGATGAGCGAGTCGCTGGAGGCCCAGGTGGCTGCCGGCCGGCTCGATCTGGCGCTGCTGTTGCAGCCCCGCTCGCAGCTGGCCGCCACGATGAACCACGAGCTCGGCCGGATGCGGATGGACTGGTTCGGCGAACCTGCCTACGGCGAGGGGGCCGAGCTGCCGCTGACCCTGTTCACCGAACCGTGCTCGCTGCGCAGCCACATCCTGGAGACCTTCGACGCCTCCGAACTGCCGTGGCGGGTCGGGTACGAGGGCGCCGAGCTGGTGGGCCTGCGCGCGGCGACCAAGGCGGGCCTTGGGGTGACCTGCCTGGTGGCCAACAGCGACGAACTCTGGGGACTGCCCCGCACGCGACTCGAGCTGCCCGAACCACCGGGGCCGCTGCCGGTGACCATGGCGTTGTCGGCAGGCGCCTCCGCGCCGGGTTTCGTCCGGGTCGCCAAGCGGGCCCTGCAGAACGCCCTGCACGGCTACCCCTTCGCCGACTGAAGGACACAGCTCGGGGGCGGGAACGTTGCGCAACGTTCCCGCCCCCGAACTCGGTGCCTGTTCAGGCCGCGGAGGCGGGTGCCACCTGGGCGGCCCACTGCGCCACGGCCGCGGCCAGCACGGTGCGCGCGGTGCGGAACTCCGCGGCCGGGAGGTGTTCGTCCGGGGTGTGGTCCAGCCCGGCGTCCCCCGGGCCGTAGGCGATCATCGGCACCTCCCGCCAGGTGGTGGCCAGCGTGTTCATGTCGCTGCTGCCCTTCTTGGCGAGGAACCGCGGGGTCACGCCCGCCTCCCGGAAGGCCCGGGAGAACGCCCGCACCAGCGGGCTGGTCCGCGCGGTCGCGTGTCCCGGGGTAGCGCGCAGCACCTCCACCCGCGCCGGTGCGGCCGCGCGGGTCACCACCGCGGCCAGCTCGTGCACATCGGTCGAATGCGGGACGCGTACGTCCAGCACCGCCTCGCCGATCTGCTCGTCTCCGCCGTTGCGCGCGTCCATGCCGAGTACCGCCGGCATCGCGTCCTGGCTGGCCGCCGCGATCTCCGCGCGCAGCCGGTGCACCACGTCCACCAGCTGGTCGGCCGCGGTGGACACGCCGTTGCCCGCGGTGTGCCCCACCGGAGTGCGGACCGAGAGCCGGACCTTGAGCAGGCCGTTGTAGCTGATGGTCAACGCCCCCGCACCGGAGGGCTCGCCGATGATCACGGCATCGGCCGGGTAGTTGTCCCTTGCGAAGAACGCGCCAGCCGCGGTCATCTCCTCCTCCACCGCGCCGACCACGCGCACCTGCGCCCATGGCGGCACCTCCAGCTCCGCCAGCGTCTCCAGGAAGGTGACCAGGCTGCCCTTGGCGTCCACGCAGCCGCGGCCGGAGAGCGTGTCCCCGTCCCAGCGCGCGGGCCACCGGTGCGGCACGGTGTCCAGGTGGCCCAGCATGAGCAACCGCTGGGGCCCATCGCCCCGCGTGGCCACCAGGTTGCCTGCGAGGTCGATCTCGGCGTCGATCCCGTACTCGGTGCACCAGTCCACCAGGTAGTCGGCGAGTTCCCGCTCGTCCCCGGACACCGAGGAGATCTCCACCGAGCGGGAAAGCAGCTGTACATCCGGTGCGGGTGGCGCGGCCCGCCAGAAGCGGGTTCCCGAGGCCGGGGCCAGCACATGCGGACCGGTGATCGCGACATCGGCGGCGCCGGTGAGCGCGATCTCCGCGGCCCGCACCTTGTGCCGCATCCGTCCCCGCGCGTATCGCGCGCCCTCCCCTGCGAGCAGGTGGGCCTGCCGGGAGGTGACATCGGCCGGATCGGCCAGCAGGCCGGGGGTGCCGGTGACCAGCCGCAGGTGGTCGGCGTCCAGCGCGTTCGCCAGCTCCGCGGCCAGCACGTCGGCGTCCACGTTCAGTGCCGAACCACCCGCGGCGCAGGCCACCGGGGGCGATACGCACACCACGTCGAAGGCATCCAGCAGCGCGTGCAGCCTGCTGGTATCCACATCGGACACCAGGCCGGCGCGGTGGTCGCGGACCAGCAGGGTCCGGCCGTCCCGCACCGCACGCAGCGGCGGGTTGGCCGTGCCGCAGACCAGCTCGCCCTCGGCGGCCACCGCGGTGTAGGAGCTGAGCCCGCGTGCGGCCAGCGCACGGCGCACCCGTGGCAGCGTGACCCGCTCGTAGGCGGAGACGATGTAGGGCATCTCCTCCGGCGGGCAGTAGCGGATCTCGTCGCCACCGCGCAGTTGCAGGGTGCGCATCGTGCGGCCGATCTCGGCGTAGTGCTCGGCGATCCCGGCCGCGCCACCCGCGACCAGCAGCACCCGCGCGCCGCGCTGGTAGATGGCGGCCAGCTCGTCGAACACGTTGTCGTGTTTCAGCGAGGCACTGCCGATCTTGACCACGTACAACGCCGCCCCGCGGGTGCTGGCGACATGCCCGAGTAAGGACATTTTTCCTCCTGTTCAGCCGATACCACGGGTGTTGCCGCCGTCGGCGAGGAAGACCGTGCCGGTGACGTAGGCGGCCTGTTCACTGGCGAGGAACGTGGCCAGCGCGCCGAAGTCCGCGCAGTCCCCGATCCGTCCGAGCGGCAGCCGGTCGGCCACCTTGGCGAGTTCCTCATCCACGGCCGCGCCGAACTGCTCGTCCAGGATCGGCGTGCGGTGGAATCCGGGCGCGAGCACGTTCACCGTGACCCCGTTCGGGCCAAGGGCGTGCACCAGGCCCTTCATGTGCCCGAGCAGGCCCAGCCTGGCCACGGAGGACAGCCCGCTCTCCGGGTGCGGCTGGCGGATCGACTCGGAGGCGATCATCAGCATCCGGCCCCAGCCGCGGGACTTCAGCAACGGCGTGGCCGCGAGGGTGATCGCCACATGTGGCAGCAGGTTCGCGTCGATCGCCTCGCGGTAGTCGGCGACCGTGAAGCTGTCGATCGGCCCGAACGGGACCCCGCCGCTGTTGGTCACCACGACGTCCAGCTCCCCGAAGGTCTCCGCGGTCTGCTGCACCCACGCGGCGGCCGCGTTCTCGTCCCGGATGTCCACGGCGACGCTGAGCACGTCGCCCGGCCCCACCGCGTTCACCTCTGCATGCGCCCTGGCCAGCCGGAGCTGGTCCCGGCCGCAGATCGAGACATGCGCGCCTTCGGCCGCGAAGGCCTTGGCCGTGGCCAGGCCGAGTCCGCTGCTCGACGCGGCGACCAGTGCCACACGATCCTTCAGTCCGAGTTCCATTACCTCTCCTAGGCGTTCGGCAGGAGCCGATACCCGTAGCGCGCGAGCATCGGCAGGGCGGTCATGGTCGCGGCGGCGATCCGCGGTGCGGGCAGTTGCGTGCGCCAGCGCTCGTCCGGGCTGATCCGGGTGTCTCCCTTGGCCAGCCGGTCGGGGTTGCCGGTGACGGTGTGGTTCTCCCCGAGCCGGACCAGCCCGGAATCCGCCACCGGCGGATCGTCGTCCAGTCCGGCGAACCGCAGCACCTCGGTGAGCACCTCCCGCGGCGCGCGGCACAGGTCCTCGTGCCGGATGCGCAGGTAGCGCTCGGGTGCCGCCCGCCCGATCAGTTCCGAGGCCAGGTTGAAGGCTGTCCAGTAACCGCTGCTGCGGCTCGGGCTCATCGGGTCGATGTAGTCCTTCGCCCTTGCGTAGGACAGTGCGGTCGCGCGGGCGTCCCGCACCATGTGCAGCACGCGGACGTCCAGATCGGAGCGACCGAGCAGGGCCGCGGCCTCGGCGGGGTACTTCGAGCCGTCCACGATCAGGCGCTGCGCGCTCTGCGCGGCGAGCAGCCGGTAGATCTCGGCGGTGCGCCCGATGGCCTCGTCCACCTCCGGTGGCCGTGCGGCCTTGCCGAGCGACTCGGCCAGCCGCCTTCTGGTGTGCCGGGTGCGCAGCAGGGCCCGTTGCTGGCCGACCATGGCCCGCGCCGCGCCCGGCTCCGCCGTGCCGTTGGCCGCCAGGATCGCCGACCAGATCTCACAGTCGTTCAGGTCCCGGCCGCAGCCGCAGGTGGAGTTGGTGCCAAGGTGCAGCACACCGTTGCGCCACAGGTAGTGCAGCTCGCCGACGTGCAGCACGCCCGGCAGCTCCCCGAGAATGTTGCCGAGCAGGGTGCTGCCGCTGCGCATCCAGCCGGTGATGTAGAGGACGCGGGGCCGGTTCATCGCCCGGCCGCCCAGGACAGGGTCATCAGGTGCTGCGGAAGGTGCACCGCGAGCCCGATGCGGGTGCAGGCCTCCAGCCGATCGCCCTCCGTGCCGGAGCGCAGCGCGATATGCGCGACATTCGGCAGCAGCAGGGTGAACGCCGCGCGGAAGTCGCCGAGCAACAGCCGGTCCCGCGCGATCATCCGGGTGCGGGACACGGTGATGCCCGCGACCTGTAGCCGCTCCAGCAGGCCGGTACGCACCATCTCCCAGTAGGTGAACGGGTGCGCCACGATGCCGTCGCAGGATCCGCCGGTCTCCTCGACCTCGGCGGCCGCCTCGGTCACCGCGGCCTCCAGTCCGAGCTGGGATCCGGTGTGCCGGGTGCCGGGCAGGTTCAGCAGCCCGGTGATCGCGCCGTCCGCGGTGCCGTGCAGCAGCGACTGGTTCTCCACCACCGAAAGCCGCACCAGCAACCGGAAATCGATGTACTGGGTGAGCAGTTCCGGCCAGTCGAGCAGGCCGAAGGGCAGCGGTACGGTTGCCGTGATGTCGGTCAGCTCCGCCTGCTCCAGCCGCGGGGCGAAGTGGGCCTCCGGGGTGGTCTCGTAGGAGGTACCGGAGGCGCCAAGCGCTCCCTTCGGCGGCTCGTGCACGTAGCAGGCCTCGGTGCCGGTGACCGGAGCGGTCTTCAGCAGGTGGCGCACGGGGTACCGGGGCCGGGAGGCGAAAAGCGGGAACGCCGCCGGCAGGTGCGTGTGGAACGGCACGACCAGTTCGCGCCGCGCCCGTGTATCGCGCACGGCGGCGGCGAACTCCTCGCCGGGTGTGCGCTCGACGGACTTGAGTTCGGCCAAGGCCGCGGTTGTTCGCATTGCCCCTCCAGGTGGCGGAACGTAAATATGAACCTGCTCATCGAGTTTAATCTTTGGTCATCGATTTCCGCCCCGTTCCGGCGAGAAGGGCTGCTTATCCGGTGGTGCCCGGCCGGTGATGGCCCGGCCGATAAGCCGCCCCGTGTGTTTCGAACACCGCTCATTATTGGATATCTTCACATTTCGGGGATAAATTTGTCCCGTCGCAACACACAGCAGATCACTACTGAGGGGTCGAGCTCATGCAGAAGATCACGTACGCGGCCGAGTGCCCGGAGTGCGCATCCGAGGTGACCATCGACGCGGAGGTCCGGGTCAGCGAGATCATCGAGTGCACGGACTGCCGGAGCGAGCTGGAGATCGTCTCGACCGAACCACCGGAGCTCGCGCTGGCTCCCGATGTCGAAGACGACTGGGGCGAGTAACAAAGGACATCATGACATGGATTCGGTGACCCCTCGTCTCGGCATTCTCGCCTCGCGGGTTCGGTACGAGGAAAAAAACATCATGGCCGCGCTGGAGCGACGCGGTGCCGAGTTCGAGTATCTGGATCCTCGGTCATTGTTTGTCGTCGGTGCGGCGCAACGGGAAGCGCCGTCGTTCGTGTTCAACCGCGAGATCGGGCATTTCCGTGCCTACTATGCGGCCAGCGCGCTGGAAGCGGCGGGGGCGACGGTGCTGAACACCGCCGCCGCCACCCACGTGACCGGGGACAAGTGGCACACCTCGGCGGCCCTGCTCGATGCCGGGCTGCCGACACCTGCCACCGCGCTGGCGATGACGCCGGATGCGGCGCTCAAGGCACTGGAGGAGATCGGCTACCCAGCGGTGATCAAGCCGCTGGTCGGCTCCTGGGGCCGGCTGGTCACCAGGGTGAGTGACCGGGCGATGGCCGCCGCGGTACTGGAGTACGTCGCGGCGCTGCCTTCCCCGCAGTCGCACGTTGTCTACGTGCAGGAACTGGTGCCCAAGGCCGACAGGGACATCCGCGTGGTCGTGGTGGGCGGCACCGCGCTCGGCGCGATGCACCGCCGTGGCACGGAATGGCGCACCAACGTGGCGCGGGGTGCGGTGAGCGAGCACTGCCCACTCAGCCCGGCGCACGCCGAACTGGCGGTGTCCGCTGCCGCCGCGGTCGGCGCCGATATCGCGGGCGTCGATCTCATCGAGGACGAGGAAGGACGTGTCACCGTGCTTGAGGTCAACGGCCAGGTGGAGTTCCGCGGCTTCCAGGAGGCCGAGGGCTCGAGGGTGGACGTCGCCGACGCCATCGCGTCCCTGCTGATCGCGAGGGCAGCCGCATGATCAGGGTCGCGGTCGTCGGCGCCGCCGGGTACATCGGCGGCGAGCTGTTGCGCATTCTGGTCTCCCACCCCGAGGTGGAGGTCGCGGCGGCCACCTCCCGCTCCCTGCACGGGCGGCAGATCGACGGGGTGCATCCGAACCTGCGGGGCCGGACCAGGCTGGTGTTCAGCCCGGAGGAGGAGCTCGATCGCTACGACGTGCTGTTCCTTGCCACCCCGCATCGGGAGACGATGTCCCGGATGCCGGAGTTCCTCGCCATGGCGGACACGGTGATCGACCTTTCCGGGGACTTCCGGCTGCGCGACCCGGATACCTTCGCGGACTACTACGGGCTGGCACACCAGGCCCCCGAACTGCTCGAGACCTTCGTGACCGGCCTGCCGGAGCTGCACAGGGAACGACTGCGCACGGCCGACCGGATCAGCGTGCCGGGATGCATGGCCAGCGCCGGGATGCTGTCGCTGGTGCCGCTGGCCGAGGCCGGCCTGATCACCGGTGAGGTCGCGGTGGACGCCCGCACGGGCTCCAGCGGCTCGGGCGCGAAGGCCGGGACGGAGAACCTGCACGCCGAGCGCAGCGGCGCCCTGCGGGTGTTCGCGCCGACCCGGCACCGGCACGAGGCGGAGATCGCGCAGGCCACCGGGCTGCCGATCCGGATGACCGCCACCGGGATCGAGGCGGTGCGCGGGGTGCAGCTGGTCTGCCGGGCCTGGCTGGCCGATGGCGTGGACGAGCGGGCCATCCGGTCCACCTACCGCAAGCGGTACGGCGAGGAGCCGTTCGTTCGGGTGGTCGCCCAGCGGCGCGGCATGCACCGGTTCCCGGACGCGAAGATCCTTTCCGGCTCGAACTTCTGCGATGTCGGGTTCGCGCTTGAGCGGGGCTCGCCGCAGGTCACCGTCATCGCCGCGCTGGACAACCTGGTCAAGGGCGGAGCAGGGAACGCGGTGCAGTGCATGAACGTGCGGTTCGGCCGCAACGAGCGGGCCGGGCTCGAGTTCACCGGTTTGCACCCGAACTGACCCAGCGAAAGGAAACGGAGTCATGAGCAGCATGTTCACGCTGCCGAGCAGTCCACCGGGCAGTCCGCACCTCGAACTGGCCCCGATCACGCACCGGATCCGCGAGCACATCGTCAACATGTGCGCGGGTCCGGAGGGCGGCCACGTTGGCGGCTCGATGTCCCTGGTCGAGATCCTGGCGACCCTGTACTTCCGGGTGATGTTCGTCGATCCGCGTTTCCCCGGCCTTCCCGAGCGGGACATCCTGCTGCTCAGTAAGGGACATGGCGGGATAGGGCTGTACGCGACCCTGTGCGAGGCCGGCTTCTTCCCCGAGCGCGAGCTGGCCGACTACGGGCGAGAGGGCAGCCATTTCATGGCTCACCCACATCCCGAGGTGCCCGGGGTGGAAATGCCGTCCGGTTCCCTCGGGCACGGCCTCGCCATCGGGATCGGCTGCGCGCTCGCGGCCAGGCTGGAGCAGGCCCCGCGCCGCACCTTCGTGGTCCTCGGCGACGGCGAGTTGCAGGAAGGTTCGGTGTGGGAGGCCGCCGCGGTCGCCGCCAGCCAGCGGCTGGACGGGCTGGTCGCCATCGTCGACCGCAACCGGCTGCAGATCACCGGCGAGACCGACGAGGTGTGCAACCTGGAACCGCTGGCTGACCGGTGGCGTGCCTTCGGCTGGCGGGTGCACGAGGTGGACGGGCACGACGTGGACGAGCTGACCGAGGTGCTGACCGCGCCACCGGATCCGGGCACGCCGACCGTGCTCATCGCGCACACCGTGAAGGGGAAGGGCCTGCCCTTCGTGGAGGGCCAGCCGCGCAGCCACTACGCCCGGCTGGGCGAGCGGCAGCACCGCCAGGCGCTTGCCGCGCTGCGCGCCTCGGTACGGAAGGCACGCCGATGACGACCCCGGCCAGCGCACCGCCGTCCTCGCGGGACGTGTACCGCGACATCGTCACCGAACTGCTGCCAGCCGACCAGCGACTGGTCTGCCTGGACAGCGACACCGGCCTGTTCAACGGGGTCGACTGGGGTACCGCGGCCGACCGCTACCTGAACATCGGGATCGCCGAGCACACCCTGATGGGGGCCGCGGCCGGCCTTGCCAAGCAGGGGCGGGTCCCCTTCGTGAACACCATGGCCGCCTTCGCGGCGTCCCGCGCGGTGGAGGCCGTCAAGATCGATATCGCGCTGAGCAACCTGCCGGTGCGCATCGCGGCGACCCACTCCGGGGTGTCCGCGGGCCATCTCGGCCCCACGCATCACGCGCTGGAGGACCTGGCCGCGATGCGCGCCCTGCCGAACATGACCGTCGTGGTCCCTGCCGACGCCGCCTCGGCCGATGAGCTGATCCGGCAGGCGATGGCGCTGCCGGGGCCGGTGTACCTGCGGCTCGGCCGAGGCGCCACCCCCGACCTGCCGGCGGGGCCGCCGATCGAGCTCGGCAGGGCACAGGTGCTGCGCGAGGGCGCCGACATCACGCTGGCCGCCTGCGGGGCGTACCCGGTGCTGGCCGCGCTGGAGGCCGCGGAACTGCTCGGCCGGGACGGGATCGAGGCCGGGGTACTGCATGTGCACACGGTCAAGCCGCTGGACACGCCCGCGCTGGCGGCCGCGGCCAGCCGGACCGGCACCGTGGTCACCGTCGAGGAGCACTGGCATGCGGGTGGTTTCGGCGCGGCGGTCGCGGAAAGCCTCACCGGGCTGCTGCCGGTGCTGGTGCACAGGGTGGCGATGCCGGACGCGTTCGTGCCCGTCTCCGGCGGGCAACGATACCTGCTCGAACAGGCCGGCATCACCGGCGCGGCCGTGGCCGATCGTGCCCGGCTGGCCCTGGACAAGGCATGAAGGGACCTGCGATGAACGACGCCTATCGCGCCGCGGGCTGGTGGCGGGACGAGACCATCATGGACGATCTGCGGCGCGCGGCCGCGGCGACCCCGGACAAACCCGCGCTGGTGTGCTACCAGAACGGAACCGTGGCTGTGGTGTCCTATGTAGACCTGCTGGCCAGGGTGGACCGGCTGGCGGCCAACCTGGTGCGGCTGGGAGTGCGGCCGGGTGAGGTCGTCACCCTGCAACTGCCGAACTCCTGGCAGTTCGTCGCGCTCTGCCTCGCCTGCGCGCGGATCGGCGCGATCGCCGGGCCTGCCGTGCCGATCCTGCGCCGCAGGGAGATCGAGCACATGACCAGGCTCACCGAGAGCCGGGTGTACATCGCGGCGGCCGAGTTCCGGGGTTTCGACTACGCCGAGATGAGCGCTCAGGTCGCGGCGGCGGTGCCGACGCTGGAACACCGGGTGCTGCTCGGCGGCGGACCAGGAGCACTGGACTTCGACCGGGACCTGCTGGAGCACGAGCCGCCACCGGTGGACCTCGACGCGCTGGAGGCCGCTCCCGACGACGCGGCCCAGGTCATGTTCACCTCCGGCACCACCGGCGAGCCGAAGGGTGTGCTGCACAGTCACAACACCCTGTACGCGATGAACAAGGCCCAGGCCGAGGTGCTGCACCTGGGGCCGGACGAGGTGACCGCGATGGGCTCACCGACCTCGCATCAGGCGGGCTACACCTGGAACTTCGTGATGCCCCTGCTGCTCGGCGCCACGGCGGTGCAGGTGGAGTCCTGGGACCCGCGGGCCATGCTGCGCATCCTGGAGGAGCGGCGGGTCACCTTCTTCATGGGCGCGCCCACCTTCCTCGCCGACCTGATCGCGGCGCAGCGGGAGGACCCGCGTGACCTCGGCGCGCTGCACACCTTCGCCACCGGCAGCGCGCCGATCGCGCCGACCTTCGTGGAGCAGGCCCGCGACGTACTCGGCTGCCGGCTGTACGCGCTGTGGGGGATGACCGAGAACGGCTGCGTGACCATCACCCGGCCCGAGGACCCGCCGCTGCGCGCCGCCGAGAGCGACGGCACCGCCGTGCCCGGCATGGAGGTCCGCATCCGGCCAGGGGGCAACCTGCAGGTACGCGGCGCGGCGCAGTGCCTCGGCTACTTCCGGCGCGCGCGGGTGTACGCGAGCTCGCTGACCGAGGACGGCTGGTTCGACACCGGCGACCTGGCAAGGGACGACGGCCACGGCGGTATCCGGATCACCGGGCGGGTCAAGGACCTGATCATCCGCGGGGCGGAGAACATCCCGGCGGTGGAGGTGGAGGCCGCGCTGGTGCGGCATGCCGCGATCAAGGACGTTGCCGTGGTGGGCTACCCGGACCAGCGCCTCGGCGAACGCGCCTGCGCGGTGCTGGTGACCACCGGCGAACCGCTCAGCCTTGACGACCTGCGCACTCACCTGGACGGGCTGGGCATGGTCAAGCAGTACTGGCCCGAGCGGGTGGAGATCGTGCCCGAACTGCCGAGGACCCCCTCGGGAAAGATCCGGAAAACCGTGCTGCGCGACCGGCTTCGGGAGGGTTGCGCGCAGCCGCGTAAAGGGAGAGAAGATGGACTTCGAGTACACGGCTGAGCAGCAGGCGCTGGCCAAACGGGTCGGCGAGTTCGCGGCCGAGCACATCGCCCCGTACCGCAAGGAGAACGACGCGCGGGGCAGCTACCGGCCTGGCCTGCTTCCCGAGCTGGCCGCCGCAGGCCTGTTCGGCCTGCGCGTCCCCGCGGCCTATGGCGGCCTCGAGCTGGACGCGGCGAGTGCGGGCATCGCGCTGGAGGAGCTGGCAGCCGCGGACCTGACGGTGTGCTTCCCGGTGCTGAACGCGGCACTGGTGGCCGGGGTGCTGGCAGGCAATGGCACGCCGGAGCAACTGTCCGGCTGGCTGCCGCCGATCGCGAGCGGTACGGCGATCGTCGCGGTCTGCCTGACCGAGGCCGAGCACGGCACCGACGCCGCGGGGATCCAGATGCGCGCCACCCCGGAAGGGGACGGCTGGGTACTGAACGGCGAGAAGACCTCCATCATGTCCACCGCCTACGCCACGCATGCCCTGGTCTTCGCGCGCACCGGTGGCCAGGGGGCACACGGCATCACGGCGTTCTATGTGGACCTCGACTCGCCGGCGGTGAGCCGGGAGCGTCTGAGCGACCTCGGCTGCCGGGCCGGCGGCAGGGGCAGGCTGGTGTTCGATGGGCTGCGGGTGGGCCCCGAGGCCGTGGTCGGCAAGCCGGGTGCCGGGTTCGTCGAGGTGATGCGCGGGTTCGCCTTCTCGCGGGCGCTGATCGCGCTGATGGCGATCGCGGTCGGCAACGCGGCGATCGAAGAGGCCATCGCGCATGCCGGCAGCAGGGAGGCCTTCGGCCAGCCGATCGGCCGTTACCAGTCGGTCTCGTTCCCGCTGGTCGAGTACGCGACCCTGCTGCGCGGGGCGCGGCTGCTCGCCTACGAAGCCCTGTGCAAGGCCGACAACGGGCTGGACCCGCGCATTCCGTCCAATATGGCCAAATGGTGGGCACCGAAGGTGGCGATGGAGGCCGTGCACCAGGCCCTGCTGACCCTGGGTCATCTCGGCTGGTCCGAGGACGGGCCGATCGCCCAGCGGCTGCGGGACGTGATCGGGCTCCAGCTCGCGGACGGCACCGCGGGGGCGACCAAGCTCGTGGTCGCCAGGCACCTGCTGGGTAAGGAGAACGCGCCCTAGCGTTCCGCGCCGGTTGTTCCGGCCCGCTTGCCCTCGCGGTACACGCGCATCTTGGCGCGGGCGCCGCAGACCGACATGGAACACCACCGGCTGGCGCGGTTACGTGACCGGTCGTAGAAAACCCATTCACAACGATGCTCCTGGCAGGCCTTGAGGCGCTGCCAGGAGCCGTCGTGCACGGCGCCCATCAGCTCGGCGAGCACCGTGCCCAGTGCCCCGCGCACATCCGGCTGCGCGGGGCCGAGCGCGGGCTCTCCCTTCTCCTCGGCGAAGTGCACCACCATCGGGCAGTTCCGCGCGATGTGCTGCACCGTGCGGCGGGCCCGCGGATCCGCGGGCCCGCCGTTGTTCTCGCGCAGCAGCGCGCGCAGCGCCTCGCGCAGCGCGATGGCGTCCCGCCGGTCCAGCTCGTCCGGCTCGACCGGCCCGCGCACCAGCTCGTTGCGTTCCAGCCAGCGGCGCATTCCCGCCGTGGTGGCGAACTCGTCCGGTCCGAACTCGACGTTCACGCTGTTGACGAAGGACTGCACCAGCGCGAGCCGTCCTGGTGCCTCCGCCCTGTTTCCCGGTTGCCCTTTCATCCTCGGCATCTTACCGGCGAAATCCGTTTGCTGGTATCACGGCGGCCCGCCGGGCCGATAAGAACCGCTTACCGGCTTTCACTTGCTCCGCGATGTTACCAGTCATAAATTATAGCTAGTAACACACGGAGTGCTTCGGGCACCGCGCCAAAGGGGCGACCGATGAACTACCACATTCTTCGCGAGTTCGGTGAACTGACTCTCAACCGCCCCTGCCTTGACGCGCCGCCCACGGTGGTGGCCGCTTGGTACGAGCGCAAAGCCGACCTGTTCGAGTGCATTGCCGCCGCCGAAGGGCATGACTCGGCCGGTGCGCTGCGGCAGGCGAGGCTGGCCCGCCGGCATGCGTTCCTGTTGGTGACCGCCGCCGGAAATGCGGCGTGAAGCGTTGCCGCCAAATAAATATGGCCGGTAACAATGGAGAGGATGCTGTGCAGATGAATTCCTCGGGCCCCCTGCTGATCAGGGGCGGTTACCTGTACCCGGCGGACGAGCGGGAGCGGGTGATTCCGGACGGTGCCGTGCTCGTCGAGGACGGCCGGATCACCGCGGTCGGCGGCACGGCCGAGGTGGAGGCGGCGCTGACCGAACGGCCCCGCACGATCGAGGCGGCCGGGAAGCTGATCCTGCCAGGGTTCGTGAACCCGCACTGGCACGACATGTTCGCCACCCGGTTCCCGTTCAAGGGGACGCTGCGCGACCCGAGCGACCGGGAGGACCGGCCCGCGTTCATGGCGCTGGGCGGTGACATCCAGCAGATCTCGATGATGTTCGACTCGTTCTACGACCGGATCGACCTGCTCGGCCCGGACGAGGCCGCGGCCATCGCGAAGTACTCGATGTGGACTCAGCTGCGCTCCGGGGTGACCACGCTCGGCGACGTCGGCTCGTTCAACCGGCCGGAGGCACTCACCGCCGCCGCGCGGGAGCTTGGCATGCGCCTGATGGTCAGCACCTGGGCCAGTGACGCCGTCTGCGCCCCCGGCGAGACCCGGTTCCGCCGGACCAGGGATGCCGAGCTGGTGCTGGCCCGGATCGAGACCCTGCTCCAGGACTGTGCCGCCGACCCCGGCGGGCTGGTGCGGGCCCGGCCGACCTCGGTCTACGGGGTGAACATGACTGACGAGCTCGGCGCCGGGTTCGCCGGGCTGGTGGCCCGCTACGACGTCCCGTTCGCGACGCATCTCGGGGCACTGCGCAACGAGGTCGAGGTGATGCGCACCTACTACGGCGCCACCCCGGTACGCCGGTTCGCCGAGCTCGGCCTGCTTTCGCCCCGGTTCATGGCTGTGCACTGCGCCTTCGCCGACGAGGACGAGCGCAAGCTGCTCGTCGAGGCGAACGCCCACATCAACTTCTCGCCCGCCAAGTACGGGCCCGCGGGGGAGTCCACCCTGACCGAGACCGGCGCCATGCCGGAGTTCCGGCGCCGCGGCCTGGACCTTTCCCTATCCACCGACGGGGCGCCGATGCCGGTCGGCGGGATGGCCGAGGCGATGCGGGCGGTCTGGCAGGCCTTCAACGAGATGTCCGCCGACCCCACCGAGGTACGTCCCTCCGACGCGCTGGCCATGGCCACCCGCATTCCGGCCCGTGGCCTGGACTGGGCGGCCGAGATCGGCAGCCTCGAGGTCGGCAAGCAGGCGGACCTGCTGCTGGTCCCGGCGACGGACTGGCGTTACCTGCTCAACCCGCGGCCGCTGGAGGGGTTCCTCGCGCTCGGTGGCTCGATGGACGTCGACACGGTGCTGGTCGCGGGCCGGGTGCTGGTGGAGGGCGGCAGGCCGACCTGCTTCGACGAGCGCGAGGTCGAAACCGGCTACCTGGAGGCGCTGGCCGCATTCTCGGTGCGCTGCCTCGGGGTCGATCCCGATCTGGTCGGCACCCATATCCGAAGGGCACGACGAGCAGTGAGGAGTGACTGATGCTGGGGAAGACGGCCCTGGTCACCGGGGCGGCGGGCGGAATCGGCGCGGCGGTGGTACGCGCGCTGGCCGCCGAGGGCGCGGCGGTCGCCGCGGTGGACGTGGACGCCGAGGCACTGCAGTTGCGGGTCAAGGCGCTGGTCGCCGAGGGCCACCGGGTGCGGGCCTTCGCCGCCGATGTGTCCACCGCCGCGTCGGTGGATGCCGCGGTCGACGCGGCCGAGCGGGAGCTGGGACCGCTGCGGTACCTGGTGAACGCCGCCGGGGTGCTGCGACCGGGCCCGGTGACCGAGTGCTCCGAACACGAGTGGAACACCACCTTCGCGGTCAACACCACCGGGGTCTTCCAGGTCAGCAGGGCGGTGGCCCTGCGGATGATCCCGCGCCGGGAGGGCGCGATCGTCACCGTGGCCTCCAACGCCGCCACGCTCCCGCGTCATGGCATGGCCGCGTACGCCGCCTCCAAGGCGGCGGCGGCCAGCTTCACCAAATCGCTCGGCCTCGAGCTGGCCGAGCACGGTATCCGGTGCAATGTGGTCGCCCCAGGCACCACCGAGACCCCGATGATCGCCTCGCTGTACACCGACGCGGACGCGCTGCGGGCGACCATCGAGGGCATGCCTGCCAGCTACCGGGTGGGCATCCCGCTGCGGAAGCTGGCGACCCCGGAGGACATCGCCGATGCGGTGCTGTTCCTGCTCTCCGAGCGCGCGGCGCACATCACCCTGCACGACCTCACCGTCGACGGCGGTGCCGGGCTGGGCCGCTGAGCCCCGGCCGAATCCCCACAACAGCCGAGAAAAGGGAGTCACGATGGCCATCCCCGTGATCGAGCCGTACGCGATGCCGGCCGAACACGAGCTACCCGAGAACATCGCACCGTGGACGATCAGTCCGCGGCGGGCGTTGTTGCTCGTGCACGATATGCAGAACTACTTCCTGCGACCCTTCCAGCCGGAGCAGGAACCGATGCGCGAGCTGGTCAGGAACATCGTCGCGCTGCGCGCGGAGTGCGCGCGGCAGGGGGTCCCGGTGGCCTACACCGCGCAGCCCGGCGGGATGACCGACCAGCAACGCGGCCTGCTCAAGGATTTCTGGGGCCAGGGAATGAGTACCGATCCCGCGCACCGGCAGATCATCGAGCAGCTGAGCCCGGACACCGCGGACCTGGTGCTCACCAAATGGCGGCCCAGCGCGTTCTGCCGGACCGACCTGCTCGAGCTGATGCGCGCGCAGGGGCGGGACCAGCTGGTGATCTGCGGGGTGTACGCGCATGTCGGCATCCTGATGACCGCGCATGAGGGCTTCTCGCACGATATCGAGACCTTCCTGGTTGCCGACGCCGTGGCCGACTTCTCCTCGGACCACCACCGGCTGGCACTGGACTACGCCGCCTCCCGGTGTTCGGTGACGGTGTCCACCCGGTCCGCACTGGCCATGTTGGACGGAGGCGCTCGATGACCACTCCGGAATGGCTTGAACGCATCCTGGCGCCGCGGACCCCGCCGTTCGCCCTGCTGCACCGCCCGGTGGCGGCGGGCGCGCACCGGGTGGACCTGATCTTCGGGGAGACGGCCGAGGTGGACCGGATCGCCGATATCCCGCTGGCGGCCGACGGCGGCCGGGACCGGCACGAGGTGCTGGCCCTGCTGCCGTTCCGGCAGATCGCCGAACGCGGCTTCGCGGCCCCTGACGACGGCGCCGGGCTGCTCACGATGACCGTGACCGACCAGGCCGTGCTGCCCATCGCCGAGGTGCTGGACCAGCTTCCGGACGGGCCGATCGAGCTGACCGAAGGCGGGTTCGACCTGGCCGACGCGGAGTACGCCGAGCTCGTGCGCAGGGTGGTCACCGAGGAGATCGGCCAGGGTGCCGGGGCCAACTTCGTGCTCAAGCGCTCCTTCTCGGCCGAGATCACCAACTGGTCGGCGCGCACCGCCCTTTCCTTCTTCCGCCGCCTGCTCGGCCAGGCGGCCGGGGCCTACTGGACCTTCGTCATCCACACCGGCACCCGCACCTTCGTCGGCGCATCCCCCGAGCGGCACGTCAGCCTGGACGGCGGCACCGCGGTGATGAACCCGATCAGCGGCACCTACCGCTACCCTGCCGAGGGGCTGGAACCCGGTGGGCTGTTGCGGTTCCTCGCCGACACCAAGGAAGCGAACGAGCTGTACATGGTGCTGGACGAGGAACTGAAGATGATGGGCAGGGTCTGTGACCTCGGTGCCCGCGCGCTCGGCCCGTACCTCAAGCAACTGGCCCGGATCGCGCACACCGAGTACCTGATCGAGGGGCACAGCTCGCTGGATGCCAGGGACATCCTGCGGGAGACCATGTTCGCGCCCACGGTCACCGGCGGCCCGCTGGAAAGCGCCTGCCGGGTGATCAGCAGGTTCGAACCGGAAGGCAGGCAGTACTACGCCGGGGTGGTGGCCCTGCTCGGCAGGGACGGGTCGGGCCGCCAGGCCCTTGACTCCGCGATCCTCATCCGCACCGCGGACATCGAAGCCACCGGCCGGATGCGGATCGCGGTCGGCGCCACCCTGGTCCGCGACTCCGATCCGCTGTCCGAGGCCGAGGAGACCAGGGCGAAGGCGGCCGGGCTGCTGGCGGCCCTGCACGGCAACGGCGCGGTGGCGCCCGCCGCGGTACCCGACCTCAGTACCCATCTCGGCGTGCGCAGGGCACTGGCCGAGCGCAACGTGCCGCTCGCCGACTTCTGGCTGGCGGATCCGCGGGAGCGGGTGCGGCAGCGCTCTGACCTGGCGGGCCGCGGCGTGCTGGTGATCGACAACGAGGACATGTTCACCTCGATGATCAAGCACGTGCTGGTCGCGCTCGGGGCCGAGGTCGTGGTCAGGCAGTACCACGAGGACTTCTCGCCGACCGGGTACGACCTGGTCATCGTGGGGCCGGGTCCCGGCGATCCCAGCGCGCACGAGGACGCCAAGATCTCCCGGATCCGGTCGTTCACCCGGCAGCTGCTCGCTGACGGCACCCCCTTCCTCGCCGTCTGCCTCGGGCACCAGGTGCTCAGCGCGCTGCTCGGGCTGGAACTGCGCCGCAAGGAGGTGCCCAACCAGGGCGTGCAGCGCAAGGTCGACCTCTTCGGGCGGGCCGAACTGGTGGGCTTCTACAACACCTTCACCGCGGTGAGCGCGACCGACCGGATCCCGTGCACCGGCCGCGCGGGCGTGGTCGAGGTATTCAGCCAGGAATCCAGCGGCGAGGTGCATGCTCTACGCGGGCCCGGTTTCGTCTCGGTGCAGTTCCATCCCGAGTCGGTGCTGACCCGCAACGGCATCGAGGTCCTCGGTGAGGTCCTCGGTGGTCTGCTGGACGCGAAGGGAGCTCTGGCGGCTTGATGAGTCCCGCTCACACGTTCACCTCGATCGCCGAGTTCGAGGACTGGCTGGAAACCCACCACCGGAGCACGGACGAGATCTGGGTGGCCCTGCCCAAGATCGGCACCGAGGTTCCGTCGATCACCAGGGGGCAGGCCCTTGACGTGGCGCTGTGCTTCGGCTGGATCGACGGCAAGGCCACCTCGCAGACCACCCCGGAAGGCTGGTGGGCGCAGCGGTTCACCCCGCGTGGCCGGCGCAGCAAGTGGTCGAAGATCAACCGGGTCAAGGTGGAACGGCTGATCCGCGAGGGCCGGATGCGCCAGGCCGGGCTGGACCAGATCGAGCTGGCCAAGTCCGACGGCAGGTGGGCGGCCGCGTACGACTCGCCGAGCAGGGCACAGGTCCCCGAGGAGCTGCAGGTGGCGCTGGCCGCGAACCCCGCGGCCGGCGCGGCCTTCGCCGAACTCGGCGCCGGAGCAAGGTACCAGCTGTTGCACAGCCTGCAGACCGTGAAGAAGGCGGAGACCAGGGCCCGCAAGATCGCCGGTTATGTCGAACGGCTCGCGGCCGGACAGCCGCCCCACCCCAAGGAGAAGTGATGCAGCGCGTACTACCGCAGATCGGGGACTGGTCCAGCCTCGACGAGCTGCGCGACCTGCAGGCAAAGCAGGTCCCGCAGGTACTGGCGTGGGCCGCGCGTGCCCCCTTCTACCGGGCGCGGTTCGGCTCCGGGCTGCCGCCACTGACCGCGGCGGACCTGGAATCGCTGCCGCTGGTGACCAAACAGGACCTGCGGGACGCGTACCCGTTCGGAATGCTGGCCGTGGACCGCGCCGAGCTGGCCACCTACCACGAGTCCAGCGGTACCGTCGGGCAGTCCACCCCCTCGTACTACACCGAACGGGACTGGGTCGACCTCGCCGAGCGCTATGCCCGTAAATGGGTCGGGCTCACCGCGCGGGACACCCTGCTGGTGCGGACCCCGTACGCCCTGATGATCACCGGGCACCTCGCCCAGGCCGCGGCCCGGCTGCGGGGCGCCATGGTGGTTCCCGCGGACTACCGCTCGCTGGCGATGCCGTACCCGCGGTTCATCCGCGCGCTGCACAACCTCGGTGTCACCCTCACCTGGTCGATCCCCACCGAACCGCTGGTGTGGGCGGCCGCGGCCAGGGCGGCCGGGCTGGATCCCGGCACGGACTTCCCATCGTTGCGGGCATTGTTTGTGGCAGGGGAGCCGCTGTCGGCGGCCCGGCGCAAGCGGCTCGGCGAGATCTGGGGCGTGCCCGTGGTCGAGGAGTACGGCTCCACCGAGACCGGCACCCTGGCAGGGGAATGCGCGCACGGCCGGATGCACCTGTGGGCGGACCGGGCCCTGTTCGAGGTGTACGACCCGCGGACCGGGCGGCTGAGCGCCGAGGGTAACGGCCAGCTGGTGGTGACCCCGCTGTACCGCGAGGCGATGCCGTTGCTGCGGTACAACCTCGAGGACGACGTCGAAGTGTCCTATGCGGACTGCCCGTGTGGCTGGCAGCTGCCGTCGGTGCGGGTGCTCGGCCGGGCCTCGGCCGGTTTTCCGGTGGGCGACCGGAAGGTCACCCAGCATGGGCTGGAGGAGCTGGTGTTCAGCCTGCCAAGTGGCTACGGCGTGTTGTTCTGGCGGGCCAGGGCCGAACCCGCCGTGCTCAGGGTGGAGATCGAGGTCGCAGAGGAGCATGCGGCGGCGGCGCGCGACGAGCTCACCGCGGCGATCACCCGCGAGCTTGCGGTGCCCTGCGAGGTCGTCCCGATGCCGCCGGGAAGCCTGCTGCCACCCGAGGTGCTGAGCAAGCCACGGGACATCGTGAAGCCGCGCACCCTCTGGGGCGCGGACGAGGACTGGAACCAGGCCTCGCTCTACAACTGACTCCCGGTATCGGACACGGAGGAACGGCAATGTCAGTACCCGTCAGCGTGCAGGCCTCGCCCCAGGATCGCGACCGGATCGCCCAGCTGGTCTGCGGGCATATGGCGACCAGGGTCGTCGGCGCCGCGGCGAGCCTCGGCCTCGCCGACCTGATCGGCAGCGAACCGGTGCCGGCCAGCGAGCTGGCCGGGGCACTGGGCTGCCATCCGGGCGCGCTGCTGCGGCTGTTGCGCGCGATGGCCGCGCTGGAGCTGCTAACCGAGACCGAGGCGGGGGTCTTCCGGCTCACCGGAGCGGGTTCCTTGCTGCGCACCGACCACGAGGACTCGATGCACTCCTTCGTCGGTATGACAACGCACCCGGCGATGCTGGACGCCTGGCGGTTGCTGGACGAGGCGGTGCGTGCCGGAAGCACCGTGTTCGACCGGGTGTTCGGCACCGACTTCTTCCGGCACCTCGGCCAGGACGGGCAGCTGTCCGAGCAGTTCAACACCGCCATGCGGCAGAGCGCGCGGATCGCCGCGCGGGTGCTGCCATCGGCCTTCGACTTCGGGCGCTACGGCACCCTCGCCGATATCGGTGGCGGCAACGGCACGCTGCTTTCCGCGATCCTGGCCGAACACCCCCGGCTGCGCGGCATTCTCTTCGACACCCCGGAGGGCATCGCGCAGGCGCGGCTGCCGCGGCGGTGTGAGCGGCAGTCCGGTGACTTCTTTGCCGCGGTTCCCGCAGGCGCCGAGCTGTATCTGCTGAAGAGCATCCTGCACGACTGGGATGACGCGCGTAGTGCGTCCATTCTGGACAACATTCGCGCGGTCATCCCGGAGCACGGGCGGCTGCTGGTGGTGGAGCCGGTGCTGCCGGAGGTCGTCGAGCCTGGCGAGTCCGCGCTGGCCTACCTGAGCGATCTCAACATGCTGGTCAACCTTGGCGGGCAGGAGCGCACCGGCGCGGAGTTCGCAAGGTTGTTCGCCGGGTCCGGGTTCGAGCTCGCCGACGTCACCCCGCTGCCGCCCGCCAGGTTCAGCCTGATCGAAGCGGTCCCGGTGTGACCGCGGGCCGCTGTACGCACGAGAAAGGTCGGTAGCCGATGCAGACCCTGATCACGGCCGAGGTGCGCCCCGTCCTTGACCACGCCGAGGTGGACTCCTACCTGCGCCGGATCGGTGCCGAGCGGCCGGTGGCCGCGGATGCCGGCTCGCTGCGCGAACTGCATCGGCGGCATCTGGTCACGGTGCCGTACAACAACCTCGCCATCCACCTCGACCAGGACGTGCGGCTCGACCAGCGCTGGCTGTTCGAGTGGATCGTGCCGGGGAACCGGGGCGGGATGTGCTACGAGCTGAACGGGGCCTTCGCCGCGCTGCTGGCGGGCCTTGGTTACCGGGTGGAACTGCTGGCCGCGCGGGTGTTCCTCGGCAGGCGGCGGCTGGCGTTGCCGTACAGCCATGTGGCGCTGCGGGTCGAGGCCGCGGACGGCTCGCGCTGGCTGGCCGATGTCGGCTTCGGCAAGCACAGCCACTACCCGCTGGCCCTGGACGACCGGGGTGAGCAGGCCGAACCCGGCGGCCGGTTCCGGCTGGCCGAGGCAGGGGACGGCGACCTGGACGTACTGCGTGCCGGTGTGCCGATTTACCGGCTCGACCAGCGGGCCCGGGAGCTCGGGGAGTTCGCAGGGACCTACTGGTGGACCCGCACGGCACCGGACTCGCCGTACGTGCGGGCGCCGCTGTGTTCCCGGCTCACCGCGGACGGCGGGCGGGTCACGCTGAGCGGGCGGGTGCTGACCGTCACCGACGCGCGGGGTGGCCGGGCCAAGCGCGAGCTCACCGATGCCGATGTGCTGGACACCTACCGCACGCTGTTCGGACTGCCGGTGGACCGGTTGCCGAACAAAACGGACGCGCGGATGCCGGCCTGGTTCTGAAACAACAGGCTTCTTCGGGGCCGCTTCGAGCTTTTTGCCCGGGCGGCCCCGAATTGTGTTCGCACCGCTAATTCAACGAGAAGGAACCCTTATCGCGGGAGCGTTGTTCGACCCTTGTTACTGGCATAGTCTCGTTGTTGGTAACAGGAAGGCGCGGCGGAGGGAACAACGTGAAACCCAGGGTCTATCCCGCCTACATCGGTGGCAAGGACGTCACCGGCGACAATGGACAGTTCGTCCATACCGTCAGCACGCGGGCCATTCTCGAGAACACCTTTCCCAGCCTCCGGCTCAAGCAGGATCTGGACCAGGGAATCATCGACCTGGAATCGGCGGGGGATGCCGTCGTCGGCGCGTGTGCGGTGGCGGACGAGCGGATGGCGGACCTGGCGCTGGAGTCGGCGGCCAAGGCCGCCCCGGAGTGGGCGCGCCGCCCGCTGGCCGAGCGGATCGAGATCGGTCACCGCATCTCGCAGTCGCTGATCGAGCACGGGGACCCCCTGGTGGAGATCCTGGTGGCCGAGGGCATGCCGGTATCCATGGCCGAGGGCATGATCAAGGGCATCCCGCACACCGGGTGGAGCAGGGAGACCCTGGAGTTCTGCGCCGCGCAGCTGGAGATCACCCGGACCGACGGGGCGCGCACGCGGACCGTACGGCGGGTGCCGGACGGCGTGGTGTGCATCAACCCGCCGCAGAACGCGGCCACGCCGAACGCGCTGGCCGGTATCACCGCGCTGCTTTCCGGGAACACCGCGGTGGTCCGCGCGCCCCGCGGCGTCGCGCTCAGCTGCATGTACACCATGCGCGAGGTCGTCGCGCCGGTGCTGGAAGAAGCCGGCGCGCCGCCAGGAACGCTGAACGCCTTCTGCGGCGCACCGATGCTCGACCAGTGGCTGGAAAGCCCGCATGTGAACGACATCGTCTTCTACGGCGGCAGCAAGATGGGCCTGGAATTCGAGCGCAAGTGCATCGCCGCAGGGAAGAAGCCGATCCTTGAGCTGGCAGGCAACGACTGCTGCGTGGTGTGGCGGGACGCGGACCTGGACCTCGCGGTGGAGTCGCTGACCGCGTTCTTCGCCAACTCCGGCCAGATCTGCAACGTGCCGAACCAGGTGATCGTGCACCCGGCGATCGCCGAGGAACTGCTCGCCAAGCTGGTGGTGGCCACGCAGAAGATTCAGCCGGGGTATCCGGACGAGCCGGGAGTGGTGCTCACCCCGGTGCTCGGCGCCGACTGGTTCGAGGGCTGCCTCGGCGAGGCGCTGGCCAAGGGCGCGACCCTGGTGCACGGCGGCCGCCGCCTCGAGGTGGACGGCACGCCGTCGGACACCGGGTTCTTCATCGAGCCCGCGATCATCCGGGTGGACGGCCTTGACGGCGCACGCTCGCTGTCGGTGGTCCGGGACGAGACCTTCTTCCCCCTGCTGCCGGTCATCGTGCCGACGACCGATACCGGGGACGAGGAGCTGTTCGAGCAGGTGCTGGCCTTCGTCAACAGCAACGGCTACGGCCTGCGCAACTCGGTGTTCGTCCGGGACTCCGCGATGATCGACCGTTTTCTGGCCGGCGTGGTCAACGGTGGCACCTTGATGATCAACGACCAGCACACCGGCTTCCTCCCGTTCCTGCCCAACCAGGGCGGCCCCGGCCTCACCGGCGGCGTATTCGGCGAGGCGAACTACTTCATGTTGCGGACCTCGCGCCTGCAGGGCGCCAGCATCGTCCGCCCGGCGCAGTGACGAGGGAGCGAAACACGATGACTACTCGCACGTTGAAGGCCACCGCGCGGTGCAGCACGGCCGAACTCTTCGGGCGGCTCGGCGATGACCTTTCCTTCCCCGAACTCGCCACCGATGTGCTGTCCGTCTCGGCAGGCGAGGACGGGCTGCGTAACTGGGTGCTGGCCTTCCGCGGCGGCACCGCCGAGTGGGTGCAGCGCAACCAGGTCACTCCGGGCCGGATCGAGTTCGAGCAGGTGACCGGCGACTTCCAGACGCTGCGTGGCTCATGGTCCGGCACCGACACCGCGGACGGCTGCGAGGTCGCGTTCGAGGTCAGCTACCGCACCAGCGTTCCGCATCTGGCGGGGGCGATCGACTCGGCGGTGGGCAGGGTGCTGCTGCGCGGCGCGCACCAGATCCTGACCGGTATCGCCGAGGTCGAGGTCACCGAGGGGCGGCATTTCCTGCGGGACCCGAACAAGGGAAGGGGACCGGGGCAATGAGGTTCGAGGACGTCTGGATCGCCGGAACCGGCGGTACGTATGGCGAGCTGGTGCCGATCGAGCAGGCCGTCGCCGACGGCGCCTACGAGCGCATCGCGGCGGACAGCACGGGCATGGTGACCGTCTCCCAGTCAGCGGAGGCCCCGCCGGAGATGGCGGTGACCGCGGGCAGGCAGGCGCTCAAGGAGGCCGCCGAGCTCGGGATCGAGGTCGGGCCGGATGCCCAGGTGCTGCACGGCTGCGCCAGCTTCCAGGGAATCGACATGTGGTCCGCCGCCTCCTGGATCGGCGGTGAGCTGCTGGGCACCCAGCTCGGCTGCCTGCCGACCACCGTGCAGGCCTGGTCGAATGGTTCCCTTGCCTCGCTGGCGGTGGCCGCGAACACGCTCACCGCCCAGCCCGGGGTGCCGGCCGCGTTGCTCACGGTTGCCGACCGCTTCGCCCCGCCAACGGACCGGTACTACGCCTCGCCCGGCATGGTCTTCGGAGACGGGGGAGCGGCCGCGGTGGTCACCCGTGGCGGGGGCAGGCTGCGCCTGCTCTCCTGCGTGTCCGAGACCGACACCGTCCTCGGTGGACTGTCCAAGGGTGAGGAGAAGTTCCGGTCGGCTCCTTCGGGTGAGCCGCCGGACGCCCGGCGCCGCACCAGGGAGTTCCTCGCCAGGGGTGAGGTTTCGCTGCGAGACGTGCAGCAGCGCAGCGCCGAACGTACGCGTAGCGTGGTCGCCCGTGCGCTGGCCGAGGCCGGGCTGTCCACCGAGGAGGTCGACTGGTTCGTGCCCCCGTTCGTCGGGCGGATGCTGTACCGGGAGGCCTTCGTCCGGCCGTCCGGAGTCACCCCGCGCAACACACTGCTGGACCTGGGGCTCAGCATCGGCCACCTCGGCGCGGGCGACGGGCTCTTCGCGCTGAACCACCTGATCTCCGCCGACCTGCTCGAACCGGGAGCCACGGTGCTCCTGATCGGCACCGGTATGGGCTTCACCTTCTCCGCGGCGGTGCTCGCGGCGTCGCGCGGCTGACCACTCCACAGGAAGGAACATCCATGCACACCGTCCGGACCGCGAACTTTCGCGTCACGGGGGTCGACCCGCTGCCCACGCCGGCGCAGCTCCGGGACGAGATCCCGGTCCCGCTCGCCGCGCAGCAGATGGTCGAGGCCACCCGGCACGACATCACCATGATCAACGCGGGTGAGGACGACCGGCTCGTCGTCGTCACCGGACCGTGCTCCGTGCACGACCCCGACGCCGCCCTGAACTACGCCGAGCGGCTGGCCCACCTCGCGCAGGAGGTCTCCGACCAGCTGCTGGTCGTGATGCGGGTGTACGTGGAGAAGCCGCGCACCCGGCTGGGCTGGAAGGGCCTGGTCAGCGACCCGGGGCTGGACGGCTCGCACGATGTCCACAGTGGACTGCGGCTGGCTCGCAGCCTGATGGTACGCATTCTGGAGATCGGGCTGCCGGTCGGCTGCGAGTTCCTTGACCCCGCCGTGCCAAGGTACCTCTCCGACACGGTTTCCTGGGCCTCGATCGGTGCGCGCACCGTGCAGAGCCAGGTGCACCGGCAGTTCGCCAGCGGGCTCAGCATGCCGGTGGGGATCAAGAACTCCACGACCGGCAGCGTCGAGGACGCGATCGACGCGATCGTGGCGGCCGGTTCCGGGCATGTGTTCCCCGGTATCGACGACGAGGGCGTCGCCGCGGTCCTCACCACGAGCGGTAACCCTGACTGTCACATCGTCCTGCGCGGCAGCAGCGCGGGCCCGAACTACGGAGCGATGCACGTGGCGAAAACCCTGGACCTGCTGGAAGCCGCGAACCTGCGGCGCAGCCTTTTCATCGACGCGAGCCACGGCAACAGCGGCAAGGACCACAACCGGCAGCCGCATGTGGTCGCGGACCTGGCCGGGCGCATCGGCGAGGGGGAGAACGGCATCACCGGCGTGATGCTGGAGAGCTTCCTCGCCGCGGGCAGGCAGGACCTGCGGCGCGCGGACCAACTGTCCTACGGGCAGAGCATCACCGACGCCTGTGTGGGCTGGGGTGACACCGTGCACATGATCTCCGAGCTCGCGGACGCGGTCGCGACCAGGCGGTCGGCCCCGGCACACCTGTCGCTGGTCAGCTAGAAAACCGAACCGAGAGGATTGATTCCGGTGGCTAGCACACTTCCACTCGCCCGGTCGCTCTCCGGACCGCGGACCGGCGAGCCACAGCGAAACACCATTACCGTCCCGGAAGGGGCCCGGCGGCAGCCCGAGCGGTTCGCGGTGGCCGCACTGGCGGCACTGATCCACCGCTACACCGGGCAGTCCCGGCCGGTCGTCGGCGACCGCCAGCCGCTGGTGTCCGGGGACACCACGGTGGGCGAACTGCTGGCGGAGGTCGCCGCGGCTCCGCCAGCGGCGGAACCGGACGGCCACGGGGTTGTACTCCCGGCCGGGGCGATGCCCCCGGTGGCTCCGGCGGCGCTGACCCTCGTGCTTTCCGCGGATGCGGAGTGGCAGCTGTGCACGGCACCGGCGGAGCTGTCCGCCGAGGCCGCAGCCCAGTACGCCCGGCACCTCGAGCGGATCCTGCACGCGCTGCCAGGGGACCAGGAGGTGCCGCTGCGCGATATCGCCCTGCTGGACGCCGCGGAGACCCGGCGGGCCCTGTTCGAGTGGAACGCCAACGACGAGGCCATCCCGGAGCCGTTCCTGCACGAGCTGGTCGCGGAGTACGCCCGCAAAACCCCGGACGCGGTCGCGGTGGCCCTGCCCGGCTCCCAGGTGACCTACCGGGAGCTGGACCAGGCGGCCAACCAGTTGGCGCACCGGCTGGTGAAACTCGGGGTGCGCCCCCGGGACCGGGTCGGTGTCTGCTTCCCGCGCGGGTCCGAGGCCCTGATCGCGCAGCTGGCCTGTTTCAAACTGGCGGTCGGCGTGATCCTGATGGACCCGGACTTCCCAGCCGACCGGCTGCGGTTCATGCTCACCGACGCCGATGCGACCGCCGTGCTCACCATGCGAGCACATGAGTCCGTTGTGGACGGCGTGAGCAAGGTGATCTCCCTTGACGGCAGCGACTGGCGCACCGAGCCGACGACCTTCGAAGCCGAACCGGTGACCGCCGACGACATCATCCACATCGGCTACACCTCCGGGTCGACCGGTACGCCCAAGGGGGTGCTGGCGCGCTACGGCTCCTGCCGCAACCTGATCCACAGTATGCGGGCCCTGTGCGAGCTGACCGGCGAGTCCAACGGAACCTGGTTGGCCGCCCCCGGTTACGGGATGATCCAGGTCGAGTGCTTCCCGGTGCTCGCGGCGGGCGCCACGGTGCACATCCCGGAGATCTCCGTGGTCGCCTCGCCGCAGCGGTTGCAGGAGTGGCTGCTTGCCAACCGGATCGACAGCACCCTGTTGATGAAGCCGATGGCGGAGCGACTGTGGGGGCTGGACTGGCCTGCGGACACCCCGTTGCGCAACATCCGGGTGTGCGGGGAGCGGATCCAGTCCTGGCCGCCGTCCGGGCTGCCGTTCCGGCTGATCAACCTGTACGGCTCCACGGAGGCCACCACGGTGGCGGGCTGCGATATCACCTCGCTCGGTGCCGAACTCGGGGAGCGGGGGCGGGCCCTGCGGCTGCCCCCGATCGGCAGGCCGATCGCGAACGTCAAGACCTATGTGCTGGACGACTCCCTGCGGCCGGTGCCACCCGGCGTCGTCGGCGAACTGTGCGTATCCGGGGACGGGCTTTCGGCCGGGTATCTGAACCGGGCTGAGCTGACCGAGCAGCGCTGGATCGCCAACCCGATCGACCCCGGCCGCAGCCCGGTGCTGTACCGCACCGGCGATATGGCGCGGTACTGGCCGGACGGCAGCA
This sequence comes from Amycolatopsis aidingensis, assembly GCF_018885265.1. Taxonomy (GTDB): domain Bacteria; phylum Actinomycetota; class Actinomycetes; order Mycobacteriales; family Pseudonocardiaceae; genus Amycolatopsis; species Amycolatopsis aidingensis. The sequence goes on from NZ_CP076538.1 coordinate 1,187,381, forward strand.
TCGAGCTCATCGGGCGCACCGACAACCAGATCAAGGTGCGCGGCAACACCGTGCACCTCGGCGAGATCGAGGTCGTGCTGACCGGGCAGCCCGGCGTCCGGCAGGCCGCAGTGCTGGCGCATCCGGACAGCTACGGGGACACCCAGCTGGTGGCCTACCTGGAGCCGAGCCCCGGGCTGGTGCCCGCGGTACCGGACATCCGGCGCGCGGTGCAGCAGCGGCTGCCCTCCTTCATGGTGCCCGGTTCCTATGTGGTCGGCGTGTTCCCGACCTCGACCAACGGCAAGATCGACCGCGCCGCACTGCCCGAACCACCGCGCTCGCGCCCGGAGGTCGACACCCCGTACCAGGAGCCGCGCACCGACATCGAGCGAACCCTGCGCGACCTGTGGCAGTCCGAGCTCGAGGTGGACGGCGTCGGCATCCTGGACAACTTCTTCGAGCTGGGCGGCGACTCGTTGCGCGCGGCCAGGCTGACGGAGGAACTGCGGGATCGCTATTCCATCGAGCTCGAACTCGGGGACCTGTTCGACGAGCCGAGCGTGGAACGGATGGCGGCGCTGGTGCAGCAAGCGCTTGCCGCGTGACCGGGTCCGCTTGCCTTCCCGGCCAGGATCGGCCAGCCGGGAAGGCAAGCACCGTCTCGGCTTCATGTGATCCCCTTTCCTTGGCGGTGGAGGAGGTTGCGTCTGGGTCTTCGCTCGGGGTCCAGGAACGCGGGTGGGATGAACTCTGGCAACCCGTTGCGTATGCGCATCGACCAGTCGGTGTGGTGGATGAGGTTGTGGTGGTACCAGCACAGCAGGGTGAGGTTGTGTAGGGCTGTGGGTCCTCCGAGGGCCCAGGGGATGACGTGGTGGGCTTGGCATTGTTTGGGTTTTCTGCGGCAGCCGGGGAAGGTGCATCCGCGGTCGCGCAGGATCAAGGCTCTGCGGATGGCCAGGGGTACGGTGCGGGTGCGTTGTCCGATGTCGAGGATCTCGCCTGTGCTGCCCAGGACGGCGGGCACGAGGTAGGAGTCGCAGGCCATGCGGCGGATTTGGGCGGCGGAGTAGGACTCCTGTCCGTGTAGTAGCCCGTATCCGGTGCCGTGTTTGAGGTCGTCGAGGGTGATGGTCACCATGACGGTGAAGGGTTCCCCGGTCTCGGTGGGTCCTTCTTCGGGGCATCCGGCCGCGACGCGCAGCACGTCGGCGAACGCGTCGCCCTGGCGTTGGTACTTGCTCCGGCGGTCGGGTTCGTCTGTGGTGCTGGCGGGTTTGGCGCGGGGTTCGATCAGCCCGGTCAGTACCGCCGCGGTTTCGGCGTCCAGGTCGAAGGTGCCGCGGAGTCGTCCGCCGCGGGTTTGTCGCCAGTCCAGGGAGCGTTCCGGCCGGGCCAGTTCCTCCTCGCTCGGTGGATTCCCGTCTTGATCCAGGCGGGCCAGGATCTCCCGGCCCAGGGTGGTGACGGTGTGGGGTTCGTACTCCCGCGCCGCCTTGGTCAACAGTGCTTCGGCATGCTCGCGGTCGGGGAGGCTGACCGGCTGGGGGAAGCGGGTGATGGTGGCGCGGATGGTCTCGATGTGTTCCGGCCCGATCGCGCCTTCGGCCGCGGCCGCGCCGACTTCGGGCAGGTCGGGTTCCAAAGGTATGCCGCCCGGGCCGTGCCGCCGCACGACCGCCCGGGCGTGGGCCACGCGCTGGCGGGCGTCATACGGGTTGATCCGCAGGATCTCCCGGGTCAAGGTCGGCAGGTCGCGGTAGCCCTGCTGGCTGGCGGTGCCGCGGCCGTCGAGTTCGGCCAGGACCGCCAGCTCCCGGGCATACAGAACTCGCCGCTGCTGTTCGAGGTCACCCAGCGCGGTCAGGAGTTCCTCCTCGCTCATGCGGGAGGTGTCGATGCCGAAAGTCCTGGTCACAACCCCAGATTACCGCGGTATCGACCACATGTTCGATACACGATCGGGTGACGATCTGGCCAGATGATCAGCCGAGGACGAAGGGGAGCTTCCCGGTCAGTTCGCCCAGTTCGGCCCGCTCCGCGTCGGTCGGGGCACGCCTCCCGGTGCCGACCAGCAGCACGTCCCTGTCGGACCATGAACCGGGGAACGCGGTGCCCGCGATCTGCTCCAGCATCTCGCGGCACCGGGCCATGCTCTCGGCAGGCGGTTCAGCCGCGCCGGGAAGGTGCGCGATCAGGTCGAGGTGGTGCAGGGTCCATTCCAGGACGTATGCGCGGAGATAGTCGCCCGCGGTGAGCACCTCGTCCTTGGTGCTGACCCGCAGGCGCGGGTCGGCGAGGTCGGCGGCGCGCCCGGCCGCGGAGCCGACGTCATCGAGGTGGAACTTCAGCAGCCACGGCTCCTGGTAGGCGGCGGCCAGCCGGACGATCAGCGCGTCGAGCGGGTCATCACCGGTCGGCGGCGTGTCAGCGACCTCCCAGTAGGTCAGCGCATTCCGGGTCGGTGCCGTTTCGGCGGGAGTCACCAGGGTGATCAGGACGTCCTGCGCGTCGATGATCAGATGGCACACCAGATCCCGCACGAGCCAGCCGGCACAACCGGACGGCTGTGCCAGGTCCTCGTCCCGGAGTTCGGCGACCGCTCCGCGCAACGCGCTCCACGAGCGTGCGAAAAGATCCACAACCGCAAGCTAGCAGCGCCAGGACAAGCCAACCAGGCATTAACTAGCCGAGCATCTGCTGTAGTTCCCTGCTCTCAACGCGGTCCAGCTCGGCGTCCGCGGTGAGGATCGCCCGTTGCAGGTCGCGCAGCCGGGTGGAGGGCTCCACCCCCAGCTCACCGGTCAGCGTGTTCCGCAGTGAGGTGAAGGCGTCCAGCGCCTGCCACTGCCTGCCGCAGCGGAACAGGGAGATCATGTACAGCGCGCAGAGGTTCTCGTTCATCGGGTTGCGGGCGGTCAGCATGGCGAGCTCGCTGAGCAGGGTGTGGTGCCTGCCGAGGTGCATCTCGGTCTCGATACGGTTCTCCACCACGTTGAGCCTGCTTTCCTCCAGTCTGGTGACCTCGACCGCCAGCATCTCCCCGGTCGGGATGTCGACCAGGGCGGGGCCGCGCCACAGTTCGAGGGCGGCCTTCAGCAACCGGGCCGCCGAGCGGTGGTCCCCGGCCTCGGCCGCCCGCCTGCCCGTGGTGGCGAGCCGGTCGTACTCGTGCACGTCCACCTGCTCGGGGTCGATGTTCAGCAGGTACCCGTTGAACTGGGTGACCAGCAACTCGTTCGCGTCCGCGCCGAGTTTGCGGCGCAGCTGCATGATGTAGGTGTGCAGCGTGGCCCGCGCGCTGCGCGGCGGGCAGTCGCCCCACAGTTCCTCGATCAGTGTCGCGACCGGCACCACCTGACCGGGGCGGAGGGCGAGCAAGGCGAAGATCCGCCGCGGTTTGGCCGCGGTCGGCAGCGCCGGGCGGCCGTTCATCGTCGCCGCAAGCGGCCCAAGGACCTTGATCTGCATCGCTGCCTCCTCTGGAGTCCGGCTGTAGTGCGTAGGAGTCAAGTTGACCGCATCGGCGGGGGAGAACGGCAGTGCGCCGGACACCAGTCTCGGATGAACTATCCCCGTCCCGGGGTATGAGGAGTTCATATTCGCTGACGTTAAGCGGTAACTACCGAGGTCCTTGCCCGCGCATCAAGAATCACAGCCAGCGTTGCGACACCAATCGACAAGGAGAGCCGAGATGTTCGAGAGCCACACCATCGACGCGTTCGCCCCGGCCGAGGATGCCGACCTGAGAATCGACGAGTTCGACGGCTCGGCAGGCCAGAACCTCGCCATCGCGGCGTTCTGCTACTGCAGCCGCCCGTTCGGCGTGGTCGCCGCCGGGCACGCGCTGGTCGCGGGCTGACCCGAGGGAACGGACCCGAAGAATGGGGGAGCGAGCCATGCACACACACGAGCGCATCGGGTTCAAACGCCACCTGCGCCCGGAAGTCGTTCCGGGCGAGGCGGTCTACCTGTTCGCCGAAGGCGGAGTGACCGCGCTCCAGGGGCCACGGGTGGAACTGCTGGCTTCGCTCCTCGACGGGAGCAGGGACGTCCCCACCCTGTTCCGGGACCTGCCGGACGACCTGCCCGCGGAACAGGCAGGTCGTCTGCTGGCCCGGCTCGGCGCCGCAGGGCTGATCGGCACCAGGGCCGGGGAGGAACCCAGCGACCCGGCCGCACTTGCCTACTGGGAGGCCGCGGGCCTGGACGCGGTGCAGGCCGTCCAGGGCACCCGCGACGCCAGCGTACGGGTGCGCTCGGTGGGCGGGAGCAGGCCAGACGGGGTCGCCGCCGCGCTACGCCGCGCCGAACTCGAGGTGGCGGCCGATGCCGCCGGGGCGAGCGCGGCCGACCTCACCGTGGTGGTGTGCCCCGACTACCTCGCCCCCGAGCTGGCGGCGGTGGATATCGAGCAGCGGCGGGCAGGCAGGCCGTGGCTGCTGGTCAAGCCCACCGGTGCGCAAGTCTGGGTCGGGCCGATCTTCACCCCGGGGCAGGGGGCATGCTGGCGTTGCCTGGCGACCCGGCTGGCGGCCAACCGCCCCGCCGAGGCACATGTGCAGGCCAGCAGGGGGCAGTCCGGGCCGGTGGCCCGGCCGGGCGTCGGCCTGCACTCCGTCTCCGCCAGTGCGGGCGAGGTGGCCGCACTGGAGGCGAGCAAGTGGCTGGCCGGCTACCGGCACCCCGGCCAGCAGGAGATCTGGGCCCTGGACACCTTCGAACTCAAGGTGAGTCACCACCGGGTGCAGGCGCTGCCGCAGTGCCCCGCCTGCGGCGAACCCGCCCGCGGGCGCAGGGCTGCCCCGCGCCCGGTGACCCTGGAGTCCCGGCCGAAGCGGTCGGTGGACGGCGGCGGGCACCGGTCCGCGCCCCCGCAGGAGGTACTGGACCGCTACCGGCACCTGATCAGCCCGATCACCGGCATCGTCCGGGACATCCAGCGCGACACCCGGGGACACGAGCTCTTCCACTCCTACCGCTCCGGCACGAATGTCGCGGCGGCGGCAGGCGGCATCGACGGCCTGCGTTCCACCTTGCGCTGTGAGAACGGCGGCAAGGGCATCACCCCGCTGCACGCCGAGGTCAGCGCGTTGTGTGAGGCGCTGGAACGCTACAGCGGCACCCGGCACGGCGACGAGACCACCGTACGGGCCAGCTTCCGCGCCCTCGGCGAGCAGGCCGTGCACCCGGACAGTTTCCAGCTCTACCACCCGCACCAGTTCGCGAACCGGGCCGGCTGGAACGCCGAGCACGCGGCCTTCCAGCACGTCCCGGAACCCTTCGACGAGGCCGCCGAGCTGGACTGGACCCCGGTGTGGTCGCTGACCCAGGGACGGCACCGGCTGCTGCCCACCGGCGCCCTGTATTACGGCGCGCCCGCTCCGGCCTCGATCACAGCGGACTCCAACGGGTGCGCGGCCGGATCGAGTCTCGAGGACGCGGTGCTGCAGGGCCTGCTCGAGGTGATCGAGCGGGACGCGGTGGCGCTGTGGTGGTACAACCGCACCCCGATGCCCGGCTTCGACCTGGACACCCTCGGTGACCCGCTGGTGGCCGAGCTCCGTGAGGCCTATCGCGAGCTGGGCCGGGAGCTGTGGGTGCTCGACCTGACCGCGGACCTCGCGGTGCCGGTTGCGGTGGCCATCTCCCGGCGGATCGAAGGGCCCCGCGAGGACATCATGTTCGGTTTCGGCGCCCACCTCGACCCGCGGCTGGCGGTGCGGCGCGCGCTGACCGAGCTGAACCAGGTGATGCCGGCCGTCCTCGCGCTGCGCGAACCGGACTGGCAAGGCCTGGATCCCGACCTGCGCCGCTGGCTGCGCACCGCGACGGTGGCGAACCAGCCGTACCTGCTGCCGACCGCCATGCGACCGGTGCCGGAGTACCTGCCGACCAGGGATCTGCTCGAGGACGTCCGGCTGCTGCAACGGCGGCTGGAGGCCGCGGGCATGGAACTGCTCGTGCTCGACCAGACCCGTCAGGACGTGGGGCTCGCGGTGGTCAAGGTGATCGTGCCGGGGATGCGGCACTTCTGGTCCAGACTGGCTCCAGGGCGGCTGTACGACGTTCCGGTAAACCTGGGAAGAATCGAGCGACCGGCCGCGCTCGACGAACTCAACCCGGTACCGATGTTCCTGTGACCGGCGCCGGATCGGCGCGGCCCTGGCAGAGCTGGAGAAGCGCCATGGCGTCCCATGTCCCCTTCGGGCGACCGCTGTTCTCACTGTTGGAAGACGCCATCGTGCTCACCGAAGGTGATCGTCGGCTGATCGTGTCCGGTCCATGGGGTGACGTCGAGGTCGCCGACCGGAGCCCGCTGGTGCGCGAGGCACTGCACCGGATGAGCCTGGGGCCGGTATCACTGGGGAACATCCCCGCGCTGGCCCAGGAGTTCGACCACTGGCAGGCAACCGGGGCGCCGGGTACACAGTGGATGCGGCTGAAGGCCACCCTGGACGCGCTCGGCGGATGCGTGGTGAATTCCCTCGGCCTCTTCGACGGCGGCGGGCCGATCCTGTCGCTGGTGGCCGAGGTCCCCGATGCCGTGTTCGACTGCGTGTCGGTACCCCATCGGGCGGAGGTCAGGGTCCGCGCCGGGACCGCGCTCGAGGACATCCGGGCCGAGCAGGTGCTCCGTTGCCCCGGCCTCGCCTACCGGGTGGTCCTGCACCGCGCCCCGGCGACCGAGATCGCGAAATGCCTGTTGTCCGGCCGGACAACGATTACCGAGGTCGCGGACGGCCTCCAGTTGGCGCCCCCGGTGGTCGGTGACGTGGTCGCCTACCTTGCCGGGATCGGTTTTCTCCTGGTCGAAGCTGCACCAAACGGCTCATCGGACATATAGGATTCCGGTACTATCACCCCAGCGCGGCGCAGTTCCGCACACGACATGGGGGCCGGCTGTGGCAACGGTGAACAGCGACAACACGGGGCGGGCGGCCGGGCTCGCGCCGCGCTTGGCGCTTGTCGTGGTCGCCGTGGTGTTCACCGGGTTCGTGGTGAATGCTTTTCAGTACGTGCTCGCGCAAAGTACCGATCTTTCCCATGTGCTGCCCGCGGTGGCCGCCCTTGGCGCGATGATGTACCTGCAGCTGGGCATCTTCAGCAACCCGCGCGCCGACCTGCACGGACCGCGCGGTTACCTGGCGCTGGCGGCGCAGGTCGCACTGGGGTTCGCGCCGATCGCGGTCTACGGCGAGGCGTGGATGGGCCTGCTCGGCTTCGTCGCCGGGGACGCGCTGCTGGTGCTGCGACCGCTGGCGGGCTGGCTTTCCTTCGCCTGCATCGCGGCGGTTAGCGGGCTCGTGCGGTGGAACCTGACCGGCATCGGCATCGAGACCGGGTACGTGGTCAACCTGACTATGGTGATCGGCCTGGTGGTGTACGGGTTGTCCCGGCTGCGGTCGCTGGTGGCCGAACTGGCCGAGGCCCGGTCCGAGCTCGCCGATCTCGCCGTGGCCGCGGAACGCCTGCGGTTCGCGCGGGACCTGCACGACCTGCTCGGCTTCAGCCTGTCCGCGATCACGCTCAAGGCCGAGCTGACCCACCGCCTGATCGTGCAGCAGCCCGAGCGCGCCGCACAGGAGCTCGGCGAGATCCTGGACATCTCCCGGCAGGCCCATTCCGATGTCCGCACGATCGCCTCCAGCTACCGTGAGCTCTCCTTCGAGGAGGAGCTGGCTTCGGCCCGCTCGGTGCTGACCGCGGCAGATGTGCTGGTCACCGTGCACGGCACCACCGCGGAGCTGCCCCCACGGACCAGCACAGTGCTGGCGACGGTGTTGCGCGAGGCCGTCACCAACCTGCTGCGGCACAGTAAGGCGGAGCACTGCGAGATCACCTTCGCCAGGCAGGGCGACACGGTGTCCGTCGAGCTCGTCAACGACGGGGTGCGCGCGGCGGCCGAGCAGGGCCGGGACCCTGGTGAGGGCCAGGGCAACGGCATCGGCAACCTGACCTCCAGGGTCGAGGCGATCGGCGGGACGCTGTCGGCGGGCGCCGATGACGACACCTTCCGCCTGCGGGTATCGGTACCGGCCACGGGGGACGGCACGACCCCGGCACCCGAACGGAAGGCGGCCGAGCGTGGCCCCTCGATGGTGCCCCGCCTCGGCCAGGTGATCGCGGCCGCGGTGTTCACCGGCTACGCGATCAGCGCGCTGGTTTTCGTCGCCGCGGCGAACCTCGGACCGCTCGCGGCGACCGTGTCCGTGGCCTGCGTGCTGGCCTCCCTGGCCCTGATGGCCGGCTTCTTCGGCCGCCCGGACGCCCCGGTGCGGTCCCCGCTCGGCCGTGGGGCCCTGCTCGTCCAGACGGTGCTGTCCTTCCTGCCGATCGCGGTGGCCCAGGATCCGTATGTCGGCCTGCCAGGGTTCGCGGCAGGCGCGGCCCTGCTGGCGCTGCCGGCCCGTGCCGGGCTGCCGCTCTTCCTCACCTTCGTGGCGGCGGCAGGCGGGGCGCACTGGCTGCTCGGCGGTGACCCGATCGGCATCGTCTACGGGTTCCTGGTCAGTATCAACCAGGGATTGGTCCTTTTCGGACTGACCAGGCTGACGAGCATGGTGCGGGAGCTGCACGCCGCCCGTTCCGAGCTCGCCGACCTGGTGGTGTTCAAGGAACGGCTGCGCTTCGCCCGCGACCTGCACGACCTGCTCGGCTACAGCCTGTCCGCGATCACGCTGAAGAGCGAGCTGGCGCACCGGCTGGTGGCAAGGGATCCGGAGCGGGCGCAGCAGGAGTTGTCCGGGATCCTGGACATCTCCCGGCAGGCGCTCGTGGACGTCCGTGCGGTGGCCTCCAGTTACCGGGAGCTCTCCCTCGACGAGGAGGCGGCATCGGCGCGGGACCTGCTGACGGCCGCGAACATCGAGGTCACGTTGCGGCTGGAACGATGCGAGCTGCCGCCGGAGGTGCGGACCACCCTGGCCACCGTGCTACGCGAGGGGGTGACCAACACGTTGCGGCACAGCAGCGCGCGTCGTTGTGAGATCACGCTCCGCAGGCAGGGGGAGGGGCTGATGCTGGAGATCGTCAACGACGGGGTTCCCGGTGCCGGGTCCCGGAGCACCGAGGGCGGAAGCGGCATCCGCAACCTGGCCGCGCGGGTGTCCGCGCTGGGCGGCACCCTGCGTGCAGGGACCAGCGAAGGCAGGCACCGCTTGCTGGCCGAGCTCCCCGTGTCGGTGGAATCGGTCCGGTCCTGACCCGCGCGGGTTACAGCCAGCCCGCGTCCGACGCGATCCGGATCGCGTCCACCCGGTTGCGCGCGTCGAGCTTGGCCACCGAGGTGGTGAGGTAGTTGCGTACTGTCCCGGCGGAAAGGGACAGCGTCCTGGCGATATCCGGGACGTCGGTGCCCTTGGCCGCAAGGCGCAGCACCTCGAGTTCTCGTTCGGTCAGCGGGCATTCACCGCGATCCCATGCGGCCAGTGCCATCTGGCTGTCCACAACGCGCTTGCCCGCGGCGACGTCCCGGATCGCCGCGGCCAGCTTCGCCGGGGGCGCGTCCTTGAGGATGAACCCGTCCACCCCCGCGGCGAGCGCGCGGCGCAGCGTGCCGGGCCGGGCAAGGCTGGTCAGCATCAGGGTATGCACCCCTGGCAGGTCGGACCGGATGGTGGCGGCCGCGGTGAGCCCGTCCAGCACCGGGAGGTCGATGTCGATGACGGCGACATCGGGCTGCTGCTCGCGCACGAGTTCGACCAGGTGCTCCCCGGACTCGACCTCGGCGACCACTTCGATATCGGGCTCGAGTTCGAGCAGGGCGACCAGTGCACCACGGACCATATGCATGTCCTCGGCCAGCAAAACCCTGATCATCGCCGCCGTTCCCCTCCGTCTGCTCGGCTCACCATAGCGTTAGGTGTGTACTGACGCCCGGCCGGTGAGGGTTGTTCAGAACGACCCAGCGACCGCGGGCCGCCAGGCCCGTGCGAGCGGTCGTTGCAGGTGACTGCACTGGCGACGCACGCTGCGGACCTGAACAACCCGACCGTTGAATAAGACACGGTGAGGGTGGTGCGCAATCCGGGTAAGGCGCGCCGTACCAGCCCGCGTTTATACCGGCACGGAAAGGCCCGGATCGGCTTGCAGAATCGCCTCCCGCAGCCTGCGCAGCCGTTCGGAGGGGGTGAGGCCCAGCCGGTCGACGAGTTCGTCATGCAAGGAGCGATATGCCTCGAGCGCGAGTCGTTGCTGCCCGCAGCGGTAGAGCGCGATCATGTGCTGCGCACAGAAGTTCTCGTGCATCGGGTGTTGCTCGGTCAGCGTCGCGAGTTCCGCGAGCAGCGTCCGGTGCCTGCCGAGGCGAAGGTCGGCGTCCATCAGGGCCTCCAGCGCCCCCAGCCTGCTTTCCTCCAGCCGGGTGAGTTCCATGGCCAGGCGCATCCCGATTCGCACCTCGGCCAGCGCAGGCCCGCGCCACATCTCCAGCGCCGCGCGCAGCAGGTCGGAGCCACGCCCCAGCAGCCCGGCCTGCAGCGCGCGATGTCCACGTTCGGCCAGGTGCTCGTAGGTGCGTACGTCCACGGTCGCCTCCGTGACGTTCAGCAGATAGCCGCCGTAAGTGGTGACCAGCAGGTCCTTGACCGCCGGATGGCCTGCCGTCTGCACCCGCTTGCGGAGGTGGCAGACGTAGGTCTGCAGGGTGGTCAGTGCGCTCCGCGGCGGGGTCGTGCCCCAGAGCTCCTCGAGCAGGGTGGTGGCGGTGACGACATGGCCTGCCTGCAGCCCGAGCAAGGCCAGCAACTGCCGTGGCTTGCTCGCGGTCGGCGTAATCGGATTCCCATTCTGCAGGGCCTCCAGCGGGCCCAGCACCCTGATCTCCATGGGAATGCTCCTCCCCAGTTGTTTTGCTCCGCTTCGATTCGTCCTTCAAGTTCAGCGGAGCGCAGGCTGGGAGGCCACGTATCTCGGCATGAATCGGGGTTGACGCACTACCGGTTGGTGAATGAGAGATTCACGGTGTGCCCGGTTCGGCGCGCTGCGTGAGCATCGGGCTCCTGCTTTGGAAACCGACTAGAGCCAGCCCGATTTCTTGGCGATCCGCACGGCGTCGATGCGGTTGCGGGCGTCGAGCTTCGTGGTGACCGTGGTCAGATAGTTACGGATGGTGCCGACCGAGAGGTACAGGCTACCGGCGATTTCCGCCGCGTCGGCACCGTCCGCGGTCAGCCGCAGCACCTCCAGCTCGCGCGGCGTGAGCGGGCACTGGTCACCGTCCCACGCGGACAGGGCGAGCTGAGTGTCGATCACCCGGCGGCCCACCGAGACGGCCCGGATCGCGTCGGTGAGCTGGGAGATGGGTGCGTCCTTGAGAATGAAGCCGTTGACCCGTGCGTCCAGCGCCCGGCGCAGCGTCCCCGGGCGGCCGAGACTGGTCAGGATGAGGGTGCGGGTACCGGGGGCGATGTCGTGGATCTGTGCCGCCGCGGAAAGGCCGTCGAGTCCGGGAAGGTCGATGTCGAGCACGGCGACGTTCGGTTCCTTCTCCTTGACCGCGGGCAGGATTTCGTCGCCATTGGCGATGGAAGCGACGACTTCGATATCCTGTTCCAGGCCCAGCAGCGCTACGAGGGCACCGCGCACCATCTGCACGTCTTCGGCCAGTAAGACCTTAATCATCGCGCCCCCATGCGTCGCCACGATCGTATTACTGAGTCTTACATCCCGTGCACAGTACTCACAAGGAATTGATCCGAACGGACGATGATCTGTCGGCCGGGTGCCGGAATCTGTCGAGAGGTAAGGTAATCGGAGCGTAGCTGTCGGTAGGGGTACAGAAAGGTCACTTAGCAAGGCTAAATGGTGGCTTTGTTTCCACGCGAGGATGTTCCCGATGCTCGCCTCCCACGCGGGGGAGTGGGCGGGGGCAGGCGAGCATCGGGAACAGGTTTCAGACCGGCTCCGCGGCGGTTGCCGCCTTGCCGACGGTTTCCGGGACCGCCGGCTCGGGTTCCGCTTCGGTCTCCGGCTCGGGTGGGGGCGCGATCCACTGGGGCATGGCACGCATCGGCAGCGCGAACATGATGAGGAAGGTCGCGACCAGGATGCCGGCCACCCACCACAGGGTGTTCTGGAAGGCGGCGACGAAGGCCGGTCCCAGTGTGGCCGGGGTGAGCTGGTCACCCAGCACACCGAAGAAGAACACCGAGGTCAGGCCGAGGCCGAGCGCCATTCCCATCTGCTGGGTGGTGCTGATCAGCCCAGAAGCCGAGCCGGAGTGCTGTACCGGCACATCGCCGAGTACCGCGTTGGCCAGCGGGGCCACGATCAGGCCCATGCCGGCGCCGACCACGATGAGCGGCAGGAACATGTGCCACGAGGTGATCTCCTGGCCGAACAGCTCGGTGGCGCCCAGGTAGAGCAGCATCCCCGCGGCCATGATCAACGCGCCGGCCTGGAGCACCTTGCGGCCGAAGCGCGGCACCAGCTTCTCCACCGATACCCCGGCCAGCGCTGCGGTGGCCAGCGAGAACGGGATCCCGGTCAGGCCGGCCTGCAGCACGCTCCAGCCGAGGCCCACCTGCATGTACAGCGACCAGACCAGGAAGAAGATCCCGCTCACGATGCCGAAGGCGATCTGCACGACGATGCCTGCGGAGAAGCTCTTCACCGAGAACAGGGAGAGCTCGATGAGCGGTGAACCGTCCCGGCGGGTCTTCACCCGCTCGTAGGCCACCAGCCCGGCGAACACCACCAGCGACAGCGCCATCAACACGAAGGTCCAGGCCGGCCAGCCGATCTCCTCACCGAGGGTGAGCGGGTACAGCAACATCAGCAGGCCCAGCGTGCCGAGCAGGACGCCGACCAGGTCGAGCCGCAGCCGGTACGGCGCCTTGGTCTCGGTGATGTACTTCGCGCCAAGGATCAGCGCGGCGATGCCGACCGGGAGGTTGATCAGGAAGATCGGCCGCCAGGCCAGGTCGAACACGTTCCACGCGGTGAGCAGGGCACCCAGCAGCGGTCCGGTCAGGCCGCCGAGGCCGACGATCGCGCCCCACATCCCGAACACCTTGCCGCGCTCCTGCGGCGGGAAGGTGGCGTGCACCGTGGACAGGATCTGCGGCACCATCACGGCGGCCGCCGCGCCCTGCAGGATGCGCGAGGCGACGAGCATCTCGGCACTGGTGGCCAGCCCGCACAGCGCCGAGGCGATGGTGAAGCCCGCGACGCCGAGCAGGAAGACCCGCTTGCGGCCGTAGATGTCCCCTAGCCTGCCGCCGGTGATCAGGCCGACCGCGAAGGCGAGGACGTAGCCGGCGACGATCCACTGGATCTGGCTGGCCGAGGCGTCCAGCGTCCCGCGGATCGACGGAATGGCGATGTTGACAATCGTGACGTCGAGTAGGTCCATGAAACCGGCGGCCATCATGATGGCGAGGGCGATCCATCGCCTTCGATCCGTCTGACCCACCGCCGGCTGAGGGTTGGTTGTGGTCATGCGCCGATGCTAATGAGCGGGGTGCGGAAATGGCAGTGAGCCACTCACCAAGGCCGAAGTGAAAATACAGCATTCGCCGTATGAATTATTCATACTCCGGCCTGTGAATTATCCACTTTCGCCAGGTGGTCGTGGCCCTTCCGGGCTGGTTTCACGTTTGTGGAAAACAAACTATCACTAGCAGGATTCCGTTAACTCCATTACGTTGATCGTCGCAGTTATTCATACCAGGAGAGGAGTTGCCGTGCTTGCTGACGTGACCGTGGACCTGGCGGAACTGGCCGCCCGGCAGGGCGTGGACATCACCACCGACCCGTTCGCGCTGTACGCCGCGCTGTGCGCGCAGGGGCCGGTGCACCGGGTACGGCTGCCGGTGACCGGTGAGGAGTGCTGGCTGGTCGTCGGGGCCGAGCAGGCGCGGGCCGCGCTGGTGGACGAGCGGCTGAGCAGTGACGTGCGGGTCTCCGCGCGGTGGCCGGACGGCGGCGAAACCGGGGGCATCTCCGTCGGGGTGAATATGCTCCAGGTGGATGCCGCGCAGCACAGGAGACTGCGCAGGCTCATCGCGAAGGAATTCACTGCCCGCCGCGTGCAGGGATTGCGCCCGCGGGTCGAGCAACTCACCGGCGAACTGATCGAAACCCTCGTATCAAGGGACCGGGTCGATCTCGTCGAGTCATTCTCCGTCCCCCTTCCGCTCGCGGTCATCTGCGAGCTGCTCGGCGTGCCTACGGCGGAGCGCAAGGATTTCCACGCCTGGTCGGAGGAAATGCTCAAACCGCGGAGCCCGGATTCCGCCGGTCAGGCGATGCGGTCGATGACCGAATTTTTCGTGCGGCTCATCGAGCGGAAGAAGCAGCACGCCGGCGAGGACCTGCTGAGCGCGTTGATCCGGGTGAACGAGGACGGGGACGGGCTCTCCGACGACGAGCTGCTTGGCATGGTCTTCCTGCTGTTCGTCGCCGGACACGAGACCTCGGCCAGCCTGATCTCCAACTGTGTGCTGTCCCTGCTGCGTCACCCCGCACAGCTGGCCGCGCTCCGCGCCGACTGGTCGCTGCTGGACGGCGCGATCGAGGAGACCCTGCGGCACAGCGCTCCCGTGCAGGCGACGGCGTTCCGGTTCGCCACCGAGACGATCACGATCGCGGGCACTCCGATCCCGGCGGGGGACCCGGTGCTGGTCAGCCTGGCAGCGGTGGCCCGCGCGCCGGACCGGTTCGCCGATCCGGACCGGTTCGACATCCACCGCCCGCAGGCGGAGAGCCGCGGGCACCTCGCCTTCGGCCACGGCGCGCACCACTGTATCGGCGCACCGCTGGCCCGGATGGAGGCCGCGATCGCGGTGCGGGCGCTGCTGGAGCGCTACCCCGGACTGCGGATCGACCCCGAGGCCGCCGCGCCCGCCGAGGAGGTGGTCTGGCGGCCCAACGCCATGTTGCGCGGGCCGGGCAGGCTCCCGCTCCGGCTGCGTTGATCCGGGGTTGATCCGGCCGGGCCGGAGCGCGAATGCGCCAGCCACCGTACTTGGCCCCTTATGGGCGAACCGGGCCGAGCCGGAGGATGACATGACCGGTGGA
The DNA here is from genome assembly GCF_018885265.1 of Amycolatopsis aidingensis. GTDB lineage: Bacteria > Actinomycetota > Actinomycetes > Mycobacteriales > Pseudonocardiaceae > Amycolatopsis > Amycolatopsis aidingensis. The sequence continues at coordinate 1,202,387 of NZ_CP076538.1, forward strand.
CGCAGGCGGTAGGAGGAAAGATGTCCCACACCCTTGCCCTGCCAGCGGCTTTCCTGGCGTTGGCGGCAGTTGTACCCGGGCACGGTGCACAGGAGGGCCCGGGCCCGGTCGTCGGTGGTACGGCACCGGCCGCGCCGTCCTCATGCGTGGTGATCAACGAGGTCGCATCGAGCGGCCCCTCGGGTCCTTTCGACGAGTTCGTGGAAGTCCGCAACGTCTGCGATCGGTTCGTCGACGTCTCGTCGTACGAGCTTCGCGGCTACGACGAGACCGGCCTGCCGACGGGTCCACCCGTCAGTATTCCCAGCTACGTGGTCCTGTTGCCACGAGGCAGTACCGGTGAGTTCCTCACGTTCGTCAAAGCCGACTTCAGCGGCACCGTCGCGGACCGGGTGTTCGTCGTGGTGTTGAACCGGGGCCTGCTGAATATTCCGGACAACGGCGGGCTGTGTCTGTTCGACGCGGCAGGACGCAAGGTCGACTGCGTGGGAATGGGGGTTCGCCCTGCCGTTGGCGAAGGTCCCCCCGCGCAGGCCATGACGGCGGAGCTGGCGCAGCTCGGCGCGGCGAACGCCCGTGACATCCTCAGCACCGACACCGACCACAACCAGCGGGATTTCTCCCTGCACCGGCGGTCCGCCGGGGCGGTGAACTAGCCCGGTTCGGGTGAACTGACCCGGGGCCGACGTCCCCGGGTCAGTTCACCCGGTGCTCACGCGTCCACGGTCTCGGTGGGCAGAGTGGACCACTCGGCCCAGGTCTGCAGCCGGGTGGCGTAGACGTGCTTGATCATCTCGTTCGGCTGCTCGCCGAGGATGACCCGCAGCGGCGGGTTCTCCGCGTCAACGATCCGCAGCAGTGCGGGCCCGATGGTGGCCGGGTCGGACTGGTGGATCTCCACCTGGGCCATCCCCGCCCGCAGCCCGTCGTAGGCGGCGATCGGAGCCGACCAGGTGGCCGAGGCGCCACCCCAGTCGGTGGCGAACCCACCGGGCTCGACCAGGGTCACCTTGATACCGAAGCCGGCGACCTCCTGCGCCAGCGACTCGCTGAAGCCCTCCAGCGCCCATTTGCTCGCGTGGTAGCCGCCCAGCAGCGGGAAGGACATCACGCCGCCCGCGCTGGAGATCTGCACGATGTGGCCGCTGCCCTGCTCGCGCAGGTACGGCAGCACCTCCTGGGTCACCCACAGCGCGCCGAACACATTGGTCTCGAACTGGTCCCGTACGTCCTGCTCACTGAGTTCCTCGACGCCGCCGAACAGGCCGTAGCCAGCGTTGTTCACCACGACGTCCAGGCGTCCGAAGTGGTCGGCCGCGCGTTTCACCGCCTCGGTCACCGCGGCGCGGTCGGTCACGTCCAGTGCCAGCGGCAGCACGGCGTCGCCGTGGGCAGCCACCAGATCGGCGAGGGCGTCGGCATTGCGCGCGGTTGCGGCAACCTTGTCCCCGCGCTCCAGCGCGGATTCGACGAATCGGCGGCCGAAGCCGCGGGACGAACCGGTGACGAACCAGATTTTCTGCATCTTCCGACCTCACTTTTTCTGCGTCTGAGTTACGCGTTATCCGATTGCGAACGGATGGAAAGAACCACCCTTTTTCCGTGCAGTTCGCCCGCCTCCAGCCTGCGATGCACCTCGGCCGCGGCGGAAAGCGGCCGGACCTCCTTCGCCCGTGGCCACAGCCGCCCGGCGCGCAGCAGCCGGTTGATCACCCCGGCGGCTTCCGCCAGTTCTGGCGGGGTGGCGTGCGAGATGACGAACCCGTGGATCGAGCCGTCCTTCAGGTACAACCGGCCCGCGGGCAGCACCGGGGTACTCGTGGCGCCCGCCAGCAGTACGATCCGGCCGCGGTGGGCGAGCAGGTCGACCGCCGCGGTGAGATCGTTGCGACCCGAGGTGTCCAGGTGCAGGTCCACACCCTCCGGCGCGGCGGCCCGCAGTCGCCCGGTCAGGTCCGGGTGCGCGTAGTCGAAGACCTCGGCGGCGCCCAGCGCGCGGCAGTGGTCCGCGTCCATGGGCGCGGCGGTGGCGAGCACCCGCGCGCCCGCCGCGGCGGCCATGGTCACCAGTGCCGAGCCGACGTTGCCCGCGGCACCCGCGACCAGCACCGTGTCGCCCATGCGCAGCCCGCCGTGGGTGAACAGGGCAAGGTAGGCCGTCGCCGCCGGGTGGACCACGGCCACCGCCTGGTAGGGATCCACCTGCTCCGGCAGCCGGTAGAGCCGGTCGGCGGCCACCACCGCGCGTGCGGCCGCCGCGCCCTGCCTGCCCCCGTGCCCGAGGCTGTTGGCCCACACCAGCTCGCCCGCTGCGAACCCGCCCGCGCCGGTCTCCGCCACCCTGCCGACCAGGTCCCTGCCGATCACGAAGGGGAAGGGAACCGGGGTGCGGAACCGTCCGGAACGGACGAAGGTGTCCACCGGGTTCACCGTGGTGGCCAGTACGTCCACCAGCACGTCGGTGGGTCCAGGGCGCGGCTCGGCGAGTTCGCCGACGCGGATCTCCTCCGGGCCACCGAGGCGTTCGATGTATGCGGCCAGCATGCCGCCAGCGTGCCACGCCGCGCTCGAGTCGACCTTTAGCCGCGCGTTATTCGCATTCCGAGAAGACATTCTTATCGCCGAACCGTCGCAGTTCCCGCGGCCCCAGCCGTACCGTGGGCAAAGAATCTGGTAACCGGAAAAGGAATGAGTCCATGGCGAAGACATCCGTTGTGAATGCGCCACTGTTCCAGCTTTCCGCCGAGGTGCACATCGCCGCCTCGCCCGCCGAGGTGTACGCCGTCGTCGGCGATCTCGCCCGCAGCGGCGAGTGGAGCCCGGAATGTGTCGGCGGGTCCTGGATCTCCGGCGAACCGGGCACGGTGGGCGCGGTCTTCCGCGGTGAGAACCTGCGCAGCACGGAGGTGGTCGCGTGGGCGCCGGTGGTGCGGGGCACCTGGTTCACGGAGTCCGAGGTCGTCGCGGCCGAACCCGGGCGCACCTTCCAGTGGTCCATGCGCACCCGGTCCGGCGCGAAGCAGGACAGCATCTGGGCCTACGACATCGAGCCTGCCGATGGTGGCAGCGTGCTGACCCACCGGTTCCGCATGGGCTCGCCGACCGAGGGCATCCGTGGCATCACCGCGGAGATGAGCGAGGAACAGAAGTCGGCCTTCTTCGCCGAATGGAGCGAGAAGCTCGCCGGTGATCTCGCGATCACGCTGGAGCGGATCAAGCGGGTCGTGGAGAACCGGCCCACCGAGGAGAGGGGCTAGCCACATGTTTCTGCAACGCCTTGGCAACCGCGGTATCCGGCTGGGAACCCTGTTCGAACGCGCCGCCGCCAAGCACCCGGCCAACGTGCTGATCCTGGACCACGACCTGGACCTCGCACCCGGCCTCGGGCGCCGCGCCACCATCGCGGAGGTCGCCGATCTGGTGGACGACCTCGCCGCCCGGCTGTGGGCCGCGCGGGTGCGGCCTGCCGACCGGGTGGTGGTACACAAGTCCAACGGTTTCGATATCACGCTGCTGGCCTGCGCGGCGGCCAGGATCGGTGCCGTGCCCGTGCTGCTGTCACCCAAGCTGGACGGGGACACCGTCGCCGAACTGGTGCGCCGCACCGACCGGCCGTTCCTGGTCACCGACGGGGCGAAGCTGGCGGGACTGCCGGGTTCGGTATTCGAGCGGGCGGAGCGGGTGCTGCTGACCTCCGGCAGCCACGCTGGTGCCACCGAGCTGGCCGGCCTGGCCGGGGTGCCGCGGATCCCCGCGGTGACCATGCCGCCGGACCACCCGACACTGGTCACGCACACCTCGGGCACGACGGGCATCCCGAAGCTCGCGGTGCACACCAGCCGTACCCTGCAGGCGCGCTACCGGCCGCAGCGGGCCGCGGTCACCCCGGTGCTGCGCGGGCGGGAGACCGTGGCGATCCATGTCTCCTTCGTGCATTCCCGGTTGATGACCGCGCTCGCCATCTCGCTGCTGCGCGGGTTCCCGATCGTGGTGCTTGCCGACTCCGACCCGAAGCGGGCCGCCGACCTGTTCGCCCGGCTGCGGCCCGGGGTACTGGAGGCCCATCCGAACACCTTCATGGAATGGGAGGAACTGGCCGACGATCCGCGGGAGCCGCTGGCCGGGGTGAAGCTGTTCAGCTCCACCTTCGACGCGATCCACCCGCGGACGGTGCGCAAGCTGCTGGCCGCCACCCGCCGCAGGTCCCCGGTGTTCGGGCAGCTGTACGGGCAGAGTGAGGTCGGCCCGATCGTGGTGAAGGCGTTCACCCCCGGCCGGGTCCCGGACTCGGGTGGCCGCTGTGTCGGCATCCCGTTCCCCGGGATGACCGGCGTCCGGGTGGTGAGCCGCAACGGCAGGCCGCCCTCCGCGGACAACCCCGGATACATCGAGGTCCGCAGCGACGGCCGGATCGTGACCTACCTCGGCGAGCAGCAACGCTACGACGCGCAGCTCTCCGCTGGCGGCTGGTGGCGGATGGGGGATGTCGGCTTCCGCACCAAATGGGGCTGCGTGCACCTGCTGGACCGGGAGGTCGACCTGATCGACGGTTTCGGCTCGACCCTGGCCGCCGAGGACACCCTGTTCGGCAAGCTGCCCGACCTTGCCGAGGTCGTCATCGTGCCGAGCGCCGACGGCGCGCCCGTTCCGGTGGTGTGCACCCGGAACAACCGGCCGCTCGACCCGCGGGAGTGGCGGGCCGCCGCGGCGAGCCTCCCGCCGATGGCCGAACCGGTGCAGTGGCGGATCGAGGACCTGCCGCAGACCGCCACCACCAAGATCAAGCGGCTGGAGCTGGCCCGGCTGCTCGCCACGGAAGGCCGGAGGGCCGCCTGATGGCCGTGATCGTCATCGCCGGTGGCGGGATCGGCGGGCTGGCGACCGCGCTGGCCGTCGCCGCGGGCGGGCACCGCGCGGTGGTGCTGGAGCGCGCGGAGGAGTTCGCCGAGATCGGCGCCGGCATCCAGCTGGCCCCCAACGGCCTGCACGCCCTGGACGCGCTGGGGGTCGGGGCACGGGTGCGCGGGTCGGCGGTGCACATGGACGAACTGCGGTTCATGGACGGGGTGACCGGTGAGCATGTCACCAGCCTCGGGCTCACCGCGGACTACCGCGACCGCTTCGGCAGCCCGTACGTGGTCGTGCACCGCGCGGAACTCCACCAGGTGTTGCTGGATGCCTGCCTTGCGGCCGATTCCGTCGAGCTGGTCGCGGGCGCCACGGTGACCGGGTACGAGCAGGACGACCGGACCGCCACCGTGCTCCTGGCGGATGGCAGGCGGATCAGCGGCACGGCGGTGATCGGGGCGGACGGGATCCACTCCGCGATCCGTGGCCGGCTGGTCGGCGACGGCGAGCCGCGGGTCTCCGGGATCACCGTGTACCGCGCGGTGATCCCGATGGAACGGGTGCCGGTGCACCTGCGCTTCCCGCGTTCCGTGGTCTGGTGGGCGGGCCCCGGCTGCCATTTCGTGCACTACCCGATCGCGGGCGGCCGGTACCTCAACCTCGCGGCGAGCAGCGACGACGGCCGCACCGAAGCCTTCGCGGGAGTGCCGGTGGACACGCAACGGGCGCGGCGGGAGTTCGCCACCCTGCGCGCCGCGCGGGAACTGCTGGAGCTCGGCGAGGACTGGAAAACCTGGATGCTGGTGGACCGCGACCCTGTTCCACAGTGGACCGACGGCAGGGTGGCCCTGCTCGGCGACGCGGCGCACCCGATGTTGCACTACGCGGCCCAGGGGGCCTGCCAGGCGCTGGAGGACGCCGTCACCCTCGGTTGCCTGCTGGAGGGCGGAACGAACTCGGCGATACCGGGGCGGCTGACAGCCTACGCGCGGCTGCGCCGCGAGCGGACCGCGCGGATCCAGCACATCGCGAGGGAAAGCACCCGGTTGTGGCATCCGGCCGGTGCCGCCGCCACGGCACGCAACGCGATGCTCTCCGAGCTCTCCCCGCGGGAACTACAGGACCAGGTGGCCTGGATGCACGGTTTCCAGGTGGCCCAGCCGGGGAAGGAAGTGGCGGCATGACACCCCTTGTGTCAACCCGCGGCAGTCAGGGTGACCACGCGTAAAACCGCGAAGGAGAAAGCATGACCGGCAAGCGCATCGAGGTCGGCATCGTCGGCGCGGGCCCGCGCGGACTTTCCGTACTGGAGCGGTTGTGCGCCAACGAACGCACCGCAGCCACGCATGACGAGGTGATCGTGCACGTGGTGGACCCGGCCGCGGCAGGCGCGGGCGCGGTGTGGCGCTGGGACCAGTCCCGCCAGCTGCTGATGAACACGGTGGCCGCGCAGATCACCGTCTACACCGACGCGAGCTCCCGCATCGAGGGGCCGATCGAGCCGGGCCCCAGCCTGTACGAATGGGCCCGGTCGCTGGCGTTGCTCGGCAGGCCGGGCGACTACGGGGAGGAGACCCTGGCCGAGGCGCGCGTACTGGGCCCGGACAGCTACCCGACAAGGGCCTTCTACGGGCGGTACCTGCACGATGCCTTCCAGCAGGTGGTGAGCAGGGCCCCGGCCCATGTCCAGGTGCGGGTGCACCGGTCGCGGGCGGTGGCGCTCGCGGACACGCACGGGGTACCCGGTGGGCCGCAGGGCGTGAGGCTGGCCGACGGCACCAGGTTGCACGGGCTGGACGCGGTGGTGCTGGCGCTCGGCCACGTTCCGGCCAAACCCTCGGCACGGGAGGCGCGTACGGCCAGCCTCGCCCGCATCCATCACCTGACCTACCTCGCGCCTGCGAATCCGGCCGACCTGGATCTGGACGGGATCCGGCCGGGGGAGAACGTGCTGCTGCGCGGGCTCGGGCTGAACTTCTTCGACCATATGGCGTTGTTCACCACCGGAAGGGGTGGCCGGTTCGAGCGCGAAGGCGAAGGGCTGGTGTACCGCGCCTCCGGGCGGGAACCCGTGCTGTACGCCAGTTCCCGGCGCGGCGTGCCGTACCACGCGCGCGGGGAGAACCAGAAGGGCGCCTACGGCAGGTACTTGCCGAGGTTGCTGACGCCGGAACGCATCGCGCGGCTGCGTTCCCGGTCCGCCCCGGTGCGCTTCGCCGAGGACCTGTGGCCGTTGATCGCCCGCGAGGTGGAGAGCGTCTACTACGCGGCGTTGCTGGCTGAGCCCGACCGGGAGGACTTCCTCGCGGCCTACCTCGGCGGCGCGGACTCGGCGCTGGAGCGCTACGGCATCGGGCCGGACCGGCGCTGGGACTGGGAGCGGATCGCGCAGCCCTGCCGGAACCGGACGTTCGCCTCCCGCGAGGACTTCCAGGACTGGCTGGTGGACCATCTCGCCGAGGATGTCGCCGCGGCCCGGCAGGGTAATGTGGACGGTCCGCTGAAGGCCGCCCTGGACGTGCTGCGCGATCTGCGCAACGAGATCAGGCTCGCGGTGGACCATGGCGGCCTGGAGGGCAACTCGCACCGTGACGACCTGGAGGGCTGGTACACCCCGCTGAACGCCTTCCTTTCCATCGGCCCGCCGGCCTCCCGGATCGAGGAGATGATCGCGCTGATCAGGGCCGGGGTGCTGACGGTGACCGGTCCAGGAACGGTGATCTGCCTCGATGTCGCCGACTCGGCGTTCGTGGCGGCCTCCACCGTGGTCCCAGGGCCGCCGGTGCGGGCGCGGGTGCTGATCGAGGCGCGGCTACCCGAGCCGGATCTGCGGCGTGCCGGGGACCCGCTGCTGGAGCATCTGCTCAGCACCGATCAGGCGGCCCCGTACCGCATCCAGGGCACGCACGACACCAGCTACGAGACCGGTGGGCTGGCGGTCACCGAGCGGCCGTACCGGGTGATCGACGGGCGTGGCCAGGCACATCCGCGCCGGTTCGCCTATGGCGTGCCCACCGAGTCGGTGCACTGGGTGACCGCCGCGGGCATCCGTCCCGGGGTCGACTCGGTGACCCTCGGCGACTCCGACGCGATCGCCAGGGCGGTACTGGCGCTGCCGCCTGCCTCGCAGGTGCCGGAGACGGTACGGCGGGCGCAGCAACCGGAGATCGCCCCCGAACTGACCGGAATCATCGTCTGATCTGGTTGCCGTGGGTCGGTCCGGGGTGACGTCACCATGTCCAGTGTGAACGGAGGTCGGCGCGCCAGTGTTTCGGGTGCCACTGCTGGATGGTGAACGCCATCCCGATCCCGCTGGCGATGAGCTGCTCCCGCTCGAGCCTGCGTTTGATCGGCTCTCCGGGCGAGCCGTTGTTGTCCCACCACGACTCCCACTGCTTGACGCATCGTTGCCGACCGTAGTACGGGTTCGAACACTCTGCAGGCGGGTACCAGATCTGGGTGTGTCCGAAGTCGATCTGCTTGCCGGTCGACTGTTCGGTGATCGTGCCGTGCGCCTTGAGACAGTATGCCCGGTCCTGAATCGTCCACTGTGTATAGTGTTGCCTGCCATCGGCATCCGGTAGCTCGCGCAGGTTGTGGCAGTCGGCGTCGCCGACCCGTTCCGAGGTCACGTTCAGCGAGTAGTACGTGCCGTTGCTGTACCAGCCATCCAGCAGCACCCAGTCACCGGAGCGCACGAACTTCTCGTGGTACGACGGCGGCCAGTTCTTCGGGTCGCCCCAGCTGATCCGCGACTCGCCTGCCGAGCGTGGATCCCACGCCCATTGACCCGCGGCTTGCCCGTCCGCCCAGAACTGACCCGCGCTGCGCTCGAACATGCGCGAGTACTGGCCGTAGGTTTCGGTGGTGGTACCGGCCGCGGCCTGCGGTACCGCTATCGACATTCCCGCCAGCACCAGCACCAGGATGCCTGCGACCGGGCGTCCCCTCTTCGTCTGCATGTGGCCAACCTAGCGCCGATTGCTTGACATGACGTGAGACATCGCTATGTTCGTAGGTGTACGGCGTACACTTATGCGGGAGGGCCGGGATGGTTGCGCACGAGCGGGTCGGAACCGTGGTCGCCCGACGGGAGCTGACCAGCGTGTCGGGTGCCCCGGTGCCGGTTCCGGCCCCGGGTTACCTGGTTCACCTGCAGTTCCGCCGGTTCGCGGGCTGCCCGGTGTGCAGTCTGCATCTGCGGTCGGTGGTCCAGCGGTATGCCGAGATCGAGGCCGCGGGGGTGCGCGAGGTCGTGGTGTTCCATTCCCCTGCCGATGAGCTGCGTGCGCATGTGGCCGACCTGCCGTTCGCCGTGGTCGCCGACCCGGACAAGCGGCTCTACCGGGAGTTCGGCGTGGAGTCGGCGCCCCGGTCGCTGCTGAACCCGACGGCATGGCCCGCGATCGCGGCGGCCGTGCTGCGCAGCGGCTGGGCCATCCTCCGCGGCCGGGAACGCGCACCCGCTGCCGTCCCGCATGGCGGGCGGTTCGGGCTGCCTGCCGATTTCCTGATCGCGGATGACGGCAGCGTGCTCGCTCACAAGTACGGTGCCCACGTGTACGACCAGTGGCCGGTGGACGAACTGCTGCGGCTCGCCGCCCGGTAGGTGCCAGCCGCGTCATGCCCCGCCCTCGCTCGGTCACGCACACCGAAATCGCCACCGCCGCACTGGCCGTTGCCGACCGGGACGGTCTCGACGCGCTGTCCATGCGCACCGTGGCACGGGAGCTCGGGTTCAGCACGATGGCTCTGTACCGTTATGTCACCGATCGCGGCCATCTCGAGCGGCTGATGGTCGAGGCCGTGCTGGGCGAGCTCCCCCTCGCGGTCCCGCACGGCTCCTGGCTGGAACGCGTCAGCGTGCTGGTGAGCCGCCTGTACGCGGCCGCGGCCGCGCACCCCGCCACGGTGCCGTTGCTGGTGGCGCACCGGCATACCGTGCCCTCCTCGTTGCGCTGGATCGAAGCCATGCTCGGTGTGCTCACGGAGGCCGGTTTCACCGGCAGCGGGCGGGTGCTCGCGCAGCGCACGATCATGAACTTCCTGTTGGGAGCGCTGCAGTCCGAGCGGTTCGGCTCGCTCGCGGGGCCGGGCACGGCCGCGATGGCCGAGCTGCCGCCAGGGGAGTATCCGCACCTCAGTGACACCGCGGGTGAGGCTCGGCGGGTCAGCCCGCTGGAGGAGTTCCATGGCGGCCTCGACGCGGTGCTCCGCGGGCTCGCCGAGCTGTACCGCTCGTCAGCATGAGCGGCCTTGGGCGGAATGGCGCCAAACTGCCCGCACGGCTGCCGCGCCGGTTGTCCGCCTACCAGCTCCGCTGATTGGGCTCAGGGCAGGGGGTAGTGCTCGAGATCGGTGACGCGTTCCAGCTCCACCGACTCGACCGGGAAGTCGCGCGCCTGTAGGAGCAGCAGGTGGCCGTCCACTTCGGCCAGCGCGGCCCAGTGCCGCCCACCTGCCAGCCATTCGAAGGTGACCGGCCTGCCGTCGACCGGGATGGTGACCGTGGACCACGCCGGAGCCTCCCCGCCGCCCAGACTGTCCACGTTGTCCAGGCCCTCCAGCCACAGCTCCTCGGCGAGTTCGTCCTTGGCCGCGCCGGACAGGTGCTTGTGCCGGACCTCCACCCGCAACCGCGGACCGTCCTCGGCGCCGAGCCGCCCGTGTCCGAGGCCGAGCCCGAGCGCGGAACCGGCGCTGGCCCAGCCCGCGATATACCGGTCACCCGGCCACTGCGGCGGCAGCCCGTACAGCGCGAACGGCGCACTCCTGAAACGTTCCAGGGTCAGGTGGCGCTGCCGCTCGTGCGCGCGCCGGGGGCTGAGCACCCACAGCCACTCCTCGGCAAGCGGCACCCCGGTCCGGTCCGGACCCCAGAACGCGGTGGAGAGAAAGAACACAGCCACCGCGGCTACAAAACCCGCGGCGAACAGCCACCAGGGCCAGTCGAACAGCAGTTGCATGCCGAAACCCAGCGCCGACCCGACCGCGGCGGCCAGCAGGTAGAGGCCGGGGGAGGGGATGAGCCTGCGCCGCCTGCGCACCACCTGCACCAGCCGGACCGGAGCCGACCAGGCGCTCTGGCTGGCCGGCCGCAGCAAGACGAAGCGTCCGTAGCTCGTCTCCATGCCGCCAGTCTCTCACGTGGATCTCACATACCACCGGTTGGCGGTTGCGAGCCGTCGTCAAGACGGAACGACTGCAGGTGTCCGCGTTGAACACTCTGTGAACTCGGGTGGAGTGATGCCGTCAAGCGCGCGGGCTAAGAAACGGGCCAAATATCGACCCAGGGCAACATTGAGTACCGATCGCTGGGCCAAACGGGTGACGGCCGCCTCGTGCGTGCGGTAGTGTGCGATTCGGGCGCCGGGCGGCGGCCCGGTGTGCCGGTCGCAGCGCGACTACCTCGCCGTATACAACTTCCCGGTTGCCGTGACACCCGTGTGCGCGGTGCGCCCACGGGTGCGGATGGTGGCGGCTCCGGCTATACAACGGGTGAAACCGCACGTCACGCCATCGACCCATTGCTATCTGGAGCTTTCCTCCATAGGTTGAGTGCAGGCGGTTTTGCGGTCGGTCAGCGTCGACCTGCCGCAAGGCTGCCCCGGTCGGGGTGAAGAGGCGAGTTCGACGACTCGGCGGTTGAGCGCGCGCCAGGCGCGGCTGTGCTGCGATTCACCGGATCCGGGTCGCGACGCTACGCGCATTCCTGGACGGATTTCGGTGGATCATGTTGCTCTGACCACATGGCGGTGCGCGGTGTACCGGTCTTTGTGTATCCGGCCGACCCCTGGAGGGAAACGTAATGAACGAAACGACGCCCAGCGGAACGGACGTGGTGATGGCTGAAAAGCCCGGTACCGGCGTCAATGGAGTCAATGGGGACATCCAGGCTCACCCGGAACAAGAATTTGGTGCAGATCCGTTACTCGTTCGAGACACGGACCACTACACCGACGAGTACGTTAAAGGGTTCGTTGACAAGTGGGACGATCTCATCGACTGGAAGAAGCGCTACGAAAGTGAAGGTCGCTTCTTCGTCGATCTGCTCAAGTCCCGTGGTGTGAAGTCCGTTCTGGACGTCGCGACGGGCACGGGGTTCCACTCGGTACGGTTGATCGAGGAAGGCTTCGACACGGTCAGCGTCGACGGCAGCCCGGAGATGCTGGTGAAGGCCTTCGAGAACGGGCAGAACTACGGTGGTCACGTCCTGCGGGTCGTGCACGCCGACTGGCGGTGGCTCAACCGGGACGTGCACGGTGAGTTCGACGCGGTGATCTGCCTCGGCAACTCGTTCACCCACCTGTTCTCCGAGCGGGACCGGCGCAAGGCACTGGCGGAGTTCTACGCCGTGCTCAAGCACGACGGCATCCTGATCCTGGACCAGCGCAACTACGACGCGATCCTGGACAACGGATTCTCCAGCAAGCACACCTACTACTACTGCGGTGACTCGGTGAGCGCCGAGCCGGAGTACGTGGACGAGGGGCTCGCGCGTTTCCGCTACAGCTTCCCGGACAAGTCGCAGTACCACCTGAACATGTACCCGCTGCGCAAGGACTACACCCGCAGGCTGCTGCGCGAGGTGGGTTTCCAGCGGGTGGAGACCTACGGTGACTTCCAGGACACCTTCGCCGCGGACGAGCCGGACTTCCTCGTCCACGTCGCGGAGAAGAACTACATCAAGACCACCGACGACCGGCTGAACTACTCCACGGCCGTCAACGTCGCGCGGGACTACTACAACTCCCAGGATGCGGACAACTTTTACTTCACCATCTGGGGCGGCGAGGATATCCACGTCGGGTTGTACAACACCCCGGATGAGGACATCGCGCCGGCGAGTGTCCGCACCGTGGAGCGGATGGCGAGCAAGTTGCAGTTGTCCAAGGACAGTTACGTGCTGGACGTCGGCGCGGGCTACGGCGGCGCCGCCAGGTATCTCGCGAAGACCTACGGCTGCAGGGTGGCCTGCCTCAACCTCAGTGAGGTGGAGAACACCCGTAACCGGCAGATGAACGAGCAGCAGGGCCTGAGCCACCTGATCGACGTGGTGGACGGCTCGTTCGAGGACCTCCCGTTCGAGGACAACCAGTTCACGGTGATCTGGTCCCAGGACGCGATGCTGCACAGCGGCGACCGGGTGCGGGTGCTGCAGGAGATCGTGCGGGTGCTCAAGCCCCGGGGTGAGATCGTCTTCACCGACCCGATGGCCGCGGACGGCGCCGACAAGTCCGCGCTTCGACCGATCCTCGATCGGCTGCACCTAGAATCCATGGGGTCGCCCGCGTTCTACCGGCGCGAACTGAACCGGCTGGGCGTCGACTCGATCGAGTTCGAGGACCACACCCAGCAGTTGTCGACCCACTACGGTCGTGTCCTGCAGGAAACGGAACGACGGGAGGCGGAAATCGCCGACAATGTGAGTGTCGAATACATCACACGGATGAAGCTGGGCTTGCAGCACTGGGTCGACGGTGGTCAGGCAGGAAACCTCGCCTGGGGAATCTTCTACGTGCGTGCCTGATTCGTGGTATTGATCGGTTCCGTCGCTTTCTAGAGACAAAGGGTAGAGACATTGAGTACTAATCGCAGGCTGTTCACCAGCGAGTCGGTCACCGAGGGCCACCCGGACAAGATGGCCGACGCGATCAGCGACACCATCCTGGACGCGATGCTGGCCTCCGACCCGCGTAGCCGGGTCGCGGTCGAGACGCTGATCACCACGGGCCAGGTGCACATCGCGGGTGAGGTCACCACCGATGCCTATGTGGACGTCCCGGCGCTGGTCCGGGACCGGGTGCTGGAGATCGGCTACGACTCCTCCGCCAAGGGCTTCGACGGCGCCTCCTGCGGGGTCAACGTGGCGATCGACGCCCAGTCCCCGGACATCGCACAGGGTGTGGACACCGCCTACGAAAGCAGGCTGGAGAACGCCCTTGACGACCTGGACAAGCAGGGCGCAGGCGACCAGGGCCTGATGTTCGGCTACGCCTCCACCGACACGCCGGAGCTGATGCCGCTGCCGATCGCGCTCGCCCACCGGCTTTCCCGCAGGCTGACCGAGGTCCGCAAGAACGGCACGGTCCCCTACCTGCGCCCGGACGGCAAGACGCAGGTGACGATCGAGTACAACGGCGAGGAGCCGGTCCGGCTGGACACCGTGGTCATCTCCAGCCAGCACGCCGACGGCATCGACCTCGACTCCATGCTGGCCGTCGACCTGCGGGAGAAGGTCATCGCGCCGGAGCTGGAGTCCCTCGGCCTCGACGCCAAGGAGCCGAAGATCCTGATCAACCCGACCGGCCGGTTCGTGGTCGGCGGGCCGATGGGTGACGCGGGCCTCACCGGCCGCAAGATCATCGTGGACACCTACGGCGGCATGGCCCGGCACGGCGGTGGCGCCTTCTCCGGCAAGGACCCCTCGAAGGTGGACCGTTCCGCCGCCTACGCGACCCGCTGGGTGGCCAAGAACGTGGTCGCCGCCGGGCTGGCCGAGCGCGTCGAGATCCAGGTCGCCTACGCGATCGGCAAGGCCGCACCGGTCGGGCTGTTCGTGGAGACCTTCGGCACCGAGAAGGTGGCGCCGGAGAAGATCCAGAAGGCCCTGGACGAGGTGTTCGACCTGCGTCCCGCCGCCATCATCCGCGACCTGGACCTGCTGCGCCCGATCTACGCCCAGACCGCCTCCTACGGCCACTTCGGCCGGGGCGACCTGGACCTGCCGTGGGAGCGCACCGACAAGGCCGCCGCACTGAAGGACATCGCGACCTCGTAACGGGCACGTTTTACCTGGTGAACTCGTTCTCGGTTCGACCCAACACAAGGAGGGTGCCCGAATGCGCATCGCGGTGACCGGCTCGATCGCGACCGACCATCTGATGTCGTTCTCCGGCCGGTTCAGCGACCAGTTCGTTGCCGACCAGCTGGAGAACGTCTCGTTGTCGTTCCTGGTCGAGCAACTGGACATTCGTCGGGGCGGGGTGGCCGCGAACATCGCGTTCGCGCTGGGCCGTCTCGGCCTTTCGCCGGTGCTGGTAGGCGCCGTCGGCAAGGACTTCGACGACTACCGGTCGTGGCTGGACCGGCACGGTGTGGACACCAAGTCCGTGCACGTCTCGGCGGACAAGCACACCGCCAGGTTCCTGTGCACGACGGACTCGACGCAGAACCAGATCGCGTCCTTCTACGCGGGTGCGATGAGCGAGGCGAGGCAGATCGAGCTGAAGACCGTCACCGACCGCGTCGGTGACCTCGATCTCGTGCTCATCGCCCCGGACGACCCGGAGGCCATGCTGCGGCACACCGAGGAGTGCAGGCAGCGCGGCATCACCTTCGCCGCGGACATCTCGCAGCAGCTGGCGATCATGCCCGGCGAGGACGTCCGCAACCTGGTGGAGGGCGCTTCCTACCTGTTCACCAACGAGTACGAGGCATCCCTGCTGCTCAAGCACACCGGCTGGTCCACGGACCAGGTGCTGGAGCGCGTCGGCAGCTGGGTGACCACGTACGGGCCGAAGGGCGTGCGCATCGAGGGCAAGAGCCACGACCCGGTCGTGGTGGACGTGGTGCCCGAGGTCGAGGCGGTGGAGCCGACCGGCGTCGGGGACGCCTTCCGCGCGGGCTTCCTGTGGGGCCTGAGCCGCAAGATGACCATGGAGCGCGCCGCCCAGGCGGGATGCGTGCTCGCCGGCATCGTGCTGGAGACGGTCGGCCCGCAGGAGTACCCGCTGGATCGGTCCGAGTTCTCCAACCGGGTGGCGAAGGCATACGGGGCTGACGCCGCGGCCGAGATCGAGTCCAAACTACGAGTATGAGCATGGACAGCTCGTTCCTCACTGAACTGGACAAGCGGGTACTCGTCGCCGATGGCGGGATGGGGACCGCGTTGCAGGAACACGACCTCACGCTGGACGACTTCGCCCAGCTCGAGGGCTGCAACGAGATCCTCAACGAAACCCGTCCCGACGTGGTGAGCGCGGTCTACCGTGGCTTCCTCGAGGCCGGGTCGGACGCGATCGAGACGAACACCTTCGGCACCAACCTCGCCAACCTCGGCGAGTACGGCATCCCCGAGCGCATCCGCGACCTCGCGGAGAAGGGGAGCGTGCTCGCCAGGCAGGCTGCCGACGAGTTCGCCACGCCGGAGTGGCCGCGGTTCGTGCTCGGCTCCATGGGGCCGGGCACGAAACTGCCCACTCTCGGCCACGCGCCCTACGCCGATCTGCGGGACGCCTATGTCGAGAACGCCCTCGGGATGCTCGACGGCGGGATCGACGCGGTACTCGTGGAGACCTCGCAGGACCTGCTGCAGACCAAGGCCGCGATCGTCGGCGCGAAGCGGGCCATGGAGCAGGCCGGGCGGCGGGTGCCGATCATCGCACAGGTCACGGTGGAGCAGACCGGGACGATGCTGGTCGGCTCGGAGATCGGCGCGGCTTTGATCGCGCTGGAGCCGCTCGGCATCGACATGATCGGGATGAACTGCGCCACCGGTCCCGCGGAGATGAGCGAGCACCTGCGGGTGCTCGCCCAGCACGCGCGGGTGCCGATCTCGGTGATGCCGAACGCCGGGCTGCCGGTGCTCGGGCCGAACGGGGCGGAGTACCCGCTGACCCCGGACGAGCTGGCCGAGGCGCTGGCCGGGTTCGTCAAGGAGTTCGGCACCCAGCTGGTCGGTGGCTGCTGCGGCACCACGCCCGAGCACCTGCGCAAGGTCGGCGAGGCGGTCAGGGAGCTGGAGGTGCCGAGGCGGCAGCCGGAGCGCCAGCCGGGGCTGTCCTCGGTATACCAGCCGGTCCCGTTCGAGCAGGACGCCAGCATCCTGATGGTCGGGGAGCGGACCAACGCCAACGGCTCCAAGGCGTTCCGCACGGCCATGCTGGAGGAGCGCTACTCCGACTGCGTGGAGATCGCCAAGTCGCAGACCCGCGAGGGCGCGCACGTGCTGGACCTGTGCGTGGACTACGTCGGCAGGGACGGCACGCATGACATGCGGGAGCTGGCGGGCATGCTGGCCACCGCGTCCACGCTGCCGGTCATGGTCGACTCCACCGAGCCGGACGTGCTCGAGGTCGGCCTGGAACACCTTGGTGGCCGGTGCGCGATCAACTCGGTGAACTACGAGGACGGCACCGAGCCGGGCGGGCGCTACGACAAGGTCATGCGGATGGCCGTTGAGCACGGCGCCGCCGTCGTGCTGACCTGTATCGACGAGGAGGGTCAGGCCCGGACCGCGGAGTGGAAGCTGCGGGTCGCCGAGCGGGCGATCACCGACTTCACCGAGAACTGGGGCCTGGAGAAGTCCGCGATCATCGTGGACTGCCTGGTCTTCCCGATCACCACCGGGCAGGAGGAGGTCCGCAAGGACGGCATCGAGACGATCAACGCGATCCGCGAGCTCAAGCGGCGGCACCCCGAGGTGCAGACCACCCTTGGTCTGTCCAATGTGTCCTTCGGGTTGAACCCGGCGGCGCGGCAGGTGCTGAACTCGGTGTTCCTGCACGAATGCCAGGAGGCCGGGCTGGACTCGGCGATCGTGAACTCCTCGAAGATCCTGCCGATGAACAAGATCGAGGAGGAGCCGCGCCAGGTCGCGCTGGACCTGGTCTACGACCGGCGCAGCGAGGGTTACGACCCGCTGCAGAAGCTGATGCAGCTGTTCGAGGGCAAGACCGCGTCCTCGAGCAGTGCCTCGCGGGCCGAGGAGCTGGCGAAGCTTCCGCTGTTCGAGCGGCTGGAGCGGCGGATCGTCGACGGCGAGCGCAACGGGCTGGACGAGGATCTGGAGGCGGCACGGCAGGAGAAGAAGCCGCTGCAGATCATCAACGAGAACCTGCTCGCCGGGATGAAGGTCGTCGGTGACCTGTTCGGTTCCGGGCAGATGCAGCTGCCGTTCGTGCTCCAGTCGGCCGAGGTGATGAAGGCCGCGGTGGCCTACCTCGAGCCGTACATGGAGAAGGACGACTCCGGCGGCAAGGGCAAGCTGCTGCTGGCCACGGTCAAGGGCGATGTGCACGACATCGGCAAGAACCTTGTCGACATCATCGTGTCCAACAACGGCTACGACGTGGTCAACATCGGGATCAAGCAGCCGATCAACGTGATCCTGGACGCCGCCGAGGAGCACAAGGTGGACGCCATCGGCATGTCCGGACTGCTGGTCAAGTCGACGGTGATCATGAAGGACAACCTGATCGAGATGAACTCTCGGGGGGTTGCCGAGAAGTACCCGGTTCTGCTCGGTGGTGCGGCGTTGACAAGGACGTTCGTGGAGAACGACCTTGACGAGGTCTACCAGGGTGACGTCCGCTACGCCAAGGACGCCTTCGAGGGGCTCAACCTGATGGACCGGCTGATGGCCATCAAGCGCGGGGACGCCCCGGAGGAGGACGAGGCGGAGCAGGCCAAGAAGGCCGAGCGCAAGGCACGCCGCGAGCGGTCGCTGCGGATCGCCGAGAAGCGCAAGGCCGAGCAGGGCGACGAGCCGAGCCTGGACGACACCACCCGCTCCGATGTGGCCGCCGATCTCCCGGTTCCGGTGCCGCCGTTCTGGGGATCGAAGGTCATCAAGGGGATCGCCACAGCCGACTATCTGTCCCTTTTGGACGAACGAGCGACGTTCTTCGGTCAGTGGGGCCTGCGGGGCGCCAAGAAGGGCGAGGGACCCTCCTATGAGGAGCTCGTCGAGACCGAGGGCAGGCCGCGGCTGCGGGCGTGGATGGACGAGCTGTCCACCGCGGGCATCCTGCAGCATGCCGCGCTGGTGTACGGGTACTTCCCGTGCTACTCCGACGGCAACGACCTGATCGTGCTGGACAAGGAGGAGCCGGACGCGCCGGAGCGGCTACGGTTCCACTTCCCGCGCCAGCGCAGGGACCGGCGGCTGTGCCTCGCCGACTTCTTCCGCTCCAAGGAGAAGGCCGAGGAGACCGGCCAGGTCGATGTGCTGCCGATGCAGCTGGTCACGATGGGCCAGCCGATCGCGGACTACGCCAACGATCTGTTCGCCAAGAACTCCTACCGGGACTATCTGGAGATCCACGGGCTCGGCGTGCAGCTCACCGAGGCGCTTGCCGAGTACTGGCACCGCAGGGTCCGGCAGGAGCTGCTGTTCCCATCCGGAACCTCGGTGGCGGCTGAGGACCCCGAGGAGGTCGAGCAGTACTTCAAGCTCGGCTACCGGGGCGCCCGGTTCTCCTTCGGTTACGGGGCCTGCCCGGATATCGAGGACCGGGCGAAGATCGTCGACCTGCTGGAGCCGGACCGGATCGGTGTGGAGCTGTCCGAGGAGTTCCAGCTGCATCCCGAGCAGTCCACCGACGCCCTCGTGCTGCACCACCCGGAAGCGAAGTACTTCAACACCTGAGAAAGACAAGAAAGGGAGTCATGAGCGAGAAGTTCCAGAAGGTGGGCGGCCTCGAGTTCGCCGTCGCCGACCTGTCGCTGGCCGAGGCCGGCCGGCACCAGATCCGGCTCGCCGAGCACGAGATGCCCGGCCTGATGGCCACTCGCAAGGAGTACGCGGATTCCAAGCCGCTCAAGGGCGCGCGGATCGCCGGTTCGCTGCACATGACGGTGCAGACGGCGGTGCTGATCGAGACGCTGGTCGAGCTCGGTGCCGAGGTGCGCTGGGTTTCCTGCAACATCTTCTCCACCCAGGACGAGGCCGCGGCCGCCGTCGTGGTCGGCCCGAACGGCACCCCGGCCAAGCCGGAGGGCGTCTCGGTGTTCGCCTGGAAGGGCGAGACGCTCGAGGAGTACTGGTGGTGCACCAACCAGCTGTTCCAGTTCGGTGACAAGGGCCCGAACATGCTGCTGGACGACGGCGGCGACGCCACCCTGCTGGTGCACAAGGGCGTGGAGTTCGAGGCCGCGGGCGCGGTTCCGGAGACCGACGCGAACGACCCGGACGAGTACAAGGTCGTCCTGGCCACGCTGCGCAAGAGCCTCGCCGAGGACACCAAGCGGTTCACCAGGATCGCCGAGGGCATCAAGGGTGTCACCGAGGAGACCACCACCGGCGTGCACCGGCTGTACGAGTTCGCCAAGTCGGGCGAGCTGCTGTTCCCGGCGATCAACGTGAACGACTCGGTCACCAAGTCGAAGTTCGACAACAAGTACGGCTGCCGGCACTCCCTTGTGGACGGCATCAACCGGGCGACCGACACGCTGATCGCGGGCAAGGTCGCCGTCATCGCCGGTTACGGCGACGTCGGCAAGGGCTCGGCCGAGTCGCTGCGCGGCCAGGGCGCGCGGGTGATCATCACCGAGATCGACCCGATCTGCGCGCTGCAGGCGGCGATGGAGGGCTACGAGGTCACCACGATGGACGAGGTCGTCGACAAGGCCGACATCTTCGTCACCACGACCGGCAACTTCGACATCATCACCGCCGAGCACATGTCGAAGATGAAGCACCAGGCGATCGTGGGCAACATCGGCCACTTCGACAACGAGATCGACATGGCGGGCCTGGAGAAGATCCCCGGCATCAAGAAGGTCGAGATCAAGCCGCAGGTGCATGAGTACGTGTTCCCGGACGGCCACTCGATCATCGTGCTGTCCGAGGGCAGGCTGCTCAACCTCGGCAACGCCACCGGCCACCCGAGCTTCGTGATGTCGAACAGCTTCGCCAACCAGACGATCGCGCAGATCGAGCTGTTCACCAAGACCGACGAGTACGACAAGCAGGTCTACGTGCTGCCCAAGCACCTCGACGAGAAGGTGGCCAGGCTGCACCTGGACGCGCTCGGCGTGAAGCTGACCAAGCTGACCAAGGAGCAGGCCGAGTACATCGGCGTCGACGTCGAGGGACCCTACAAGCCCGACCACTACCGCTACTGATCGATCCCGTGCGTCCGCGTCCGGTGCCGCCAGCGCGCGGCACCGGACGCGGACCACCCGTCGGGAAACGCGGATACGGCGAGAGGGAGCCATGAACACGATCGCACTCGAGCTGGTACCGCCCGAGATCGAGGGTGGCGAGCAGCGGGCGGCCGAGGAAGGCCAGAAGGTAGCCGAGCTCTGCCGCGCGAGCGGGCTGACCGAGGCCATCCAGCACGTGATGATCCCCGGCATGATCGCCGAGGACGACGACCGCCCGGTCGAGATGAAGCCCAGGATGGACGTGCTGGACTTCTGGAACGCACTGCGCCCCGAGCTGGGTGCCATGCGGGGGCTGTGCACGCAGGTCACCGCGTTCCACGACAAGCAGGCGCTGACGTCCCGGCTGAACGAGCTGCGTGACTCGGGCATGGACGGGATCATCTTCGTCGGCGTGCCCCGCACGATGAACGACGGCGACGGCCCCGGCATGGCCCCGACCGACGCCCTGGCCGAGTTCACCGGCGTGGTCCCGAACCGGGGCGTGATCCTCATTCCGACGCGGGACGGCGAGCTGGGCCGGTTCGGCTTCAAGTGCGACCAGGGCGCGACCTTCGGCATGACCCAGCTGCTCTACTCCGACGCGATCGTCGGCTTCCTGCGCGATTTCGCCAAACAGAGCGAGCATCGGCCGGAGATTCTGCTCTCGTTCGGCTTCGTTCCCAAGGTCGAGCAGCGGATCAGGCTGATCGACTGGCTCATCCAGGATCCCGGTAACCCGGCGGTCAAGGAGGAACAGGAGTTCGTCGCCAAGCTGGCCGACTCGACCTTCGCCGAACGCAAGCACGAACTGGTGGAGCTGTACAAGCGGGTGACCGACGGCGTGCGCGAGCTGGGGTTCCCGCTGAGCATTCACCTCGAGGCGCCCTACGGCGTGAGCAAGCCCGCCTTTGAGGTTTTCGGCGAGATGCTGGACCACTACAGCCCGCTCGCGTCCTGACGTTCCAGTAGCCCGGCTGACCCCCGATCAGGTGATGGTGCGACGATGGGGGTCCGCGGAGTTCCCCGGTTCCGCGGACCCCCTCGTGGCCCGATACAGCGGCACCGTACCGGGCCGGAAGAAGGTGCCAGATGACCTGGGCAAGGCAAGCTGGTTCGTCCCGACCGGCCGAGGACAAGGGCTGGTTGGCAGGTGTGAAGGCCGAGGAAAGAGAACGCATGGTGGTCCGCGACGGGCTCGCCGTGCGGACCGTGGCCGGTCACTGCAAGGACGCGGAGGAATGCGCCGAGTTGCTGGCCATGTTGGGCCTCGACGCGGCGGACGGAAGGCGCCCCACCGTGGAGTGACCGGCTGACCGGTCTCATACCCGGCTCTCCTGCAACTGCCGGTCGTGCGCTCGGCTGAGCAGTGCCTGGCAGGTGAGTGCGCCCAGCAGTGCCATCAGCATGTCCCACTGAGTGTCCATCGGATCACCCTGGGTCGCGAGGTAAGCGCCGCCCTGCCCGCTGACGGTCGCCGCGGCTGCCTCGATCAGCTCGAACCCGGCGCTGATGCCGAGGCAGCCCGCGGTGAGCACCAGCCACAGCCAGCGCCCCGGCCGCAGCCCGGTGTGCCGCAGCAGCAGTTCACGCAGCACGATCGCCGCGACCACGCCCTGCATGATGTGGCCGAGGCGGTCGTAGTGGTTGCGCGCGAACCCGAACCAGTCCTGCATCCAGAAGCCCAGCGGCACGTGCGCGTAGGTGTAGTGCGCGCCGAGTTCCATCATCAGCGCTCCGGCGGTCATCAGCCGGTAGGCGAGCACGGTGAACCGGAACCGGGAGAACGTCGCGGCCAGCACCGGCACCGCGATCGCGATGGGCGTGACTTCCAGCAGCCAGGTGCCGATGTCGTGTGCGCCGGTTCCGGAGACGACCAGCCCGGCCAGGGCCACTGTCAACAGCACGGCGGGTTCCCGCATACCGGGCCGGGTACCCGGCCGGGCCGCGTTTAGTCGCCGCAGCGGCAGGCAACTCCGGCGGGGAGGAGAGGAGCGCGTCATGAAACACGACCAGTTCATCGGCCGGGTGCAGGCGCGGGCCCGCCTGGCCAGCAGGGGCGAAGCGGAAGGCATCACCAGGGCGACCCTGGAGACGCTGGGCGAGCGGATACCCGAGCGGGTCGCCGATCATGTCGCCGCGCAACTGCCCATCGAGATCGGTGAACACCTGCGCCGCACGGTCACCATGGGCGGCGCCGGATCCGGCGAGCGGTTCGGCATCGACGAGTTCGCCGAGCGGGTCGCCGAACGCGGGCACACCACGCCACCGCAGGCGGTCTACGGGTCCAGGGTGGTGCTCGAGGTGATCGGTGAGGCCACCGAGGGCGTGGTGGAGAAGGTCCGGGACGCGCTGCCCGGCGAGTTGCGCGGCCTGATCGACGCGGGCAGTTCCGGCTCGCTCAGCTAGCGCGCACCGCGTGGGTGAACGCCCGCCAGGCTCGGGTCGAGAGCAACAGGGTGCCGCCCGCGCGGTTCTTGGTGTCCCGGATGCCGATGTCGCGGTGTGTGTCGTCCGGCAGCGCGATTTCCACGCAGTTGGTGCCGGTGCTGCTCCGGCTGGACTTGACCCACCCTCGCTGTGCTGCCATCAGGATGCTCCTTCCATCTCGGCGGCGATCCCGGCGATGAGACCGGCCGATTCCTCGGGGTGCAGGGCCACGGCGGTGATGGTGTCGATGGCTTGCCGGTAGCGAGCGACGTCCTCCCGCTCGTGCAGGAACAGCCCGGTGTCCCGCAGTTCCAGATGCACCACCGGGTCATCCTCTGTCGAGTCGATCAGCACGAAGGGGCCTTCGAGCGCGGGATGCCATCCGCTGCCGAACGGCAGCACCCGCAGGTGCACGTTGGGCAGTTCACCGAGTTCGAGCAGGTACCTGAGCTGCTCGGCCTGCGTCTCGCGGGAGCCGATCACCTGGCGCAGCGCCGCCTCGCCGAGCAGGGCGACGAACTCGGCTGGCTCGGACCTGGTGATCAGTTCCCTGCGGCCGACCCGGACCGCGATCCGGGTCTCCACCTCGGCGCGCGGCACGCCGCCCGCCTCCATGATCGCCCGGATGTACGCGCTGTTCTGCAGCACGCCGGGTACCAGCAGCGGCGATACATCGGTCACCGTGCTCGCGGTCCGCCCACACTCCAGCAGGGCGTTCAGCTGCTGACGTTGCTCCGGAAGCGTGACCGCCAGCCAGCGCGGCTCCCTGGTTCCCGTCGCCATGGCGTGGATATCCGCGTAGCGCTCGCCGGAGACCTCCAGCGCGGTCAGCACCGCGGCCACATCCTCCGGGTCCGGCACCCGGTCGCCGGTCTCCCAGCGGGCGATGGTGCCCGGGCTCTTGCCGGTCTTGGCCGCGAGGTCACGCTGGCTCAGCCCGCGCTCCTTCCGCGCCTCGGCGAGTGCGGCGCCGAGCGCGCGAGCCTTAGGTGTCCTCGTGCTTCCACCCACGCGGCACAGCATATGGCACGTCAGCGGGGTTCATAGCGTCACCCGAAGGAAGCATTGCCCGCCTCGCTTCCAATTGCTTCCATATTACTGGAAGCGACGGAAGCGGAAGTGTGCGGCCGTCGGCCTGGAAGCAGCGTAGCCCGGAGACCCACCGTGAACGCACCGCAGTGGCGAAGTACCCGCATCGCGCCCGCGCGTACCCCCGACGGCAGGGCCACCCGCGTCGTGCTCGGTCTCGCCGCCGCGGACGGCGGCCATCTGGTGGCGATCCGGGTCGGTGACGGCGAGCCGGCGCACCTCGCTCGTCAGGGCGCGCTGGAGCTGCTGGCCAGCGTGCGCGAGGTCATCGCGGAGCAGGATCGGCTGGACGGGGGCGGGTTCCGATGAGCGATCCACTGTGGATGGTTCGGTTCCGGCCCGGGGTGGTCGGGGAGCGCTGGCGGATGGTGCACCTGGTTCCGGTACCCGATCCCGCGGCCGTCCCGGTCACCGTCGGCGACTGTGTGCGGGTGCTGGTGGCCTTGTGCGGCCAGCAGTTCGCGCCCGGGGAGGCCGAGCGGCTGTCCCGGCCTGCCGGCGCCCCGTGCGAGGTGTGCCTCGCGCTGCTCGAGCGGGCCTCCATCGAGGGCGGGTGAGCGGGATGGTGTCGATCCTGGTTTTCGTCGGTGCGTGCCTGGTCGCCCTGGCGGCCGGGTTCTGGCTTGGCCTGCTGTTCACCGGCCGGGCTTCGGGCGGCGGTCACCGCTTCCATGACCCGGCGGTGTCGGTACAGGCGACGATCGCCAGGGCCACCGCCGACGATCGTATGCGTCCTGAGTGGAGGGAATGATCGAAGTGCGGCGGGTACTGCTTCCTCGTGCTGAGCAAGGGCGCGGTGCGGCGGCTCGTGCCGTTGCTCGCCCGCCCCGGCCGGAAACCGGCCGGGGCGGTGTTCGAATGCTGGCCCGTGGAGGTCAGCCGGATGCCGTCGGATCCGACGGCATCACCCTGTACAGCCGGTTACCCGACCAGATGGTCGAACTCACCGTCCTTTGCGCCGCGCAGGAAAGCCTGGATCTCGTGCCGGTCGAAGACGAGGATCGGGCTGTCCGCACCGAGTTTCGAGTCGCGAACTCGGATGTGGCCGGGTGCGGAGCCGCTGAGTTCGACGCATCCGTTCTGCCCGCTGTAGCTCGATTTCCGCCAGCCGTGCATGCCGGTGGAGTCGGACGAGGATGCGTTATTTTTCATGAAATCTCCTTCGACAGATTGAGGATGAACTCTCGTGACCGCTCGGGCTTCTCGGCCTGGATCTGCAGGCGCTCGAAAACGTTACGGAAGTCGCGTAGTTCCTCGGTGGTCTCGTAGTAGAGGCCACCGCGCCGATTTTCGATGTAGACGGTTCCGGGGTCGCCGACAAACTCGGGAGGATAATCGAGAATCGTAAAGGTGCCATCGGTGGCCGGATGGGTGCCTGCGGTGAAGGGAAGCACCTGGATTTCGATGTTCGGCTGCTCGGTCAGTTGAGCAAGGTGCCGCAGCTGGTCCCGCATCACCGCGGGTCCGCCAACCTGGCGGCGCAGCGCTCCCTCGTCGAGTACCGACCAGACCTGCGGTGGGTTCTCACTCCGGTTCAGCAGTTCCTGTCGCGCCATTCGCAGGTCGACCCTGGCCGCGATCTCCTCGTCGCTCATCCGCTGCCCCGGCGGTCCCAGGATGGCGAAAGCGTAGTCCCGGGTCTGGAAAAGGCCGGGCACGATATGCAGGTCCACGCTGCTGATTCGCGCGGCGCCGGTTTCCAGGCCGAGGTACAGGGTGAGATACTCCGGTACCGAAGTGAACTTGATCCACCAGTCCTGACCGCGCTTCGCCCTTTTGATCATGTCCCGGAACAGCGGCACATGGTCCGGGACCCCGTAGAGGTCGAGCAGGATCTCCAGGTCTGCCGGTGCGGGCAGGTTCCGAGCGGTTTCGATATGGGCGATGACCGTGGTGGCCTTGCCGATGCGCTCGGCCGCGGCCGCCCGGTCGTACCCGGCGGCCTCCCGGAGCCTCCGTGCCTCGAGCGCGATCCAGCGCTTGATGGCGGTCGGGTTCAGCGTGCCCACGGACTCGCCACCTCCTCCGGTTTCTCACGGACGGTCACAGTTGGGTTCACCCGCACGGCCTATCGGCGAAGCATAGACGACCACAATGTGAATCTCTACATTTGGGGTACCTGCTAATTGAGAACTCTACATTGTAGAGAGGGGGCTCGGCTGGCGGGTGCGCCCGCACCAGGGCGGCCGGCTGTGGCCGGGATACCGAACCGGGCTTGCCCGACGGTTTCCCGGCCCCCGTGAAAGGAGGTGGACGGCGATGATCGAGATCGTGATGGTCGGCCGCGAGGACGCGGTCGAGCACATCTACTGCGGCTCAGGAGGCAACTGAGTAAAGGGAGTTCGCATGCGTCCACGTATCAAGGCAGAGCACTGCCCGGCCCGGTTCGGCGACGGCTGGTTGCGCATCGGGGGAAAGGTGTTCGGCATCGCCGCCGACCTGCGGGACCCGGACGGCGCCGTGTGGGCGTTGCTGGAACTCCTCGACGGGACACGCACGGTGGACCAGGTGATCGCCGACCTGGTCCACCGCTTCCCCGGCCGCGCGGCCGGGGAGATTCGGGCGGATATCGAGCAACTGAGCGAGCTGGGGTACGTCGAGGACGCCGACGAGCCGGCCTGTACCGCGCTGAGCAGCAGGCAGCGGGAGCGTTACGAACGCGGCAGGCTGCTGAACCGGTGGGTCGACCGCACCCCGCGGGGCTCCAGCTGGGACTTCCAGATCCGGCTTTCGCGGGCTCGGGTGGTGGTCGTCGGCCTCGGCGGGGTGGGTTGCACCGCGGCGCTGGCCCTTGCCCAGTCGGGGGTCGGCCGGCTGCACTGTGTTGATCACGACGTCGTCGAACTGTCGAACCTCAACCGCCAGGTCCTCTACGGCGAGCGGGACCTGGGGCAGCCGAAGGCGGAAGTGGCGGTGGCGAAACTGCGCGCCGTCAACTCCGATATCGAGGTCACGGGGGAGCCAACGCGAATCGAGCACCCGGCCGCGCTACGGTCGCTGGCCGCCGCCTGCGACGTCCTTGTGATGAGTGCCGACCAGCCTGCCGAGCTGTGGAGCTGGGCGAACCGGGCCTGCGCCCGGACTCGTACGGCCTGGGTGCACGGGGCGTACCGCGGTCCCCAGGCGGATATGGGCCTGTACCGGCCGGGCGCCGGTCCGTGCTACGAATGCGCCCGCGCCGCCGACCAGGATCGCGCGGCCCTGCGGCCGCCGGTGGCGGAGTGGCGGGCCGTGCCGATGGGGCCGAGGGTGCACGCCGCGAACGCGGTGACGGCCGGGATGGTCGGCAACCTGGTCGCGCACGCGGTGCTGAGCCTGCTCACCGGTTCGCCCCGGTTGCGGGTGAACTGCCAGTACGGTTTCAACCTGGTCACCCTTGACCACAACTTCGTGACGGTACTGGACCGGTCGCATCCGGAGTGCCGGACCTGTGCGGTGGCGTCCTGAGCGGCTGCGGCACCCGCCCGGCATGCTCCGGTCAGGGCTCGGGCCCGGTGGTCAGCCGTCGCGAAACGCCCTGGATCAGCTCCACGGCCGCGTCACCGCTCACGGACTCGGCCCGCAGGTGGTCGAAGATGAGCTCGTAGCTCCTGATCTCCTCGGGGTCCCTGAGCAGATGTTCGCCGGTCGGAGTCTCCACCATGACGTAGCCGTTGTCGTAGATGATGAACCCGAGCGGCGGGGCGAGCGGCATCACGGCGGTGAACGGCAGGATGCACACGTCGATCGTGCGCAGGCCGACGACGGACTGGAGGCGGTCCAGCTGCCCGAGGTGCGTCTCGAGGCTTCCCATCCGGGTCCACAGCGCCGCCTCCCCGAGTACGAAAAGCAGGGTCCTGTCAGGGTCGTAGAGCAGCGACTGGCGCTCGATGCGCACGGACACCATCCGCTCGGCATCCTCCGGAGTGGAATGCCCCAGCCGTACGGGGCTGGCAGGCAGGAAGATCACGTCCCGCGCGTAGGCGGGCGTCTGCAGCAGCCCCGGCACCATCGAAGGCTGGAACGTGGCGATCCGGCTGGCTTGCTGATCCCGGTCCCGGTAGGACCGCTGCTGGGCGCCGGCCCCGCCGACTTCCCGGTAGGCATGGCGGAACGACACCGACTCCACCCTGGCGCGAGTGAGCAGTTCGGTGACGGCGTCCTCCTCGCCGGAGGCTTCTGCCGCGCGCAGCCACGCCGTGATGTCC
Source organism: Amycolatopsis aidingensis (assembly GCF_018885265.1). Lineage (GTDB taxonomy): Bacteria > Actinomycetota > Actinomycetes > Mycobacteriales > Pseudonocardiaceae > Amycolatopsis > Amycolatopsis aidingensis. Next base: position 1,230,808 of record NZ_CP076538.1, read on the forward strand.
GCATCCGTCGGGAGCTGCGTCCCGGTCTCGATCTTGGACACCCGCGACTGTGGCCAGCCGAGGTGCCTGGCGAACCGGTTGCCCGACATGCCGGTCGCGGCCCGGATCTCCCGGAGCTTCGCGGCAAGCCGGGCATGGTCGGTGCCAGGGCGACGGGGCATGCGAACGGAGCCTTCTTCCACGGTTCAGGTACCAGCTGATCCACGCGACCCTGCGATCATGCCATACCTGACCGGCATAGTTGTCGAATAGTACACGAATAGACGATTCGTACGCGGATAGTTCGAGAATAACCTGGTGTGTGCTCCTGCGGCTCCGGTCGCCGCGGACAGCCCGTGGCCGGAGTGGTGCCGCATCGAGGAGGGGAATCCGATGTTCGCCGCGTGGATCCAGATCGCCGAACTCGCACTGCTGCCGCTGGGCTTGGGAGTCGGATACGTTGCCGGCCGTGTCTCCCGCCGGGAGGAGCAGGTTGCCTGCCGCCCCGAGAACACCATCACCCATCCCGGCCTCGCGCCGGAGTACCCGGCGCGGCACGGGCACACCGCCCCGTACCCACCGACCACATGGGACTCGAGCCGGGTACCCGGACACGGCCCGATGCGGTGACTCGCCGGCCGAGGCCCGGGTTCACTCCGGCGCGGCGTCGCCCGGCCTGCCGCCGATCCGGCTGGTCAGCTCGGCCGCGGTGTGCCGGACCTCGGTGGCGAGCTCTGGCCAGTCCTGCCCGCAGGGGCCGTCCTCGCAGTGGTGCCGGAAGGTCACGCTGATCGCCGCCAGCGGCCTGCCGCCGTGGTCGAAAACCGGGGACGCCACCGAGGCGAACCCCGCGGTGACCTGGCCGTCCTCCACCGCCCAGCCCCGGCGGCGGTGCGTGCTCAGTACCCGCCGCAGCTCGGCCAGCCCGCGCGGCCCGCGCCCGGTGCGGTCCACGAAGGCCGTGGCCGCGGGGAACAGGGCCCGCACATGGGGTTTGGAGAGGTGCATCAGGATGGCGAGGCCGGAGGCGGTGAGCTGGCCCGGCAGTCGCACCCCGACATCGGTCACCAGCGTCTCCGGCTGGGCAGGGCGTTCCTTGATCAGGTACAGCGACTCGTTGCCGTGCAGCACCCCGAGGTGCGCGTTGTGGCCCGTCCGGTCGACCAGCTTGCGCAGCAGCGGAGTGGCCAGTCGCTCCAGCGGCTCGTGCCGCAGGTACGCCGAGCCGAGCTCGAACACCGCGATTCCCAGCCCGTATCGCCGCTCCGCGGGCAGGTGCGCGACGAACCCGGCCGCCTCCAGTTCGCTGAGCAGGTGGTACGTGGTCGAGCGGGGCAGGTCCAGCTCCCTGGCCACGGTGGCGGCGGACACCGGCCCGGCGTGCGCCCCCAGCACGCGCAGGACCGCGAGTCCGCGGCGCAACGCCGGAACGTCGCTACTCGATCCCATCCGTGCCCTCCTGTCTGGTACCCCAGACGTGAGGGTAGGACATCCAGCTTGGCGGAGACTTGCTGCTTCAGGGGCGTTGCACCGGGACTTCCTGTGGGACTGGTGGAGCCTTGTCGACAGGACCCGAGCTCGCCGCCAGGCTGGTCAGCACGATCGCCAGCCCCAGCGCCGTCATGATTGCGCCGAGGATCTGAGCCAGCCTCGCCAGCGCCGGATCCCGGCGCCGGACGACGAACCCGGCGCCGAGCACCGCCAGGCCGACGACCAATGGTCCGTAGCCAAAAGGTACGGATGCCACGAAGATCAACGCGGCAGCACCGGCGAATACGACCAGCCGGACAGTGCCCGCCTTGGCCCCCTGCATTGTCGTCATGCCAACTCACCTACTCAACTTTCCGCCGGCCACCTTACGGTTTCCGTTCGTCCTCCGCTGCGATTTCAGCACAGAGAGGATGACGAACAAGCCTGCCGCTACCTGCAGTAGCGATAGCCAGCCAGGGTTATCGCTTTGAGTGGCCAGATAGACGCCCGTGAGGACTACGCCAATCCCCAGGAGAAGGCCCAATCGACGCCGAACGGGAGATTGCCATGGACCTTTGCTCACCGCACCCCCTGGCTCGATGACTTTATAGAGCGTCCGCCGCTGGTCAGACTAACTCGTGGGTCAGCCGAGGTCGACGCCGCGCAGTCCGGTTCGTGAGATGACGTAGAGAAACGGGCCGGGGCTGGCACAGGCATCGGTGATCTTGTCGAGCACCCGAGATAGAGCTGCGCCATGTCACTGGCGCGGAGGTTGCCGCTGGTCAAGCAGAACGCACGTACATGATGGCGGACCAGGGCGGCGCGCTCGGCGGGACGGTAGCACCTCGGCCAGTGTCTGCAGCCGCAACCCGGCGCCAGTCCTGGTCGCGATCCGCACAGCGTCACCGAGCTGGTCACGCGGCATGCCGTACTCATCGGCCACGACATCCATGGGCTCGCCCGCGCGGAAGAGCCCGAGTGCGTCGTCAAGGCGCGTCGCCGGCGAATACCGGTCTGGCGCCGGCCGCGACCTCGCTGCCAATTCAACCGACTGCACCCCTGACCGGCCCCAGAGAGTTCGCGCTCCCGGCTCACGTTCGGGAACGGCCAACTCGTGCGCGTGGCGGGCAAACACGGGTACGTGGGGAGCAAACACGCCGGGGGGCTGGCGGATGTCTGGTATTCCAGACGAGATACCGCGCGCCGGGGCTGCCCAGCGGGCGCGGGCGGGGTGAAATGGGGGCATGCCAGAAGCAGTGGAACTGGGCGAGCGGCCCCTGCGCCCCGATCAGGCGGTGGCCGTAGCCCGCGGGCAGGCGACCGTAGGGTTCAGCGAGCTCGCCGAGCGGAAGATGGCCGAGTCCCGGCGGCACGTGGAGACTCTCGCCGGGGCACAGCAGCCGACCTACGGGGTGTCCACCGGATTCGGGGCGCTGGCCGTACGGCATATCCCACCGGAGAGCCGCACCCAGCTGCAACGCTCCTTCGTCCGCTCGCACGCGGCCGGGGCCGGCGAGCCGGTGGAGCCGGAGGTGGTGCGCGCGCTGATGGTGTTGCGGCTGCGCACCCTGGTCACCGGGCACACCGGCGTCCAGCCCGCGACCGCGCACGCGCTGGCCGGGCTGTTGAACGCGGGCATCACCCCGGTGGTGCACGAGTACGGCTCGCTGGGCTGCTCGGGCGATCTCGCCCCGCTGGCCGCGGTGGCACTCGCGCTGACCGGGGAGGGCGAGGTGTTCGACGCCGCAGGCACCCGGATGCCCGCGGCCGAGGCGCTGCGCGCCGCCGGGATCGAGCCGGTCACCCTTGCCGAGAAGGAAGGGCTCGCGCTCACCAACGGCACCGATGGCATGCTCGGCATGCTCCTGCTCGCCGCCGCCGACCTGCACCGGCTGCTGGACATCGCCGACCTCACCGCGGCGATGAGCGTGGAGGCCCTGCTCGGCACCGACCGTGCCTTCGCCGAGGACCTGCAAGCCCTGCGCCCGCATCCGGGCCAGGCGATCTCCGGGGCCCGGATGCGCGCCGCACTGGCCGACTCGCCGATCGTGGCCAGCCACCGCGGCCCGGACTGCACCCGGGTGCAGGACGCCTACTCGCTGCGCTGTGCGCCCCAGGTGCACGGCGCCGCCAGGGACACCCTGGACCACGCCGAACTCGTCGCCGAACGCGAACTCGCCGCCGCCATCGACAACCCGGTGGTGCTCGCCGACGGGCGGGTGGAGTCCAACGGCAACTTCCACGGCGCCCCGGTGGCCTATGCCCTGGACTTCCTCGCCATCCCGGCAGCCGATGTGGCCGGCATCGCCGAGCGACGCACCGACCGGATGCTGGACGTGGCCCGCTCGCACGGCCTGCCCGCCTTCCTCGCCGCCGACCCCGGGGTGGACTCCGGGCACATGATCGCCCAGTACACCCAGGCCGCCGTGGTCAGCGAGCTGAAGCGGCTGGCCGCCCCGGCCTCGGTGGACTCCATCCCGAGCAGCGCCATGCAGGAGGACCACGTGTCCATGGGCTGGTCGGCGGCCCGCAAGCTGCGCCGCGCCGTCGAGGGGCTCACCACGGTGCTCGCGGTCGAACTGCTCACCGCCGCCCGCGCGCTGGACCTGCGCGCCCCGCTGCTGCCCGCACCGGTCACCGGGGCCGTGCGCGACCTGCTGCGCACCCGGGTCGATGGTCCCGGCCCGGACCGCCACCTCGCGCCGGAGATCGCCGCGGCCGAGGACCTGATCCGTACCGGCGCCGTACTGGATGCCGTGACCGAGCACCTGCCGAACGGAGGTACCCGATGAGCCGAACGATCCGGGCGGCCCGCGGGGGCACGCTGACCGCGCGCAACTGGCAGTCCGAGGGCGCCCTGCGCATGCTGCACAACAACCTGGATCCCGAGGTCGCCGAGCGACCCGAGGACCTGGTGGTCTACGGCGGCACGGGGAAGGCCGCGCGGGACTGGAGCAGTTTCGACGCGATCAGCCGCTGCCTCACCACCCTGGCCGAGGACGAGACCCTGCTGGTGCAGTCCGGCAAGCCGGTCGGGGTGCTGCGCACCCACGAGTGGGCGCCGCGGGTGCTGATCGCCAACTCCAACCTGGTCGGGGACTGGGCAACCTGGCCGGAGTTCCGCAGGCTGGACGCGCTCGGGCTGACCATGTACGGCCAGATGACCGCGGGTTCCTGGATCTACATCGGCACCCAGGGCATCCTGCAGGGCACCTACGAGACCTTCGCCGCCGTGGCGGAGAAACGATTCGGCGGCAGCCTGGCAGGTACGCTCACCGTCACCGCCGGTCTTGGCGGTATGGGTGGCGCGCAACCGCTTGCGGTGACCATGAACGACGGCGCCGCGCTGGTGATCGAATGCGACCCGCACCGGGCACGTCGTCGCATGGAGACCCGCTACCTCGACGAACTCGCGTCCGATGTGGACGACGCCGTGCGCAGGGTGAGCGCGGCGCGCGCGGAACGCAGGGCGCTGTCGGTCGGGGTGATCGGCAACGCCGCCGAGGTGCTGCCCGAGCTGCTGCGCCGCGGGGTCGAGGTGGATATCGTCACCGACCAGACCTCGGCGCACGACCCGCTGGCCTACCTGCCAAAGGGGGTGGCGGTAGAGGACTGGGACGACTACGCGGCGAAGAAGCCGGACGAGTTCACCGACCGCGCGAGGGACTCCATGGCCGAGCACGTGGACGCCATGCTCGGGTTCCTTGACGCCGGAGCGGAGGTCTTCGACTACGGCAACTCGCTGCGCGGCGAGGCCAAGCTCGGCGGTTGCGAGCGGGCCTTCGACTTCCCCGGGTTCGTGCCCGCCTACATCCGCCCGCTGTTCTGCGAGGGCAAGGGGCCGTTCCGCTGGGCCGCGCTGTCCGGGGACCCGGCCGATATCGCGGCAACCGACCGGGCGATCCTTGATCTCTTCCCGGAGAACGAGTCCCTGGCCCGCTGGATCCGGCTGGCCGGGGAGCGGGTCTCCTTCCAGGGCCTGCCCGCGCGGATCTGCTGGCTCGGCTACGGCGAGCGGCACCTCGCGGGCCTGCGGTTCAACGAGATGGTGGCGCGCGGTGAGCTGAGTGCCCCGGTGGCCATCGGGCGCGACCACCTCGACGCCGGTAGTGTCGCCTCCCCGTACCGGGAAACCGAGGGCATGGCCGATGGCTCGGACGCGATCGCCGACTGGCCGCTGCTGAACGCGCTGGTCAACACGGCGTCCGGGGCCAGCTGGGTGTCCATCCATCACGGGGGTGGCGTCGGTATGGGACGCTCGATCCACGCCGGGCAGGTGTGCGTGGCCGACGGCACCACGCTGGCCGGGCAGAAGATCGAGCGGGTGCTGACCAACGACCCTGGTATGGGCGTGCTGCGGCACGTCGATGCCGGCTACGAGCGGGCCGCCGAGGTCGCCTCCGAGCGTGGGGTCCGGGTGCCGATGATGGAGGCGGAGTGACAGGGCGTCCGAAACCGGCGCGGAATCGCGACAGCGGGCAGCGGTACGCGCGTTCGGCGGAGCCCGCGAGCGGATCCAGACAAGCAGTGAGTACGCAGGGGTTGCTGGACCAGCTGTCCGACGTCGGCAGGGACCGGCGTCGCGGCGGTTACTCGCGGCACGCCTTCGACCCGGCCGAGCTGGAGCTGCGCACCTGGTTCACCGAGCAGGCGAGCAGGCGCGGGCTGGACGTGGAGACCGACCGCAACGGCAACCTCTGGGCCTGGTGGGGCAGCCCCGGCCAGGACGCGCTGGTCACCGGCAGCCACCTGGACTCGGTCCCCGGCGGCGGGGCCTTCGACGGGCCGCTCGGCGTGGTCAGCGCCTTCACCGCGGTGGACGCCCTGCGCGAGCGGGGCCGCCCGCCACGGCGGCCGTTCGCGGTGGTCGCCTTCGCCGAGGAGGAGGGCGGCCGGTTCGGCGTGCCCTGTCTGGGATCGCGCCTGCTCACCGGGGCGATCAGCGCCGAAACCGCCCGTGCCCTCAAGGATCCGGACGGGATCACCCTGGCCGAGGCCGCTGCGGGCGCCGGGCTGGACCCGGAACGCATCGGTGCCGACCCGGACCGGCTGGCCACCATCGGGCAGTTCGTTGAGCTGCACGTGGAGCAGGGCAAGGGGCTGAGCTACGACAACCACTCGCTGGCGATCGGCACCGACATCAGCGCGCACGGCCGCTGGCGCTTCACCTTCACCGGGCAGGGGGACCATGCCGGGACCACCCTGCTGATGCATCGCAAGGACCCCATGCTGCCCGCGGCTGCGACGGTCGGCGCGACCAGGATCGCCGCGATGGACGCCTCCCATGGGCGGGCCACCGTCGGCAGGCTGGTGCCGAACCCCGGGGGCACCAACGTGATCGCGTCCTCTGTGGACCTGTGGCTGGACGCGCGGGCCGAGGACGAGTACTGCACCAGGGCGATGGTCGAGGAGATCGCCGAGGCCGCGCGGTCCGCGGCCGAGCAGGAGGGCTGCACCCTCCAGATCACCGAGGAGTCCTACTCCGACACCGTGTACTTCGACCGGGGACTGGGGCAGGAGCTCGGCCGGGTACTCGGTAGGGTGCCCGCCATCCCCACCGGTGCCGGGCACGACGCGGGCATCCTCGCCCCGCATCTGCCCACCGGCATGCTCTTCGTGCGCAACCCGACCGGGATCAGCCACGCGCCCGAGGAGTTCGCCGAACCCGAGGACGTGGAACGGGGCGCTGCGGCGCTGGCCGATGTGCTGGAGCATCTGGGCTCATGACGATGTACTGGTGCGAGTACGCGTGGCTGCCGGACGGGGTGGCCGAGGGGGTACGGATCGAGGTCTCCGGGGACCGGATCGCCTCGGTGCAACGGGACCTGCCAAGGGCGGGCACCATCCTGAACGGCTTGACCCTTCCCGGTTTCGCCAATACGCACTCGCACGCGTTCCACCGCGCGCTGCGCGGCCGGACGCACCACGAGCGGGGCACGTTCTGGAGCTGGCGCGAGCGGATGTACGAGCTGGCCGAGCGGCTCGACCCCGACTCCTACTACCGGCTGGCCCGCGCGGTGTACGCGGAGATGGTACTGGCCGGCTACACCAGCGTGGGCGAGTTCCACTACCTGCACCACGCACCCGGCGGCATTGCCTATGCCGAGCCGAACGTGATGAGCCAGGCACTGGCGGCCGCGGCCACCGACGCGGGCATCCGGCTGACCCTGCTGGACACCTGCTACCTGGCAGGCGGGTTCGGCCAGCCGCCGAGCCGCCACCAGTCCCGGTTCGCCGATGCCGACGCCACGGCCTGGGCCGAGCGGGCCAGGGCCTTCACCCCGGCTGGGGAGCTGGTGCGGCGCGGGACGGCGGTGCACTCGGTGCGCGCCGTGCCCGCCGAGCAACTGCCCACCGTGGCGGAGGCGGCCGAGGGGCTGCCGCTGCATGTCCACCTTTCCGAGCAGCGCGGGGAAAACGTGGACTGCCTCGCCCAGCACGGCCGGACCCCGACCACCCTGCTTTCGGAGTGCGGGGTACTCGGGCCGCATACCGTTGCCGTGCATGCCACCCACCTGACCAGCACCGACATCGGCGCGCTGAGCCGCACCGGCACCAGGGCCTGCTTCTGCCCGACCACCGAGCGCGACCTCGGCGACGGGATCGGCCCGGCGCGGGCCCTGCTGGACGCCGGGGTGGGGCTGTGTCTCGGCAGCGACAGCCACGCGGTGGTGGACGCCTTCGAGGAGACCAGGGCGCTGGAGCTGAACGAGCGGCTTTCCAGCGAGGAGCGCGGCCGGATCGAGGTCGGCGAGCTGATGGCGGCGGCGACCGGCCACGACGCGATCGGCTGGTCCGAGGTCGGCGAGCTGGCTCCCGGAGCGGGCGCGGACCTGGTCACCGTGGACCTGGACTCGGTGCGCACCGCGGGCATCGAGCCGAGCGGGGCGCTGTACGCGGCCGGGGCCGCCGATGTGCGCGAGGTGATGATCGCAGGCCGGTGGGTGGTGCAGGACCGGGGGCACAAGCTGCTCCCGCACCCGGCGGCCGCGCTGGCGAGGGAGATCGGGCAGCTGTGGGAATGACGGCGACACTCCTGACCGAGATCGGCGAGCTCACCACCAACGACCCCGAACTGGGCAGGCGCCGGGATGCCGCCCTGGTGCTGCAAGGCGAGCGGGTCGTATGGGTGGGGGAGCGGGCCGCCGCGCCGCCCGCCGACGAGCTGGTCAACATGGCCGGCCGGGCGGTGCTGCCCGGCTGGGTGGACAGCCACACCCACCTGGTGTTCGCTGGTGACCGCACCGCCGAGTTCGAGGCGCGGATGGCGGGTGAGCCGTACCGCGCCGGCGGGATCGCGGTCACCGTGGAGGCCACCAGGGCCGCCTCCGACGAGGCGCTGGCGCAGAACCTGCGCAGCCACGTCGACGAGGCCGCGCGGCAGGGCACCACCTGCCTGGAGACCAAGACCGGGTACGGGCTCAACGTGGCCGATGAGCAGCGCAGCGCCCGGATCGCCGCCGAGGTCGCCGACGAGGTGACCTACCTCGGTGCGCATCTGGTCCCGCCCGGCGCCGATCCGGAGTCCTATGTGGACCTGGCTGCCGGGGAGATGCTCGACGCCGTACGCCCGTACGTGCGCTGGGGCGACGTGTTCTGCGAGGAAGGGGCCTTCGACGAGGCACAGACCGGGCGGCTGCTGCTGGCGATGGCCGGGCACGGTCTCGGCCTGCGGGTGCACGGCAACCAGCTCGGTCCCGGGCCCGGGGTCCAGCTCGCGGTGCGGCACGGTGCGGCCAGCGTGGACCACTGCACCTACCTGACCGAAGCCGATGTGGACGCGCTGGCCGGCTCGGACACCGTGGCCACCCTGCTGCCCGCCTGCGACCTCTCCACCCGGCAGCCGCTGGCGCCCGCACGCAGGCTGCTGGATGCCGGGGCGACGATCGCGCTGGCCAGCAACGCCAACCCGGGCAGCTCCTACACCACCTCGATGGCGTTCTGCGTGGCCACCGCCGTGCTGCAGATGGGCCTTTCGGTGCAGGAGGCGGTGTGGGCGGCCACCGCCGGGGGCGCCCGCGCCCTGCGCAGGGACACCGGCGACGGCGCGGTCGGCGTCATCCGTCCCGGCGCCCGCGCCGACCTGCATGTGCTGGACGCCCCCTCGGCGACCCACCTCGCCTACCGCCCCGGCGTCCCGCTCACCTGGGCCGTCTGGCGCCGCGGCCTCCGCCAGCGCTGACACTCACAGCAGGGGCAGCCCCAGGGTCCGGGCGTGGGCGGTGGCCTGGGCACGGAGGTCGGGGTCGAGGGTGGCGACGGCGCCGGTGAGCCGGTTACGCGCCGGTTCGCCGAGGTGGGTCAGCAGGTCGAGGGCCTCCGGCCACAGGTCGTGCTCGGCGGCGGCCCGCGCCAGCCCGGCGAACCGCTCGTCCGGCAGCAGCGCGATCACATGGTCGATCCGGTCCTTGTCGTCGATCACGAAGGCGATCCGCAGCAGCGCCGCATCCGGGATCCGCGCCAGGCTCGCCGCGACCGCGGGCTCGGGCAGGTGCCCGACGAACCGCCCGAGCGTGATCCAGTCCTCCCTGCCGACCAGCTCCCCGGCGACCTCGGCCACGGTCGGCGCCGGGATCCCGGAGATGATCTCGCTCGCTCGCCGTGGATCCAGCTCGGCGGCCACATCGGCGAGGAAGCCGGGGTGGAGGCGGCGCGCCACCTCCACCCCGCGCGGGACGTCCACCAGCCCGGCCACCCTGGCGCACAGCGCGGGCCCGAACACCCGCTCGGCGATCCGGGCCAGCACCGGGCCCGGCAGCAGCCTGCTGGCCGCGGCCATCCGCCGCAGCACCCCGAGGTTGCCGTCGAACAGCAGGTCGGTGGCCTGCTCGCGGAACCGGCGCAGGTCATCGGGGTGCACCCGCTCCAGGAAGTCCAACCGCTCCGGTGGCGTCTTCAGCAGCCGGGACAGCTTCAGCACCTCGGCCCGCGCGGCCAGCTCCGCCAGGCCGCTCACAGGCCAACCGCCTTGCGCACGGCCCCGCGCAGCAGCGCGGGCACGTACTTCAGCGACTCCTCGGCCGCCGTGGCGAGCTCGGCGGCCTGCCGCTCGCGGGCCGCCCGCAACGCCTCGGCCAGCTCCTGCCGCTGCTCGTGCGGCAGCGTGGCGATCCCGTCCGGAAGGGGGCCGAGCTGCTCGTCCAGCGGCCGGGTGGGGCCTGCCATGGTGCGCCTCCTTCGGGTCGGCGGGGCAGAGTTCGATCATCATGCCGTACCGCCGCGCGCGCATGCCGGGGTCTACCGTGCGGGGCATGGCGCAGGAGAATCACGAGATCTCGACATCAATGGTCACCGTGCGGGAGCTGAACGCGTACCTGGCCCGGCCCGCGGGCGGCAGCGAGCGCGGCATGCTACTGCTGCCGATGGTCACCGGCATCGGCGAGCAGGTGCGGGAGTTCGCCGCCGACCTGGCCCGCGCCGGGGTCACCGCGCTGTGCTGGGACCCCTGGCACGGGCCGAGTACCGATGACACCCCGCGCGAGCGGCTGATGGAGCTGCTGACCCAGCTGGACGACGAGGTCGCGCTGGCCGAGGCGGGGCAGCTGCTCGAGCACCTGTTCGGCGAGCTCGGGGTGACCAGGGCCGGGGTGATCGGCTGGTGCCTCGGCGGCAGGCTGGCGCTGATCCTCGGCGGGCGCGAGCGGCGGCTGGCCAATGTGGTCGCCTACCACCCCACGGTCCCAGGGACCCCGGCACCGAACCACACCCTGGACGCCGTCGAGCACACCCGGCGAATCGCCGCACCGGCGATGATGCTGTACCCCACCGCGGACACGCTGGTGCCGTGGGAGAGCTTCGCCCGGTTGCAGGAGGCGCTGCAGTCCAGGGCGGACGGCGCCAGCATCGTGCACACCTACCCGCGGGCCGAGCACGGGTTCAGCGACCGGTCCCGGCACGGCAACGAGGTCAACGCGGCGGCCTACGCCGTGTCCTGGCCGCAGGTGCTGGAGTTCGTGCGGGCCACCACCGGCTGAGCAGGGCATTGACTTTGGTCAGTGTCGCCACCCACTGGCCGCCTTGTAGCGTCGTGACATGCGAAAATGGCGGCGCAGGGCGGCCGTGCTGCTCGGCGCGGCCGCCTGGGCGGTGATCTGCGCGCTGGTCGTGTACGAGACCCGGCGCAACCCGGTCCCCTTGGAGATGATCGGCGGGCTGGCCGCCACCACGGTGGCGCTGGCCGTGCTACGGCGCCTGCCGCTGGTCGCGCTCGCCGTGGCCGCGGCCTCGAGCTTCGCGGTGCTGCCGAACTATTTCGGCCGGTTCCCGGTCTGGCCGGTCCTGCTCATGCTCACCGTCGGCTACCTCGCGGGCCGCCGGATGGACCGCAACCGTCCCGCGCTGCTCACTTTCGCCGGGATCGCGGTGGCCGGGCTGCCCGCGGCCTTCCTGCTCTCCGGCAACGGCATCGGCAACTGGGCCACCCTGGTGCTGACCCTGCTGTTCGCGCTGCTCGTGCCCTGGCATCTCGGCCGGTACGTCCGGTTGCGGGCGGCCTTCGCCGACGACGGCTGGGAGCGGGCGGTGCGGCTGGAGGCACAACAGCGGGCCACCGCGGAGCAGGCGCGGCTGCGGGAACGCGCCCGGATCGCCAGCGATATGCACGACTCGCTGGGGCACGAGCTGAGCCTGATCGCGCTGCGGGCTGCCGCGCTGGAGATGGACTCCGGGCTGGGCGAACGCCAGCGCGGGGCGGCAGGCGAGCTGCGGGAGAGCGCGGCCACCGCGACCGAGCGGCTACGCGAGATCATCGGGGTGCTGCGGGAGGGCGTCGAACCCTCGACCCGGCCTGCGGGGGAGAGCATCGCCGAGCTGGTGGAGCGGGCCCGTGCCTCCGGTATGCGCATCGAGTCCACCCTGGACGAGGAGGGCGCGGCGCCGCCGATGGTGGACCGTGCCGTGCACCGGATCGTGCAGGAGTCACTGACCAATGTGGCCAAACACGCGCCGGGGGCACGGGTGCGGGTCACGGTCCGTCGTGGGCAGCGGGACACCACGGTGTCGGTCGGCAACGGCCCGGCCGCCGAGCAGCCGGTGCGGGGGGAGCGGCCCGAGCCGGTTACCGGGCAGTACGGTCTCGCCGGCCTGCGGGAACGAGTCCGGCTGGTGGGCGGGACCCTGCGGGCCGAGACCACCGGGGGCGGTTTCGAGGTCCGCGCGTACCTGCCGCATGACACCGCGCGCACGACCGAGGCCATGACCGCGGGCACCGAGGCGGCCGGACCCGCTCCGGAGCAGTCCGAATCGGCCCGCAGGCACGCCGAGGCCCGGCGCGCCGCCCGCTCGACCCTGCTGCAGGCCATGGCCATTCCCACGGCCGCGGTGCTGGTCACTCTCGCGATCACCACGGTGTCCTACCTGAACGACTGGTACGGCTCCATGCTCACCGCCGAGGAGTACGCGGGCCTGCGCCAAGGGCAGGCCCGCTCCACGATGCCGCTGCCGGACCGGGAGCGCACCGACCGGCCCGCCGTCGAGGAGCCCATCCCGCCCGGGGTGCATTGCCAGTACTACGGCACCGACGCCTCCCTGCTCGGCACCAACGGGGACGTCTACCAGCTGTGTTTCTCCGACGGGCGGCTGGTTTCCAAGCAGGTGTTGCGAAACGAACAGGGGGTAGGGGGTTGATCCGGGTACTGCTCGCCGACGACGAGGCGATGGTGCGCGCGGGGGTACGCGCCATCCTGGGCACCGACCAGGAGATCGAGGTGGTCGCCGAGGCCGAGGACGGTCGCGCCGCGGTGGAGCAGGTGCGGCTGACCAGGCCGGACGTCGCACTGCTCGACATCAGGATGCCCAAACTGGACGGGCTGGCCGCCGCGGCCGAGATCCGTAAGGTGCATCCGCGGACCGCCGTGCTGGTGCTGACCACCTTCGGCGAGGACGCCTATATCGCGCGGGCGCTGGGCGAGGGGGCCAGCGGGTTCCTGCTCAAGTCCGGAGATCCGCGCGAGCTGCTGGCCGGGGTGCACGCGGTGGCCGAGGGGGCGGCCTTCCTCTCGCCCAAGGTGGCGCAGCGGGTGATCACGCATCTCGCCGAGGGCAGGCTCGCCCAGGGCGCGGCGGCGCGGGAGCGGATCTCCGCGCTCACCGAGCGGGAGCGCGAGGTGCTGGCCCTGGTCGGGTCCGGGTTGTCCAATGCGGACATCGCGAGCCGGTTGCACGTGGTGGAGGGCACGGTCAAGGCGTACATGACCGCGATCCTGAACCGGCTGGACGTCCGGAACCGGGTGCAGGCCGCGATCCTTGCCTACGAAGCCGGGCTGGTTCCCCGCGCACCTCGTTAGCGGGGACGGCACCCGCGCAGGCAGAATGCGGCCCATGTCTTCGGCCCGCCGAGCCCGCCGCCGTGTCAGCCTCGTCGACCTGACCATGCTTGCGCTCGCGATCGTCTCGGTCGGGCTGCTCGGGTACGTCACGTTCTCGCCGGTCTCCGAGCAGACGGCACACCTGGTGTTCGTGATCGACACCTCGATCTGCGGGGTTTTCGCCATCGAGTTCCTGTGGCGCTGGCGGAAGGCCCGCTGGGAGAAGCGGTTCCCGCTGCGCAACTGGTACGAGATCCTCGGGATGATCCCGATCGCGCACCCGGCGCTGCGCGGGTTCCGGCTGCTGCGGATCGTGGTCGTGCTGATGCGCCTTGCCCGCACCGCGGACCGGACCTTCGGCGAGCAGTTCACCCAGCGCCTGGTCGAGCGCATGTCCCGGCCGATCGTGCTGGCGATCAAGAAGCCGATTACGGTCGCCGTGCTGGATGAGGTGGTGAAGGTGCTGGAGACCGGGAACTATCCGGAGAACCTGGCCAGGTCGCTGGACGAGAACCGCGTCATGTTGCGCGCGATCATTGCCGAGAAGCTGAAGAACGACCCGCAGGCCGGGCGGCTGTCCAGGCTGCCCTTCCACGACGAGATCGTGCAGTCGGTAGTGGACACGGCGATGCGGGTGACCCTCGAGGTGCTCACCGACCCGCGGATCGACGAGTTCTTCGCCCACGTGGTGCGGGAGAACCGCGAGCAGATCCGCAAGGCGGTCGTGCTGGGCCTGCACGAGCAGGATGACGAGGAACTCGCCGCGCGGTTGCCGACTCACCCGCAACGGGAGCGGTACTACCGCGGTGAGCAGGAGGTCAGCCCTCCGTGACCTCCGGTGGGTCCGGCAACCGGTAGCCGGAGGGGCCGATGTTGTGTTCCAGCGCGTCCAGCCAGGTACCGGTGTCGATCATCTTTTCGATCGCCTCGTTGATCGCCGACCTGGTCGCGGCGTCCCCCTTGCGCAGCCCCACCCCGTAGCGCTCGGTGGAGAACTGCTTGCCGACCACCTCCAGCAGCTCCGGGTGCTCGGCGGCATAGCCGGCCAGGATCACCGCGTCGGTGGTCACCGCGTCCACCTGCCCGGCCAGCAGCGCGGTGACACAGTCCCGGTAGCGCGGGTACTCGACCAGCTCGACGGACTGGGCGAACCGGTCGCGGACCTGCTGGGCCGAGGTGGACCCGGCGACCGAGCAGAGCTTGCGGCCGTTCAGCGTGTCCGGCCCGGTGATCTCCGCCGAAGGGTGCCGTACCAGCAGGTCCTGGCCGGTCTCGAAGTACGGCCCGGCGAAGGCGACCTGCTTCTTGCGGCTCTCGGTGATCGAGTAGGCGGCCACGACCAGGTCGACCCGCCCCGAGGTGAGGTCCTCCTCCCTGGTCGCCGAGGTCGTCTCGCGCCAGGTGATATCCGCCGGGTCCACCCCGAGCTCACCGGCGACGTAGCTGGCGACCTCCACGTCGAACCCGGTGAACCGGCCGTCCACCGTGCGCTCGGAAAGGCCGGGCTGGTCCAGCCGGATACCGATGGTGAGCCGTTCGCTGTCGTTGATCTCCGCCAGCAGCGAGCCGGGTTCGGCCTCCGACCCGGAGGTACAGCCCGTCGCCAGGACCGTGCTGGCCAGGGAAACCACCGCCAGCACGAGCGTGGGCCGATCCAGCCGCATGGCAGTCATCCCTCCGTCGAGCCCATCCAACCGGGTAGTGCAGGTGGTCCAGTCTCAGGGCCAGGGCGCAGCAGGGGAACCACCCTGGAGGTCGGCGCGTCGCGCTGACCAGGAGGAGTGAGATGGCACCCCCCATGGTGGCGCGTACGCGGACGTGAGGTAACGTAGGGACGTACGAGATGCGGGGTTCATCCCGCACCCGGGGCTATGGCGCAGCTGGTAGCGCACCTCACTGGCAGTGAGGGGGTCAGGGGTTCGAGTCCCCTTAGCTCCACGTCAAAAAGCGGCAGGTGAGGGCGCATGCCCTCACCTGCCGCTTCCGTCTATCCGCGATCAAGCGGCTGTCATGCCAAATCCGTGCCAGATCAGGCGGCCGACTCCCCCCGGTTCTGGACGACCTACGACCCCGAGGTGGTCAGGGCCGCGCTCAAGCGCCTGGACGCGGCTCAGGCCCCTTGGTCCGTTCGACGAGCTCGTCGCGGTACTCCTGTACCGCCTGAAACTCCGGTTCGTCGCCGGTCGCCCGCTTCAATGCGCCTTCCAGGATCTTCAGTCCCTGGCGTTCGTCGCCGCGCGCATCCGCCTGTCTCGCGGCGTTCTCCATGGCTTTGCCGAGCTTGGTCTGCGCCTCGGGTTCTTTGGCGGCCTTGTGGATCCGGATCCAGTTGCCGCCAGGGTCGACGACGGTGAACCCGGTGTACCGGTCGTTGCGCAGCCGTGGCCGGGTCATGCGCGGGATGCCGGAGAGGAGCAGTTTTCCGTGCACGGACCGCATCCCCGCCGCGAAGGCCTCGAACAGCTCGCTGGTGTCCGCCACGATGACCAGGCACGTGCTGTATGACTGCGCCGGGTCGTAGTCGTCCATCCCGAAGAAGTGCAGGTTGATGTCTTCCCGTCGTACCGCGACGTGCGGGTTCGGCCGCGTCTGCCGGTAGGTGATCTCGAAGCCGAGCATCTCGTAGAACGACGCGATCTCGTCGATGGATGGACAGGGCAGGAGCGGAATGGTCAGTTCGTTCGCCATCGCCCGAAGCTAAGCCCGGACCTGCCGGAACGACACCGAGCTATTTGCTCATGCGAACAGCATGGCGGTCGCGCCCAACGGCGACATGCCAGGTTCGAGCGCCCCGACAACATCCGCTTCCCACTGCTCGCGATAGCGGTCATCGCCCACCACTGCCGCCGCGAACCGCACAAGCAACAACGCGACTCTCATTGCGCCGTCCTCGGCGCTCAACGCGCGCCACCCAGGCCGGCACCTCCAACCGAAGGGCGAGGTTGAGCATGTTGCCGAAGTCGAGCAGCAAGGTGAGGCCGACGACGACGCCCATGAGCACGGTCTTAACGACGGTGGTCCCGTTCGAAGCTGATCGATCTGGCAACCTCACTGCTGACCGGGTCATCGAGCACCACCTGCTTCGACGCGCGGGCGTCCATTGCTGTCTCGCGTAGGGATGCCGCGTTCACGCAGCTTGTTCGGCACGGTGGTGTGGTTGACGCCCGGGTGCTGGCCGGACTCGTGCCAGGGATCAGCCGAGGTTGTAGACGTGGACGGCGTGGTCGATCTGGTCGGGGGAGAGGCTGCGGCGGCGCATCGGTACGCCGTGCCGGTGGAGGATGGTGCTGACGGTTCGCCGTTCGATGCCGAACCGGTCACCGAGTTCGTACACCGTCGCCCCGGACCGGCAATCGGCGATCAACTCTTCGATTTGATCGGCACCGAGTTGCCGGACCCGCCGGGGCCGGTCCCGTCTGGTCGACGGCGGCTCGGGTGCATCGAGGCTGGGAAGCTTCTCACGCAGCTCTTCCAGCCCTCTGACCTGCGGGCTTGTGCAGAGTAACCCTCTCGCTCTCCTGGCCTGTCCGGTCGGGATGGGGCTGATGATGCGGCGCGGTCAGGGGCCTGAGGACAAGAGCGCGCAGGTGAATCAGCTGCGCGCCGAGGTCGAGCAGCTCAGGCCGAACGTGCCGCGGAGCGTGCGGAAGGACCTCGGTGATGTCCACGCTGATCGCCGCACTCGTCGCCGTCGGTGTACTCACCGCGGTGTACTTCGTCTGTCTGCGACCGATGTGGCGGGGTCAGTGCGGGATGATGACTGCGCAGCAGGACGCGGGGCTCGACCGACAGATTGCCGAGTTGCGCGAAGAGATTCGGGTACTGAGGGCGCAGGACTCGCTGGGTGTCGGCCAGGGGGTGGCGGGGCGTGGCGGGTTACATCGCCAGGAGCATGTAGGCCATCGCGCCGATCATGGTGACGAGGCTGACACGTAGAGCCGGTGGCGCCGGTCGGATCGGCCTCGGCGCCTCCTGGGCGGAGGCGGGTCGGTAGTTGCGGTCCCACCTGCCGAGTATCCAACCGATGCCGGTCATGACCAGGTAGACAACCAGTATGTAGCTGAGGAGTGGTGTTCGCGCGGTCATCGGCAGGAACATGTAGACCATGACGGCCATTTCTACAGTGATTAGAATCCAGAGTGGATTGAGAACGCTTTCGCGTAGCCGGAAAGACATGGCTGCGACAAGGGATCCTGTTGCTGCCGCAGTGAAAGCGGCGGCACCGGCCTCGTGGGGTATCCAGTGCACCGGATGTGGCAGGTACATGTAGGCCATGCCGCTGGCCATCAGGACGTGCCCGATGTGCCAGAGACGGCGCTGGCCGGTCATGACCCAGACGTGGCGCAGGTGGACGAGTGCGACGGCGCAGGACGCCACAACCCATACAACACGAAGCCATCCGGGCAGCAGCGCTGTGTGTTCCATGTGCCGATGGGATCCTCTTCCAGCTTGGTTGTCCGTTTTGTAGTGATAGTCGGGAATGGCTGAGGGCTGTCGTCACCGGGGCCTCCCGGAGCGTGGCGCCGAGCCGGGTTCAGGGGTTCGCACGGCGATGACGTTCCACGGCGGCGTGCACCTCGTCGGGGCTGTGGAACACGGGCGGGTCGGTGATGCGCACGACGGAGCCATCCGGCCGGACGAGATAGTTGACCGGGAGGACCGGCGGCGTGCTCAGCGCACGCTCGACGCGCCCGTCGCCGTCGTAGAGCGACGGGTAGGACACGCCGACCTCGCCCAGGAACTTCAGCGCGGCCGAGGCCCGGTCCTGGACATTCACCCCGAGAACGGGAACCGAGTCGGCACGCTCGGCGTAGCGGGCCAGCACCGGCATTTCTTCCCGGCAGGGACCGCACCAGGATGCCCACAGATTCAGCAGGGTGGTCTTCCCGGCCAGTGCGGTGCCGATGTCCACCGTGCCGGGCGTGCCCAGACACGGGGCGTGCACCCCGGCCAGCGGGCCGGCTGGGACGGGTGCGCCTGAAGCCGGACTAGGGCAGGGCTGCAAAGCGGCACGCTCGCGCAACGGCGCCAGCACCGCGTCGCTCTCCCCAGCCCCGTCGGGACGGGACGATCCGGGCGTGCCCTGGTCGGTTCGCGGGGCGTCCGTCTCGCCGGTGCCCGGCCAGAGCGCCACGATGCCCGCGACCGCCAGGACGACCACCGCGATGGTCCACCGTGCCGCGCTCGACATCCTCCACCTCCAGGATTGTGTGGGCCGAAATGGGTGTTCAGATCGGAGGCCAGCCCAGCTGCGCGTAGAGGCCGAGCAACCGGCTCATGAGGACGGTCCAGCCTCCGGTCAGGACGGCGATGCCCATCGCGACGAGGATGACGCCGCCGGCGATCTCGATCCGGCGCGCGTGGCGCTGGAGCCAGCCGATCCGCATGCGACCGCGTGCCAGTCCGGTCGCCAGCACCAGGAACGGGACACCGAGGCCGAGCGAGTAGGCCAGCAACAGCAGCGTGCCGCGGCCGACGGTGCCGGTGCTGGCGGCGGTGGCGAGGATCGAGGCCAGCACGGGCCCGACACACGGGGTCCAGCCGAACGCGAAGGCCGCACCGAGCGGCAGAGCGCCCGCCGGGCCGCGGCCGACGCGGGCAAGGTCGAAGCGCAGTTGGCGGTGCAGCAGGGGGATTCGGACCAGCCCGGTCAGGGTCAGGCCCATGAGCACGATGAGGGTCCCACCGGCCAGGTTGATCACGCGCAGGTTGCTGGCCAGCAGGAAGCCGAGGGCGGACGCCGTGGCGCCGAGCGTGGTGAACACCGCCGAGAAGCCCACCACGAACAGCAGCGCCCCGGTGAGGACACGCCGGGCCGGTGCGGGCGCTGGGCCGGCGGAGAGTCCGGAGACGTAGGAAACGTAGCCGGGCAGCAGGGGCAGCGTGCAGGGAGAGGCGAAGGAGACGAGCCCGGCGACCAGCGCAAGACAGGCCAGCGTCAGGAACTCCACGCGCGTCGCCTCCCGTCCCGTCCGGCGGGCACGCACCCCTGGTTCGTGCCCGCTGCCTTGTGCCGTAGTCTACTTCTTCAAGTAGTACGTACGTAGATAGTAGGTAAGTAAGCCCTGGAGCCCGGCCATGTCCAGCCCGCAGCCCGACACCGCGCCCGTGGCGACGCTGTTCGGTGTCGCGGTCGACGTGGAGTGCACCGCCGTGCTGCGGGGTGTCGACCTGACCGTGGCCGCGGGCGAATGCCTGGGACTGGTGGGGGCCAACGGGTCGGGCAAGAGCACCCTGCTGCGCGTGCTGGCGACCCTGCTGCCGCCGGTCGGCGGGCGCGGCCAGATCCTCGGCGCGGCGCTGGGCAGCGCCGGTTGTGCCGCGGTGCGCCCGCGGATCGTGCTGGTCGGCCATGCCGCCGCGCTGTACCCGCGGCTGACGTTGCGGGAGAACCTGCAGTTCGTGGCCCGGCTGACCGGGCGGGCTGAGCGGGCGGCTGACGACGCGCTGGAGGCGGTCGGGCTGGGTTCCGCGCGGGACCGCCGGGCGGAGGTGTGCTCGCAGGGCATGCTGCGGCGGGCCGAGCTGGCCAGGGTGCTGCTGTCCGAGCCCCGGTTGCTGCTGCTCGACGAGGCGCACGCGGGCCTGGATGCCGCGTCGGTCGGCCTGGTCGAGGCCGTCGTCGAGCGGGTGCGTGACGGCGGCGGCACGAGCGTGGTGGTCTCACACGACCACCCGCGGCTGCGCGGCCTCGCCGATCGGCTGGTGGAGATCGCCGACGGACGGGTGGTACCGGTGCGGGAGGGGGCCGCGGCGTGACAGCCGTGACGGTTCCGGGGGCGCTGCGGCAGGGGGTCGAGCTGGCTCGCAAGGATCTGCGGCTGGAGCTGCGCGCCGGGGAGGCCCTGCTGGTGACCGCTCCGTTCGGGGCGGTGGCGTTGCTGCTGGTGCCGCTGGCGGTGGGCAGCGACGTGCCGCTGCTACGGCAGGTCGGACCGGGTCTGTACTGGGTGGTCGTGGTGTTGTTCGGCGTGCTGGTGACGCTGCGGCAGAGCGCGGTGGACGATCCGGCGCTGGCGGCGATGCTGCGGCTGTGCGGAGTGCATCCGGGTGTGCGGCTCGGTGGCCGGGCGGCGGCGAACGCGGTGCTGCTGCTGGCGTTCGAGGTGCTGCTGGCGCCGGTCGCGGTGGTGCTCTACGACCCGGAGGTGTCCGGCTGGCCGTGGCTGCTGGCGGCGTTGCCGCTGGTGGCCGCCGGGCTGGCGGTGCTGGGCACGCTGGCGAACGCGCTCGCGCACGGGCTGGCCGGGCGGACCACGCTCGGGTCACTGCTGGTCGTGCCGGTGGCGCTGCCGCTGCTGCTGGGCGCGAGCCAGACGCTGGAGGTCGCCCGCTACGGCCGGGCTCCGTGGTCGTGGTTGTTGCTCATGCTGACGGTGGACCTCGCCACGGCGGTGGCCGTGGGGTTGACCGCCCGGCACCTTGAGGAGTCCACATGAGACTGTTCGGACGCCGCCTGCCCCTCGCGGTCGCGGTGACGGTGGCGGTCGGCGTGGCCGGCGCGATGCTGGCCCCGCCGGACCGGTTGCAGGGCAACCTGCAGCGGCTGATGTACATGCACGTCCCGGCGGCGTGGACGGCCTACCTGAGCTTCGCGGTGACGCTGGGTGCGAGCGTGGCCTGGTTGTGGCGGCGCCGGTCCCGCTACGACCGGCTCGCCGCGGCCAGCGCCGAGGTCGGCGTGTTCTTCACCGGGCTGGCGATCGCGCTCGGCTCGATCTGGGGCAAACCCACGTGGGGCGTGTGGTGGACCTGGGACCCGCGGGTGATCACCACGGCGGTGATGTTCTTCGTCTACCTGGGCTATCTGGCGTTGCGCCGCGCCGCCCTCGATCCGGCGGCCAGGGCGCGCCGCTCGGCGGTCTATGGCGTGGTGGCGTTCATGCAGGTGCCGATCGTGCACATGTCGGTGGTGTGGTGGCGGGCGCTGCACCAGCCGCCGACCGTGCTCAAACCGGGCGAGCCGAGCATCGACCCCACCATGCTGGCGGCGCTGCTGGTGAACGTGCTGGCGTTCACGCTGCTGTACCTGCTCATGCTGCGGGCACGCGCTCAGCTGGCCGTCCTGGAAGAGAAGGTGGAGGCCCGGCAGGTGGCTGAGGGGCAGGAGCTGGCCGGCAGTGCGGTGCTGGCTCCGCGGTTGGAGAAGGGATCGCGAGCCGATGTCTGAGTGGGCTTGGGTGGCACTGGGCTACGGGGTCACCGCCGTGGCCGTGTCGGGGTATCTGATCAGCCTCACGCTGCGGTGGGCGCGGGTGCGGCGCAGGACCGAGGGGCGGCAGTGAAGCGCTACCGGCTGCTGGCGTTCTCCGGGCTCGGCATGGTCGCAGTGCTGGTCGGGGTGTTGGTGTTCGGCAACCTCAACGAGAACCTCGTCTACTACCTCAACCCCAAGGAGGCCGTCGACCAGCGGGACGATTTCGGCGAAGGGCGCCGCTTCCAGCTCGGCGGTCTCGTGGCGGACGGCAGTGTGGTGCACACCGCGGACGGGTTGCGGTTCACGCTCACGTCCCGCACCGGACCGGGTGCGGTCTCCGTCGCCGTCGAGCACCATGGCGCTCCGGCGCAGCTGTTCGAAGTCGGCATCGGGGTGGTGCTGGAAGGCTCTTGGCAGGGTGCGGTGTTCGTCTCCGACACGATGAAGGTCAAGCACGACGAGACCTACCAGCCACCCCCGCCCGGGGGTGAGCGGTCGTGACCCTGGTGACACCGGCGGTCGGCTGGGTCGGCACGCTGCTGGGCCTGTCCGGCTCGGTGGCGCTGGCCGTGTTCGGCTTCCGGGCACAGCGGCGCCCGGACCGGGCGCGCCGCGGCCAGTTGCGGTTCGCGGTCGGCTGCATGCTTGCCGGCGCGCTGCTGGCGATGGGCGCGCTGGAGGTGGCGCTGCTCACCGACAACTTCGCGGTGTCCTATGTGGCCGAGAACCATTCCCGGGCGACGCCGTTGCTGTTCACGATCACCGGCGCGTGGTCGGCGCTGGGCGGCAGCATCGTGTTGTGGGCGCTGGTGCTCACCGGCTACACCGCGGTGGTGCTGCGACAGGTCCGCGACACCGAGGACCGGCTGGGAACCGGCGCGCTGGGTGTACTCGGTGTGGTGAGCGTGTTCTTCTTCGGGCTGGTGTCCACTGTGGCCAACCCGTTCCGGATCCTGCCCGACCCGCCCGCCGACGGGCCGGGTCCCAATCCGATCCTGGCCGATCACCTCATGGTGGCGTTCCACCCGCCCGTGTTGTACCTGGGGTTTGTCGGGTTCACCGTGCCGTTCGCGTTCGCGATGTCGGCGTTGGTGCTGCGGCGGGGCGGGGTGGACTGGCTGCGCCGCACCCGGCGGGCGAACCTGGTCGCGTGGAGCTTCCTCACCGGCGGCCTGGTACTCGGGGCGTGGTGGTCCTACGAGGTGCTCGGGTGGGGCGGCTACTGGGCGTGGGATCCGGTGGAGAACGCCGCGCTGATCCCCTGGCTGGTCGCGACCGCGTTCGTCCATTCCGCGGTGGTGCAGGTCAAGCGAGGCATGCTGCAGGCGTGGAACTTCGTGCTCGTCATCGCCACGTTCGCGCTGACGATCCTGGGCACGTTCCTCACCCGCTCCGGCGTGGTCGCCTCGGTGCACTCCTTCACCGAGTCTGGCATCGGACCGGCATTCCTGGGCTTCCTGGTGCTGGTGCTGGCCGGTGGGTTCACCCTGTTCGCGCTGCGCGGCGAGCGCATCGCCTCGACGTCCCGCCCGGAATCGTTGGCCAGCCGCGAGGGCCTGTTCCTGGTCAACAACCTGCTGCTGACCGTGTTCGCGTTCGTCGTACTCACCGGCACGCTTTACCCGATCCTCGTGGAGGCGCTCACCGGCGACCAGATCTCGGTCGGCCGCCCGTTCTTCGACCGTATGACCGTGCCGCTGGCCTTCGCGCTGCTGCTGGCCATGGGCGTGGGCCCGTTCACCCCGTACCGGCATGCCACCCCACGTGTGCTGTGGGTACGGTTGCGGATTCCGCTGCTGGCCGCCAGCGCCGCCGCCGCGGCCGTGGTGCTGGCCGGGATCCATTCTCCGGGCGTGGTCGCGGTCGTGGCCATCGCCATCGGCATCGCCGCGGCGAGCGTGCGGCAACTGCTGGTGACCGCGCCGAAACCCCGATGGACGGGGATACCTCGCGTGCTGTACGGGCAGCGCGCCTACTGGGGCGGGCAACTGGCCCACCTCGGCCTCGCGCTGGTGGCCGTCGTCATCGCCGTGTCCGGCGCCCTGGCCACGCGCGCCACCGTGACCCTCGATCGCGGCGAGACGGGGGAGTTCGCCGGTTACCAGGTCACCTTCGAACGCACCGCACGCCATCAGCGGCCCGACCGGGCCAGCACCGAGGCACACATCGCCTTCCGGAAGGAGGGCCAGCTGGCCTGGACCGCCCGGCCACGGCTGAACACCTTCGCCAACCAGCCCCAATCGGTGGGACAGCCCGACGTGTGGGAAAGCCCGGCTCGCGACATCTACGTCGCCCTCGCCCGGTTCGAACCGGACCGGGTGTCGCTCAACCTCTACCGCTACCCACTGATGTCCTGGCTGTGGGCCGGCGGCGCCCTCATGGCCGCGGGCGGCTGCTGGGCGTGGAGCGGGCGGACGCGACACACCCGCGAGGTTCCGGAGCGGGTGGCGGCCGATGCGTAGCAGGCTGGTGTACGGGGGCACCGCGCTGGCCGTGCTCGCCCTCCTGGGCGCGGCGGTGGCGGGCCTGCTGACCGGCGGCCCGGGTGCCCGGGACCGGGTATACGAGCTGGAGCAGCGGTTGCGCTGCCCCGTGTGCCAGAGCGTGTCCGTCGCCGAATCGCCATCGGAGAGCGCGGAGGCGATGCGCGCGGTGGTGGCCGAACAGGTCGCGGCCGGACGCAGCGACCAGCAGATCATCGACTACTTCCGTGCCCGCTACGGCGACTGGGTGCTGCTCGACCCGCCCGCCTCCGGCGCCACACTGCCGCTGTGGCTGCTCCCCGCCGGTGCCCTGGCCGGCGGCGCCGTGGTGTTGTTCCTGCGCAGGCGGCGACCGGAGCCCGACGACGAGCTCACCCCGGCCCAGCGCGAGCACGTCGCCCATGCCCTCGACCGGGCGCGAACGCGCATCGAGAACGAGGAGGGGGAGCGGTGAGTGCCGGGCGCGAGCTGCTTGCCCAGCAACGCGACCAGGCCCTGGCCGATCTCGTCGACCTCGAACGCCAGCTCGCCGAAGGGGAGATCCCGGACGAGGCCGCGACACGGCTGCGCCGGCGGTACGAGGCCACCGCCGCCCGTGCCATCGAGGCGCTGGACGTCCAGCCCGACGAGGAACCGGCCGCGGCACCACCCTCGCGCCCGGCGCGACGGGCCCGGGCCAGGCCGGCCGCCTACCTGGTGGCCGGGGCGACGGTAATGGTTGCGGCGCTGGTGCTGCTTCCGCAGTACGTGGCCGAGCGGCCGGATGGTGGCGCCGTGACCGGCAACGAGGCGGTCCAGCCACCCGTTGGCGCCTCGGCGAGCCCGGCACCGCCTCGGCGGGACCTGTCGACGGTGACCGCGGCCGAGATGGAAAGGGTGCTGGCCGCCAATCCCGAGGTACTCGGCATGCGGCTCGCCCTGGCCGAGCGCTACGTCGAGCAGGCCCAGTACGACAAGGCTGCCGAGCACTACGGCCTGGCGCTCGAGCAGGCGCCGAACAACCCGACCGTGCGGGCAGGCGCGGCGTGGCTGCTGTTCAAAACCGGCGACACCGACGCCGCGCTGCGGTTCCTCGACGAGACGCTGAACATCGCACCGGCCTCGCCGGACGTGCTGTGGTCCAAGGCGAGGATCTTGCTCGACGGCCGCAGAGATCCACGCGGGGCCCTGGACATCCTGCAGAGGCTGGCAGCGCGCAGCGACCTGTCGCCGGAACGCCGCGCGGAGGTCGACCAGCTAACGGCGCGTGCCCAGGAGGCAGCCAGCCGATGACCACAGTGGACAGCCTGGCGGCGGCGCGAGCCAAGCGCTGGCGGATGGTTCGCTGGATCGCGCTGCTGGCTGTCGTCGTCGCGGTGGGGATCGGCGCCGTGCTCGGCAGCCGGCTCGGCGAGGACCCGACGCTGGTCGACAGTCCCCTGATCGGCAAGCCCGCGCCGACCAAGCCGCTGCCCTACCTGGAGCGTGAAGGAGCGCTGTCGCTGGCCGACCTGCACGGGCAGATCGTCGTGGTCAACTTCTGGGCATCCTGGTGCACCGCGTGCCGCGAGGAACACGCCGCGCTCGTGTCCGCGGCGAACGCCTACCGAGCGGCGGGCGTGACCTTCGTCGGCGTCAGCTACCAGGACCAGAGATCCGCCGCGACGTCGTTCCTCGACGAGTTGGGCCGCGGCGACCCCGGCGCCTACCGGTACGTGACCGACCCCGCATCCCGGCTGGCGCTCGACTTCGGTGTGTTCGGCATCCCGGAAACCTTCGTCCTCGACCGCACCGGAACCATCGTCGCCAAGATCACCGGGCCGTCCACCTACCCCCTGCTGTCCGGCGCCCTCGATGCCGTCCTCGCCGGACGCCGGCCGGCCTCGTACACCGAGGGTTCGGTCCAGCCCGCTCCCGGACGCTGACCATGACCAGCCGCATCCGGCCAAACCCGGCACGGCCCGCGTTCCGCGCGGTGCGAGCGGGAGGACTTGACCGTCCCGGCTACATCGCCAGCGCGAGAACGGCCGGATCACAGAAGGCGACGCCCGTGGCGGCGAGCAGCCCGGCCAGGAGCGGGCCGATCGTCAGCAGTGTCACGATCGCGGTGAGGAGCATGCGCGCGTGCCACCGCTGGGCGAGGGTGGCCGGTTCGGCCAGGCGCTCGGCGCGCGCCACGACCCCCACGCCCGTGGCGCCGAGCGCCCCGGTGGGAAGGGTGACGACGCCGGAAAGGGAGAGCAGGGCACCGAGCACGGTGCGCTGGCCGTGGCAGCGGGCAGCGGTGTCGTCGGCGCACATCTCCAGCAGGCGAGCGACCTCGGCGGCGCCGACGGTGAACAGGCCGACCTTGGGCATCGCCGTGGCGAGGCCGCGGGTGGCGGAGAGCAGGAGGTGGTGGCGGCCGGCGAGGTGGGCGCGTTCGTGGGCCAGGACGGCGGCCAGATGCGGCGCATCGAGCGCGTCGAGAGCGCCGCGGGTGACGACGATGGTGTTCGGACGACCGGCGACGCAGTAGGCGAGCCGTTCCGGGGTGTCGACGACAACAGCCTCGGAGCCAGGCAGCCTGCGCCCGATCACCCTGGCCATGCGGGCGTGGTCATGGGTACGCGACCGGGCCGCGAGCAGTGACCGGCCCAGGCGTACGGCCAGGACCGCGGCGACCACCAGGGCCACGGCGGTGACCATGAACAGTCCGATCTGGAGGGCGAGCCCGGTGTGCCCGGCGGCCACGGCCTCCAGTACGGCCAGGCAGTTGGTGACGATCTGGCCGGGCCGGCTCCAGCCGTGGGCCAACTCGATTACCAGGAAGAGCGCCGCCGCGGCCCACGAGGCCGGCACGCTGGCGATCGCGGCCAGCCATGCCAGGACGCCGAGCCGGGGAGCCACCCCGGTTCGGGTCCACCGGGTCAACAGTCGGGGCCCGAGCGCGGCGACGGTGAGGCTGTAGAGCAGCAGGCAGGCCGCGACGCTCACGTGGTCTCCTTACCGGAGGCCCACCGCCGAACCACACCCCGCAGCCGGGCGGACTCGTCGTCGCTGATCTGTTCCAGGAACCGGGTGAGTACGAGTCCGGGGTCGCCGCCGGTGTCCATCGCTTCCCGCATCAACCGGGCGC
Organism: Amycolatopsis aidingensis; assembly: GCF_018885265.1. Classification (GTDB taxonomy): domain Bacteria; phylum Actinomycetota; class Actinomycetes; order Mycobacteriales; family Pseudonocardiaceae; genus Amycolatopsis; species Amycolatopsis aidingensis. The sequence goes on from NZ_CP076538.1 coordinate 1,258,339, forward strand.
TGTACTCCTCGCGGGTGTAGGTGGGCCAGTACCGGAACGCCTTGCCCGCCCGCTCGCGGTCCAACCAGCCCTTGCGGTGCAGGTTGTCCATCGTGGACATGACCGTTGTGTAGGCGATCTCCCGGGCTGCCTTCAGCGCCTCGAAGACCTCGCGCACCGTGACCGTGCCGTCGCTGTCCCACACGCGGTCCATCACGACCGCTTCGAGTTCGCCGAACCCGCGCATCCGTCCTCCCAAGTCACCTCGGCCGCATCCAGCCTACGTGGCCGCGGACGCCCGCCGTTTCCCCTGGCCATCGCCCGGTGGGAACACAACCCGGATCTCACACCGCAATACTACTATCTACGTACGTAGGTAGTAGATTGGTGAGTGTCCGGCAGTGGGTGCACACCGGTGTCACCGAGGGGATTGGGAACGTGGGCGAGTTGGTCTTCGGCACGACGTTACTGGCCTCGTTCCTCGGGGGTGTGGTGGCGTTGCTGGCGCCGTGCTGCGTCTCGGTGATGTTGCCTGCCTACCTGGCCACCGGTTTCCGGCACCGGGGTGGTGTGGTGGCGGCGACCCTGGTGTTCGGCGCCGGGGTGGCGACGGTGATCCTGCCGATCGGGCTCGGCGCGACGGTGTTGAGCCGGCTGCTGGTCGAGCAGCACGGGTGGCTGTTCGCGGTCGGCGGCGTCCTGATGATCATCGGTGGGGCGGCGGTGCTGGCCGGGTGGAAGCCCAACCTGCCCATGCCGGGCGCGCGCACCGTGCGCGAAGGCACCTTCGGCTCGGCCTACGCGCTGGGCGCGTTCTCCGGCCTGGCCAGTGCCTGCTGTGCCCCGGTGCTGGTCGGGGTTGCGGTGCTCTCCGGTGCTTCGGCCTCGTTCCCGGCCGCGCTGGCGATCGGCCTGTCCTACGTCACCGGGATGGTCGCGCCACTGGCGCTGGTCGCCCTGCTCTGGGACCGGCGCCGCGAGCACGCCGAGCGGGTCCTCAGCGACCGTACCGTGCGGCTGCGGCTGGGCCGGTGGCAACGGCGCGTCTCCCTGGGCACCGTGGTGAGCGGCCTGCTGATGGTCGGAATGGGTGTGCTCACGCTCGTGCTCGCCCTCACCGGCCCCGCCATGTCCCCCGGTGGCTGGCAAGGCGAGTTCAGCGCCTGGCTGCAACACCTGTCCACGGTTACCGTGAACGCCCTGTCCTGGTTCCCCGGCTGGGCGCTGCTCGTGCTCATCGCCTGCGGGTTCGCGCTGCTGCTCCGCCGCGCCCTGCGCACCAGAAACGCTGATACCACCCCTGATGCCGCGGCCTGCGATGCGTGCCGCAAGCACCCCGAGTCCGCGCCGATCCCGACCACCGAGGAGGAGCCCCACCGTGAGCAAGACCAGCGGTAAGACCCAGGCGAAACGCCCCGCGACCGTGTCCCGTACCCGTCCGCCAACCGCCCAGGCCCGCAGGGGTTCCCGTGGCCCGCGCCGCGGCATGCTGATCGCCGCCGCAGTGATCACCGTTTTCGCCGTGGTTGTGCTGTACCTGGTCTACCAGAGTTCGCAACCCGAGCCCGACGCCTCCGGCGGTGGCAGCGGCTATACCCACGTCGCAGGCGAACCCGGCAGCGGCGATCAGGCACCAGGCTTCACCCTGCCCGCCAGTACCGGCGGTGAGGTCGGCCTCGCCGACTATCGCGGCCGGAGCGTGCTGCTGTACTTCCAGGAGGGCCTGATGTGCCAGCCCTGCGTCGACCAGATCGCCGATCTGGAACAGAACCAGGCGGCGCTGACCGAGGTGGGTGTGGACGCGGTGGTGTCGATCTCCCACGACCCGCTCGACCAGGTCACCCAGGTGACGACCGACCGGAACCTGTCGACCCCCTGGCTGTCCGACCCGACCCAGCAGGTCATCCACGCCTACGACGCCCACAAGTACGGGATGATGCAGGGCACGACAGCCGGGCACAGCTTCCTCCTCGTCGGCCCGGACGGCACCATCCAGTGGCGCGCCGACTACGGCGGCGCACCCGACTACACCATGTTCGTGCCGACCGGGAAGATGCTCGCCGACCTGGCGCAGGAGCGGGCCTCGTGACCGGTCCCGAGAACAGCACCGACAGCACCGACGTCACCCTGCTGACCCAGCCCGACTGCGCCTTCTGCGACCACGCCGAGCAGGTCCTGCGCCGCGTCGGGCGGGACCATCCGCTGCGGATCACGGAGGTGGATCTCGGCAGCGAACGGGGACGGGACCTGGCCAGGCGAGCCGGGGTGATGTTCGCGCCCGGCGTGCTCATCGAAGGCCGGCCCTTTTCCTACGGCCGGCTCTCCGAACGCAAACTCCGCCGTACGCTGGAAAAGAGACGGCGACTAGCACGGCACGCAACCGAGCCGGGAGGCACCGATGGAGACGTGGACGCGGGCCGGTGACGCTGACCGCGAGCGCGTCGTGGCCCGTCTGCAAGACCAGGTGGCCGAGGGCCGGCTGACGCTCGACGAGTTCTCCGAACGAGCGGCAGCCGCCTACCGAGCACGGACGATGGGCGAACTCGCCGACCTGACTCGCGACCTGCCCACCTCGCCCGAGACGGCCCCCGCGACGAAGCGCTGGCTGATGTCGGTGCCGCTGCTCGCGGTCGCGGTGGTCAGCCTGCTCGCACTGGCGCTACTCGTAGGCGGTCTGTCCGCCGCCCACGCGATGGGACCGATGGTGGACTGCATGGGCCGCTGAGCGCGCACGCACTCAGTGCTCGTTCGTGCCGGCGCGTTCGGCCAGGAGTGCCTGGAAGTGGGGACAGGTGGCGACGTCGCCGTGGCGGCATCGCAGTGCGGCTTCGATGAGCGCGAGCGAGGACTGTGCGTCGGCGATGCGTTGTGCGAGGTTGTCGCGCTCGCGGCGCAGGATGGCGGCACGGGTCGCCGGGTCCGGCGTGGAGAACATCGCGTGGATGTCGTTGAGGGCGAGGCCCGCTTCCTTGGCCTGCAGGATCGCCGCGACCCGGTATAGGTCGACCGGCCGGTAGCGACGTCGCCCGTTGCCGGTGCGAGCGGGTGCGAGCAGGCCAACGGCCTCCCAGTGGCGGAGTACGTGGGTGGCGAGGTCGAAGCGCTCGGCGAGCTCGCCGATGGTCAGGGTGGCAGTTCGGGACCTTGACTTCATGTTGACATTAAGCTGCAGGGTTCCGGGCATGTCTACCGACGACCCACCCCGGCCCCCGGCGACCGACCGTGACCGGGCCGCGAGCGCCCGCACCGACGTGTCGTTTCGTTCGGCCGGCCTGCGTTGCGACGGCTGGTTTTACCGCCCCGCCGGGCCGGGGCCCCATCCCTGCGTCGTCATGGCCCATGGTTTCGGGGGCATCCGCGCCGCCCGCCTGGACGCGTTCGCCGAGCGGTTCCGTCAGGCAGGACTCGCCGCCCTGGTGTTCGACTATCGCCACCAGGGCACCAGCGAGGGCAGGCCACGCGGACTGATCGACATCGCCAAGCAGCGCGAGGACTACCGCGCCGCGATCGCCTATGTTCGAGGGCTGGCCGGGATCAACCCGCACAAGATCGCGGTGTGGGGAACCTCGTTCAGCGGAGGGCACGTGCTGTCCGTGGCCGCTGACGACCACCACATCGCCGCCGCGGTGCTGACCAACCCGTACGTCGACGGCCCAGCCGGAATCGCCAAGACCAGGCGCGTCACCCGGCTGGGAGTCCGGTTGGCGCTGGCCCGCGCGGCCGTGCTCGACGAGCTGCGTCGCGTCCGCGGGCGAGAACCGCTCCGGGTGGCCATCGCCGGGCCGCCTGGATCGGTGGCGATCTTCACCACGCCCGACGCGGCACCCGGGTTCGAGTCGATCCTGCCCGCCGATCGCTCCCGGTGGGGATGGGAACCCGCCGTCCCCGCACGCATCCTGCTGCGGATCGCGACCGACCGGCCAGCTCGAAGACTCCGCGACATCGGCCGCCCGCTGCTGGTGTCCGTATGCGACCGTGACCAGATCGCGCCGGTGCGCCCCGCTGTCCGGGTCTCCAGGACGGCCCGGTACGGAGAACTCAACCGCTACCCGTTCCACCACTTCGACGTCTTCACCGGACCCGGATTCGAACGGGTCGTGCGCGACCAGACCGCCTTTCTGCGACGCACCCTGCTGGAGGCGAGCTGAACCGCGCACCGACCACCCATCTACTATGTTGGTACGTAGATGGTGGTTGCCCGGAGAGCACCGGCGCCGGTCAGGTAAAGCGAGTAAAGGATGCCCGAGCTTCCGGTGTCGCGCCGGAGCGTGTTGCTGGGCGCGGCCGGGGTCGCCTGCTGGGCCTGGTCGACCTGCGCGCCACCCCGCTGCCCACCTCGCGCCTGCTACCCCCGTTACCGTTTTCGTGGCTCTTGATCAAGGGCCCTGGTCGCCAGGCCGGGCATGACTGAGTCCCCCAGTCGAAGGCATGATCCGGGGGGTGGTGTCACCCGGCTTGGTGGCACCGGTGGACCGCTGATAGAGACACGGCCGCCCGTGGGGTAGGTCTCGTCGTAACGTGGCTGCCGGCCGTTGGTGCTCGATCGGCGACCAGGACGGTGACGATACGAAAGACCTGGTGGATGGACAACACTTCGGCCGGCTACGGCGTGTTCCTCGGCTTGGACGTGGGCAAAGGCGAGCACCACGCCATCGGCCTCGACCCCACCGGCAAACGGCTGCACGACGCGCCACTGCCCAACAACGAGCCCAAGCTGCGGGAAGTCTTCGACCGTCTCGCCGAACACGGACGCCTGCTCGTAGTGGTCGACCAGCCCGCCACGATCGGCGCGCTGCCGGTCGCGGTCGCCCGTGCGTGCGGCCACCAGGTGGCCTACCTGCCCGGCCTGGCCATGCGCCGCATCGCCGACCTCTACCCCGGCAACGCCAAGACCGACGCCCGCGACGCCTACGTCATCGCCGACGCTGCCCGCACCCTGCCGCACACCCTGCGCCAAGTCGACGTCGGAGACGACACCCTCGCCGAACTCGACGTGCTGGTCGGCTACGACGATGACCTCACCGCAGAGGCGACCCGGCTGTCCAACCGCATCCGCGGCCTGCTCACCGGCATCCACCCCGCCCTCGAACGCGTCCTCGGCCCCCGCATCACGCATGCGGCGGTGCTGGAGATCCTGTCGCGCTGCGGCGGCCCGGCCGGCATCCGCCAGGCTGGGCGCCGCAAGCTCACCGCCATGGCGGCCAAGCACGCGCCGCGTATGGGCACCAAGCTGGTCGAGAACATCCTCACCGCACTGCAGGAGCAGACCGTGACCGTTCCCGGCACCACCGCGGCCGACACCGTTCTGCCCCGCCTGGCCGACAGCCTGAAAACCGTGCTGGCGCAACGGAAACAGGTCGCGTCCGAGGTGGAGGAGATCCTCGATGCGCACCCTCTTGCCGGGGTCCTGACATCGATGCCCGGCATCGGGGTCAGGACCGCCGCCCGCATCCTCCTCGAGATCGGCGACGCCTCCGCCTTCGCCAGCTCCGGCCACCTCGCCGCCTACGCCGGGATCGCACCGGTCACCCACCGCTCCGGCAGCTCGATCAAGGGCGAACACCCCGCCCGCACCGGCAACCGCAAACTCAAACGCGCCTTCTTCCTCGCCGCCTTCGCCGCCCTGTCCGACCCCACCAGCAGGGCCTACTACCAACGAAAACGCGACGAAGGCAAGAAACACAACGCCGCCCTCATCTGCCTCGCACGCCGCCGCTGCGACGTGCTCTACGCCATGCTCCGCAACCACACCTACTACCGGCATCCCCAACCGGACTCCACGCCCGCTGCGGCTTGACAACCACATAGAGACACCCCCGAGGTCACCCACTCCGTGTACCTGACCGGCGCCATGAGCGGGTTCGCGTGGCGGATCAACGCCGGGACCTACCATCCGGAACGTCCCTTCGACGGCATCACGCCACTGGCCGTCCGGGAAGGTCAGCGGGTGACCGGAGGCCCTCACAAAGAATCTACGTACCTATCTAGTAGGATAGTAGGTCGAGATCCTCCGGTGCTGGGAGTCCGATGCCGAACACCACCAAGAACCCGTTGACGCGCCGCTACGGGGTGTCCAGCAACACCCTGCTGACCGCGGTCGTCCTGCTCGTGGCCGTCGTCGTGATCGGCGGCGTCCTCCTGGTCAATCGCACCGGGGCCCAAGGCGACGGCTCGCAAGGCGGCGGCGCGTCGGGCGCGGACACCGTGGCCGCCGAGGTGCTGCGCAAGCCGGACAGTCACACGCTGCTGGAAGCGCCGGACGCCAAGGTCACGGTGGTGGAGTTCCTCGACTACCAGTGCCCCGCCTGCGCCGGCTACTACCGCAACATCACCACGAAGCTGGAGAAGGACTACGCCGGGCGCATCACGTTCGTCACCCGCAACTTCCCGCTGGAGATGCACCCGCTGGCCGTACCGGCGGCGCGGGCCGCGGAAGCCGCGGCACTGCAGGGCAAGTACCCCGAGATGTACCACGCGCTGTTCGACAATTACCGGTCTTGGGCCCGCACCGCCGACGGCCAGGCGACCGCGGACCCGGACCAGGCCCAGCGGCACTTCGACGACTTCGCCCGGCAGATCGGGCTCGACCTGGACCGGTTCCACCGGGACATGAACTCCGAGCAGGTCACGCAACGCATCGAGCGCGACCGGGCCGACGCCGCCACGGCGGGAGTGTCGGGCACGCCGACCTTCTTCATCAACGGCGCGAAGTTCACCCCGTCCGGCGACTCGTTCGCCGCCGTCGACCAGCAGTTGCGCACCCAGATCGACGAGGCACTGGCCGGATGACCACCACCGAGCAGGTCAAGGCAGGCGAGACGCCGGTGGTGCCGGCCTCGTCGGCGTCCCGCGCACTGGGCTGGCTGTACGTGGTGGGCGGCGGGATCGGGCTGGTGGCGGCCTTCGCCCTCATGCTCGAGAAACTGGCCAAGCTCGCCAGCCCCGGCTACGTGCCGACCTGCACGCTCAACCCGATCATCTCCTGCGGCTCGGTGATGGACAGCCCGCAGGCCACCGCGTTCGGCTTCCCGAACCCGCTGCTCGGCCTCGGCGCCTTCGCCGTCGTCGTCACCGTGGGCGTGGTGCTGCTGTGCGGATTCCAGCCCCCGCGCTGGTTCTGGCTCGGCATGCAGGCTGGCACGACGTTCGGCGTCGGCTTCGTGCACTGGCTGATCTACTCCAGCCTCTACGACATCGGCGCGCTGTGCCCGTACTGCATGGTCGTGTGGGTCGTGACCATCCCGATCTTCTGGTACACCACCCTGCACAACCTCACCCGCGGCCACCTCACCCCCGGCAGGCGCCCCATCGCGGGCGGCCTGGCCCGCTACCACTCCGTGGCGCTCACGCTCTGGTACCTGGCCATCGTCGTCCTGATACTCGAAGCCTTCTGGTCCTACTGGCGCACCCTGCTCTGAATGGCCGCGCAGGGCAACGGGAACCCACGTTGCCTGAGCACCCCAACCGAAAGGCGGTGGTCGAGGTGATGGACGGCATGATGGGCATGGGCTGGTGGATGGTGCTGTGGGGCCTGGTCGGCCTGGCCGTACTCGCACTCGCCGTGCTGGGAGCGATCTGGCTCGCCCGCAATCTCGGCGGCAAGCAGGACCGGCCCCAGATTGACAGCGCGAAGCAGGAGGTCCGACAGCTCTACGCTGCCGGGCACATCGACCGTGAGGAGTACCTGCGCCGCCTCGACGATCTCCGACGATGATAACGGGATCTACTACAAAAACGTAGTAGTGTTGGCTCCGGGAACACCGTGACGTGACTTAGGAGCGAGGCGATGTCTTCGAAGACCACGGACCTGGAGCGGCTGCGCCGGTACTGGGACAAGCATTCCGGCCGATACGACAAGCAGATGGGGTTCTGGGATCGGCGCTTCTTCGGTGACACCCGTCAGTGGGTGTGCGGACAGGCGAGCGGCGAGGCACTCGAGGTCGCGATCGGAACCGGGCTGAACTTGCGCTGGTATCCGGCCGAGGTGCGGCTGACCGGGATCGATCTGAGCCCGGCGATGCTGGAGCAGGCCCGCAGCCGCGCCGAGGAGACCGGCCGCTCGCTTGATGCTCGGGTGGGCAACGCCCACCGGCTGGAATTCCCGGATGCCGCGTTCGACACGGTCGTGGCCACGTTTTCCCTGTGCGCCATCCCCGACGACCGGGCCGCTGTGACCGAGATGTGGCGCGTCCTGCGCCCAGGCGGTCTCCTGCTGCTGGCCGACCATGTCGTCAGCACCTCGGCACCGCTGCGTGCGGTACAGCGCCTGCTGGAGCTGATCACCATCCCGCTCGGCGAGGAACACTTCCGGCGACGGCCCCTCAACCACGTGCAGGCACAGGGCTTCACCATCGAAGGGCACGAGCGCTTCAAGGCAGGCATCGTCGAGCGGCTCGCCGCGCGCAAGCCGGCATCCTGACGCACGAGCCGCTTGGCCTCTCGGCCTGACTAGCCACCGCTTACCGTGGGCAAGCACGGACAGGCGAGCAGCATGAACGCCCAGGCACCGGCCACGGCGGCCACGAAGGTGAGTCCGCCTGTGGCGGTCAGGACGGCACGGAGGCGGGACATCGCCGCGGGCCGTGGTGGGTGCCCGGACTCCAGTTGCGCCACGCGTGCCGCCAGCAGTTCCGGGTCGGAGAAGCCCGCCGCGACCACCGATGTACCGGCCGTGGGCGGGACCACTCGGAGAAGTGCGCTGGCCAGAGCCGTCCGGCCGCAGCGGTTCACCGCATGCCGGTCCGCCGCCAGTTCGTAGCCGCGGCGGGCACGGCCGCTCATGTCGGTGGCCAGCGGAAGGAACCACAGGTGCGCGGCAAGCACCCGGCCCAGCAGCAGCCGCAACGGATCCCGCCGACGTGCGTGCGCGTGCTCGTGGGCCAGCACCGCGCGCAACTCCGTCCCGCTCAACACCGCGACCAGCCCGCGGCTGACCACGACGTAGGGCCGCCACAGCCCGATGGTGACCGCCAGCGGCTCACCGGTGTCGACGACCCGGACGGGACCGGCGTGGCCGGCCGCGGGCGCCGCCGCCACATCGCCGGTCTCGCGGTGCGCGACCCAGCGGTGGAATCGGTGCGTGTGCCACAGGCCCCGGACCAGCACCCGCGTGGCCTTGCCGACGGCCAGTGCTCCCATCCCGGCGAGCAGTGGCGCCACAAGGGCAGCGGGCTGCCCGGCCAGCCACAGTTCACGCGCGTCGGGGCTCGGTGCCCAGCAGGGTGCCGACGCACCAGGCCAGGGCGAGCGCAGGGTAGCTGGCCAGGGTCGCGGCCACCAGCAGCAGCAACGGAACGTCGCGTTTCACGAGTCCTCCACCAGCCGACGCAGCCGCGCTCGCAGTTCCTCGTCGCTGCCCACCTGGTCGACGAACGACGCCAGCGCGGCGTCACCGTAGTCGTCCAGCAACTGGCGCACCGCGATCTCGGCCGGGCTGCCCACGGCCGCCTCGTAGACGTAGCCGCGCCGGCCGGGTGCTCGCCGCACCACGCCCCGCTCGGTCAGCCGCGACAGCACCGTCATCACCGTCGTGTACGCCAATGGGGACGGTCGGCCACGGTTCAGCTCCGCCAGTACCCCACGGACGGGCATTGCCTCGTCCGCTCGCCACAGCACGTCCATGACCTCGGATTCCAACGGGCCGAGTACGGCACCACGCTCACTGCGTCCCACGGACGCCAGGCTACTACCACAATGTCGTAACAGGGGTGGCAAACCCCACCCCGGGTGGGGTGGAATACCGTGGACGTCCGGTGTGTTGACCACAGCATGAGCACCGAACTGACGGACAAGAAGCGTGCCGCGTTGAACCGGCTCAAGACGGTTCGCGGCCACCTGGACGGGATCATCCGGATGCTGGAGTCCGACGCCTACTGCGTAGACGTGATGAAGCAGATCTCCGCGGTGCAGTCGTCGCTGGAGCGAGCCAACCGGGTGATGCTGCACAACCACCTGGAGACCTGCTTCTCCGAGGCGGTGCTGGCCGGCCGCGGTCAGGCCGCGATCGACGAGCTGGTCGACGCGGTCAAGTTCACCCCCGCGCTCACTGGCCCCCAGGCGCGGCTGACCGGTGCCGCGGTCGGCGAATCGGAACCGGCCGAGACCGACGAACAACTCGCCACGGAAGGGAGCACCGCATGACGACCGGGCACCCGTGCTGCGGCTGGTGGAGCTGATCGAGGACCAGGGCTACGACGTCGCCGACCACCGCTGAACGCGGCGGTCGCGAGGAGGTGAAACACCGTGACGGAGGCAGTACGCGCCGGCCCGGCCCAGGCACAGCGGGTCGACTTCACCGTCGAGGGCATGACGTGCGTGTCCTGCGCGCTACGCGTGCAGAAGACGCTGTCCAAACAGGACGGTGTTGCCGAGGCGCAGGTCAACTTCGCCACCGGCACCGCACACGTCGACTACCGGCCGGGCGAAGCCGATGTCGACCGGATGCAGGCGGCGATCGACCATATCGGCTACCACCTCGAACCGGTGACCCCCAGCCAGCCGTCACCGAGCGAGGACAGCGACCACGAGCGGCGGATGTGGTGGTGGCGCGCGTGGCTGGCTTGGCCGCTGGGCCTGGTGGTGTTCGCGCTCACCATGTTCCTTGGCGAGGCGCCGTGGGCGCGGTGGACCGCGTTCGCCGCGACCGTGCCGGTGCAGTTCGTCGCCGGGTGGCCGTTTCTCAAGGCCGCCGCGCAGCGGGCCCGCACGTTCAGCGCAAACATGGACACCCTCATCGCGATGGGCACGCTGACCGCGTTCACCTACTCGACCTACGAACTGTTCGCCGGTGGGTACCTGTTCTTCGACACCGCCGCGCTGATCATCGCGTTCCTGCTGCTGGGCCGCTACTTCGAAGCCAGGGCGCGGGGCCGGGCGTCGGCGGCCATCAGCAAGCTGCTGGAAATGGGCGCCAAGGAGGCCCGGCTGCTCGTCGACGGCGACGAGCAGCGCGTGCCCGTCGAACAGGTGCGCGCCGGGGACCTGGTGCGCGTGCTGCCGGGGGAGAAGATCCCGGTCGACGGCGAGGTGACCGACGGGCGCGCCGCGGTGGACGAGTCGATGCTGACCGGCGAATCGGTACCGGTCGAGAAGACCTCGGGCGACCACGTGGCCGGGGCGACGATCAACACCGACGGCGTGCTGACCGTGCGGGCCACCGCCGTCGGGGCGAACACCGCACTGGCCCAGATCGTGCGCCTGGTCGAGGACGCCCAGCGGAACAAGGCCCCGGTGCAGCGGCTGGCCGACCGCATCTCCGCGGTGTTCGTACCGGTCGTGATCGGCATCGCGCTCCTGACCTTCGCCGGATGGGCGCTGGTCACCGGTGACCTCACCGGCGGCATGACGGCCGCGGTCGCCGTACTGATCATCGCCTGCCCCTGCGCGCTCGGCCTGGCCACCCCCACCGCGATCATGGTGGGCACCGGCCGCGGTGCGGACCTGGGCATCCTGGTCAAGGGCGCCGACGTGCTCGAAGGCTCCAAGAAGATCACCACCGTCGTCTTCGACAAAACCGGCACCCTCACCCACGGCCAGATGCACCTCACCGACCTCATCCCCGCCCAGCGGCAGGACCCGGATCTGGTGCTCCGCCTGGCCGCCGCGGTCGAGGCCGGCTCCGAACACCCCATCGGCGCCGCGATCGTCGCCGGCGCCCGCGAACGCGGCCTCGATATCCCGGCCGCCCGCGAGTTCGCCAGCGTCGCCGGCCACGGTGTGCGCGCCGAGATCGACGGGCAGGTCGTGTTCGTCGGCCGCCGCAAACTCCTCGACGAGCACCACCTGCTACTACCCGACGCCCTCGCGGCACAGGCCACCGAACTGGAGGAGCACGGCCACACCGCGGTCTACGCCGGCTGGGACGGCCAGGTACGCGGCGTGGTCGGCGTGGCCGACACCGTCAAGGACGACGCCGTCGACGTCATCCGGCAGCTGCACGGCATGGGTCTGGAAGTCGCCATGATCACCGGCGACAACACCCGCACCGCGGACGCGATCGCCACACAGGTCGGCATCGACCGGGTGCTCGCCGAGGTCCTGCCCGAAGACAAGGTCACCGAGGTCCGGCGGCTGCAGGACGAGGGGCAGGTGGTTGCCATGGTGGGCGACGGCGTCAACGACGCCCCCGCCCTGGTACAGGCCGACCTGGGCATCGCCATCGGCACCGGTACCGACGTCGCCATCGAGTCCAGCGACATCACCCTGATGTCCGATCGGCTCGACGGCGTCGTGCACGCCATCCACCTCTCCCGCCGCACCCTGCGCACCATCTACCAGAACCTCGGCTGGGCCTTCGGCTACAACACCGCCGCGATTCCCCTCGCCGCACTCGGTCTGCTCAACCCCATCATCGCCGGAGCCGCCATGGGCTTCTCCTCGGTCAGCGTCGTCACCAACTCGCTGCGGCTACGCCGATTCGGCCGACACGAGCCGACTGAAACAGCCGGATCATGATCGACCGACGGATCGGGTGGTCACCGCCCCTGCCGCGACGATCACTCGGATGAGCCAGCGCGGCGAGGCCAGGACTCGGCCGGTGTTGACGAGCCAGCTCTGATCATCGCGACAGGCTGTTCAGTACGCGCAGCCCCGATCAGGAGCAGGGGCCCACGGCGTCGAACGCCTGGCCTGCGACCAGCGGTCGGCCACGTTCAGGTGCCGAGTACCGAGCAGCAGCCCGAGGATCGAGAGATCGACCGCAGGGGCGACGAGCGGCGCGACCCAGATCGGGACTCCAGCCGAAGGGATGTCGGGCTCGGTGCGCGAGGTGCTCACCGCCTCCGAAGGCCACGAGCCACGCGTCTTTCTCGAGCGGCTGAGCGCGTGAAGGCTGCCGGTCACCGTCGCATCCTTGGATCGTATGAGGGGTCGGCGTACATGGGTGGGCAACCACGAGTGGTGGCTTCGGGGCGCAGTTCGTAGTGCCAGGGCTCGTTGCGGTAGATCTGGCACAGCCCATACCTGGCGCCGTGTTTCGACAGCCACGCCCTGGCGTCGAAGCCGACGTCGATCGCGTTCCCGGCCACGTGCGGCGACGTGGCGGGCGTGGCGACCCACCTGGCAGCCTCCTCTTCGGACCCGTACTTGGCGATCGCCTCGCGAAGGAGCCGGTTCTGGTACTCCGGGGAGCGCCAGCCACTGTTCACGTAGAACTTGATGCCGTCGTCGGCGGCAGCCGTCGCCGCTTCGCGCAGGGCCCGGAGCAGGCCGGGGTCGAGGTTGGCCACGCCGGGGTACTCGTCGAACACTGTCACGCCCTTGGGGAGGGCACCGTCTTCCGCGGTGGGCGTACCACTGTGGTCGAATGCTGTGCGACTCATGCTTCCAGTCAAGGAAGCGTGGTGTTGCCAGCGCGTATGCGGTTTTCGATATGCCGACGATAGGAACCGGCTCGTAGCATCGTGAGCATGCGTGTGCTGATCGTCGAGGACGAGCCCTACATGGCGGAGGCCATCCGCGATGGGCTGCGCCTGGAAGCGATCGCGGCCGACATCGCCGGTGACGGTGACACCGCCCTGGAGCTGTTGAGCGTCAACAGCTACGACATCGCCGTCCTCGACCGGGACATTCCCGGGCCTTCCGGGGACGAGGTCGCCGAGCGCATCGTCGCTTCCGGTAGCGGCATGCCGATCCTGATGCTCACCGCTGCCGACCGGCTCGACGACAAGGCCTCCGGGTTCGAGCTCGGCGCCGACGACTACCTCACCAAGCCGTTCGAACTGCGCGAGCTCGTGCTCAGGCTCAGAGCCCTCGACCGCAGGCGCGCCCACAACAGACCGCCCGTGCGGGAGATCGCAGGCCTGCGGCTGGACCCGTTCCGTCGCGAGGTCTACCGGGACGGCCGGTACGTCGCGCTGACCAGGAAGCAGTTCGCCGTGCTCGAAGTCCTCGTCGCTGCCGAAGGCGGTGTCATCAGCGCCGAAGAGCTGCTGGAACGGGCGTGGGACGAGAACGCCGATCCGTTCACCAACGCCGTGCGTATCACGGTCTCAGCCCTGCGCAAGCGGCTCGGCGAACCCTGGCTGATCGCCACGGTGCCCGGCGTCGGCTACCGCATCGACACTGGAGCAGGCGAGAGAGGCAAGCGTGGGTAGGGAGCCCGGGTTGAGCGTTCGCCTCAAACTGACCTTGAGCTACGCCGGATTCCTCATGGTTGCCAGTGCCTTGCTGCTCGCGGTCGTGTGGGTGTTCCTGCTGCGCTACGTCCCCGAGGTGATCTATTTGCCGCCGGAGACGGGGCCTCCTGGCGGGGTCGGCGGGCCGGTCGTGCCGAACCAGTCCGACCTCACGCGCGCCTTCGTCCCGAAGGCAGCCATGGCGCTGGGGTTCCTGCTGATATTCGGGCTCCTGGGCGGATGGGTCCTCGCCGGGCACATGCTCGCACCCCTCGCTCGCATCACCCATGCCACACGCCTGGCCGCGAACGGGTCGCTCTCCCACCGGATCCACCTGGAAGGCCGCCAAGACGAGTTCGGCGAACTCGCCAACGCCTTCGACACCATGCTCGCACGGCTCGAAGCGCAGGTCACCGAACAGCAGAGATTCGCGGCCAACGCCTCCCACGAACTGCGTACCCCACTGGCGATCTCGCAGACACTTCTCGACGTGGCCCGCAACGATCCGGACCGGAACACCGACGAACTCGTCGAACGCCTCCGCCTCGTCAACGCCAGGGCGATCGACCTTACCGAAGCATTGCTCCTGCTCAGCCGCGCCAACCGGCGATCCTTCACTCGCGAGCACGTCGACCTGTCCCTCATCGCGGAAGAAGCCGCTGAAACGCTCCTCCCCCTGGCGGAAAAGCGTGGCGTCACCATCGAGACCTCCGGGGACATCACCCCTACCACCGGCTCACGTGCGCTGCTGCGGCAGTTGACCACGAACCTCGTGCACAACGCGATCGTCCACAATCTGCCCGAACAGGGCACCGTGTGGGTCACGACCAGTGTCTATCCAGGGACCGTGGTACTCGCTGTGGAGAACACCGGGGAGATGCTCACGCAGGAGCTGGTTTCCACGCTTGCCGAGCCGTTCCGCCGCGGCACCGAACGCATACGCACCGACCACGACGGTGTCGGCCTCGGCCTGGCCATGGTCAAGAGCATCACCCAGGCACACGACGGAACACTCACCCTCGCGCCCCGGGCCGCCGGGGGGCTCAGCGTCCGGGTGCAACTACCCGCCGCGCGACCGCAGGCCGGCTGATCGTCGTTCGGCGATCGCGGCGACCACGTGTCTGGCCAGGACGACGTCCGCGTCAGGTGCGCCTGCCGCCGACGCACGGGCCGACATCGCCGCGATTCGTCCGGGATCGGTGAGCACCGGGATCAGAGTGGTCTCGATCCAGGCCGGGGCGAGGTCGGTGTCATCCACAAGCAGGGCCCCGTCGGCCGCGACGACCGGCTCGGCGTTCGACCGTTGCTCACCGCCGCGCAGCGGCAGCGGGACGTACCCGGCAGGCAGGCCGACCGCGGCCAGTTCGGCGCAGGTCATCGCCCCCGAGCGGCAGATCACGAAGTCGGCCGCGGCGTAGGCGTACCGCATCTCGTCCACGTAGGGGACGACGACGTAGGGCGGGTCGCCATCTGACACCTCGACCACGTGCCGGGGCCCGGTGATGTGCAGTACCTGCACCCCGGCTGCCCGTAACGCCGGGGCCGCGCCGGACACCGCGGCGTTGATCGTCCGGGCGCCCTGCGAACCGCCGGTGACCAGGAGCACCGGCCCATCGGGTCGCAGGCCGAACCGCTGCCGGGCGGCGTCGCGCAGCGCGGGCCGGTCGAGCCCGGTGATCGCAGGACGCAGCGGGATGCCGATGGCGGTGGCGTGGGCCAGCCGGACACCCGGCGCGGCGGTGAACACGTGCGTCGTCAGCCGGGCCGCCAGCCGGTTGGCCACTCCGGGCCGGACGTTCGCCTCGTGGACGACGATCGGCAGGCCCCGCCTGTACGCGGCGAGGTAGGCCGGTGCGGCCACGTAGCCGCCGAAGCCCACCACGATCTCGGCCCGCACGCGGTCGAGCACCGCCCCGGCCGCCCGTACCGAGTCGCGCAGCCTGCCCGGTGCTCGCAGCAGGGCCCGGTTCAGTTCGCGCGGCAGCGGCACCGGCGGGATGAGTTCGAGCGGGTGGCCGCGGGCCGGGATGAGCGTGGTGTCCAGGCCGCGGACCGTGCCGAGGGCGGTGATCTCGGCCGCGGGCTCCAGTCGGCGCAACGCGTCGGCGAAGTTCATCGCCGGCTCGATGTGCCCGGCCGAATGGCCGCCTGCGACCACGACGCGCGGGGCCCTCACGTCTGCGTCTGCCGGGATGGCAGGCCGACGGCATCGAGATCGCGGAGGAACCGCGATGACCTTCCTGCCTGGTCGAGGTAACCGCGGCGCCGGTAGAACTCGTGTGCGTCATGGCGGCGGTCCGCGCTGGTCACCTCCATACGCACGCATCCACGACTTGCCGCGAACGATTCCGCCGCTACCACGAGCTGCCCGCCGACGCCCTGGCCGCGTGCCTTACCGGAGACGACCAGAGCCACGATCCGGCCCCAGGAGCCCGCGCGTTCGAAGAACGGGCAGACGTGGACCGCGACAAGGCCGAGCAGGTCGCCGTCGGTATCGGCCACATAGGCCGCTCCGGAGGGATCGTCATCCCACGTCTGGATGCGGGCCGCCGTTGCCGCTGTGCCGTCCTGGGGATAGTCCAGCTGGTGCAGCAGTTCGTTGACAGCCGCGGCGTCCGTGACGTGCGCCAGTCTTATCCGCATGCCGCCTCTGTCAGCCTCTATGCGATGGGAAAATCAAAATAGGTGTCCGGGTAGGGTTCGTCTTTCAGCGTGTAGTGCCACCACTCGCAGTCGTATCGGCTGAAGCCACAGTTCTCCATGATGGAACAAAGTTGTTGGCGGTTCCTCGCTTCGGCTGGCGTGACCTCTCTGGCTCCGTGATGTGAGATTGCATCCATCAGGTCATGGTCACCGCCCATGGCTACCAGTTCACCGGTCGCCAGGTGGTAAAGCGTCAAGTCAACGGTGCTGCCCCGGCTGTGGCCCGACTTGGCAGCCACGTAACCCTGTTCGAACATCTCGGCTCGGTCGATATTCGGATAGTGTCGCAGCTTCGTCCGGCCATCCTCCGGTTGTTTCGCCCAGCGCAGGAAGCAGTCCACGGCGCGTTGCGGACGATAGCCATCCCAGAGCAGCAGACCAAAGCCAAGGGCTGCGGCCTCCTTTCGCGCCAGGTCCAGGGCCGCACACAAGGCCGTCGTACCGGCAATTCGATTTACCAAGTATCCGTCCACAGGCTTGCCGGTGAAGTTGTCCCAGGTGGCGTACTTGGCGTCCCAGCGTATGCCGGGCACAAGCTCGTCGGCAAAGGCGAAGCCATGTTTCATCGGGTTGTTCCTGTCAGCAGTGCCAGCGACACCATCCGGTCGATCACCTCGGCGAGTGGTAACCCTGCGGCTGCCATCATCCTCGGGTAGCGGCTGTACGAGGTCATGCCGGGAAAGGTGTTGACCTCGTTGAGGACGGCTGTTCCGTCCTCCTTGAGGAACATGTCCACCCGTGACAGCCCCCGGCAACCCAGGGCGCGGTATACGGCTTTTGCTGTTTCCTGAACGAGTTTGCGCGACTCTTCCGCGATGTCGGCAGGGACGATGAATGTCGCGTTCTCGGAACCGGTTTCGGGTTCGCTCTCCTGATGGATCCTGAAAAATCCATGGGACAGCGCAACGCGGTCTACCTCGCCTGCGATCAAACCCAGGTCGTTACCCAGGATGGCGCACCCGATCTCGCTGCCGACGACGGCCTCTTCGATCAACACCTTCGAGTCATACCGTCTCGCCGTTTGTACCGCACTCGGCAGTTCTTCTTTCCGGGACACCTTGCTGACGCCGAAAGACGAGCCCGAACGGGCCGGTTTCACGAAGACGGGATAGGTAATCTGGTCGGGATCGATGTACCCGTCTGCCGGGACCGTCCAGAAGTCCGGTGTCTCGATTCCCGCGTTTCTGGCGACGAGGTAGGTAAGGGACTTGTCCATACTCAGCGCAGAGCTTTGGACGTCGCAGCCTACGTAAGGGATGCCGGAGAGTTCCAGCAAACCCTGTATCGCACCGTCCTCGCCGAGTCTGCCGTGCAGGACGGGCAGCACCAGGTCCAGGCTGATCGTCTCGTATCGTCCCTGGTCCAGGACAAACAGGCCGCGTGCGCCGCTGTCCGGTGACAGCACGGCCGGACGGCAGTTGCCGTTTTCCCAACCTACGTCAGGGCCGTCACAGAGCTTCCAGGCGCCGCTCTGGGTGATCCCGATGTAGAACGGTTCGTACTTTTCGGTATCGAGGTGTTTCGCGACCTCTTGTGCAGATTTGACGGAGATGGGGTGCTCTTCGGAGCAGCCCCCGAATATAATTCCGATCTTCATATCCAGTGCTGCTTCCTGCCCGCGTGCTTCAGGCAATTTATGATGGAGTTCTCGACGGTGTCGCTCAGGGCGTGGTCCGTGTAGTAGGCGGTGTGCGGGCTGATCAGCACGTTCGGCAGTTCTTGTAGTCGCGGTAACAGTGTGCTTTCAATGGGCCTGTTGCTGCGGTCGGTGTAGAATATTCCTTCTTCTCCTTCGAGGACGTCCAGGGCCGCGCCGCCCAGTTTGCCGTGTTCCAGTGCTCGGAGAAGGGCCTCGGTATCGACAAGTGCGCCGCGTCCGGTGTTGATGACGAACGCTCCGTGCTTCATCTGCTCGATACGTCGACGATTGAGGAGATGGTGTGTGTCCGCGTCGAGCGGGATGTGGAGCGTGACGATGTCGCTCTGCTGCAACAGTTCATCGAGAGGAACATAGTCGGCAGAGGTCCTGGGACGGATGTCATAGGCCAGTTTCTGGCAGCCGAAGCCCCACAGCCGGTCTATGACCGCTGAGCCGATGCGCCCCGTTCCGACTACCCCAATGGTCAGGTCGCGCAGTTCTTTCCCACGCACGTCGTTCAGTCGATAATCGTGAGTTTCCGTTCGGCGAATGATGGACTTGGCATTCCGTACCGCCATCAGCATCAGCATCAGCGTGTAGTCGGCAACGCTGTCGGGCGAGTAGGTGACGTTCTCTACGAGAATTCCGACGCTCTCCGCGTATTTCACGTCGATATGGTTGCATCCGATGCTTCTCGTGGAGATGTACGTTACCCCGGTCCTGCTGAGCGCGAGGAGCGTGGAGTTCGTGATCCGAGTCTTATGGCCGACGCTGATGCATCGATTTCCGAGCGCCAGGTGAATATTGGCCTCGGACACCGCTGCCGCTGTGATGGTCGGCATGACGCCGAAGTGCGGTGCTATCTCGCGGAACAGCGTGGCCTCGTCCGGCCCGCATCCGTAGATTGTAATTCCCTTCTTCAGGGCGGCCGGGGTGGACGAGGACGTCAGCGATCGGTCGCGGCGGGCCGCTGTTCGTGCCGGTTCGCTGTAGGTCATGCCTCCCAGTCAAGGCGGCGTGGTGTTGCCAGCATGTATCTGGTTTTCGATATGCCGACGATATGCTACTGACCGGTAACCAAGCGAGGTCGCTGGAGCATTGCCCCGGACGAGTGTGACGTTCGACACTCCGGTCGAAGCGATTCGATACAGGCAGGATGGCGCATCGTGGCCAAGATCGAGGACGTGGCCCGGCACGCGGGCGTTGCCCCGAGCACGGTCTCGTACGTACTCAGCGGCAAGCGGTCGATTTCTGAGCGGACTCGGCAACGCGTGCTGCGGAGCATCAAGGTGCTCGGGTACCACCCGCATGCCGGGGCGCGGTCGCTGGCGAGCAACCGCTCCAATGTGGTCGCACTGGTCGTCCCGCTGCGGGCCGGTATCCACGTTCCGGTCATCATGCAGTTCGCCACCTCGGTAGTCACCGCAGCGCGTGGCTACGACCACGACGTCCTCCTGCTGACCCAGGACGAGGGAGTCAACGGACTGCGGCGGGTCGCCGGAACGGCACTGGTCGACGCGATCATCGTGATGGACGTCGAGCTGCACGACCCGCGGATTCCGGTGCTGCGGACGTTGCAGCGACCCGCCGTGCTGATTGGTTTCCCGGCCGACGCGGACGGGCTGACCTGCATCGATCTCGACTTCACCGCGGCGGGTGCCGCCTGCGTCGACCACCTGGCCGCGCTGGGCCACCGGCGTATCGGGCTGGTGGGTTCCCCGCCCGAGGTCTACGAGCGGGAGACCGGGTTCGCGCGACGCACCCTGACCGGCTTCACCAGGGCCGCGGCGGCGCACGGCATCGCCACCAGCGTGCATCCCTGTGAGGCGACTCCGGCCGCGGCCAGGCGGGTCGCCGCCGAGCTGCTGCGGGAACACCCGGACCTCACCGGTGTCGTCGTGCACAACGAACCCATCGTCGACCCGCTGCTGGCCGCGTTCCGGGAGGAGGGCCGTACGGTACCGGATGATCTCTCGGTCGTAGCCATCTGCCCGGACGAGGTCGCCGAGCGCACGTCTCCGGGGCTGACCTCGGTGGCCATCCTGGCGGACGAGGTCGGCCGCCAGGCGGTCGACCTGCTGATGACCAAGTTGAGCGGAGAACAGGTACCCAGCGCCACGTTGCTCCAGCCCCGGCTCACCCAGCGAAAGAGCAGCGGCACCCCCAACGGGGAGACCC
The DNA here is from genome assembly GCF_018885265.1 of Amycolatopsis aidingensis. Lineage (GTDB taxonomy): Bacteria > Actinomycetota > Actinomycetes > Mycobacteriales > Pseudonocardiaceae > Amycolatopsis > Amycolatopsis aidingensis. The sequence continues at coordinate 1,278,952 of NZ_CP076538.1, forward strand.
GGCGAAGGGCGTAACGGACAACTGCAGAACAGGGCACATCCGGCGGCCCGTTGTTGAAGCGCTTCGACTGTGATTCGACGACGTTCGACGGAACCGCCGAACCATTGAGAGGAACAACGATGTTCAAGCGAGGAGGGCCGCTGTCGCAGATTCTCACCCTGATTCCGACGTACGTGCTGTTCGCCAGGGTGGGACTGGTCAACACGTACTGGCCATGGGTGATGTGGGGCCTCGCGGCATCACCGTTCCTGGTGCTCTTGTTCCGCCAGTTCTTCGCCGCTATCCTCGCCGAGCTGGAAGAGGTGGCGATCATCGACGGTTGCGGGTACGGACGGATATTCCTGCGGATTTTCCTGCCGTTGTCCCGGCCCGTGCTCATGACTTCCTTTCTGCCCTCGTTCACCTGGAACTGGGCGATTACGTCGCGCCTGCCCTCTTTCTCGACCCGACCACACCACACTGTCGGTCGCTTTTGCCGCGTTCTACCTCGACCCCCGCATGGCAACCCGGACTCCACGTTGCAGGCGGCCGCAGCCACCCTGTACGTGGTGCCCGTCCTGGTAATCTTCCTGTTCGCGCAGCGCTACTTCATCCGCGGCGTCGCCAGTTCGGGCTTGAAAGGCTGACATCACATCAGCGTGTGAATTAACCGTGGCCGGACATGCTCGGCCGCGGGCGGGGATGCTGGCAGCCGCCATGCCCGCAGCCCTCGCCTCCGGGGTCGACTGCGCGACGTCGCTCGTCCAGCGTCGGGGTGAGCTCGTCCCCGCACACGGATCCTCGGCGCGGTCCTCAATCTTGCCGGCCGCGTTGATGATCAGCTCCTTTCCTGCGGTATAGGATGGACACACCACCACCGGACCGTCGTCCGCTGTGGCGTCCCAGGTGTCCAGGCTGTCGGAGATGCAGTGCGCGAACACAACGGTCAGCGGCGGGAACTGGCCAGGCGGCGGACCGCTGCCCGGTGTTAGAGGGAGTCCAGCCAAGGGCCTTCGTTGGCCTTCAATTGGAACAGTTCCAGTGGAACTTCGTCTGCGCTTACTTTGGGCCAGGGCCGACGATGATGGAGGTGGGTCACGCTGGCTGCTGCGCCGTGCTGATGCTGTGGTCCGGTGAGAGCTGCCGGTCTAGGCCGGTGGCCGTGAACGCCCGGGTCACGCAATGGTTCTGTCCGGTTACCACTCTCAGCACGATGCCGCGTTGTTCGGCCCGCATCTTCGCGTGGGCGAGCACGGCTAGGCCGGATACGGCGAAAAAATCCAATCCGGACAGATCGATGATGAGCAGATGCAGCGTGCCGTTCAGGCGGCAGCCGAGCAATTCGGCGAACTGTGGTGTGGTCAGCATATCCAGCTCACCCCAGGCCCTGACGACGGCGGTGCTGGGGCTGGGCCACTCCACCTTCATTCTCAGCACTGACGGCGAGGTCTTCTGTGCGGTGCCGTTCGCCGGGCGCGGCCGGGGCACCTGATCTTCGGCGATGTGGGTGACCGATGATGCTGCCGTGTCTACGGTCATGTGTCTTCCTCTTCTGCTGCCGAGGGGTCGCGCTGGGTGGGCTTGTTCCTCGTCGGACCACCACCACGTAGCGCTCTTGTGCGCACGCCGGGTCCGTAAGCACGGCTCCTTCATGTTGTTCCGAAACACGTGATCGGCCGCTCTCGATGACTGGCACACCCGCATCGGAGCGGGGACGGCAATTCACTAGCTGTGCGGTGTTGGCGCTGGACCGCCGCACGTGCGCCGGCCACTCTCCGCCGTCCCCGCGCTCACCAGGGCATCATCAGCGGGCGCAGGTCGGTGTGTGGTGGCTTCTGGAGGGCTGCGCGCAACTGTTGCGGCGCCAGGCGCGCCCGCTCACCCAGCCTTGGCGTGATCGTTCCCGCACGCGGCGACCAGGCAGGGCGGCCCATGGTCCCGGTGTCGATCTCTGGCATCGCAATCGCTCCAGCCGTCTCCTGTCAATCCAGGTTGTCGGATTGCAGGTGTCCAACACCGGGGTCTGGAGCGCCACGGCACCTACGTACGCCCGGCCGGTCCTCTGCCCGGCTCGGCACGTCACCAGGCTTTCTACGGTAGACCACCATTGCGGTTTATGCCACAGGGCTGTCGTGGGAGCGATCTTGACCGCGGCTACGGTCTTCGATACGCCTGCCGCGCCACCACAGGCACATCCGATTATGCGGGAGCGTGCTCGCTTGGCCGGCTGGGTCCCTGCGGGATCAGCGACCGCGGTACGACCACGCGACAGTCGACACATGATTGTGGCAACGCGGGCGGGCCGGGTGACGGATTGTCTGGTGTTCACCGAGTGCGCCGCTGCGGTTGGTGGACGCAGCGGCAGTCAGCGGCTTATGGTAGGTGTTCTCCCGGCCGTCCGTGCCGTGAGAGTGCAGGTGCGGGGCGGCCTGTGAGCAGGATGCGCCGTCCCAGTCCCCGGCGAGTGGTATCCACGACCTGAGCATTGTGTCGATGGTGTGGAGGCTCTCGATGTCTGTGACGTACTATCGGGTCCACCGTGCCTGGGTGGCCGAGCAGTTGTGGTTCGGGCGGTTGTGCCGGGCCAGCGCCCGGCCGCGCATGGGCAACGTCCCCTTGTGGCGGGTCGCCGCGCATGCCCGCTTATCCCCGCGGCATCTGATCCGTGTGCTAGCTGTGTCCGGCCCGGCCCCGCGCGGGAATGGGGCAAGGCGATGAGCACGAGCACATCCGGCGCAGCGGGCACCTCCCATCGCGATACCGATGTTGCTGATGACCCGGTGGTGTCGTTACGGGGCACGATGTCGCAGTTGCGATTGCGGGAGTTGCTGGGTGAGGTGCAGGACCGGATCGATCAGCTGGTCGATACCCGGGATCAGATGGACGGACTGATGGAGGCGATGCTCGCCGTAGCGGGCGGGTTGGAGCTGGACGCGACACTGCGGCGGATCGTGCAGGCGGCGATCAACCTGGTCGACTGCCGCTACGGCGCGCTGGGAGTGCTCAACACCGACGGCGATGGGCTGGCCGAGTTCGTCTACGAGGGCATCGACGAGCAGGCCCGGCAGTGGATCGGGCACCTGCCCCAAGGACACGGCTTGTTGGGGTTGCTGATCGAGCAGCCGAAACCGGTCCGGCTGGACGTGCTGGCTCACCATCCGGCCTCAACGGGGTTCCCCGCACACCACCCGCCGATGGGGACCTTTCTCGGGGTACCGGTCCGGGTGCGCGAGGAGGTGTTCGGCAACCTCTACCTCACCGAGAAGAATGGAGACCAGGCCTTCACCGGCGACGACGAGGTCGTGGTCCAGGCGCTGGCCGCGGCCGCCGGGGTCGCGATCGAGAACGCCCGCCTGTATGAGGACTCCCGATCGCGGCAGCGATGGCAGGAAGCAACCAGCGAGATCCGCGCCGAGCTACTGGCCGCTACCGACCCCGCCGACGTGCTGCACCTGATCGCCAACCGGGCCCTGGGTCTCACCGGCGCCGACTACGCGTTCATCGCCCAGCCCTCGGCCCTCGACGTCCCCTCCGAGGAAGTCACCGACCTGGTGGTCACCGCCAGCGCGGGGCCGCACGCCGACGACATCACCGGGCGGAGTATCCCGGTCCTTGGCACTGCGTGCGGCGCGGCGCTGCGTGCGGCCGCCGCTTGCCAGGTTCCGGCATTGACCGGCGATCTTTCCTCCGGTGAGATCGGGATGGACCCGGGGCCCGCGCTGGTGCTGCCGCTGCGGACGTCGGCGAAATCGGTGTCCGGTGTGCTGGTCGCGGTCCGCTCGGCCGGTGCGGCGCCGTTCGACGCCCGCCACCTGCCCCTGGCGGAAGCCTTCGCCGACCAGGCCGCACTGGCCTTGCAACTGGCCGACGACCAGCACCGTATGCACGAAGTCGAGATGGTCGGCGATCGCGACCGGATCGCCCGGGAACTGCATGACCACGTGATCCAGCGCCTGTTCGCCCTCGGCCTTGGCATGCAGGGCACCCGGGCCCGGACCCGGGTGCCTGAGGTGCAGCGGCGGCTGACCGAGCATGTCGACGACGCGCAGGCCATCATCGCCGACATCCATACCGCGATCTTCAACCTGCACGGCGACCCCACGGGCACCACGCGGCTGCGGAAACGACTGCACGACGCCATCGCCGAACTTACCGGTGGTACCGCTCTGCGCTCGGTCTTGCACGTGTCCGGTTCCCTCAACGTCGTATCGGCGAGGCTGGCCGAGCAGGCCGAAGCCGTGGTCCGCGAAGCGCTGACCAACACCGTCCGCCATGCCCACGCCGACACGGTCACCATCACCGTCTCGGTCGCCGACAATCTGGTCGTCGACGTCACCGACGACGGGGACGGCATTCCCGGCGGGGTCGTCCGCAGCGGACTGCGCAACCTCCGCGAACGTGCCGACCAGGCGAGCGGCGCCATGACCGTGGACACCGCGCCCGAGGGCGGTACCCGCCTGGTCTGGGCCGCTCCGGTGACCTGAGGCTCCCTGCGGAGCAGCCGCCGGTGGCCGTGTCGGGCCATGTCAGAAACCGCTGCCCGAGCGTGCCGGGCGGCGTGGACAGCTGTGACCCACGGCCAGGGTACGACCGGTTCACCCGTTTGCCCAGTACTTCCGGTGCCAGCACGCCGAACTCGACCACAGTCTCGACCAGATCCTGGCCGGAACGGATCGTCAACGCCGACAGTGGATCGGCAGCGTAATAATCCGCGTCGGCCGCGTGTCAGCGAACCTTCTCGGGAATTAAACGCAGCACGGAAACGACACTGGTGAAGATCGTCGCCAGGTTCTGCTGACAACGATTATCAGGCCGACGAGGTGAAACGTAACCCGAAGCCGTGGTCACCCGGATCCGCCGGTCATCAGGTACTCCCGTGGGTGATGCCGAGGGTTTTTCCGGCGGTGAGGGCGTCGGTGCGGTTGGGGGCGATGGCGAGCCAGGAGGTTCCCGGGGTGTCGGCGCAGAGCATGGTGGTGCCGTCCAGGTCGGCGATCCAGCTGGGGGCGGGGGTGATGTCGCTGGCGTCCGGGGCACGGGGGAAGGGCCGGGTGGAGGTGAGGACGAGCAGTTTGCGGGTGGGCTGGGCGGTGTAGGTGTGGATGGTGGCCGGGATGCCGCCGAGCGTGGCGTTGCTGGAGCCTCGCCAGGTGTAGTCGGCGATCCGCCGCAGGGGTGGGGTGGTGCCGGGGGAAGGTTGGGGAGTGGCGGAGTGGTAGAGGTCGGCGGCCGCGGCCAGGGGCGTCGGCTGGCTGGGGGAGCCGCTGGGGAGGAGCAGCATGAGGAGGGCGATGGCGGCCGCGGCGGTCAGCAGCAGGGACGGTGGCTGGTTGCGACGCCGCGGCGAGGGCGCGGGGGGTGCCGCCGGGGGGAGGGTGGCGATGGCCCGGATGCGCTCACGCAGCACCGGCGGGGCGGTTTCCCGCAGGGATTCGGCGAGCAGGCGGCCGGCACGGGCGTCGTGGGTTTCCCGCCAGCAGGTCTCGCAGGTCAGCAGGTGCTGTTCGAACTGGTTCTGCTGGTGCGCGGTGAGTTCGCCCGCGAGGTAGGCCGCGAACCGTTCGGGGTCATGGTGCATGGCGGTTCACCTTTCGCACGGATTCGGCCAGCCGTTTGCGGCCCCGGTGGACGCGGGCGAGCACGGTGCCGCGGGGTGCGCCGGTGATGCCGGCGACCTCGGCGGCGGTGAACCCGCACAGGTCCATCAGCGTGATCGCTATGCGCTGCTCCTCGGGCAGGCCACGCAGGGCGGCGTCGACCACGGCGTGGTCCAGCCTGCCGAGTACTTCCGCCTCCACATCCACTGTGCCCGGCGGGTCGAATGCCTCGTCCCAGCGGGCTTCGTAGCGGGTGCTGGCGCGGCCGAGGCGGTCCCGGTTCAGGTTGAGGCAGATCGTGGCCAGCCAGGGTTCCACCCGCGCGGGGCGACGCTGGTCCTGCCAGGCCACCCATGCCCGCGTGTAGGTTTCCTGTACCAGGTCCTCGGCATCGGACCGGCTCGTGGTCAGCCGCCGGGCCAGGTTGTGCACCAGGTCGGCCGCGGGCATGGTGGCCTGAAGGAACTCCTCCCCGTGTTCGGGCATCGGCCCGCCGTCACCGGGTCTGTGCTTGCCGCCGCGGCGCGCGGAGGGAGGCGAATGCCTCGTCCTTCCGTACGCCGGAGCCATAGAAGAAGAATGACAGGATCGTGCCGAACACGATATGCGCGAACAACTCGAATGGTTGGTTCGCGTTCTGGAAAACCGGGAACACCAATGACGCGAGCACCAGGAAGTTCACCACGTACAGCAGTCCACCGTAGAGGGTGCCTGCCAGCGCGACCGTGCCGTTGGTGGCCAGCATCGGCACGACGAGTGCGAACACCAGGCCGAAGGCGACGGACAGGACCAGGTGCGTCGCCACACCGAGGCCGATGCTGGTGGTACCGGCCGCCATGGCGTCGCTGCCCTTGACGATGGTGGACATCATCCGCAGCGGCATTTCGGCCTTGCCGTCCGGCATGGTGCTGGCGAACCACATCGTGACACCGGCGAACACCGCCCCCGAGGCGAGCCCGCCGACACCCCCGCGTACCAGCCGTCCCAGCACGGGTTCCGTAGGCATGATGGGCACCTTCCCTTCTTCGCGGAACGCACGCTTGCTACCCCTACGGACGGAGGAGCCCACCCGGTGATTGCACCGGACAGTGCATACGGTGAGGCGGCGCGGTCACCGGTTCCGGGTGCCCGGTACGGCTGTCCGGCGCAGCCGCGCCAGTGCCCGCAGGGCGGGTTTGCGCAGGGTTTGCTGTGCCTGGGCTACCGCGATGTTCCACACCCCGTCGGTCCAGGCCGGGTAGGGGTGTACCACGGAGCTCAGCTCGCGTAGCCGTCCCCGCCTGGCGACGAGTCCGGCCAGTTCGGCGATCATCTCCCCGGCGCGGGGCGCGATGATGGTCGCCCCGAGGACCCTGGCCTTGTTGTCGAGGACGATGTGGGTGTGGCCGCCGGTCGCGTCCTCGGTGATCGCGCGGTCCAGGTGTTCGTGTTCCAGCACGCGGGTACAGACATGGCTGCCATGCCGTCGGCGGGCTTGCTGCTCGGTCAACCCGACGTGCGCGATTTCGGGGTCGGTGAAGGTCACCCGGGGCATGGTGTCGTGGTCGATCCGCCGGAGCGGGGCGAGCAGGGCGTTGGTGGCGGCGATGCTGCCGTGCGTTCCCGCGACATGGGTGAACAGCAGCGCGCCGATGACATCGCCCGCGGCGTAGATGCGGGGGTTGCTGGTGCGCAGCTTGGCGTCCACCACGACGTGGCCCCGCTGGTCGAGGGTGACGCCCGCGGTGTCCAGGCCGAGCCCCGTGGTGCCGGGGCGCCGCCCGGTGGCCACGAGTACCCGGTCGGCGGCGATGGTGTCGGTTCCGGCGGGGCCGTCGGTGCTCAGCCGTACCGTCGCGGCGTCCTGGGTGGCCCCGGTGACGGTGGTGGAGGTCAGGACCCGGATGCCTTCCTGGCTCAATGCCTCGGACAGGGTGGTGCCTGCCCGGGGTTCCTCGCGGGGCAGCACCCGGTCGGCGGCCTCGATGATCGTCACTTCGGCGCCGAGGCGGGAGAGGGCCTGGCCGAGTTCGCAGCCGACCGGGCCACCGCCGAGGACGACCAGCCTGCGCGGTAGTTCGGTGAGCTGCCACAGGGTGTCGCTGGTCAGTGGATCGACCTCGGTGAGCCCGGGGACCGGCGGCACAGCGGGGGAGGAGCCGGTGGCCACCACGGCGTGGCGGAACCGTAGCCGTCGCCGGCCCACGTGCACCTCACGCGGTCCGGTGAACACCGCGGTTCCCGGCACCACCTCGGCGCCAGCCGCGGCCAGCGTTTCCGGTGAGTCGGCGGGTTCGGCGCGTTCGATGGCCGTGCGCACGTGCGCCATGACGGTGGGGAAGTCGACCTCGGGTTCGACCGGGGTGATGCCGAACCGGCCGCCGGTGCGCATCCGGTGCGCGGTCGTGGCGGCGGCGATGAGCGACTTGCTCGGGACGCAGCCGGTCCACAGGCAGTCCCCTCCCGGCCTGGCGGCCTCGACCAGCGCCACCTTCGCGCCAAGGCCACCCGCTGTCTTCGCGGCGACGATGCCCGCGGTCCCGCCGCCGACGATCACCAGGTCGTAGGCCCCGGTCACGACCACTCGATGGTGACCGTGCGGTCGAAGGCGACGTGGTTCTTGATACGCCTCGCCAGCGGGCTGGGATGCGGGTAGTACCAGGCGGCGTTCGGCAGGACCGCGTCCTCGGTGGTCAGGTCGTAGTAGCTGGCGACGCCCTTCCACAGGCAGAGCGTTTTGGCCTTGCGCTTGCTGAGGTACTTCGGGCGCACCGACTCGGGAGGGAAGTAGTGGTTGCCCTCTACGCGCACCGTACGGGGCGCCTCGGCCAGTACGGTGCCGTTCCATACCGCGCGCAACATGAAACCCCTTCCTCACGGCCTCGGCCCATTGTGGACCGGAAGGCGCCGGGTGGCGCGAGGAATGTCAGCGTGGTGACAGTTCCCGGGCGGGAGAGTCAGCGAGCTGACACAATCAGGTGATGGATGCGTCCAGGTTGCCCGCTGCGGCGCTGGAGCAGACGATGCGGCTGTTCGGCACGGGACCGGCCGCCGACCTGGCGATCCGGCAGGCGGCCTGGGTGGCGCGCTGTGTCGGCCGCGGCTCCGAGGCCCCCCTCGCCCCGGAAGACCTGGCCGCGCTGGCGACCGGGCTGCACACCAGGGTGTACGAGCGCGGGTCGGTGCTCTTCCGGGGTGGCCTCGCCGCGGAGGGGGTGTGGATCGTGCAGCGCGGCCGGGTGGAGCTGGCGGTCGGGTCGGGCAGGCGGCGCGCGGTCGTGCACGTGCTACGCCCCGGCGACGTCGACGGTGACATCGAGTACCTGCTGGACATGCCGTTGCCCTATACGGCGCGGGGCCTGGACGAGTGCACCGTGCTGTTCCTCGGAGCCACCGACTTCGAGGGTCTGCTGGCGCGGCGACCGCCGATCGCGCGCCGCTGGCTTTCCAGCGTCGCACAGCGGCTGGCGACCAGCCAGCAGCGGATCATCGGGCTGCTCGGCCGGTCGCTGACCGAGCAGGTCGCGCGGCTGCTGCTGGACGAGGCCGCTGGTACCGGCACGGTGCCGCTGCCACAACGCACCCTGGCCGCCATGCTCGGGGTGCAGCGGCCCTCGCTGAACAAGATCCTCAAGGAGTTCGAGCGCACCGGCTGGATCGAGCTGCGCTACGCCAGCATCGCCATCGTCGACCCCAAGGGGCTGGCCGGCGCGGCAGGCTGACCAGGCGACGGCCACCACCCGTGGGGCCTCCGCTGTGCAACTCCGCTCAGGCGAAGGTGCCCAGCCAGGTGGTCATCGCGTACAGGGTCAGGTAGGTGGCCACCGCGATGGCGAGTACGCCCAGCAGCCGCCGGCGCCACCGCCTTATCCCTGCGATACTGCACTGGTCGCGGCGCCGCAGGGCCAGCCAGACCAGCAGGACCAGTACCGCGAGGCCGCCGAGGCGGAACCACCAGGCGTAGTTGTCGTAGAGGTCGGTGGACCATGTGAACGCCGTTCCGGCGCTGACCAGACCGAGCAGCGCCAGCACGGTGGGGCCGACGCAGCACAGGATGCCGACCAGCCCACCGGCCAGCCCCATCCGCCAGACCGGCAGCCGTCGTGACCGGGACTTCCCGGTGCCGGCTGGGGCTTCGCCTGGATGGTCCACGGTCCTCCGCTCGGTCGCTGTGTCCAGTACACCGCGGCCGTGCGCGTTCCGCACGGGAAATGTCACTCGGCTGACACGTTCCGCGTCCACCGTCCCGGTCGCCTTTTGGCGGCTCGCTATACCTTGGCCCTCCGGGTGAGGAACCCATCCAGCCGGTCCAGGGCCTGCGGGAGCGAGGCCCGGCCGAGGCCGATGCGGAACCGGTTGTCGGCCATGTCGAAGATGCTGTCCGGCAGCAGCAGGACGCTCTCCTCGCGGGCGAGGTCGCGCACGAACTCCTCGACCGGGGTGGGCAGCCGCAGGCGCGGGAAGCCCATCATTCCGGCGCGCGGTGGCTCCCAGGCAAAGACACCGGGGTGCTGCTGGAAGAACGATTCGACGTGCGCGAGGTTGTCGAGGATGATCCGCTTGCTGTGGGCGATCAGGTGCTCTCGCGCCCGCAGCGCGATGAGGGACAGGATCTCCGAGGGTGCCGAGGCGCAGACCGTGGTGTAGTCCTTGAGGGTCCGGGTCGCCGCCATCAGTTCGTGGTTGCGGGTGGCCATCCAGCCGACGCGCAGGCCGGCCAGGGGGTAGGCCTTCGACATCACCCCTACGCTGATGGCCTGATCGTCCAGGTCGCACGCCGCCGGAAGCGTCGCCTCGGGTTCGAACTCCAGGTAGCGGTAGACCTCGTCGGAGACGATGGTGATCCCCGCTTCGGTGCCGAGGGCGACCAGGGCCTCGAACTCCGCACGGCTCGGCAGCGCACCGGTCGGGTTGTGCGGGAAGTTGATGAACAACGCGCGGGTGTTCGGCCGGAGCGCGCGGCGGACGGCTTCGAGGTCGAGCCGCCAGCCGCGGTCCGGGTCCAGCGCAACCGGCGTGAACTCGGCACCGACCGCCGGGGCGATGCGGTGCAGTGGCTCGAACGCAGGCCAGATGACCACGGCGTGGTCGCCGGGACCCAGCAGGGCGTTGGTGATGAGGAACAGCGCCTCGGCCGCTCCGCCGCCGCAGACGGTGATGCCGTCGGCTTCGGTTTTGGTGTACTGATCGGCGATCGCCTCGCGCAGTAGCGGGTGCCCTGTGGTCTCGGTGTAGCCGAGTTCCAGCCCTTCCCACAGCGCGAGGGATTCGGAGTCGGCGAGGTCGAGCAGGTCGCGCATGGGATAGCCATCGACGTCCGAGGCGCAAGCCACGTGGTCGACGTCGAACTCCCACTCCCCGAAGAAACGTTCGATCTTGCAGTTCTGGGGAATCACGGTGTGTCGGCTCCTTATCCGGTGCGCTCCGGTTTGCTTTCGTGTAGCAGGGGCCGCCGCCGGTCGAGGAATCCGAGGAGGGCGGGAACCGGGCTGACGATGCGGGGCTGCGCTTCGAGCTTGGCCCGCTGGCGCTCCTTGACCTCTGGCATCCTGGACCAGTGTGTCCCAGGGCTGAGATGGTGCTCCTGGTGGTATCCGTCGTTGAACGTGAGGAAGTTGTACACCCGGTTGTAGTGGCTCACCGAGTCCGAAGCGCGATCCTCCGGGTTCGCGCCGTAGTGCCGGTAGTAGTTCTGCACGTTGACCAGAGTCAGCGCGATGAAGAACGCGGGGAGGTAGCAAAAGACGGTCCACTGCCAGGAAATCGTCGCGAACACGACCAGGGAAAGGCAGTGCGCGGCGCGGTCGGCCTGGACCTGGCGGAGTTCGCGAACCCTTCGCGTTTCCCTGCGTGACGCCAGGGACAGCAGCTTCTCCTCGCCTCGCCCGACCTTCCAGAGGCGCACCGTCGAACCCACATCCTTGACGCGGCCGACGATGGAGTCCACGGCACCGCCGAGGGCATAGGACAGCAGCGGCTCGTGCTGCCCGTTCTTTCCCCTGCGGTACGTGGACGAGGCGTCCCTGGTGGTGCCGTCGGGGCCCTGCCGATCGTTGTTGAAACGGTGGTGGTTCCGGACGTGTGTCAGCTGGTAAGCCTGGACCGACTGGCCGATGTTGACGGAGTTGACCACCGACACCACGGCATTGAGGCGATTGCTGACGAACCAGGGGACATGGGTGAAGAGGTGCGAGACGACGATAATGTTGTACGTCATCATCAACGTGATGAGCACCCCGCCGGCAATCCGGATTGGCAGGGATGCCGTGTCCCAGGTGATGGCCAGGATCGGGGTCACCGCGAACTGCGTCAGACTTATGCCTACGAGGATCGAGTCTTTGGGCGTGTTCTTCCAGATTTTCACTAATGGCCCTCTTCCCAGAAACAGCGGTTCGAGTAGCCACGTGGATGGGGCTTACCCTTGAGCGGCCGATCCGAACGCACCATAGGCGCGAGCACCTCCCCAGCGAACGACTCCGTCGCAATATGCGCGACCGAGTCACACCACGACAGTATGCCAATGAACTGCCTCGTGGTCGAGGACAAGACCAAAAGTCGGCTCTGGAGCGGTTCAGCCTGGAGTGGCGGCCGCGGTCCACCTGCCCACTCGAGGTGGTCGGCACGGGCCCGCCGTTACTCCGGGTATCGTTGGGTGACCCTTTTACTGGCGACATACGAGCGGTGGCATGGAACTTCAGCAGATCGGCCTGCAGCATCCGGCGGCGAACCTGGTCCGGGACATCCAGAACAACCGCGCGGGCATCCCTCGCCGCACCTTCGTCGCCGAAGGGTTGTTCGAGAACAACATCGTGCTCGAGACCGGCGTCTCGGTGGAGACCCTCCTGTGGTGTCCCGATGCGGCTTACTCGGACGAGGCGAAGACGCGCGCGGGGCAGCTCGCGGAGCGTGCCCGGCGTGCCTATCAGATCTCCGAAAAGACCTTGGCGCGACTGGCTGAACGGCCGAATCCGGATGGGCTCCTCTCGATCGCCCGCTTGCCGGACTGGGACCAGGAAAAGTTCGGGTTCGGTGCCGATGCGCTGGTGCTGGTAACGGACGCGCTGGAGATTCCTGGGAACCTCGGCACGCTGCTGCGCACCATGGACGCCTGCAACGCCGATTGTCTGGTCATGACGAACCGCAGGACTCGAATGACGCATCCCAAAGTGCTACGCAGCAGCCAGGGAATGAGCATCAAGGTCCCCTCTCTCGACTTCGACGAGGTCGGCGACGCGATCACCTGGCTCAAGCGGAACCAGTTCCGGGTTTTCATTGCCGACACCGACGACAGCGTCAATTACCGGAAACTGGACTACCAGGGACGGACAGCCCTGGTAGTCGGCAGCGAGCGTTTCGGCGTGTCCCGGCCATGGTACGACGCCGGTTTTCAGCGAGTGGGAATACCGATGCTCGGGTCCGCGGATTCGCTGAACGTTTCGGTGTCGGCCTCTGTTCTGTTGTACGAGGCGCGGGCCCACAAGAACGGCTGGTAGCCCGGTTCAAGAACCTGTTCTCACAGCCAGCTGGACCAGAGCCGGGCGTAGGCGCCGTCCCGCACGATCAGGTCCTGATGGGAACCGACCTCCACGATGCTCCCGTCCTCCACAACGGCTATTCGATCCGCGTCGTAGGCCGTGTGCAACCGGTGCGCGATCGAGATGACGGTCCGCCCAGCCAGCACGGCCGCGAGCGACCGCTCGAGGTTCCGGGCGGAACCCGGATCCATCTCCGAGGTCGCCTCGTCGAGGATCAGCACCCGCGGATCCGCCAGGAGCAGCCGGGCCAGCGCGATCTGCTGGGCCTGCGCGTCGGTCAGCACCTCCCCGCCCGCGCCCACCGTGGTGTCCAGTTTTTCCGGGAGTGCATTCACCCATTCACTCGCGCCGACCGTGTCAACCGCCCGCCACACAGCGGCGCCATCGGCATCCGCCGGTGCGTGCTGTTCCACGTTGACGGCCGACAGTTCGAGATTCTCCCGGATGGTGCCGCCGAAAATGTACTGGTCCTGGTTCACCAGGATGACGTGTTTGCGCAACTCGTGGGACGGCAGCTCGTGCAGCGGTATGCCGGACAGTTGTATGTCGCCTACCTGCGGAGGGTGGATCCCGGACAACAGCCTGGCGAGTGTGGTCTTGCCGCTCCCCGTCGGCCCGACGATGGCGAGCCGTTCACCCGGCCGCACCGCAAGGTCGATCCCGTGCAGTACTTCTGGTCCATCCTCGTACCCGAACCGGACACTGTGGGCGGACAGTTCCGCGGCGGCGGTGATGTCGTGCCCATTGTCCTTCCGCTCGGCCGGAGCGTCCGCCTGCTCGGACCGGGTGTCCGCGACGCCGAGCAGGCGGGCCAGCGAGGCGCTGCCCTGCTGGAGCGTTCCCACCCAGTCGAGCAGCGTTTCCAGGGGAAACATCAGCTGGAGCAGGTAAAGGGTCGCGGCGGTCACCTGGGCCAGATCGACCCAGCCCTGGGTGTAGGCGTATCCACCGAGCAACAGGGCGACGGCCAACGGAAAGGTGAAGAAGAACTCTTCGACCGAATAGAGGACCGTCCGGAGCCGCAGGGTGTAGCCGACCCTTTCGTACCAGGCCTGGGTATCGCGCTCCGCGCGGCGCATTCGATGCTCCTCGAGGCCGTATGCCTCGACGGTGCCCGCGCCCTGGATGGTCGCGTCCAGGCCTTCGGTAATGCCGGATGAGGCCGCGGCCTCGCGCAGGAAGCCGTCACGTGCCCTGGCCAGGTACCACCGGTTCACGATCACCAGGGGCGGCAGGATGACCACCAGTGCGAGCGAAAGCAACGGCGACACCAGCAGGAGCGCACCGAGGCTGAGCACGATCCACACCACGGCCTCGGCGACCTGAGGCACCGCCACCTGCATGGCGCGTCGCAACGTGTTCACATCATGCGAAGCACGCGTCACAAGGTCGCCGTCGTCGGACCTTTCCACGACGGCAAGCGGAAGCGCGAGCACGTCATCGACGAACTTCTCCCGGATCTCGGCCTGGACGGTCGCGGCAAGTCGCCCCGCCGCGCGAAAGGCGACGCGAGTCAGGAATGCCTGCAGCAGGATGAATCCGGTCAGCGCGGCAACGATGGTCGTCACGTTGCCAACGGTCGTGCCATCCCGGACGTCCTGGACCAGGTCGCCGAGCAAACGGGGCCCGACCAGGCCGCTGCTGACCGCTATGCCATACAGAACCAGCACATATGCCAGTTCTTTCCGATGGCTGCGCGCCACCTGCCGGAGAAACTGGCGAACGAATTTCGCGTCGGCGACCGGAAGTGTGCGGACTTTCATTTCCCAACCTGTGAGACATCGTCACGCGCTACCAGTGTCCGGTATGCCGAGTGACTCTCCAATAGTTCCTCATGGGTCCCGACGGCGACCACGTGGCCGTCCTCGAGGTATGCCACCTGGTGCGCTCGCTGGAGCAAAAGTGGACTCACCGTGAACACGACAGTGCTTCGCTCCTTCGCAAGATCTTCGTGGAACCGAGCGAGGTTCTCCGCCACCCGGTGCTCGGTGTAGGCGTCGACGGCATTGGTCGGCTCCACGAGCACCGTGAACTCAGTGTCCGCCAGCAGTGCCCGTGCGAGCCGCAGGCGTTGCAGTTGGCCGCCCGAGAAGGTCCTGCCGCGACCCGTCATCTGGGTGTCGAGACCGTGGGGTAGCGCGTCGACGATATCCGTCGCGCAGGCGACCTGCAGCGCAGTCGTGATCTCCTCGGTTTCGGCCGTTCCGCCCGGCGCGATCTCCTCGCGCACCGTGCCCGCGAAGAATCGGTCACTGTTCAGGCCCAGCAGGATCCGGGACCGCACGACCGAGGTCGGCAGCGATGACAACGGCGTGCCGTCCAATGTGGGATCACCGGAGTCCTCGAAACGAGCCAGCCTGCGGGCCATGGCATCGGCATCGGGAGTGCCGGCGCAGGCGACCGCGAGGAAGGTGGACGGTGGAATGCTCAGTCCCGATGCGCTGTCGGCCAGGTGAGCCGTTCCGCGGGGCGGTGGAGTCGCGGCCGTCGCCTCCGGGGCATCGCCGTCCCTGGTATCGGTGTTCAGCAATCCGGCCACCCGGCGAGCGGCAACCAACGCCCGGGTCAGCTGGCTCGTCCCCTCCATGAAGTCGGTGAGCGGGATGGTCAGGAAGGTCGCGAACCCGTAGAACGCGACCACCTGCCCGATCGTCAGTTGCTGGTTGAGCGCCAGGAGAGCCGCCGTGTAGGTGACGATCGCGGTGACCAGTCCCGGCACGAGCACCCGCGATCCCTCGAGGTCCGCTTCGGCGTACGCCACCTCCACGTCCGCGCGCCGCAACCGTGCGGAATCCGCGCGAAAACGCCGCGCGAACTGCCTTTCACCGCCCACTCCGCGGAGCACCCGCAGCCCGGAGGCGATGTCGACGGCGCGTCCGGCCAGCCGCCCCTGTACCGATCGGTAGTCGTCCTGGCGCCGGTGCAGCGGGCGCAGCAGGAGGCTGCTGAGCCCGCTGAGCACGGGAACGATCACCAGTACCAGGAGCCCGAGCGGAACCGAGATGGTGAACATGGCCACGGTGACGGCCGCGACGGCCGCGATGGCCCCCATCACCCGGCCGGCGTAGAGCATGCCGACCCCGATGGTGTTGACATCCGATGTGCTGGTCGCTATCAGGTTGTCGGCGTCCTTCCGCCGCGACAGCGAGGCGCCGAGCCGGGTGACGTGCCGCGTCACCATCCGCATGGTCAAGCAGCCGGACACCGTGCGGGTGATGATGGAATGCCGGTAGAACGCGATACCGAACACCGCCCGCAGCACGCCGAGCAGCAGGATGATCATCGACCAGCGGACCACCTCGCCGCTGTCGTTACCGGCAATGCCGACGTCGATCGCGTGGCCGAGCGCGGCCGGAATCAGGGCCTGGGTGGTCATCCATACGGTGGACGTCACCGCGCCCCAAATCGTGGCGGCTTTCTGCTTGCCGACGAGCGCGAGAATGAACCTGGCCGCCGATTGGTGGTTGAGTCCTTCCGGGCCAAGCGCGGGAATCCGTTGCATGATCGAGCTTTGTTCCCTTCGGTGGCCGATGCGCAGCACCCATGAGACGTGGTCGGGCGGCGCCGGCTAGCGTATCGACTGATCGTCCGGCCCCGCAACGAGGCAACTTTCGTCCCGATCCGGACACCAGGACCAGGCCCGGGGCCAGCACCTGGTGTGGCTATTGACACGGCAAGTTGACCGTGCTGAACTATCGTTGATTGGTAGCGGATCGTAAGTCGGACCGTGGTTGGGGTGCCAGGATATTTCGGGTAGTTCAGAACTCCCCGCCCTGGATTCGTCATCCGCTATCATCACTTATGAGCAGCTGGGGGCGGATCTTGACACGCTTCGAGAAACTGGGCACGGATGTCCTGTCCGTGGACGGCGCCGGCCTTGATATATCCGACGAACGGATCAGTGAACTGCTCCTTGCCGCGGGAGCGATCGAGTTCGATGTAGTAACCCTCGATGTCGAACGCTTCAAGGCATTCAAAGAACAGCTGATCCGCAGGCCGGCCGAGTACGGCGAGGCCGCAACGCCCCGCACGGCTTTCGCCGAGGGAGTCTGGTCCGCCACCGACCTGCCTGGTTCCCAGGCCATCGAACCGCACAACGAGAGTTCCTATCGGCAGGCCTGGCCGGGACGAATCCTCTTCGGCTGTGTGCAGGCACCGGAGACGGGCGGCCAGACGACCCTGACCGACGTACAGGGCGTACTTGCCGTCCTGCCAAGGAACCTGGTCGAGGAGTTCCAGGAGCGGGACTGGCTGCTGGTCCGGAACTACCAGTCCGGGCTCGGGCGTACCTGGCAGGATGCCTTCTCCTGCAACGCACCGGATGATGTGCACCGATACTGCCGCGCCAACGAGATCGACGTCGAGTGGCCGGCGGACGATGTGCTTCGCACCAGGCAGGTCCGCCCCGCGCTGGCGAGACATCCGGTCACCGGCGCCGAGCTCTGGTTCAACCACATCGTGTTCTGGCACGCGTCCTCCCTCGCACCGCACGTCAGGGAGTACCTGGAGGCCGAGTTCGGCACGGAAGGTCTTCCGTTCGCGACCTACTACGGGGACGGCGGAGTCATCCCCGATGTGGTCGTCGCCGAGATTCGCGAGGCATACCGCCGTAACACGATCGAGTACAGCTGGCGAGAGGGCATGCTCATGTTGCTGGACAACATGCGTGTTGCCCATGGACGGCTGCCCTTCACCGGCCCACGCAAGATCCTTGTCGGGATGGGCGACGAGATCGAACGGCAGACGGCCCGCGTCGCGTGACGGACTGAACCGCTCGCCGCCGTCCAGGTGATCCGAACCGACCAAGGAAGGCAGGCATGGCAGAGAACGACGACCGCTACTTCATCGTGCGCAACCATGAGGACCAGTACTCGATCTGGCGCGCGGGCCGGGAGATCCCCGCGGGATGGGAACCGGTAGGCGACCCGGCCACTCGGTCCGACTGCCTGGACCGGATCGCCGAGCTGTGGACGGACATGCGGCCGGCAAGCCTGCGAGCCTTCATGGCCCAGCAGACTTGAGAACCTGTTTCGCTGACGGCAAGGCACGGCTGTAGCAGCTGACGCCGGAGATCCCCGAACACACGCATTGGGCGGATGTATGACCGCCGAGTGCGGCGACGCGCCCTGTGTCGGTACACCTGACCAATGGAGAATCGAAATGCGTGGATCAGAGGTCGCTGCCGAGCCGGAGTGCCCGGTCAGGTCCTACAACGAATGGGATCCGCTGGAGGAGGTGATCGTCGGCATCGTCGACGGTGCGCATTTCCCTCCGTGGCATGTTGCGGTCGGCGCGCCGCTGTCACCGCAGCAGCGCGCCGTGTTCCGGGAACGTGCCGGGCAGCCGTTCCCAGCCGACGAGATCGCCGCCGCGCGGGACGAGCTCGACCAGCTGGTCGCCGTGCTGGAAGGTGAAGGAGTCAAGGTCCGCAGGCCGGAGCCGCGCGATCACGGCCAGTCCTACGGCGCACCAGGCTGGTCGAGTACCGGCCTGTACGACGCGATGCCGCGGGATCTGCTGCTGGTCGTCGGTGAGGACGTCATCGAGGCGCCGATGGCCTGGCGGTCGCGGCACCACGCGGCCTCGGCGTACCGGCCGCTGCTCAAGGAGTACTTCCGGCAGGGAGCCAGCTGGAGCAGCCCGCCCAAGCCCGAGCTTCCCGACGAGCTGTACGTCGCCGACTGGACAGACCAACCGGAGGGGGAGCCGTTCCGCTCGGTGATCACCGAGTTCGAACCCACCTTCGACGCGGCCGACTTCATCCGGTGCGGCCGGGACATCTTCGCCCAGCGCAGCCATGTCACCAACGCGATGGGCATCGAGTGGGTCCGCAGGCACCTGGGCGGGCAGTACCAGGTGCACGAGCTGACCCTTGCCGACGATCACCCCATGCACATCGACGCGAGCCTGATGCCGCTCGCTCCTGGCAAGCTGCTGATCCACCCGGACCGGGTGCCGGAGGTGCCGAAGATATTCAAGGACTGGGAGGTGCGAACGGCGCCGCGGCCGGTGATCCCGGACGGGCATCCGCTTTACATGACCAGCAAGTGGATAAACATGAACGTGCTGATGATCGATGAGGAGCGGATGGTGGTGGAGGCACAGGACGAGCCGATGCGCCGCCTTGCCGAGAGCTGGGGAATGACCGCGATTCCGTGCCCGTTCCGGAATTTCAACAGCTTCGGTGGGTCGTTCCATTGCGCCACCGTCGACGTACGGCGACGCGGTAGCCTGCGTTCTTATTTCTGATCCGGAGGTAGGAGATTTGATACCCGGTCGCTGCGTTCATCACCTCGTCGAGGCACAGGTTTCGCGGACGCCGCATGCCGTTGCGGTCGTCTGGGACGGCGGCACTCTCACCTACCGCGAGCTCGACGAACGGGCCGGTCGGCTCGCCAACCTGCTGGCCGCCCGTGGAGTCCGGCCGGAGCGCCTGGTCGGCGTCGTCATGGAGCCTTCGCCGCTGCTGCTGGTCGCGATGCTGGCGGTGTGGAAGGCGGGTGGTGTGTACGTGCCCATCGATCCGTCCCTGCCCCGCGACGCCGCCGAGGCCATGCTCGCCGACGCCGGAGTCACCGTCCTCGTCCGGAACGGGCCTGCCGCCGTGGACCCGCCGGACCTGCCCGTGCTGGACCTGGACGGGCTCGACCTTTCCGATCAGCCGACGGCGGGTCCGGAGCCCGCCATCGACCCGGCCAATCTCGCCTACTGCGTGTTCACCTCGGGCTCGACCGGCAAACCCAAGCCGGTCGCCGTCGCGCACGCCAGCTTCGCCAACCACGGCGTTTCGCTGCGCGACGAGCTGAGGCTGGGGCCGCGGGACCGGGTCCTCCAGTCCACCGCGATCGCCTTCGACGCCGCGCTGGAAGAGATCCTGCCGGCATGGCTCGCCGGGGGCGCGGTCGTCATGCCCGACCAGCGCCAGTTCACCAGCAGGGAGTTCACCGATCTGATCGACCGGCTCGGGGTGACGATGGTGAGCCTGCCCAGCGCCTACTGGCACCAGTGGGTGGACGACCTGACCTCCGGGCTGGTCCGCCTCCCTGCCTGCCTGCGGATCGTCTTCATCGGTGGCGACAAGATTCTCGTCGAGAAGCTCGCCGCCTGGTCCCGTGTCCCCGGCGCGGAGGCGATCGACTGGGTCTCCGACTACGGACCGACGGAAACCACGATCAGCGTGGCGCTGCACCGCCCGGACGGCCTCGCCGGGTCCGGCCCTGAGGTCTCCGACTACGCGCTGGTGCCGATCGGCCACTCCTTCGCGGGCTGTTCCATCTACATCCTCGACACCGACCTGCGACCGGTCCCGGACGACACCCCGGGAGACCTCTGGATCGGCGGCCCACCGCTGGCCCGCGGCTACCACGCCGCCCCCGCCGCCACCGCCGATCGCTTCCTCCCCGATCCCCAGGGCCCTCCCGGCGCGCGGATGTACCGCACCGGCGACCGCGGCAGCCGCAGGCCCGACGGGACCCTGGTCTTCCTCGGACGCTCCGACCGCCAGGTCAAGGTCCGCGGCTACCGCGTCGAACCCGGCCAGGTGGAGAGCGCCGTGCATCACTGCGCCGGGGTCAGGGACGCGGTCGTCCTCGCCACCGAGGATCCGCCGTTCGGCTCCCGCCTTGTCGCCTACGTCGAGGCCGAGCCCGGCGTGTCCGAGGCCGCGATCCGCGCCGACCTCACAGGCAGGCTGCCCGAGGTGATGGTGCCGCAGGCCATCGTGCTGCTGGATCGCATCCCGCGTTCGCCGCTGAACGGCAAGGCGGCCCGCTCCTTGCTTCCGCCGGTCGCGCCCACCCGGGCGGGCCGCACCGGCGAAGCCGGGATGACGACGCTGGAGCGCGTCCTCGCCACCCTCGCCGGTGAGGTGCTCGACGGTCGGCCGATCGGTCGTGACGAGGACTTCTTCGCGGCCGGAGGAGACTCCTTGCGGGGTTTTCAGCTGCTCAGCCGGGTGGCCGAGGTGACGGGTGTGGCGTTGACCTTCGCCCAGTTGCGGGCCGCTCCGCAGGTTGCCCGGATCGCGGCACTGGTACAGCGTGAGCACGGCCGCGGCGCGGCAGACGGCGCGGTCGTACCCACCGGCGAGCACGGCGACCGGCAACCGGCCTCCCGCGGGCAGCAGGCCCTGTGGTTCCTGGACCGGGTGCATCGGGGCGCGCCGACCTACGTGATCCCGGTCTGCTACCGGATCCGGGGTCCGCTCGACCTCGACCGTCTGGATGCCGCGCTGACCGAGATCGTGGCCCGCCACGAGGCGCTGCGCACCGTGCTCGAGCATCAGGGCGGCAAGGTATGGCAGCGGATCCGGCCCGCGGGCCCGGTGCGTACCGCGGTGACCTCCGTCGCCGACCTCGACGAGGCCCACCGCCTTGCCGAGCAGGAGGCCGGGCGCCCGTTCGACCTGAGCACGGGCCCGTTGCTGCGGTCGGCCTGCTTCCGGGTCGGCGCCGAGGAACACCTGTGGCTGCTCGACGTGCATCACGCGGTGTTCGACGACTGGTCGCTCGCGGTGTTCTGGCGCGAGCTGGTCGCGCTCTACAACGGCGGGTCGCTGCCAGCGCCCGCCACCCAGTACGCCGACTACTCCGCCTGGCAGGAACGCTGGTTGCAGAGCGCGGACGCGGACCAGCAGCGGGCCTACTGGCGGGCACGGCTCGCCGGGGATCTACCGGGCATCGAGCTGGGCTCCCGGCACGAAACGGGGGGACGGGTCGGCACCGAGGGGTTCGCGGTGCGACTGCCGCCGGCCGCCGTCGATCCGGCCGCCGTCGAGCGGGTCGCCCGCGCACAGGGGACCACCGCCTTCGCGGTGCTGCTCGCCGCCTTCTTCATGACGCTGCGCCGGACGGGCGATGTGGACGAGGCGGTGATCGGCGTGCCGGTGGCATGCCGGAATCGGCCGGGCACCGAGGACCTGATCGGCTACCTGGTCAACACGGTCGCGCTGCGGATGCGGTTCACCGAGGGTATGCGCTTCGGCGAGCTGATCGCGCGCACCGACGAGGCACTGGCGGAAGCGCTGACCAACCAGGACCTGCCGTTCGCCGACGCGGTGGAGGGCCTGGCGCGGCGCGGCGGTGGGGAGAACCCGCTGTTCCAGGCCATGTTCGCCTTCCAGTCCACCCCGATGGACGACTGCGGCGACATCGAGGGCCTGGACATCGAGGAGCGGTTCGTCCACTCGGGTACCGCGAAGGTCCCGCTGACCTGGACCATGCGGCAGCACGCCGCCGGGCTGGCAGGCGAGATCGAGTACGCCGCCGACCGCTTCGACCGGACCTCGGCACGCCGCTGGCAGGACGCCCTGCTGGCCTTGCTCACCGCCGGCCTTGCCGACCCCGACGCGCCGATCGACGAGCTGCCGCTGCCGTCTCCCGAACAGGCCGCCGAGCTCGTGGGGTGATCACCGGGGACACCGTCCGGGTACCCTGGCGGGGTTGGCGACGCGAAGGCCGGGTCGCCGTGGAGAACCCCATGACAGACACGATCAGCAGCGCGGCCAACCCGCTCGCGAAGCGGGTGAGGCTACTCGGCGACCGGAAACACCGGCGCCGCGCGGGTGCGTTCGTGGTCGAGGGCCTCCAGCCGGTGTGGTGCGCCGTCGAGGCAGGCTGGGAGATCGAAACGCTGATCGTCGCTCCCACCTTGCTGACGGGCCCGGCGGCGCTGCGCATGGTCGAGGAACAGGAACAAGCGGGTGTGCCGGTGGCGCGGCTCAGCGCGGACCTGTTCAAACGGCTCTTCGACCGGGACGGGCCCGCCGGCCTCGCGGCCATCGTGCGAAGCCGGACCGGCGGCCTTTCCACCCTTGAGGTCCACCCCGGCGCGGTCTTCGTCGCACTGCACCGGATCGCCAATCCGGGCAATCTCGGCACGATCATCCGCACCGTGGACGCGGTGGGCGGAGCGGGCGTCATCCTGGTCGGGGACACGGTGGACGCCTTCTCGCCTGCCGCGGTCAAGGCCAGCATGGGTTCGCTCTTCGCCGTTGACGTGGTGCACACGCCCGGCACCGGCGAGTTCTTGTCCTGGGCCGCGGAGCGGGGTGTCGCCGTTCTGGCCACATCGGGTGCCGCCGAGGACGACCACTGGAACGCTGGCTACGAACCCCCGCTCGCGTTCCTGCTCGGTAGCGAGCGGGAGGGCCTGCCGGAGGACCTGCTGGCCGCCGCGTCCCGCAGGCTGCGCATCCCCATGGTCGGCACGGTGGACTCGCTGAACATCGGGGTGGCCGCCTCGATCCTGCTCTACGAAGCGCGGAGGTACCGCGAGAACAGCGCCGCCACAGCCGACCGGTCGAGTTTGCCCGATGGCGTCAGCGGCAGCCGATCGACCGGCAAGTACATCCGGGGAACCATGTAGGCTGGCAAGATTGCCCGCAACCGCTCCTTGACCGAATCGGCCAGCGCGTCGGAACCGGGATCCACGCACACCAGGCAGGCGGCCAGTTCCGGGCCCGAGGCGGTTTCCACCACGCAGACGGCGCTGTCGAGTACTTCGGGGTGCGAGCCGATGGCGGTCTCGATCTCACGCAGCTCGATTCGGAACCCGCGGATCTTGACCTGGTCGTCGTCGCGACCGAGATACTCGAGTTCGCCGTCGGGTAGCCGCCGCACCAGATCGCCCGTGCGGTAGCAACGGAGCATTCCGGAGTCCGGCCCGAAGGGCAGTTCGGCGAACCGCTCCTTGTTGAGGTCCTCGCGGTGCAGGTACCCGGTGGAAAGGCCCGGACCGGAGAGCCACAGTTCCCCTGGCGTGCCGTCCGGCACCGGCTTCCGCTCCGCGGTGAGAACGTGGACGCCGACATGCGGTAGCGGCCGTCCGATGGGGGAGGCCGAGCCGGACCGGAGTGTCTCGGCGTCGAGCACCTTGAAGGTGGAGTGCACGGTGTTCTCGGTGATCCCGTACATGTTGACCATCTCGGGGCCGTACGGGCCCGCTCCCTTGACGAAATCCCGGACGGTGTCGAGGTGCACGCTTTCGCCGCCGAAAACGACGTAGCGCAGTGGGAGTTCCGGATGACCGTTTTCGGCGTGTGCCTGCGCGGTGTAACGGAAGACCGATGGCACCTGGTTCAGGACGGTGATCCGCTGCTCTGCAAGGAACTCGATGAGCTCGGCGGATACCAGGACCGTTTGCCACGGGACGACGACGGCGGTCGCGCCGGTCGCCAGCGCGCCCCAGAGTTCCCATACCGAGAAGTCGAAGCAGAAGGAATGGAAGATCGCCCAGCGATCGTCCGCCGTGAAGGCGAACCGGGGCAGCGCTCCCGCCAGCAAGGCGAGCACGTTGCCATGCGTGATCACACATCCCTTGGGTTTTCCGGTCGAGCCGCTGGTGTAGATGACGTAGGCGGTGGTGCCCGCCGAAGGTGCCTGCCCCGGCTCCCGTCGGGCCACCGGATCGGCGGCAGGCTCCGCCGGGTCGATCAGGCGCTGGTCCGACAGCCCGAGGCGGCCGGCAGCGGTCCGCGCGCCGACGATGAAGGAGAGCCGGGAGTCCTCGGCGATGAACCGGATCCGTTCCCGCGGATAGCTGAGGTCCAAGGGGACGTAGGCCGCGCCGTGCTTGAGGATCGCGAGCAGCCAGATGATCGTCTCCGCGTCGCGCTCGACCAGCAACCCGGTCAGGTCACCAGGGCGTACGCCCGCGGCGGCGAGCCGGTCGGCGGCCCGATCGGCGGCCCGATCCAGGTCGGCGTAGCTGAGCCGGACGCCTCCGGCGAGCAGGGCGGTGGCCTCGGGTGTCTCGGAAACCCGAGAGTGCAGGAGTTCGACGAGAGATTCCATGGTTCCCCTGTCGTTCCGCGGAATCCGGGTGGATGCCCTCATGGCAGGCGCAGTTCCGCGAGCGCCTGGGTGGGGGTGGCGAGGACCTGCTCCACCCGCGCCGCCAGTTGGGACGCCAGCGGTGCGAGGTCACTGAACTCGGAGATCTCGGAGATCAGTTCGATGCCGTCGCCGCGTTCCTCGATGCTCACGATCGCGGGCCACGGCATGGTCTCGCGCGGCAGCACCATCGACGACGCGGTGGCGCCGAACATCGTCCCGGAGTCCTGGCCCGCGTAGTTGAACCCGGTGAGGGCGGCAGGCAGCAGGCGGTATCGCTTGTGTTGCAGCACGCGGTACAGGCCGGAGGTGGCCTCCGAGCTGTCCAGGAGCTGAGCCTGGACGGCTTTCGCCACCTCGACCACCGTATCCTCCTCGGAGAGTTCGACGATGACCGGCAACAGGTCCACACAGAAGCCGATGAGCGGCTTGCTGGTGTGCCGGGGTTGCCCGGTCTGATGGGCGATCATGACGGCCTGCGCGGAGCCGGTGAGCAGCGAGGAGGCGACCGCCAGCGCCGAAAGGGCCGCGGTGTGCATCGTGCACCCGCCGGACCGGGCCAGCTCGCGCAGGCCCGCGAGACTCTCCTGGGGAAGGGAGTCCACCCGCAGGACGGGCTTCCACGGCCCGGCGCTGTCGATCAACCGGGCCGATTCCCATACCGCGTCGAGCCGGGCCCGCCAGCGGGCGTCGTTCGCCTCGAACCGTGCGTCCTCCTCGCCGCGCTTCCACCGCGCGTACTCGAGGAAACTGGCCGGTTCGGGCAGTGCCGTGCTCGCCTCGCCGAGGTAGCAGGCCGACAGTTCCGACCACAGGACCTCGAAGGACCACCCGTCGACGACCGAGTGCGGAGCGGTGGCCTGCAGGAACGCGGCTTCGTTCGTCTGGACCAGGTGAAACCGGAACAGCGAGGGCACGGACATGTCCACCGGCCGCCGTGCGAACCGGTGCAGCAGCCCCTCGACGTCGCCGGGGGACGTATCGCTCAGGGTGCTGACGGTCAGTTTCGGCACGGCTCCCGCGGCGCAGTTCTGCGATCCGCCGTCCTGGTCGAAGCCGATCCGCAGCACCTCGTGCCGCTGCGCGACCCGCTGCACAGCGCGCCGCAGCCGCTCGGGATCCAGCGTGCCCTCGATGCGCAGCACCTCGGACATCTGGTAGGACTCGCCCAGTTCCCCACCCAGCTCGCTGGCCAGCCACAACAGCTTCTGGCCATCGGTAAGCGGGGCTTCGCCGACGGTCGCAGGGGGAGTGTGCGCGGGAGCAGGCACCGCCGCCGGGCTGGCCTTCTCCCACAGGCCCCGCGCGGCCACCTCCGCGGCGGCATCGGCCACGGCTGCCACGACTTCCGAGCAGTCCGCCTCGGTGTGCGCGGCGCTGAGGAAGCAGGTGCGCCCCTCCCATACGTAAATGCCGCGATTGAGCAGGCCGAGAAAGAACATGTCCTCGGAAAGCGGGGAGCCGTCGATGTTGATCCGGAAGAGCGAGGAGAAATGCTCGACCTCGATGGGGAATCCGTTTGCGGATGCGTTGTCGTTGATCCGCCTGGCCAGGTCGGCCGTCCGCTCGGCGAGCGAGTTCTGCAGCCGGGGCGACTCCTTCCGGAAGTACCGGATCATCTGCTGGGCCACCGTCATGGCCAGCGGATGTTTGCTGAACGTCCCGGCGAACACCATGCTCGGCCGCTGTGGGAACCCGGTATCGCCCTCTCGCCAGCGTCCGCCGTCGATGGGTGCCATGAACTCGGCATCGCCCGCGATGACCCCGATGGGCATACCGCCGCCGATGACCTTGCCGTAGGTCATGAGGTCCGGGCGGATGCCGAAGTACGCGGCCGCACCGCCGGGGTGGCACCGGAAGCCGGTGATGATCTCGTCGAAGATGAGGGCGGCGCCCTGTGCCGTGGTGAGCGCGCGGAGCCGGTGCAGCAGTTCGACCGGCTGGTACCCGGGGCGCCTGCTCTGCACCGGCTCGACCAGCACCGCGGCCAGCCGCTCGCCGTAGGACTCCAGGACGGGGAGCGCGGAGTCGTCATACGGCAGCACGATCACGTCCTGGACCATCGAGGCCGGCACCCCCCGGCCGAGCGGTGTCGTCTCTCCCTGCTCCCCGCCGGCCCTTGGCGCGACCAGCACGCCGTCGAAAGTGCCGTGGTAGGACCCGGAGAACAGCGCGATGACGTCGCGCCCGGTCTTCGCGCGTGCCGCGCGCACGGCGCCCATCACCGCCTCGGTCCCCGAGGAGGTGAAGGCGACCCGGTCGACACCTGCCAGCGCGGCGATACCGCGGGCGACGTCGCCCGCGGTGGAGGACTGCGGGCCGACCAGCAGGTCGGATGGCTCGAAGGTGCGCAGCGCCGTGGTGAGCGGCTCCGCGGCGTGTCCAAGCATGTTCACCCCGAAGCCCATGCAGAGGTCGAGGAACTCCTGGCCGTCGACGTCGACGAAACGGGCGCCCTCGCCGCGAACCCCGACCACCGGGTAGCTGGCCTCCCGGCGTCCCTTGCGGGAGGACACCAGGTTTCGCTGGTCCGCCAAGGCGAATCGGTCTTCCTCGGTGATGCGCTTCGAAACCGGGGTCCGCCGAGCCCAGTCCACCTCGGCCTGGAGCGCGTCCGGGTGGTCGGCCGAGCCTGCCTGCCCGAGCCGTGGTGGCACCGGGGCGGCGAGGGGAGCGGGAGGTGGCTGCGGCGCGGCGGCCGGGGGCGGCTCGGATGGCTGGATGGGCTGCGGATCCACGGCGGCCGGCGGCCGCAGGCCGCTCGCCGCGAGGATGCCCTTGAGGTGCCTGCCAACGCCTGCGCAGGAATCCAGGTCGGCAAACAGCTGCCGCACGTCGATATCGGTCCGGAACTCCGCCGAAAGGGCGTCCGCGAGCTGGATGAGCAGGAAGGAGTCGTAGCCGAGTTCGACGAAGGATGCGTCCGGTTCCACCTGCTCCGGCGCACCACCGACGAGCTTCGCGACGATCCGCCGGACCGCGTCGTCGATCCGCTCCGCCTCGGCTTGCGACAGGGCCGGTGCCGGAGCTTCCGCCGGAGCCTGAGCCGCCGTCGCCGGGCCGGACCGGCTGGAGTCGGGGGCCGGCTGTGCTGCTGCCTGCATGGGCGGCTGCTCCTTATCGGAACCTCGGTCGAACGCGTAGGTGGGAGCGTGCACGATGGCCGTGCGGGGTGCGCCGGAGTCGTCTCCCCGAGCGCTCTCGCCGGTCGGCGCCGGGACCGGGTCCTGTCCGGCCGACCACGCCGTCGCCAGCAGCCGGGCTCTGGAGACCGCGTCATAGCCCGCCTGCTTGCCGGTGGTCATGGCCAGCGCGTCGGCGTCGAACACTTCCTTGACGAACGGGGTGACGCCTTTGTCGGAATCCAGTACATAGACGAGATCCGTGCCGTGCGCGCGCAGACTGTCCACCGCGTCGCCGAACCGGACCGTACGGATCAGGTGGCGGGCCCAGAAATCGGGGTCGCGGGCGGTGTCCTCGTCCAGCCAGCCGCCCGTCGTCGGTGACATCAGCCGCAGACTCGGCGACCGCAGGTCGACCTGGGACCAGGTTTCCGTGTACTCCGCGACCGAGTCCTTCAGGACCACGCTGTGAAACGGGTGCGCCACCGGAACCCGGACGCAGGCGACCCCGTCGGCGCGCAGCCGGGTGGCGATCGCGTCGATCGCGGCCGTCTCACCGCTGAGCATGCAGTCCCGGCTGCCCGGCACGATGGCCAGCGAAACACCGTTGCCGAGGTAACCGGTGACCGACTCCTCGGAGAGCCGGACCCGGATCATCCCGCCGGCGGGGGCGCCGGCCAGTATCCGGGCCCGCTCCGATACGACCGCGGCGGCCTCGGTCAGGGTGAACACTCCGCCGACCACACCCGCGGCGATCTCGCCGAGGCTGAACCCGCACAGTGACCGGGGCCGCAGGCCGTCGGCGAGCAGCGATCTGGCGATCGTCACGGATCGGACGAGCACCGCCAGTTCGGCGAGCCGGGGTGCGGACGCGGCCTCGGACGCCCCGGTGAGGAGCCCTTTCACCAGCGGCCGATCCTCGGCAGGCAGGCACTGGAGCGCCTCGGAGAGCAGGTCCGCGAATCCGTCGATCCCGGTTTCGGCTGCCGTCAGGTCGCCCAGTCGTCCGCCTTGGCCGGGGAACACGACGGCGCTGTCGTGGTTGCGCTTCGCGAGCCTGCTTCCGGTGCGCCAGGTGGTGAAACCCTCGGCCAGCCTGGCGACGACGATCGCCTCTCGATGAGGCAGGATCCGCCTGCCCGTCCGCATGGTGTGGGCGAGGCCGCGCAGCCGGTCCTGATTCTCCGTGGCGAACTCCGTCACCCGGCTCGCGGTGTCCGCCACGCTGCGCCGCGACGCGGCAGTGACCGGCAGCACGTACACCCGCTCGCGCGGTTCGTCGGCAGGCTCAGTGCCTGTTCCTGAGCTGCCTGTTCCTGAGCTGTCAGCGACCGGCGCCTGTTCGAGCACGATATGCGCATTGGTTCCGCCGATGCCCATCGAGCTCACTCCGGCCCGCCGCGGCTTTCCTTCGTCCTCCCACTCGCTGCACTTGTCCGGCACGAAGAGCCTGGTGCTTCCCGGTTTGATCCGGGGATTGAGTTCCACGAAGTTCGCGACCGGGGGAATCCGTTCGTGGGTGAGGGCGAGTACGGCCTTGATCAGGCCCGCGATGCCGGAAGCGGCGCCGAGGTGGCCGAGGTTCGCCTTGGCCGCGCCGATTCCGCACCGCACCCCGTCCGCGCCCAGCGCACGTTCGATGGCCGTCCATTCGACGACGTCGCCGATCTCGGTCCCGGTACCGTGCGCCTCCAGGTAGCCGATGTCGCCCTTGTCCACCCCGGCGGCGGCCAGTGCCGCGCCGATGACCAGACTCTGCTGCTGCACGCTCGGCGCCGTGAACCCGAGCTTCTGGTTGCCGTCGTTGTTGATCGCGCTGCCGCGGATGACGGCGTGCACGGCGTCACCGTCGGCGAGTGCCCGGTCCAGGCGCTTGAGCACGATCGCGCCCGCGCCGCTGGCGGTGATGGTGCCGCTGGCGGCACGGTCGAACGGCCGGCAGTAGCCGTCGGTGGACCAGATGCTCCCCTCCTGGTGGTAGTAGCCCACCCGGTGCGGGAGTTCGATGTTCACCCCGCCGGCCACCGCCAGTTCGGATTCGCCGGAAAGCACGCTCTGGGAGGCGAGGTGCACGGCAACGAGAGAGCTGGAACAGGCCGTCTGGACGGTCAGGCACGGGCCACGGAGATCGAGCGGATAGGCGATCCGGGTGGCCAGGAAGTCGTTGTCGAGCAGCGCCGTCCAGTTCAGCGCTTCGGACACCTTCAGCGGCCTGGTGGCGTCCCCGTACTGCGCGTCACCAACGCGCCGCAGCACCGAGATCGGCGACGCACCACCGCCACCGGCGAACAGCCCGATGTTGCCAGGATAGCGCTGCGGGTCGCAGCCCGCGTCCTCCAGCGCCTCCAGCGTCACCTCCATCATGACCCGGTGGTTGAGGTTGATCCCCTCGGCCTCACCGGCACTGATCCCGAACGCGGCGCTGTCGAACTGGTCGTATCCCTCCAGCGGTGCGGCCACCGGCACGTAGCTGTTCCGGACCGCGGGGTCCAGCCTGATCCCCTCCCTGCGGAGATCCTGCTCGTCGACCTCCACCATGCCGGTCGAGCCCACCTCGACATTGCGCCACAGCGAGCGGTAGTCGGCTGCGCCCGGAACTCTGCAGGCCATGCCCACAATGGCCAACGGCGCCTGCATCTGCCTCTCCTCACCTGAATCGCGGTCGTGCCACCTCTGCCTGTGTCTTATGCCGACCCGGTTGACAGGCGGGACGAGAAGTCGCGCAGCTGCGGGTGATCGAACAGCATCCGCAGGGTCGCGGTGGTCGAGACCTTCTTCCGCACCGACGCCACGGCCACGCTCGCCAGCATCGAGTGGCCACCCGACTCGAAGAAGTCGTCGTGCGGGGCCTCGATGGGTACGCCGAGCACCTCGCTCCAGATGGCGGCAACCGCGGCCTCAACCGAGGTGAGCGCGGCGTCCGCGGGCCCACCGGGCTCGGCCGCGGGGGATACGGCGCCGGGGGAAGGCGCGGCGGCCCGAGCGGAAGGGTGGACGCGGGCAAGGACCTCGGTCAGGCCGAGTGAGTCCATCGCCGCGTCCGGCTGGTCCAGCAACAATGCCAGGATCTCCTGGTAAGCGGCGCAGTAGCCGCGTGCGGCTTCGGGCGAGTAGGTGCGCAGCGCGTACTCCCAGTCGAGCGCGATCCCCGAGGACTCGACATAGCAGGCCACGGACAGGTCGAAAGGTCCGTCCACGGTGCGCGCCGCGACCTCCGACAGCGTTCCCTCGCCGAGGTTCAGACCACCGGTGGCCCCCGAGGCGAACATCGTCCGCACCAACTCGACCCCGCGTTCGAGCCCGGCTTCGTGTAACTCGGCGACCATCCGGCTGAACGGCAGGCCCTGGTGATCGATGGCGTCCATGAGATCAAGGGACACTGCTTCCAGCACGGTGGCGAACGACTTGGCGATGTCGATCCGCGACCTGGCCACCACCACGTTCGCCAGCATCCCCACGGTGCCGGCGAACCTGGGCGTGCGACCGCTGGTGGCCGTCCCGACGGCGACGTCACCGTCGCCGGTGGCGGCGGCGATCATGACCTCCATCGCGCACAGCAGCACGGCGAACGGGGTCGACCTGGCGCGGCGGGCGTACGCCGAGACCGCTTCGGCCAGGCTGTCCGCCAGCACGGTGGACTCCGCATGCACCTCCAGCGCCCCTGGCTGGTGCGCTGCGGTGTGGCCGGTTCCCGGTAGCGCACTGCCGGTTACTCCGGCGAGCCGTTCCCGCCAGTAGGCCGATTCCTCCTCGAGGCCACCATCGGCGAGGGTGGCGAGCTGCTCTTCCACAAAGGTGCCGTATCCCGGTGCGATCGGCCCCAGGTCGGGCGGCGTTTCCCTGCGCGCCGACTTGTAGAGCTCACCGAACTCGTGCAGGACGATGGCCATCGACGTACCGTCACACACGATGTGATGGGCGACCAGAACCAGCGCGGTCCGGCTTTCGGACACCTGGATGGCGGTGAGCCGGACCGCGGGCCCGGCGGCGAGATCGAAGGGCACGTTCGCTTCGGCGTCGAGGACCGATTCCAGCCGTTCGGTGTGCATGACCGCCGACAGTCCGCGCAGGTCCACCACGTTGACCGGGACGGGTTCCGGGTCACGGTCGATGACCTGCATTACGCCGGATTCCGTTTCATGGAACCTCGTGCGGAGGGACTCGTGGCGGCGGATGGTCTCGTTGAACGCGAACTCGGCGGCCTTGGCGTCGAAATCCCCGTCGAAGTAGAAGATCTCCGGCATGTTGTAAGCGGGGCTCGCCGGATTCAGCCGCCAGAAGAGCCAGATCCCCTCCTGGAACGGCCCGATCGGAAGGGTGTGCTGCGGCGAATCCATACTGTTGGTCCTCAACCCACGTCTCCGATCAGGTCGCGCAGGGCGCGTGTGGTGCGAGCCTGGAAGAAGTCACGGAGCCGTACCCGGACCCCGAACTCCTCCCGAATCCGGGCGAGGACGTCGAGCGCGTCGAGAGAGCCGCCGCCGAGCCCGAAGAAGTCGTCGTCGAGTGCGCAGGGAGTACCCAGCGTCTTGTGCACGATCGCGAGGAGCCGCCGCTCGACCTCGTCATGGGCAACCTCAGGGGTGCTTTCGTCCCGCTGCGCTTCGGCCCGCGGCGATGTCGGCACCGCGTCGGGCACGGGCAGGGCGGCGTGATCCACCTCGCCGCCTGGCGTGCGCGGCAACTCGTCGAGCAGTACGAAAACCGAGGGGACCGGGTGCCCGGGCAACAGCTCGCCCAAGTGCCGGCGCAGCCGCTGTTCGAGTACTCCGGTGAGCTGGTGGCGCGCGGGGTCGTTCGCGAAGGTCGCTGGCCGTTCCGTTGGATCGGAGTCCAGAGCGTCGCCCTGCGGCTGCGCCACCTCGCCGGGAACGAGCAGGGCGTCGTAGCTCGTCTCGTCCTCGCCCCAGGTGCACCGCACCCGGTAGCCGAGGCCCTTGCCGGTCTCCTCGACGTCCTCGGGATCCACCCCCGCGGTGAGGCGGGCGTTGGGAATCCCGGTGATCCGAAGCGCGCCTTCCCGCGCCACCTCCGCCAGACCGGCAAGGTCGCTGAGGTCGCGACCCCACACCAGCGTGGTGGATTCCTCGATGGCGGTGATCGCGGCCGGTGCCTTGTGCACGACGACGTCGTAGCGGTAACGGGTCAGCTCGTTGTGTGCGCGGCCTCGCTTGAGCGCCACCTGCACCCCGGCGACGTCCGGGAGCCACTGCGCCAGCGCCGTCCAGTACCCGGGGTCGAGCACCAGTTCCTTCTCCAGCCGGACCGCGCGGTCGACGGCCTCCCGCTGCTCGCGCTCGGCGTCGCCGGTTTCCGCCTGATGACGGGACGGCTGGGCGCCCTCGTGGAAATGACGCAGCAGGCGCTTGTTGCGGACGTCGCCGACGAACAGCCTGCCGCCGGGGGCCAGCAGCCCCAGCGCGCCGCGCAGCACGTCGGTCAGGTAGCCGGCATCGGGAAAGTACTGGACGACCGAGTTGATGACGACCGTGTCGAAGTACCCCTGCGGCAACCCTTCGCCGACCTCGGCCTGCTGACAGCGCAGTACGACCCGGTCGCGCAGTTCGGGAACCCGGGCCACTTCCGCGCCGAGCTGGTCGATGATCGGGGCGGAGAAGTCGGTGCCCCAGTAGGACTCGCACTCCGGGGCAAGGGGGCCGAGCAGCAGGCCGGTGCCGACGCCGATCTCCAGCACCCGCCGTGGCCGCAGCTCACGAATCCGGTCCAGGGTCGCGGCCCGCCACTCCTGCATTTCCTCCGCCGGGATGGCCTCACCCGTGTAGCTGCTCGTCCAGCCGCTGAAGTCCTCGGTGAACAGGGCCGTACCCGTCACCTTGTGATTGGTGTCGTAGCTGTCCCGCCACTCGCCGACCTGTGCGGCACCGGCCACGGCACGCAACTCCCCGGCCCGTCCCCCGGTACGACATAGGCCACCAGCCGGCGATCGCCGGCTTCGGCCCGGACCACCGTGACCGCTTCCGCCACGGCCGGATGCCTGGTGAGCGCGGCCTCGATCGCGGCGGGATCGGGGTGCGCCCCGGGCGGCCGCGCCTGTTCCTCGGCGTGCCCGTGGCGCACGAACTCCCCGAGCGCCGCGACGTCCACCTTGCCGTGATCCGTCACCGGCAGGCGCTCCAGCCGCCGGACCACGGCCGGGACCAGGTATTCGGGCAGCTCGCTCGCCAGGTAGTCCCGGACGCTTTCCTCGGTACCCGGTTCGCTCGCCCCGCTACTGCCCACATAGCAGGCGACCAGGCGCGGATGCGCTCCTTCGCGGTGCACGAAGGCAACCGACTGGGCAACGGCGGGGTGCCGGTTGGCGACCGATGAGACCTCGCCGAGCTCGATCCGGTACCCGCCGATCTTGACCTGGTCATCCTGCCGTCCGAGGAAGCCGTATCCCTCCCGGGGCAGCATTCTGGCCAGGTCACCGCTTCGGAACATCCGCGATCCGGGCGGGCCGGACGGATCCGGCACGAACCGCTCGGCGGTCAGCCGGGGATTTCGCAGGTACCCGCGGGCAACGCCCGCGCCGCCCACGTACAGCTGCCCCGCCTCGCCCTCGGCCGCCGGTACCAGACTGTCGTTGCGGTACAGGTGAATCCGGGCTCCGGGGATCGGGTCACCGATCGGCGGCTCGGTGAAGTCGGCGCCGGCCAGGATCCTTCCGGTCGCCGCGATCGTGGTCTCCGTGGGGCCGTACTGCACCACGACGGTGCAGCCGTCCGCGGTCAGCTCACGTACCACCCCGCCCGGTACCGCCTCGCCGCCGATGAAGGCAAGCCGCACGCCGGATTCGCGTGGGCGGTATCCTGCGCCGAGCAGACCGGAGTACCAGGAAGGTACGCCGCTGATGACCGTGATTCCGTTGTCCCGGATGCAGTCGATGTGATCCTGCCACGAACCGTCCGTCAGGTCGGGTGCGACGACGAGCGTGGCGCCCGCGGTGAGCAGCAGGACCGGCCGGAGCGAGGCATCGAAGCAGAGGTTCGCGGAAAGCAGCACCCGCATCTCGCCGTCGGGGTGCACGGCAGGCCGCCGCGCCAGATCGTGCAGGTACCTTCCGTAGTTGTCCAGCGCACCGAACTCGACGCCGACCGCGTTGGGTGTGCCCGTCGATCCGGAGGTATGGAGGACGTAAGCGAGGTTCCGCGCGTCCCAGCCAGGATTCGGTGAGCTACCCCGGTTGCCGCGCAGCCGCCTGACCCGAAGCCCTTTCCCGTCCGGCATGCGGGCTTCCGCTTCGCCATCGGCCGCCTCCTCCAGCACGTGGGTGGCCGACTCGGCAAGCGCCAGGTCGAGCCTGCGTCCCGGCCACTTCGCATCGGTGGGGAGATAGGCCGCGCCGGCCATCCAGATTCCGAGGATGGCGATGATCGAGTTGCTGCCACGTGGCAGGACGGTGGCCACCACGTCTTCGGGACCGGCCCCGTGGTCGCGCAGGAGGTCGCCGAGTTTCGTCGCGGTCGTGACCAGTTCGCCGTAGTCGATCGACCGGCCGTCGGCGCGCAGCGCGGGGCGGCCCGGCTCGTGCGTGGCGATATCGCGGATCCGGTCGAGTACGAACATCGTGCCCATGAGTACCGATCCCTCCCCCATGTCGGGCCACGTCCTGTCGGCGAGGTCGCGGCCCGAACAACCCTCCTGTGATCGGATCAGCTCTCTCCGGCCGCGTCATTTCGCGATCACATGAACCGATCGCCGAAGGTTCCACCCGCCGATCCGAAATATCGGATCGTCAGTGGTTACCTTCGACGAGCGCTTCCGAAGCATTCCAATGAGAAGTGAATTTCGCTACCGTCGGATACTCCAACAGCGTGAGGACGTCCGTTTCGATTCCCAGTTTCTGGTTGAGCAGACTGACAAGTTCCAGTAGCAGCATCGAATTTCCGCCGAGATCGAAAAAGTTGGTGTCGACGTCTGCTTCACGGATACCGATCACGTCCGCCCAGATTTGGGAAACCTCCAGCTCTTGCAGTGGCATAGTTGCCAACCCCCACGTGTATCTCAGGAGTCCCTGGGCTTACAGTAACGTACGCAGGTGTGCCGCGCAACACAAGACCCACTCGTATAGGCGATGTCGCGTGGCGGCCACGGGGATCGTTCGTTGCACGCTGCTCCATTCAGACATTTGGCTGCTCGCCGGCATCTTCTGGAGCGGTTCACCCGAGGCGGGGCTGGTTGCCTTGGCGTGGGGGAGAGGTTGTCACCGTGGGACTTCTACCGAGGCCTCCGGCCCGGCGCGTTCCCCGCGCACCTTCCGTCCGGGTCAGGACTTCTGAATAGCCCTCCTTGACCAGGCCGTGGTCGTGGAGGATCGTTTGTAGGTACTGGGAGGGATGAGACTGTGTCTACAACTGATCGTGCCGATCGGCATCGGTTCTCACCGGACATCCTCGCGGCGGTCCGCGCTGTGTCTCGTCTTGACAACTGGCACGGACCGCTTGAAGTGATTGAACACTGGTTCTGGATCGCGGCATGGTGCGCGGCGTCGCTGCTGGCCTTCGAGTATTTCTCGCTGTGGGCGGCGATCCCGGTATACGTTGTCGCGGTCTTCTTTATCGGCGGGCGCCAGCGGGCCCTCGCCGGGGTGTTGCATATGGCCACCCACCGCGCTTTCATGGCACACCACCGCGCCGGCAGTGTAATCGGCGCGCTGTTCGGCGGATACCCGGTACTCCAGAGCTACACCGGCTACCGGGCGTCGCACCTCGGTGAGCATCATGGTCGGCTGGGTGATCCGGAGCGCGATCCCGATTACCGGCAGTACAAGGACAATGGGCTGTGCGGCGACAACCTCAGCCGGGCCGCGTTGCGCCGGTACCTGTGGAAGGTAGTGAGCCCACGCGCCACTGCCTCCTACATCCTTTACCTGCTGCGGCACCGGATCGTGGCCGAGGGGGAGCGA
Source organism: Amycolatopsis aidingensis (assembly GCF_018885265.1). Lineage (GTDB taxonomy): Bacteria > Actinomycetota > Actinomycetes > Mycobacteriales > Pseudonocardiaceae > Amycolatopsis > Amycolatopsis aidingensis. The sequence goes on from NZ_CP076538.1 coordinate 1,315,903, forward strand.
ACCTCGGAGCGATGGCTGCGGGTCGCCTTGCTCGCCGTGGTGCTGGGTTGGGCGGTGCTCGGCGGCTGGTGGATGTGGCTGCTGCTGCTCTGGTTCGTACCCCTGGTGACCACGCAGGTATGGATCGGCGCCGTGGCCGAGCTCATGGAACACTTTCCGCTGATCGAGAACGCGCCGCGCGTCGACATATACATGTCCTGGAACAGGGTGTACGGCCTTGCGGCCCGCTTCCTGCTCGGAGAGAAGGACGGCGAGGGCTTCCATCTGGTACACCACCTGTTCCCGCGAACCCCGATGTGGCGACTGCGTCAGGTCGACGCGATCCTGCGACGTGACCCGGAGTACGCTGCGCTGCCCCGGCTGAGCGGCGTGCTCGGTGGGATGGGCCAGATCTACCGGTCCCTGCCTTCCTCCGGTCGCCGGTCGGCGGGAGCGGGCCCGACGGTTCCGGTGCCTGAATCGTGAGCAGCCGGTTTCTGCTGGCGGGTGCGGGGGAACGCGATGACTCCCAGTGCTGACCTTGACGATGCCGGAAAGCAGCGCTCCGCGGTGCGGGGAGCGCCGCGGGGGCTGGCACCGACGTCGGTCGGGCAGGAAGGGCTGTGGTTCGTCGATCGGCTGGACGGCGAGTCGACGCAGTACTCGATGGTGTTCGCGTTCCGCTTCCGCGGCGACCTGGTTGTGTCCGCGCTGGAGCATGCGCTGAATCAGGTGGTTGCCCGGCACGGAGCGCTGCGCACGACCTTCGAGGAGTCGGAAGGAAGGCCACTGCAGAAGATTGCCGATGAACTGCTCGTGCGACTGGCCGTCGAGGATGTGCCCGCGGAGGACAGCGCACTGCGACAGCGGTTGGTCCGCGAGGAGGAGCACGGTTTCGACCTCGAGGCGGGACCGTTGTTCAGGGCAGGTCTGCTGCGGTTGGCCGAGCGTCATCATGTGCTGGTACTGGCGGCCCATCACGCCGTCTTCGATGGCCATTCACTCGATGTCCTGATGGGTGAGGTGCGCGAGTTCTACGCGGCAGCGGTCGGCAACCGCGTGCCGGAGGTGGAGCCGTCGGTTGCGCAGTATGCGGACTTCGCGGTGTCGGAGCGGGAATGGTTGGAAACCGAGGATTCCCGCGAGCAGCTGGAGTTCTGGCGCCACACCCTGGCGGGAGCCGAACCGCTGGACCTGCCGACCGACCGGCCGCGTTCGGCGGTCTCGTCGGTCGCAGGCGACACGGTCCGGTTCGACGTGACCGGGGAGGCCATCGCCGGCCTGGACGACCTGCTGGCCGATGAGCGGGTCACGCCGTTCATGTTCCTGCTCGCGGTGCACCACCTGGTGCTGGCGCGCGCGACCGGGCAACGGGACACCGTGGTGGGCAGTCCGATGGCGAACCGGCGCGAGCTGATGCTGCGAAAGGCCGTCGGCTACTTCGTGAACATGGTGCCGCTGCGGGTCGACTCGACCGGCGATCGCACGTTCCGGGACCTGTTGCGGCGGGTACGGGGTGTGTCGCTGGATGCGTACGAGAACCAGGACTACCCGTTCGCGCAGCTGGTGGCGCGGCTGGGGTCGGGACGGCACGGTCGCCGGTCGAGCTTGTTCGAGACCGTGCTCGCATTCGAGTACGACTCACCGGATCGGGATGAGTGGCCGGGTCTCCAGGTCGAGCCGGTGGACACCGAGGTGGACACCGCCAAGTTCGATGCGACGTTCTCGGTCTTCTGGACGGGTCGAGGCTTCGAAGGGGAGATCACCTTCCGGACCGCGTTGTTCGACCGCTCGACAATCGAGTCGCTCGCCGGGGACTTCGGGATGATTATGGCCCGGGTCGTCGCGGACCCTGATATGGAGCTGGCCGAGTTGCCGCCGGGCTTGGCGAGGCGCTCAGGCCGGACCGGCGACCAGGTCGAAATCCGGGGAACGGCCGACCACCAGCCGGGCTCGGGGCGGTCGCCGCGCAATGCTCGGGAGGAGGTCCTGTGCGGGCTCTTCGCCGAGGTGCTGGGGGTCAACGGCGTCGGGATCGACGACGGCTTCTTTGATCTGGGCGGGCATTCGCTGTTGGCGGGACGCCTGGCTTCGCGGGTGCGGTCGGTGCTGGGCGTGGAACTGGCCATTCAGTGGTTGTTCGAGTCGCCGACCGTGGCCGGGCTGGCAGGCAGGCTGGATGACGGAGCCTCCGATTCACTTGCCGCCCTACTACCGTTGCGTGCGGAAGGAAATCTCACCCCGGTTTTCTTCCTGCCGCCGATCGGTGGGCTGAGCTGGTGCTATGCGAGATTCCTTCCATACATTCCGAAAGGGCACCCGGTGTACGGCCTGCAGGCCACCAGGTTCGCCGGGGACGCCGACCGGCCGAAGTCGTTCGGCGAGCTCGCCGGAACGTATCTCGAACTGATCAGGGAAGTATGTCCGGACGGCCGGTGCTCCCTGCTGGGGTGGTCCTTCGGTGGCGTTGTCGCACAGGAGATCGCCGTGCTGTTGGAGAAATCCGGGGGCGATGTGCGCAACCTGGTGCTGTTGGACGCCGTCCCAGCGGTTCGAAAGACCTCGGTGAACAGCGGGGACCTTTCCGATGAACTGATCGAGGCTATCAAGGAGTCCATCCGTGGATCCGGTGGTGGTGCGTCCGACGAACTCACGGATTCGTTGTTCGGTGAACTGTCGGAGATCGCGGAACACTGCCTTCGCATCGGGCAGGGCCATCATTCCCGGGTGTTCGGCGGAAGCGCGGTGAGCTTCGAGACCGAGGACTCCCGCCCGGAACGCGACAAGGTCGGGGTCGGCTGGGCCGATCTCGTGGCCCGCGGAGTCGAAACCCACCGGCTGCTTTGCACGCATGAGGAAGTCATGGATGCCGCGGTGGTTCGGCGGACGGGTCCCATCGTCGCCGAGGCCATGAAGAAAACTCGATGACGACCAAGTCGCGTCCGGTAAGAGGGAGCGTGCATTCCGTGCCAGCGAAGACCCTGCACTCCTGGTTCACCGACAGCGTCCGCCGAACCCCGGACCACACCGCCCTGGTCGTCCCAGGGCGGCGGCTGAGCTACGCCGAACTGGAGGCCGTCTCCCTTGAGCTGGCCGCCCGCGTGACCGCGGCGATCGGGCCCCGGCCGGGCCGGGTCGGCCTGCTCGCCGCGGGCAGCGTGGCCGCCTATGCGGGCTACCTCGGCGTGCTGCGCAGCGGTGGCACGGTGGTGCCGCTGAGCATGGACTACCCGGCCGCACGGAACCGGCAGATCCTCGAACTCGCCGGAGTGGATGCCGTACTGGCGGACGAAGGCCGGGACACCGCGCTCGCGGACGGCACCGGAACGCCGGTGATCACGGTTGGCGAGGAGGACGTGCAGCGGGCCCTGCGGGCGACTCCCACCGCCCGGCCCGCGGACGCCGCCGACCCGGACGGGATCGCGTACATTCTCTTCACCTCGGGCTCCACCGGCGTTCCCAAGGGGGTGCCGATCCGGCACCGGAACCTGGACGCCTTCGTGCGCCATCACCTCGCCCGGTACCGGGTCGGGCCCGGCAGCAGGATGTCCCAGACCTTCGGCCTGACGTTCGACCCTTCCGTCTTCGACATGTTCGTAGCCTGGGGTGGCGGGGCGACGCTCGTGGTGCCCTCGCGCAGCGAACTGCTCGACCCCGTCGGCTTCGTGAACGACCAGTTCCTGACCCACTGGTACTCCGTGCCCTCGATCGTCTCCTGGGTGCGCAACGCGGGCTCGCTGGATCCCGGCAGCCTGCCCACGTTGCGTTGCAGCCTGTTCGCAGGCGAGCAGCTGACGCTGGAGCAGGCGCAGGCCTGGTCGGCCGCGGCGAAGGGCAGCACGGTGGAGAACCTGTACGGGCCAACGGAGCTGTCCATCACGGTGACGGCCTACCGGCTCCCGGCCGAGCATTCCGCGTGGCCGCGGACCTCCAACGGCACGGTCCCGATCGGCCGCGTCTACCCGCACCTCGACCATCGGATCGATCCACTGACCGGGGAGTTGCAGGTGCGCGGGCCACAGCGGTTCGGCGGCTATCTCGACCCGGCGGACAACGAGGGACGGTTCTGCGAACCGGGACCGCATTCCGGCCCGGCTCCCAGCAGGCAGGCCTGGTACCGGACCGGCGACCGGGTGGCGGTCGAGGACGGTGCCCTCGTGCATCTCGGCAGGCTCGATCAGCAGGTCAAGATCATGGGCAGGCGGCTCGAACTGGGCGACGTGGAATCCGCCGTCCGCCAATGGGGCGGCCTCGACGAGGTGGTGGTCGTCGCCGCTCCTGGCCCGGGCGGCGAGCTCCGGCTGACCGCGGTCTACAGCGGCGTCCGGGCCGAGCCCGGCGAACTCCGGAACAGGCTGCGCCCCCACCTGCCGACACATATGGTCCCGACGCGCTTCGTGCATCTTGACGCCCTGCCGCTGAACGCGAACGGCAAGGTGGACCGTCAGGCATGCGGCCTGCTCTGAGAGCCTGTTCCTGCTCGAACACGGCCTACTTCGCCGGGGCGGAGGTGGTCAGCGTGTCGAGCGCGGCCTGGATCAGCCGGCCCGCCTCGTCGGCGACCGGCGCCAGTTCGTCCCTGCCGGGCACCTCGACCATCACCCCGGGATCGAGTGCCTGCACCACCGTATGCCCGTCCCCGGCGCGGACCACCACGTTGCACGGCAGGAGCAACCCGATCTCCCGCTCGACGCCGAGTGCCCGGTGCGCGAGCCCAGGGTTGCACATACCGAGGATCAGGTAGGGCTCCATCCGTTCGCCGAGCTTGTTCTGCAGCGTTGCCGTGACATCGATCTCGGTCAAGGTGCCGAAGCCCTGCTCGGCGAAGGCGTCCTTGACCCGTCCCACGGCGTCCTCGTACGGCAGGTCGAGTGTGATGGTGCGGGCGTAGTCCATGATTCGTCCCTCCTGCCCGGGTCGTCATCCCGGGTGCGTGTCCGGTCTGGTGTCACCATAATACTCGTATACAACTGTTCAGTTGTTAAGTATCATGCGCCTCATGGCTGATGCCCTTGATCCATTGCCGGATCCGCTGGTGGAGCTGATCGCCCACCGGTTCCGGGTGCTGGGCGAGCCGATGCGCATCAGGTTGCTCGAACGGCTTCGGGGCGGGCCGGCAGGTGTCGGCGAGCTGACCGCCGCCCTCGGCACCTCGCAGCAGAACGTCTCCAAGCACCTCGGCGTGCTGTACCAGGCCGGGATTCTCACCAGGGAGAAGCACGGCACGATCGTGCGCTACTCGCTGGCCGATGAGACGGTCTTCCAGTTGTGCGATGTGGTGTGCGGCCGGATCCGGGAGCAGCACAGCGACCTCACCGCACTCCTGCGCGGCTGAGGAGCGGCGCAGGCGGGTCAGCGGCGGGCCGTGATGTCGTCGAAGTCGTACTGCAGGTCGTTGCGGACATCCACGACACCGGGTATGGAGGCGGTCAGGCTGGTGGCCATGTCCACCTCGCTTCGGCGTTCCAGCTGCCCGGTCAGATGCACCATCCCGTCCCGCACCCGGACGGCGAACGTAGCCGGGTCCGCCCACAGCGACCGGCGGAAGACCTCCTGCTCGACGGTTTCCCCGAGTTCCTCGTCGGGTCGGCGGAATACGCTCAGCACATCCCGCCGCGCGAGCACGCCGGCCACCCTGCCGGAATCGTCGACGACGAACAGCCTGCGCAGCTTCTGTTCCACGAGTCTTCTGGCGGCGGCGCCCAGTCGCTCGTCAAGGCCGATCGTGGCCACCCGCGGGGTCATGATCTCACCCGCCGTTTTGCCGCGGGCCCGGTTCCACCTGTGCCGGCGACGCCACTGGGTGAGCGGCGACGGCTCGGCCTGGCCGCGCTGCTCCTCCTTGATCAGCAGGTCGGCTTCCGAGACCACCCCGACCGGACGCAGTTGACCGTCCACCACCGCGACCGCGCTGATCCGGTGCTCCGCCAGTATCGTCGCGATCTCCTTGAACGGCGTGGTCGGCTCGACCGTGACGGCGGGGCTCGTCATCACCTCGGCGACCGTGGGTCCGCGCATCTCACACCTCCGTGCGCTGGAGGGCGAGTTCGACCCGCACCACGCCCGGCACGGTTCTGGCCAGCGCGACCAGCGTTCTGCGCTCCGCCTCGTCGGTGAAGGAACCGCGGATCGTGGCGACACCGCCGGCAACCCCGGCCGTCCAATGGTCGCGGTGCCCGGAGTAGTCGGTCAGCAGGGCGCGTATCTGCGCGGCGATCGCGTCGTCCTGGCGCACCAGTGGGCGCAGCAGGTCCCGGCGGCTGATCACGCCGACGAGCGTCCCTTCGGACACCACCGGCAGGCAGCGCAGCCGATCGGTGAGCATGTGCCGCGCGATGCGCTCGACGTCGGTGTCCGGGCTGACCACCTCGACCGGCGTGGTCATCACCGTGGAGACGGCCTGCTCGACCCGCGGTGACCCGGCGACGACGGCACCGCGGATGGCGTCGGCTTCGGTGAAGATTCCGACGACCTTGTCGTCGTCGGCCACCGGCAGCGCGGCGAAACCGTGTTGGAGCAGTAGTGCGATCGCGTCCTGGATCGAGGTGTCCGGGCTGATGCTCGTCACCGGCCTGCTCATGATGTCCTGAGCGTCCATGGTGTGCCTCCATCGGATCTCGGTGGCCAGGACGTTGTCCCAACGAACGCTACGAGCCGGGCCGCCCGTCCGCTGCGGGATTTGGTCCCCGGCCACGGGGACCTAAGGCCGTCGAGGTCGGGTCCGGCGGCCGGATCGGGGACGATGGGCAACCGGACCTGAGCCTGGCTGGCCGCCGCACGAACCGGAGGGGGCATCGTCCGATGTCCTCAGGTCCTGGTCCGGCCCTGGTCCAGTTCCGCCCATTCGCGTTCCCACGCGGCGTAGCGGGACAGCCGGACCGACCAGCGCGCGGCGCCGTACAACAGCGCGCAGGCGGCTAGCGCGGCCAGCCAGGACAGCGCCGCGACGCTGACGGCCGCACTGAGCGCCTCGGTCGGCGTGCCCTGCGTTCCTACTCCGTACCGGGCGGTCCGCGCCTGGTAGGCGTAGATCTCCGAACCCAGTGCGGCGGCCAGTGGCATGGCCAGCATTCCGGCTATGGCCAGGCACAGTGCGAGCACGGCCAGCACCCGGTCTCCCGGCCGGGCCAGCTCGCCGCGGTACCGGCGCAGCACGCGGGTCGGCCAGCTGGTTGTGTCGCTCCCCGTTCCCATACTGCCGGCCTCCTCGGCTGTCTTCCGGCTCCTGTGGTCACCGTCTGCTCGTCCGCCGGTCGCCGGACCCGGGCCAAGTGCCCGGGTCCGGCCTTCCTCCGGCCGCGGTGCTGTCGGTGCCGTGCTCGCGCCACCGGCACCAGCACGGCCGAGCCGGGATCACTCGGCCGGCTCCGGTCGTACGACCATGACGGGGCACTCGGCGTGGTGCAGCAGAGCCTGGCTGGTCGAACCGAGCAGCAGGCCGCGGAATCCGCCCCTGCCCCGGCAGCCGGCCACGAGCAGCCGGGCCCTGGCGGACCACTCCAGCAGCTGGTGCCGCGGCCGGTCCCTGGCGACCACACGCTCCACGTGTACCTCCGGGTACTTCTCCTGCCAGCCGGCCAGCTGCTCCGCCAGCGTCCTGCGCTCCACCGCGTCCACCGACTCCCAGGTCGAGTAGAAGCGGGCCGGGCTGAACACGGTGTCGTAGTCACCGTCCAGCCAGGCATGTACCGCCACCAGCGGCGCGCCCCGCCAGGACGCCTCCTCGAACGCGACCGCGACCGCCCGCTCGCTGACCGGGCTGCCGTCAACCCCCACCACCACCGGTCCCTCCGCAGGCACCTGCTCGCCTGCCCGGCCGCGCACGACGACCACCGGACAGTGCGCATGGCTGGTTACGGCGACGGCCGTGGAACCAAGCGGCATCCCGGGAAAGCCACCCTTGCCGGACCCGCCGAGCACGAGCATTCGCGCCCGGTGGGAGAGTTCGAGCAGGGCAGGGATCGCCGGTTCCCGCGACAGGATCGTGTCCACATCGACCCCGGGACCCGTCGCCTGCGCCAGTTCCATCGCCTCGTCGAGAACCCGTTCGCCGTCCTTTTCCGTCGCCTCGAAGAACCCTTGCGGCACTCCGAGGCCGCCCCCGTAGTAGCCCGCCGACAAGGGCAGCGCGTGCACCAGCCGCAGTCCGAGGCCCCGTTCGGCCGCGGTCTCCGCGGCCCAGCGCACGGCGCGCGTTGCTGCCTCCGAGCCGTCCACCCCGACGATGATCTCGCCGCCGGTCACCATGTCACTCATCTCTTCGTCTCCCTCTCCTGTCGAAGTCCGTGCTGGTCCGTCGTGCCGCGGGCCACGATCACCGGGCAGAGCGCGTAGGACATCACCGCTTGGCTGGTCGAACCGAGCAAGAGGCCGGCCAGCCCACCCCGGCCCCTGCTGCCGACTACGAGCAGCAGCGCGCGGTCGGCCATGGCCAGCAGTTCGTCGGCGGGTGCGCCGCGCCGTAGTTCCCGGTGCACGGTGACGTCGGGGTACTTCTCCTGCCAGCCCGCCAGCCGTTCGGCCAGCAGCTCCCACGCCCGTTCCTCGACTGCGGGCAGGTCCATCCGCAACCGGGTCTGCTCGAACACCGCGGCCAGGAACGTCTCGTCCCACACGTGCACCGCCACCAGCGGCGCGCCCCGCAGGGACGCCTCCTCGAACGCGATCGCGATGGCCTGCTCACCGGCGGGCGAACCATCCACCCCGACCACGACCGGACCGGAGACGGGTGGCTGCTCATCACCAACGTGCGCGCGAACCAGGACCACCGGGCACGCCGCATGCGCGGCCAGCGCTACCGAAGCCGAACCCACCAGCATCCGGCCCAGCGGGCGAAGCCCCTCCGTGCCGAGGACCAGCAGGGCGGCCGATTCCGTGGCCTCGCGCAGCGCCTCGGCCACCCGCCCTTCCCGCAGCTCAACCCGGGGGGACAGCCCTGGTACCGCCTCCCGCGCAACCGCATGTGCGGTGGCCAGCAGCGCCTCGCCCCGCTGACGCAGGTCGGCGCGAAGGTCCTCGCGCATCGGCGATGGCAGGTAGTAGGCCGCGGGCGCATCGTCGAGCGCGTGCACCAGCCGCAGCTCGCGGTTCCGTCGCGCCGCCTCGGCTGCCGCCCACCGCACCGCCTGCATCGCGGAGTCCGAGCCGTCCACCCCGACCACGACCGCACCAAGCGAGGTACCGGACATCGCGTCTCACTCCTTGCCCACTCGTCATGTCTGCCATGGACGTTACGAACGGCGGGTGCCCGAGGGCGCCGGTCCTTGGTCGTCGCACCGAGGGACCTTCGGCACCGGGTGTGCCGTGCGCGGACCGGCTTCGCTCGGCGGGTAGGCGGACGTGCCGGGGTGCGGCAATCTCGTTTTCACCCTTTTGGCCCAAGGCGCCGGAGGAAAAGCTCCGCTCCGGCGCCGGAGCCTCCGCAAATCCGGGTAATCGTCACAATGCGGAAAGTGATCAGGGTTGGCTTGCTGATCACCGGAGCGCCGATTGCCGGACGGGGGCCACCGTGGCGGTGTGCTCCGTGGTAGAAAACGGTTCCCGATCGGTTCCGTAGCAACACGGAGGGTGAGGCAAGGACTGGTGCCGGCTGCTGCTGTGTCCCCTCGTCGTGCCTGCCCCCTCGGGCGGGGCCCCACTTTTCGTCGACTGTCACTCAGGAGCTCGTGAACCCCCGTGCAGAACAAAGCCGACAAGGACGAGTCCGACAAGCCGTACGACAAGTCGATCCGCAAAAGGCTGACCAGGACCGTCCTCATTCCCAGCGTGACGCTGCTGGTGCTCTGGACCGCGGTGTCCTCGTACTTCTTCATCAACGGGCTCTACGTCCGGCTGGTCGCGGACTCGGTGCGCCAGGTGTCGATCCCCGCGGCCACCACGCTGGCCGCGTTCCAGAAGGAACGGCAGATCGCCCTGCGGTACCTGGACAATCCCGGCACCGGCCAGGGCGGGCTGCAGGAACAGCAGGCGGCAACGGACGAGCGGCTCGCGGAGCTGCAGACCGCATTCGACGCGACGATCTCCAGTGCGCCCGACCAGATCGCGACCAAGGTCAACGCGCTGAAAAGCCAGTTCGACCAGCTGCCGGTAGTGCGCTCGCAGATCAACTTCCGGAGCATTGACCGTACCCAGGTCAACTCGTACTACAACGGCGTGCTGGACACCGCGTCGAACCTGTTCGACACCCAGGCCCGGATCGTGCCGGAGGCCGAGGCCGCACACGGCGGCATCACCGCGACCGCGGTCTTCCGCGCCGGTGACATGATGTCGCGCGAGACCTCGATCGTCTCGACGGCCTTCGCGGACGGGGAGTTCGCGCCTGCCGACTTCGTCCGGTTCACCCAGCTGGCCGGCTTCTACCGCACGGAGCTGGCCCAGATCGAGCCCTTCCTCGAGCCCGGGGTCCGGGAGCAGTACCAGGCGCTCGTCGACAGCGCGGCGTGGAGCAGGCTGGCGAGCGCGGAAGACGCACTGATCAAGCACGGCCCGTGGTCCCCCGGCGGGCAGGGCGAGGTGCCGGTCAACCCGGCGGAATGGCAGAGCGCGACGAACCAGGTCGCCCAGCAGCTCAACGATATCGCCATCGACCAGGCCGACAAGGTCTCGGCCGCCGCCATCGACGCCGGAAACGCCCAGCTGCGCAACGCGATCATCGGCAGCATCGTCGCGCTGCTGGCATCCCTTGCCGCGATCATCGTGGCGGTGCGGGTATCCCGTTCGCTCGTCGACCGCGCGCTGATGACTCGCCTCGCGCGGCTGCGCAACGATTCCCTCGACCTCGCACGGGAACGACTGCCGAAGATCGTGAACCGGCTGAAGAACGGCGAACCGGTCAACGTGAAGGAGGAACTTCCGCAGCTCGACCACGGCCGGGACGAGATCGGGCAGGTGGCCGAGGCGTTCAACGTCGCCCAGCTGACCGCCGTCAACGCCGCGGCGAGCGAGGCCAAGGCCCGCAGCGGTGTGCACAACGTGTTCCTCGGTATCGCACACCGCAACCAGGTGCTGGTTCATCAGCAGTTGCAGATCCTCGACGAGATGGAGAGCAGGGAGGAGAACTCGACCCAGCTGTCCTCGTTGTTCCAGCTCGACCACCTGGCCACCCGGGCCCGCCGCACCACCGAGAACCTGATCATCCTCGGCGGCAAGCAGCCCGGCCGTCGCTGGCGCAAGCCGGTCACCCTGATGGAGGTGCTGCGCGCGGCCGTCTCGGAAACCCAGCACTACTCGCGGGTTCAGGTCGAGCAGGTCGCCGATGTCGCGATCGTCGGTGCCGCGGTGGCCGACACGATCCACCTGATCGCCGAGCTGGTCGACAACGCGACCTCGTTCTCCCCGCCCGGTTCCCCGGTCGAGGTGACCAGCCGCATGGTCGCCCGCGGGGTCGTGGTCGACGTGTCGGACCAGGGGCTCGGCATGAAGGACGGCGTCCTGCAGTGGGCCAACGAGATGATGGCCAAGGCGCCCGAGTTCGACGCGATGGCCCTGCGGGCCGACTCCAGCCTCGGCCTGTTCGTGGTGGCGCGGCTGGCCGCGAAGCTCGGGATCACCGTCACCTTCGACCCGTCCCGGTACGGCGGCCTCCGGGCTACCGTGCTGATCCCCTCCCAGCACCTGGCAGGCGAGCAGCAGGGGGCCACGGCAGCCCAGGCGGGCGAGCTGAGCGCCGCCGACTTCGCGCCGACCGAGGACACCGCGGTCCTCGCCCCGGTCGGTGCCTCCGCCCCGCAGCCAGGGGCGCCCGCGCCAAGGGACCAGGAAACCCCCGGCTCGGTCGCCGGCCAGATCCCGGCGAAACGAGACGTCAAGCCGCGCCCTTACCCGGCGCATGGGCTGACCACACCCGACTCCGCGCCGGCCCCACCACCGGCCGTCGCGGAACAGAGGCATGAGCCGGACCCGGCCGAGCGGCCCCCTGAACAGGGCGACGACCGGCCACGGCTGCCCCGGCGCGAGCCGCAGCAGAATCTCGTCACCCAGCTCAGGGACGAGCCCGACGAGGGCGGGGACGAGGACGTGCCGCCAGGGGAGAGCACGGCGCGCACGCTCGCGGCCTTCCACAAGGGCACTCGCAGGGGACGCGACAGGGGCGAGGACTGACGGTCCTCGAGCCCGCGCAGGCATACCGCAAGTTCTATCGGCATAGTAGGAAGTTCCGCACAGGAAGCCGGGGTCTCTCCGCATGAACGAGTACGGGAACTCCAAACCCGATCTCAACTGGCTGCTCGACGACGTGGTCAACCGCGTTGTCGGCGCACAGAACGCCATCGTGCTGTCCGCCGACGGCCTGCTGATCGGCAGGTCGGCCGGGATGAGCAAGGACGACTCGGACCAGCTTTCGGCCATCGCGTCCAGCCTGCAGAGCCTGGCGAAGGGGGTGAGCAAGCAGTTCTCCCGCGGCCAGGTGCTGCAGAACATGATCGAGATGGAACGTGGATACCTCTTCGTCTCGGCCGCGGGCCAGGGAGCCTGCCTCGCCGTGCTGGCCGAAGAGAACGTGGATGTCGAGATGATCGCCTACGAGATGAACCGTCTGGTCAAGCGGGTCGGCGACTATCTCGCCTCCGCTCCGCGGGAAGCCGCGCATGCACTCGGCGAGGCCACGTGAGTGGGGAGGACGGCTGGTATGACGAGGCCGCCGGCCCGCTGGTCCGGCCGTACACGATCACCGGGGGCCGGACCCCTGCCGAGAGTGAGCGGCTCGATCTGTCCACCCAGGTGCGGACCCTGCGGGCGGAGCAGGAAACGGTCGGGTTGGCCCCGGAACACCTGGCGATCCTGCAGCTGTGCCACGAGCCGATGTCGATCGCGGAGATCGCGGTCTATGTGAAGATCCCGCTCGGGGTCGTCCGGGTCCTGTGCGGAGACCTGATCGAACGCGGCTTCGTCATCACGCGATCCCCAAGTCACCAACCGGCCCAGGAGCCGGACCTCGAAACACTTCAGGCGGTTCTCGATGGACTCATCAGGTACTGAGGGCGCGGGGAAGGACATGGTCCCCGCCCCGGTCAAGATCATTATTGCCGGTGGTTTCGGCGCCGGGAAGACCACCATGGTCGGCTCGGTCAGCGAGATCCCGCCGCTGACAACCGAAGAGCTGATGACCGAGGCCAGCACGGGCGTGGACGATACTTCCGGCGTGGAGCGCAAGCAGACGACCACGGTCGCGCTCGACTTCGGCCGGATCACCATCTCCACCCGGCATGTGCTGTACCTGTTCGGCACCCCAGGGCAGGCGCGCTTCTGGTTCATGTGGGACGACCTGGCGCGCGGTGCGATCGGGACGATCGTGCTCGTGGACACCCGGCGGGTGGAGGCCAGCTTCGCCGCGATCGACTTCTTCGAGCGCAGGCAGATCCCGTTCGTGGTCGCGGTGAACTGCTTCGACAACGCGGCGCGCTACGAGGTGAACGAGATCCGCGAGGCACTGGTCGTCCCGGACCAGGTGCCGATCGTCATGTGCGACGCGCGGGATCGTGACTCGAGCAAGATCGCGTTGATCCGGTTGGTGAAGCACGCGATGACGGTGTTGCCCGCGCCGGTCTGATCTCCGGTGACGCCGGGTGGCTGGGTCCGATGGGAGGCACGTCCCCGGTAACCCACATGACGCAATCCGCTGGGCTGGACGGGTGTCAACAGATAGTTGATCGCTCAGCTGGGCTGCTAGCATCCCCCAAGTGTTCAGTGGCTTGCCGGGGTTATCCCATCAGGTAAGGGAAAACGACCGTTCCGCTGATCGCGATCTCGGCACCGTGATTTATCCCGCACAAGGTCGGCTGGCCGGAGATTTCCTGTGCGGGCTGTGGGCCGCGGCGGGTACCGCGCTCAGGATCCCGGCTGAGCAGACCGCCCAGTCCATCCGGGTCCTGCGTTCCGTGCTCCCCGCATGGGCGGGTGAGCGCATCGGGACGGTGCCTGCCGAGCCCTCGTATGTCGCCGATGACGGTTTCCCCGCCGAGATGTCGGTGAACTGGTCCGGAGCCCACCCGGAGCTGCGGCTGCTGTTCGACTGCGGCCAGGTCTCGCCGGACGGTCCCGATCCCGCCGGGTCCGGTGTGGCGGCCAACGGCCGTCTCGGTCGGATTCATCAGATGTTCACCCCACGGCAGGATCTGCCGCCGGCGCCACTGTGGCATTCGGTCGCCTGGCGTCCACCGTCGAGACTGGTGCACAAGACCTACTTCGGCTTGTACGACTGGCCGCACGCGCAGCGCCATGCCGCGGTCGGCGAAGCCATGCGGCGGCTCGGCATGGCAACCGCATGGCGGGAAGCGCGCAGGCGGGTGGAGGAGGCCGCGGGCCTGCGGGAGATCGAGTTCTTCGCCGTGGACCTCGCCGACGAGACGGATGCCAGGGTGAAGGTCTACTACCGCAATCACGGTACCGACATCGGCGAGATGAACCGCATTGCCTCGGTGGCGCGGCACCACGACCCCGAACGGGCACGGGCCGCGTACCGGACGCTGACCGATGGGCGTACCGATGCCGGTGAAGCGGCCCTGAGTTGTCTGGCATTCCGGTCCGGTGTGGACACTGCGGCGGAGTGTGCGACCTACCTCAGGCTGGGCAGCCTGGCTCCTTGCGACCAGGAGGCTGTGGACCGTACCGCCGCGCTTCTGCGCAGCGAGGGGGTGGACCCTGGCCGGTTCCGCGCGCTCGCCACCACCCTGGCACCCGGCCCGCTGCACGAAAGCCGGGGCCTCCTCGTCCTGGTCAGCTACCGCGCCGCGGGCAGGCAGGGTGACGTCACGACCTACTTCCGCCCTCCCGTTTACCGCGGTTCCGTCCCCCGCCCCGCCTCGCCTGTCGACCTCGGAATGCGTGAACGAACCCGTTGATCCCGGGTAGCACCGTCGGAAGGAGCAGATCGTGAGCCAGCAGGACGTGGAACGGGTCGTGCGCTACAACGAGCAGCGGCAGCAGGAGTACGAGTCGTCGGAGCTGGTCCGGTTGCTGACGGACGGGAACACCGCGGCGGAAACGAAAAAGGCCGTGCTCACCTACCTACAGCCGTGGTCGCACGCCTTCCAGCGGATGATCAGTGCCAGGGTCACCTTCGAGACCGACCCGCAGCTGCGGGCGCTCGCGCTGGAGCATCAGCAGGAGGAGATCGGGCACGACGCCATCCTGGCCCGCAGCCGCGCGGACGATCATCGGGTGGTCTGGGACCCGGTGATCGAAGCGGGCTCCTCGTGGTTCGTGGACCAGTTCGCCGTCCTGCCAGGTGTGCAGCGTGCCGTCCTCGCGCATCTCGCGCTGGAAGCGGGAAGCCTGGTGTTCAGCAGGGCCGGCACGCAAGCTTTTCCGGACGACCCCTACTTCGAGTTGCACGACGAGGCCGACGCCGAGCATCTCGAGATGGGTTACCGGGTGCTGCGGGAACGCACCGACTGGGCCGCGGACGAGGTCATCGCCGTGCTGGACCGGGCCTGGCAGGTCATCACCATGGTGTCCGATCGCATTGCCGAGTGTGCCCGGCGGGACACCGGGGCCGCCATCACCGCGGCACCATGACCGACCCGGTCAGCGCGGCACGCGCCGTCGCCGTCGCCTGCGCCCATGACTTCCGGGACGCGTTCCCCGCGCGGCTGACCGCGGTCTACCTGCTGGGCAGCCTCGCCTACGGCGGCTATGCCCCGGCCGTCAGCGATATCGACCTCGCCCTCGTCCTCACCGAGACCCGGGACGATGATCGCGGCGTCATCGAGGCAACCGGCGAAGCCCTGCGCGGGCGGGATGGCTTGTACCGCAAGCTGTCCGTCTTCTGGGGCTCGCTGCCGGCGCTGCGCACCGGGCTGGAGGACGGACGTTTTCCCGCGCTCGACCGCCTGGAGCTGGCCGAGCACGGTGAGCTCCTGCTCGGCGCCGATGTCGCCGGGCAGGTCGCCCGCCCGGCCGCCGAGGAGCTGCTGGTGGAAAGTGCCCGGTTCGCCGTAACGGTGCTGGCGACCGATGAGGTGACCGCCGAGTTCCAGCACCCCCACCGCCTGCTGACGGATCCGGTGTGGTTCACCAAGGCCGTGTTGTTCCCGGTCCGCTTCCTCTACTCCAGCACCAGGACGACCGGACGTGCCGCCACCAATGACGAGGCCATCGCCTGGTACCTGGCGAGCGGTGCCGGCACCGCCGCCGCGTCCCTGGTCCGTCTGGCGGCGCGGGTCCGGGCGGGAGAGCCGCTGGATCCCGCGCAAGCGGAGGCCCGGCTGGCGGCCGGCCTGCTCCCGCTCTACCGGCACTACATCGACGACCAGGCCAGCCGGTTACGGCATGTTCAGTCCGCAGTGGACCTCGTGACCGCATTCACACGGTGGGGAAGGCGGCTTGCCGAGATCGACCCTCCCCTCAACTCGCGGCACCCGGCAGAAGGGCCGTGGCGGTAGTGGTGATTGTGGACAGCGCCGTGGTGAGCACGGGATGGCCCTGACGACCGCGCCGGGTGGCGGCGAGGATGCGGCGGGTCGGGGCCGGTTCACCGTGTAGCGGGATGCGGGTGACCGGCCAGTCGTGCAGCCGGGCGAGCCGGGGTACCAGGATGATGCCGAAGCCGTGTGCCACCAGCGCGGTTCCGGTGTCCCATTCGTCGGCGTAGTGGGCGATGTTCGGGGTGAAGCCCGCGGCCGTGCAGGCGCTCAGCACCAGGTGATGATAGGTGCTGCCGGGGCGGCCGAGGATCCATGGCTCGTCGGCGGCGTCGGCGAGGGTGACGGTGCGCCGCCGGGTCAGCCGGTGCCGCTGCGGCACCACAAGGTCCAGCGGGTCGCCAAGCAGCGGTTGCTGGGTGAAACGCTCGTCGGCCGTTGGCGGGGTGTCCGCGGTGCTGATCACCAGGGCGAGATCGGCGTCCCCGGCCAGCAGCAGGTCGAAGCAGCGCGCCGGTTCGGCCTCGATCACCCTGACCCGGATCTGCGGATAGTCGTCCCTGAGCGCGGCGGCCGCCGTCGGCAGCAGGTGGGTGGCGGCGGTGGAGAAGCCGCACAGGGTGAACGGGCCGCTGGGTTCGCCGGTCTCCGCGGCCAGTTCGGCGTAGGCGCGCTCGACCTGGGCGTGCAGTGCCCCGGCGTGCCGCAGCACGGTGCGTGCCGCGGTGGTGAGCTGGACCCCGCGGCCGGAGGGGGCCAGCAGTTCGACGCCGAGTTCCGCGGCGAGCTGACGTAGCCGGTAGGACACCGCCGAGGGGGTGTAGTGCAGTGCGGCCGCGGCCGCGGTGACCGTGCCGTGGTGTGCGACCGCCTCCAGCACCTTGATCTTGGGGTCGAGCATGCAACCATTTTGCACGTTCGGCTCCAGAAACGTTTGATTCTGTTCATGACTTAGCGACGGCAGGCTGTGCGGCGTGCTGTTGCTGACGCGTTCTGGCGCACCCGCGGTGCGCACGGGGATCTACGTACTGGTGGTACTCACCGCCGGGGCTTACCTGCCGAGCCCGCTGTATCCCGGCTACCAGGAGGCACTGGGGTTCAGCGATCTGACGATGACGCTGATCTACGCGACGTTCGCGTTGGTCAGCGCCCCTGCGCTGGTGCTGTGCGGGTCCGCGTCCGATGCGCTGGGGCCACGGGGGATGCTGCGCGCAGGCGTCCTGGCGGCCGCGGTCGGCACCGGCTGCTTCGCACTGGCATCCGGGCCTACCTGGCTGGTGGCCGGGCGGGCCGCACAGGGAATCGCGCTGGGTGCGGCCACCGGCGCGGCGAGCGCCCTGATCGGCAGCCATGCGACCGCGTCGAACCGGGCAGGCGGGACCGGCCTTGCCGGTACGGCGTTCGTGGCCGGCACCGCCATGGGGCCGATCCTCGGTGGGCTACTGGCGCAGTACGCGCCGGCACCGCGGGTGCTGCCCTTCGTGCTGCACCTGGTGCTGCTGTGGTTCGCCTGGCGGGCCGTCTCGGCCCTGCCAGCGCCGCCCGTGCCGGGTGCGCGGCGCTGGAAACCAACTCGTCCCCGCGTTCCCGCCGGGATGCGGCCGCTGTTCGCCACCGCCGCGCTGACCGGGTTTCTTGCCTGGACGGTGGCCGGCCTCTTTCTTTCGGTCATCCCGGCACTGCTCAACTATGCGGCACACACCAACCTCGCGGTCACCGGGGGAGTGCTGGGCGCCGTGCTGGTGTGCTCGGTGCTGACGCAACCCCTGGTGCCCCGGATCGGTTCCCGGTCCGCGCAGTTGGCCGGGCTGGCCGCGATGTTCGGCAGCCTGGCGCTCCTGGCGCTGACCGTCGGTGGCTCGCCTCCGGCGACTCTGCTCGCGGCGATCATCGCCGGTGCCGGACACGGGCTGGCCTACGGCGGCGCCACCGCCGCCGTGGAGCGGGGCACACCGGCCCGGCAGCGTGGCGCCGTCACCGGTGCGCTCTATCTCGCCTTCTATCTCGGCGCCGGCGGTCCGGCCATCGCCATCGGCCTGCTCACGCTCGGCCTGCCCTTACCGGCCGCGACCTTCTGGGTGGCCGCCGCGGCGGCCGTGCTCGTGCCGCCTGCCGCCGCGGCGGTGGCCCGGTTCGGCGAGCCCCGGCGTGGCCCGGCGCAAGCGGTGACTCGGGCGGCTGTACCGGTGCCTCGCACCGCGCGGCGTCACCCCTTGGCTTCGCGGTGGAACCACGGTGGACGTTCGAAGAAGGTGTCCAGTGCCACCACCGCCTCGGTGGCCGAGACCCCTGGTACCTCGTAGAGCCGCCGGAGCACATCCTGCAACGCCCCGGTTCCGGTGGTCCGGACCTTCACCAGCACGGAAGCCGATCCGGCAACGACGTGAGCCTCCTCGACCTCCGGGATCGCCGCCAGTGCCGTCGAGGTCGGCTCGTCGCCCATCCAGGTGGCGCCGTCGATCAGCACGAAGGCGAGCACGTCCAGGTCCATCGCGGCGGGGTCGATGTCCACGGTCGTACGGCGGATCACGCCGCGCTCGCGGAGCTTGCGCACCCGCTCGTGTGCCGCTCCGGCGGACAGCCCGGCGGCGGCGCCCAGTGCCGCGTAGGAGGTGGTCGCGTCTTCCTGTAGCGCGGCCAGTAGCCGCCGGTCGATGTCGTCCATATCACTCCATGACTGGATGCTCGTATGTCATATAGTCTCGGTGAAATCATACTAAATGAAATCTTGTCTGGGGTGGACATGGCTGATTCTGTTTCCGCTGTCTTCCAGGTGTGGGACGAGCGGTTCGCGCGCGTTGGCGGTGACTCGCGGCTGGAGCGCCTGTACTCGGGCTGCCGGTGGGCCGAGGGCGGGGTGTACTTCCCGGCGAGCCGGTCGCTGGTGTACAGCGATATTCCCAATGACCGCATGCTGCGCTGGGACGAGACGACCGGCGCGGTCGGCGTGTTCCGGCAGCCCTCCGGCTACTCCAACGGCAACACCGTCGATCGGCAGGGCCGGATGCTGACCTGCGAACAGGGCAACCGGCGGGTCACCAGGACCGAGCACGACGGTTCGATCACCGTTCTGGCCGACCGCTTCCGGGGCAAGCGGTTCAACAGCCCCAACGACCTCGTCGAGGCCGCCGACGGGGCCGTGTGGTTCACCGATCCCGACTACGGAATCAGCAGCGACTACGAGGGCCTGCGCGCGGAGAGCGAGATCGGCGCCTGCAACGTCTACCGCGTGGATCCCGTGGGCGGGGTCACCGTCGTGGCCGACGATTTCGTGCGCCCCAACGGGTTGGCCTTCTCCCCGGACGGCTCCTTGCTGTACGTCGCCGATACCAGGGCGGGGCATATCCGGGTCTTCGAGGTGACCGCGCGCGGCACCCTCAGCGGGGGCGCGGAGCTGGCACGCTGCGCCGCCGGAAAGTTCGACGGGATACGGGTCGACCTCGAAGGCAGGCTCTGGGCGGCAACCGGTGAGGGCCTGCACTGCTTCGCGCCGGACGGCACGCTGCTCGGCGCACTGAAGGTTCCCGAGGAGGTCGCGAACCTTGTCTTCGGTGGCCCCAAACGGAACCGCCTGTTCATCTGCGCCAGCACCTCGGTCTATTCGATCATGCTGAACGTGACCGGGGCACGGTGACCAACGGCCCGGACGGGCCGGGACACCCAGGTGCGGGAGGCGTAAGAGCCGGGTACCTCATTCCGGTTTCCGGGCCACCCCGGCGAGGACGATGGACTCGTTGGGGCGGTCGAAGGTGATTACCGGGGCGGTGCCGCCGAGATCTTCCGGGTGCCACAGTGTTGTCCAGGTGACCCCGGGGTCGAGCAGGGTGAGGTCGCCGAAGAGGCCGGTGATCTCCGCTTCGGTGCGCCAGATGACGGGATTGCCCGCGCTGTCGTACCTGCGTTTCAGATCGGCGAGCTTGTCCGCGAAGTCGGCGGGGATGCCGTCGGTGGTGACATGCGAGATGGCGAGGTAGGACCCTGGCGGCAGCAACTCCCGGTAGCGGGCGACGGCGACGGGGCCGAGCTCGGTGCCGTCCGCGCCCGGTTGCCGGATGTGCAGCACGGCGATCAGCAGCAGCGCGATCGGCTGGTCCAGGTCGATGACCTCGCTGTCGGCCAGCTGGTTCCAGAGCCGGTCCGGATCGCGCATATCGGCCTGGAGCACGGTGTGGCGCCGCGGATCGCCGTGCTCCTGCAGCAGCTTGCGGGAATGCGCCACGGCGATGGGTTCGTGGTCGACGTAGGCGACATGAGCCTGCCCTGGGGCGAGCTCGTCGGCGACCTGATGGGTGTGCCCCATGGTCGGCAGGCCGGAGCCGATGTCGACGAACTGCCTTACTCCCTTGCGGATCAGGTGGCGGACGGCCTTGTGCAGGAAAAGGCGGTTCGCCTTGGCGATGGGCCGGACGAGGGGGAAGGCCGTAAGGACCTGGTCGCCGAACCGGCGGTCGATGGTCCAGTTGGTCTCGCCTCCGAGGAAGTAGTCGTAGACCCTGGCCACGCTGGGGTGGTCGAGATCGAGGCCGGGTAGGGGAAACGAGTCCGCATCGCGCTCGGCCACGGCCGGTGCTCCCTTCAGTCGGTCAGCGGGGATCGCCGGTCCGCGAGCACCTCGCGGGTCCGGGCGGGGTCCATGGCGGCTTCGGCCAGCGCGTCCCAGGACCGCTCGTAGCAGAGCAGGTCCTCGGCGTAGGCCCGCGGGGAGTTGTGCAGGTTCTCGGTGTAGACGAAGTCCCGGGTGCCGGGTTCGAACTCGAGGATGGTGTAGTCGGGGTCGACGTAGACGATGGCCAGGTAGGGCACCAGGCGGATGGTCACGGTGTCGTAGTTGTCGATCAGCCACAGCATGTGGGTGAGCTGGTCGGCGGCGATATGCGGGCAGAGGCTGTGCACCAGGCGGTCGATCGCGCTCTCGCTGAGCAGGAACTCGAACCGGCAGCGGGGGTTGAGGTCGAACACCTTCTGCCGTTCCCACCGGTCCTGCATCGGCTCGTCCACGTTGTCGTAGCCGTAGGCTGTGTACTGGGCCAGCATGTAGCCCTCCGCGTGCAGCAGCCCGGAGATCCGCTCGCCGGTCCAGCTGCGGATCCTGGTGGCATCGCGCTCGAAGGCAGGCATATCGCGAAACCAGGTCGGCGAGGTGGTGGCGCGGTGCTCGTCCCGCAGCCGCAGCGAGCTGTTGACCCCGTTCATCTCCCGTAGTTCCGCCGCCACCTCGGCCGGGAGTTCGAGGGCGCCGACGATGGTGTCGAGATCCACGTACTTGAGCCCGCAGTCGCCGCCCTCGATCTTGGCGATCTTGGACTGGCTGCAGCTGACCAGCTCGCCGAGCTGCTCCTGGGTGAGTCTTCGCCGTTCCCGCCAGTCCCGCAGCAACTCCCCGATCCGCACGCGCTGCGTGGCCACCGAGGGAGAGTGCCGCGCCGGGGACGTCGTCACGTAGGGCTCCGGATCGGTCGAGAACGCCAGGATCGGCCCCAGTCTAGGGGTACTGAGCCAGGACGACGGCTCGGTGACGCGACTTCACCGACCGGTGGCCCGCATGCGCGCCGGAATGTCCGGAATGTTCAGCGGCGGACGTTCAGCGGTGGAACTGTCCAGAACGGACGGAGCTGAGGAAGGCCACCCATTCCTCGTCGTCGAACACCAGCACCGGCGAGCCGGGCAGTTTCGTGTCCCGCAGGCCGACCTTGCCCTCGGCGCCGAGGTTGACCTCCACGCAGTTGGCGTTGTTCGGACCGCAGGCTGCCGGCCGCTGCCAGGCTCCCTTCGGGAATGCGTCGTGCACGGTCTCCGGATCGTACCGTTCCATGACGGCCCCCTCCTTGTTGCGCCCGATGGGTAGTGGAATATTCTGTACTCAGGATCAGCGTGGAATATTCGACATGCAAGCCCGGAGTTTTCTGATCATGGCCGTGACCGGTGAAATTTCGCCTGTGTGGGCGACGGGTGGAATGACGCCGTCCGGTGCGCGCCATGTTCTGCCGGGCAGAAACCGTTCATCGTTTCACTCTGACCGTTTACCGACGCATACCCCGTTAGCCGATGGACCGAATATTCCATGGTCCGATGGAATCTGCGTGCCGGTGTTCGCGGGCGACGGGAGAGTTCGGGTGGCGGCAGCACACGGGCGGGCGCGGGGCGGCCCCCGTGCCCACGCCGGGAGGGCGCGGGGCACGGGGGCCGGTGCCGGACCGGCGTCAGTTCCCGCCGTGTGGTGTGCGGCGTGCGCGCAGTGCCAGGCACAGGTTGGCCAGCAGCAGTGCTCCGGAGGCACCCAGCCCGCCCGCGAGGCCGACCGTCATCGTCGTGACCGCGCCCAGCGCCAGCGCCAGCACCAGCGCCACCTGCAGGGTCACGCTCCAGCGCCGGAACAGGCCCCGGGCGTCCAGCCAGGCGGCCAGGCATCGGATGCGGTGTCCCCATGCGCCCGTGCCGGCCTCGTTCGGGGCAACCATCACCCGAAGGTGGGAGTCGCTGTCTACCGACGCGCAGTCCCGGCATCCGTACTCATGGGCGTCGCTTCCCTGGTGACCTGGCCAGTCCGGGGTTGGCGGCTCTACACTCATCTTGTTGTTCCTTGCCTTGTGAAATGGGTGGGTACAACATCCGCGCGGCTCCCCCTGGCCGGGGAGCCGCGCATCTTTATGCGCAGCCAGTCCTCGCGGTGGTCCAGAACAGTTCCGGACCATCGCATTCTCGCTACGGCGTCATGATGACACGGAGCAAATCTTAGGGCGCTCCACGGTCCCGTTTCCACGTCGACCCGTATTCGCCCGATCAAGATCCGCAATTCCGCACTCGATTAGGTTCTACTCGATCGAGTGGCATGACGGATACGGTGTCTTTCCTCGACAGTCAGCCTCCCTTCTGGTGTCGAGCACGTGCGAATGCACGTGCATCGCCAAGTGTGGTGGTGTCGGTACGCGCCCAGCCAGCATTCTGCGCCGAACGGTGAGCACGATGCGCTGACCGGCGAGGTGCCGGCCGGTGAGGCTGAATCTTCCCGTGTGTCAACCACGGCGGACTCCCCGTTGACCGCCACGGACGGATGTGCGGGCCCGCACCGGACGGGAATCGTGACGGCACCAGTCAGGCGAGTGGGGAGGTTCCCATGAGGAAAGACCGAAACCGGCGCCGTATGCGCGCGCTGTGCGGGGTGCTGGCGCTGGTGGCCGCGATACCGATGGCGAGCGGGACCGCGGCCGCAGGCCCGCGGCACGGGGTGGTGGACGCCGGGTCCGCCCGCTCGGCGGGCGGTGCGACCTGCCGGGGCATCCACTTCCCGGTCACCATGAGCCCGGATGAACCGGCGGTCCACCGCGTTTTCGCCCGGTTGTGCGCCCGGGGCAGGCCCACCGCGCGTACCCCGGTGCAGATCCTGTTGCACGGGGGCAGCTACGACCATTCCTACTGGGACTGGCCGTACCGGCCGAACCGGTACTCCTACGTCCGGCACGCCACCAGGCGCGGCTTCGCCACGCTCAACGTCGACCGGCTCGGCTACGGGCGCAGTGACCGGCCGGACCCGCGCCGGCTCGACTTCCGGGTCGCCGGGTACGTCACCCACCAGCTGGTCCGGTACCTGCGCGCGGGTGCCCTCGGCGTGCGGTTCCGTACCGTGGTGCTGAACGGTCATTCGATGGGCGGCATCACGGCCGAGCACGCGGCGGCCCACGGCGGGGTGGACGCGATGATCATCAGCGGCCTCGCCCCGGACCGGGCGGCCGTCCGGGGGCGGGCCGAGGACGGCGCCCCGGTTTTCCATCCGGCCGAACAGGACCCGAAGTTCGCCTGCCGGAACTGGCCGGCCGGTTACTTCACCACGGTTCCCGGAACCAGGGCGGAGATGTTCCTCGCCGGCGGCGACTACGACCCGGCGATCGTGCCCTATGAGGAGGCATTGAAGGACACGCTGACCGCGGCCGAGCTGCGCGCGGTCGGCCAGGATCCCGGTCCCGCCGCTGCCCGTACCGCGGTGCCCGCGTTCTACGTGCTCGGGCAGTACGACCGGATCGCCTGCCGCACCGGGGACTGTCGTACGGACCCCGCGGGCAGGTCGGCCGACCGGATCATTGCCGACACCGGGCACTCGATCAACACCAGCGGGCATGCGGGCGCGTTCTACCGCGCGACCTTCCGGTGGCTGGCCCGGCTCGGCATCCGGTGACCGGCGTGGGTTGTGCACTCCTCCAACTTGGTGTTACCTTCAGTAACAGTAAATCTAGGTAACGGTAAGACCTCGTCAGGAGCCGCTATGACCAGCGTCGACAGTCCTCAGCACACCGACGCCTCCCAGTCCGATCGCCAGGCGGTCGCGCAGCGGCTGCTGGACTCATCGGAGACCTTGTCCTACGACCCGGTCACCGAGGTCGACTGGGAGACGCCGCTGGACACGAGCTACCACGGCGCGAGCCCGGAGTGGAGCACCCTGTACGGGACCTCGTACTGGAAGGAGATGACCCCGGAGCAGCAGCGCGAGCTGACCCGCCAGGAGGCGGCATCGGTCGCCAGCACCGGGATCTGGTTCGAGATGATCCTGCAGCAGATGGTGCTGCGGGACTTCTACGCCAAGGACCCGACCGACCCGGCTTTCCAGTGGGCGCTGACCGAGATCGCCGACGAGTGCAGGCACTCGATCATGTTCGCGCGCGGCGCGGCGAAGCTGCGTGCCCCGGCCTACCGGCCGCGGCGGATGGTGGTCGAACTCGGCAGGGTGTTCAAGACGGTGGCCTTCGGGGAGGCCGCCTATGCGGCGATCCTGGTCGCCGAGGAGGTCCTCGACGTGATGCAGCGGGACTGGATGCGCGACGAGCGGGTCGTGCCCTTCGTCCGTACGGTCAACAACATCCACGTGGTCGAGGAATCCCGGCACATGAAGTTCGCCAGGGAGGAGACCAAGGAACGGCTGGAGGGCGCAGGCAGGCTGCGTAAGCAGATCAACGCACTGGTGGTGGCCATCGCGTCCTACTTCATCGTCACCAGCATGGTGAACAAGAAGGTCTATGCCAACGCCGGGCTGGACACCAAGCGGGCCGTGCGCGAGGCCGCGGCGAACCAGCACCACAAGTCGATGCTGCGCTCCAGCTGCGCCGGGCTGATGGAGTTCCTCAACTCGGCCGGGCTGCTGACCAGGGCGTCCATGTGGTTCTACAAGCGCGCCAACCTGATCTGAACCACCATGGCCTTCGCGATCACGCAGACCTGCTGCAACGACGCATCCTGCGTCGCGGTGTGCCCGGTCAACTGCATCCACCCCACGCCGGACGAGCCCGATTTCGGCAGCACCGAGATGCTGTACATCGACCCGGACAGCTGCATCGACTGCGGCGCCTGCGCGGATGCGTGCCCGGTCGACGCGATCTTCCCGGTGGACGCCCTGACCGGGCCGTTCCAGGCGTATGCCGAGATCAATGCCGAGTACTACACCGGCTCCGACCCGGCCGCGGTGGCGCAGGGGACCTCGCCGAACTTTCACGCGTGGAACCCGCCGACGTTCACCCGCACCATCCCCAGTGACTTCGCTCCGCTGGACGTCGCCGTGGTCGGCACCGGCCCGGCCGGGATGTACGCCGTCGAGGACCTGTTGCTGCACACCAACTCGCGGGTCACCCTGATCGACCGCCTGGGCGCCCCCGGCGGCCTCGTCCGCTACGGCGTGGCCCCCGACCACCCGTCCACGAAGAAGATCGGCGAGGTGTTCGCCCGCTTCTACAGCCATCCCCGGCTGCGCCTGCGCCTCGGCGTCGAGGTGGGCCGGGACGTCTCGGCCGAGGAACTGGCCGACCGGCACGACGCGGTGATCTACGCCGTCGGCGCATCCTCGGCACGCAGGCTCGGGATCCCCGGCGAGGACCTGCCGGGCAGCATCGCCGCGACCACCCTGGTGGGCTGGTACAACGGCCACCCGGACGTGCCGCCGGACACGATCGACCTGTCCGCGGAGCGCGCCGTGGTGGTCGGCAACGGCAACGTCGCCCTCGACGTGGCGCGGATCCTGACCGCCGACCCCGGCACCCTGCGGGACACCACGATCTCTCCGCAAGCGCTTGCCATGCTGGAGTCCAGCAAGGTCCGCGAGGTCGTGCTACTCGGCCGTCGCGGCCCGGAGACCGCCGCATACACCAGCCCGGAACTGCGCGCCCTCACCCAGCAGGGGGAGGTCGACCTGGTCGTGGACGGGTCGGACCCGCGCACGGCGCAGGCCATCGACATCGACACCGCCGCCACCCCGGCAGGCAAGGCCGGGCTGCTGCGCGGCCTGCGCCGGGAGCGGATCGACTGGTCCGCGCCGCCCCCGGACGGGCGCAGGCGCATCGTGCTCCGGTTCCACTCCGCCCCGGTGGAGATTCTCGGCGACGGTCAGGTGCGGGGGGTGCGGGTCACCGGAGCCGAGGGTGCCGAGGAGGTCACCGCGGGTCAGGTCGTGCGCGCCATCGGCTACCGGGGAACCCCGTTGCCAGGGCTGCCCTTCGACCAGGACACCGGCACCGTCCCGCACTCCGGTGGGCGGGTTCGGGACCGGCAGGGGACCTATGTGGTCGGCTGGATCAAGCGAGGCCCCTCCGGGGGCATCGGCGCCAACCGCACCTGCGCGCGGGAAACGGTGAGCACCCTGCTGGAGGACGCCATCGCGGGTCGGCTGCGTACCCCAGGACGCCGCCGCCGCGGCCTGGCCACGCTGGCCGCGCCGCTGCGCGGGTGGCGCCGGTAACCGCACCGGCGGACAGCCGGGCCCGAGCGGGGACGTCGAATCCGGACCTCAGTCCGGAGGGAACTCGACCGTGTCATTCGCCGCACCGGCCGGAGTCGTCCCGGTGCGGGCGAAGTCGGCCCAGATCCGGCGGACCAGCCTGCCGCGCCGGTCGATGTCCTGCCACCTGGCCGAGCCGAGCAGGCGGCTGCCCTCCCATGCCTCGCGGGTGCCGAGCAGCAGGGGAATATCCGTGATGTGCGCGGCACCGAACTCGCTGCCCGCCGGACGCCAGGTCAGCAGGTACCGGGAGGCGCGCCCGCCCGCCGCCCGGTGCCTGCGCGCGAACTCCTTCGCCGGTGTCTCGTAGATCTTGCGGGTGGACGGCGCGACCACCGCGTGCCGGGCCCACCCGCCGAGCACCGGGATGCGGAACAGGCGGTTGAGTGCCGGTACCGCCGCGGCGAACAGCGCCGTCTCCTCCCGCGTGCAGCCGATGAGGAGGTCGATACGCGGGGCCACCGCCCGCCACGCCCGGTCCCGGTCGGCCTCCCCTGCCAGCGGCGGCAGGCCGTACTGGACCCCGAACGGCATCCCGCCCCGTAGGCCGAACCGGCGCGCGGCCTGCTCCGCCACCACCTGCCGGGCGAGGACCGTCTCCACCGGGGCCGCGGGTTCCGGCTTACCCACCGCAGCCAACATGGCCGCGGTCATCGCGGCACGTCCGTGCGTTATCCCCAGCGGTGCGCTCTGGATGATCACCCGCCGGAACAGTC
This sequence comes from Amycolatopsis aidingensis, assembly GCF_018885265.1. Taxonomy (GTDB): domain Bacteria; phylum Actinomycetota; class Actinomycetes; order Mycobacteriales; family Pseudonocardiaceae; genus Amycolatopsis; species Amycolatopsis aidingensis. The sequence goes on from NZ_CP076538.1 coordinate 1,343,709, forward strand.
CTTCCGCCCCCTCGCTGATCATCAGATGCGCTATCGCGTCGCCGCCTGCCGACTGGCCGAACAGGGTCACCGCATCGGGATCCCCGCCGAACGCGGCGATATTGGCCCGGATCCAGCGCAGGGCGGCCAGTTGGTCGAGCAGGCCGAGGTTCGCGGGCACGGCCGTGCCGTCGCCGAGGAAACCGAACACCCCGAGCCGGTAGGTGACCGTCACGACCACCACCCGCTGCTCGGCGACCAGGCTGCGCGGATCGTAGACGGCGAGGTCCCCGGCGCCGGTGACGTAGGAACCGCCGTGGATCCACACCAGCACCGGCAGTCGCTCGCCATCCGCGAGGTCCGCGGGCAGGGTGATCGAAAGGCGCTGGCAGTGCTCGTCCTGGCCGAGGTCGTCCGCCCCGATCAGCCGGGCCAGCAACTCCGAGGAGCGCTGCGGGGCGGCAGGGGCGCGTTCGGTCGCGACGAGTGGTTCGTCCCGTGGGGCCGCTGGGCGAGGCGGCGCGAAGCGTTCCGCCCGCGCGTACGGGATGCCGAGTGCCCGCACCACCTCACCGTCCACCCGGCAGCGCACCGGGCCCGACGGGGTGTCCAAGGTCCGCGTCTGTTCTTCTCCCGTGGTTGCGGACACGTCATCCCTCCTCAACGCCTGCGTGACGGTCGCTTGCGGAGCCTACGCATGGGCGCGGGCCCGGGCTGCCGAACCCGGTAGTCCTACTCAGGCGCCGCCCCGCCGCGGGCTGCCAGGCTGGTGTGATGGACCGACCCGTTCCACACCGGCGCCCCGCGGTGGCGTTCGCCGGGTTCGCCCTGCCGGTGACCTTGCTGCTGCTCACGGTGCTCGCTCTGCGCGGGGACTACCTGGCCGGAGCGGGCTGGCGCGGCGGCGAGTACGCGTTCGCGTTCTTCGCCGTCGCCACCACCGCCGTGCTCGGCGGCAGTGCGCTCAAGGTGGTGCCCCCGCGCTCGCCGTGGCGCTCGTTCGGCACCGGCCTGCTGCTCGGCGGCGCATTCGGCTTCCTCGCCATTGCCGCGTTCGTGGCCGCCGTCATGATCGCCCTTTCGACCTGGCAAGGACCGTGAGGCGGCGGTCACCACCAGCCGCTACCTGCCGAAGCCCGCGGTCAGGCCGCTGAGCAGGAACCGGCGGCCGACCAGGTAGACCACGAAGATGGGCAGCACCGACAGGGTCACCGCGGCGAGCAGGCCGGGCACGTTCGTGCCGAACTGGCCCTGGAACTCCCACAGCCCGAGGGTGAGCGTGCGGGTTTCGGCGGACTGGGTCAGCACCAATGGGAAGATGAAACCGTTCCACGCCATCAGCGCGGTGTAGATCCCGACCGTGACCACCGCCGGTTTGGCCAGCGGCAGCACCAGGTTGAACAGTGTCCGCAGTGGACCGGCCCCGTCGATCTCCTGCGCCTCGTACAGCTCCTTCGGCACATCGCGCAGGCTGTTGGTCATGACCAGGGTGGCGACCGGAAGCGCGAAGGCCGCGGTTGGCAGGATGACCGCGAGCAGGGTGTCGTAGAGGCGCAGGTTGGTGATGATCAGGTAGACGGGAATGATCGTGGCCTGTGCCGGGATGGCCAGCCCCATCAGCAGCAGGGTGAATCCACGTTGGACGAACCGGCTGGAGCTTCTGGTCACGGCGTAGGCCGCGGGTACGGCACAGGCGAGCACGATCGCCACCGCCCCCGCGGTAACGATGATGTTGTTCAGCAGGTACCGCCCGAATCCGCCCGCGAGCACGCTGCGGTAGTTCTCCAGCGTCGGGTTCGCAGGCAACGCCAGCGGGTTGCCGGAAAGGTAGTCCTCGCTGCCGCGCAGGCTCGCCGCCACCAGGTAGTACAGCGGAACGGCCACTACGACCAGCCAGAGCACCGCGCCGACCCCGGCCATGACGTTCGGCCTGCGCCTGCGGAGCATGATCACTGGCCCTCCTGCTGACTGCGCATCTCGCGGAACCGGGTCACCCGCATCATGATCAGCGACACCGTGGTGCCGAACACCAGCAGCAGCACCGCGATCGTGCTCGCGTAACCCATCTCGAACCCGACGAAACCGGTGTCGTACATGTAGAGCGGGGCGATCCGGGTGGCGGTGCCCGGCCCGCCACCGGTCAGGATCAGCACGGTGTCGAAGGTGGTCAGCGATCCGACGACCATCAGGATCGAGGAGGTGACGATCGTGTACCGCAGCTGCGGGAGGGTGATCAGCCGGAACCGGCTGAACCGGCTCGCCCCGTCGATGATCGCCGCGTCGTACATCGTGGTCGGGATGGCCCTGGTCGCGCCCTGGTAGAGCAGCGCGTGGAACGGGATGTACTGCCAGCTCACCACGAACACCACGGTGTAGAGCGCCAGCCGCGGATCACCGAGGAACTGTGGCAGGGAGAACGCGGACACGGCCTGGGGGAGGCCGAAGTTGGGGTTCAGCAGCGACTGCCACAGCAGCGCGATGGCCGCGGTGGACAGCAGTAGCGGGATGAAGAACACCGAGCCGAGCACCGCACGGTTGCGCTGCCTTCCTGCCGACCAGACCCCGATGAGCAGGGCCACCGGGGTCTGGACGGCCCAGGCGAGCGCGGTGAACAGCACGGTCAGTCCGAGCGACTCCCTTGCGGCGGGGTCGGTGAGCAGCCGCGACCAGTTCTCCAGCCCGAGGAAGGCCGGGGTCTCCAGACCCTGCCAGGAGGTGAGGCTCAGGTACAGCACGAGCACCATCGGCAGCGCGGCGAACAGGCCGAAGAAGCCGAAGGCCGGTACCGCGTACCACAGGGAAGGTCGCTGATGGACTGTCGACATAGGAATGTGCTACCTCACCTGCTGGCGAGCGCGTCGACGAAGGCCTGCGGGGTCAGGTTGCCGAGGAAGAACTCCTGGAGTTGGGTCAGCAGGTACTCGGCGTCCGCGGCAGGCAGGTCCTGGTCCCAGGAGAGCTGGAAGTTCGGCGCATCCCGCACCAGCCCGTAGACCCAGGTGGTGAAGTCGGCATTGGGCGCGGCGGCGAGCTTGTCCTCGATCCCGGTCACCGTCGGCACGTCACCGGCCGCGATCAGTGCGTCGACGTACTCCGGGTCGTGCAGGGTGGTGGAGACGAACTCGGTGGCCGCCTCCGGCGCGCCCGCGGTGACCGAGTAGAAGTTCGTCGGGTTGCCGACCACGTTGCCGGGATCGCCCTCCCCACCAGAGATTGCCGGGAACGGCAGCCAGCCGAGGTCGCCACCCTCGACGAACTCGGGGTTCGCCTCCAGTTGGCGGGAGTACTCCCAGGAACCCATCAGCATCATCCCGGCCCGCCCCTGCGCCAGCAGCGTGGAGGCCGCGCTGTCGTCCCAGGTCAGCGAGGAGAAGTTGGCGCCGAACGCGCCCCGGTCGAGCAGCTCCCCGAGCTTGGTCATCGCCGCCAGCACCGCGGGGTCCCGCCAGCCCGCGGGGCCGTCCTGGCGGATGGTCTGGAACACCTCAGGACCGGCGAGCCGATCGAGGACGTACTCGGCCCACATCAGCTCGGTCCAGGCCTGCGCCCCCGGCAGGGCGATGGGGGTGACCCCGGCCTCCTTCAGGCCGTCCACGGCTGCGAGCAGGTCCGCCCAGGTCCGCGGGGCCTGCACCCCCGCGTCGGCGAACACCTTCTTGTTGTAGAACAGCACCACCGGCTGCATCCCGCGCATCGGGATGCCGTAGTACCTGCCGTCCAGCCGGGCCGTCTCCAGCACGCTGGGGATGAAGGCGGACTGGAGTTCGGGGTCGGCCTCCAGCACCGGGGTCAGATCGGCCACCTTGCCCGCGTCCACGTACTCCGCGAGGTTGCCGCCGCCCCAGTTGAAGAACACATCCGGCGCGTTCGGCGAGCCCAGCGAGACCCGCAGCTTCTGCTTGTACGGATCGTTGACGAAGGTCTCCAGCTTCGCCCGCCCATCGGTGCCGGAGTTGAACCGCTCGATCGACTCCTGCTCGACCGGGTTGAGCGCGGGGTCCTGCAGCGCCCATACGGTGACGCCCCCGGCGCCGCCCGCAGCCGGTCCCGTCGTCCCGCACGCGGCCAGCGTGAGCGCGGCAACCGCCGCGCCCAGCGCCGTGCCCACTGATCGGCGCACCATCGCACCGCCCACCTTCCAGTTCGAAACTTTTTCGAAACGTATTCGACTCGGCAGGGAAGTTAGAGTCGGCTCAGGGGTGTGTCAAGGCGCACAGTCTTCGGAAAAGTTTCGAGTTTAAGCAGCATAAGACGCTCTAGTCAGCTCGCCGTTCTTCGAAACTTTCCCGGCTTGTGTTTCGGAGATATTTCGATAAGCATGAACCTCATCACCTGGTTCGGGCCGTTCGAGCGAGGAGGAGAGATGACACGAAGCGGGTCCCGCAGGCCCACCCTTGCCGCCATCGCGCAGGCCGCGGGGGTCTCGCTGCCGACGGCCTCGAAAGTGCTCAACGGCAAGGATGACGTCTCCGCCGAGACCAGGGCCCGCGTGCGCAGGCTGCTGGAGGAGCACGAGTACATCCCGGTGGGGACCCGCCGCGCCGCGGCCGGCCAGGTGGTCATCGATCTGGTGTTCACCGCGCTGGACAGCCCGTGGGCGGTGGAGATCATCCGGGGCGTCGTGGACTCCGGGGTGCAGGCGGTGGTGTCGGCGATGGCGCATCGCAAGGACTGGGCGCAGACCCTCGTGCGGGCCCGGCGCGCGGGGGCGGTGCTGGTCACCTCCGAGCTGTCCAAGGCCGACCTGCGGCTGCTGGAGCGCGCCCGGCTTCCGCTCGTGGTGCTCGATCCGGCCGACCTGCCCAGCCCGGATGTGCCCAGCGTCGGCGCGACCAACTGGGCAGGCGGGCTGGCGGCCACCGAGCACCTGCTCGAACTGGGGCACCGGCGGATCGCCGTGATCGGCGGCCCGCCGGGGTTCCTGTGCAGCAAGGCCAGGATCGACGGGTACCGCACCGCGCTGGAGCGGGCAGGCGGCACCGCGCATCCCGAGCTGATCCGGCACGGGGACTTCCATCACGAGGGTGGGTACCGGGCCGCGGTCGAACTGCTCGACCTGCCGGACCCGCCCACGGCGATCTTCGCGGGCAGCGACGAGCAGGCGCTGGGCGCCATCGAGGCGGCCCGCCGCGCGGGCCTTACCGTGCCACGCGAGGTGAGCGTGGTCGGGTTCGACGACCTGCCGGTGGCGCGGTGGTCCTCCCCGCCGCTGACCACCATCCGGCAGCCGCTGGACGAGATGGGCAGGCTGGCCGGCCGCCTGCTCGCCGACCTGATCGCGGGCACGCCGCCCCGTAGCCACCGGATCGAACTGGCCACCGAGCTGATCGTGCGCTCCACCACCGCACCGCCCGCCCGCTGAGTCCGCCGACCACTCCGTGGCCACGACCGATGGTGGCCGCGGGAGTCCATCCTGCCGCGAAGAAGGAGCACGCGTGACCGCTCATGCCCAACCCGCCCGCACTTCCGGAGCACGCTGGGCCGATCCGGCCCTGCCCGTCGAGCAGCGGGTCGACCTGCTGCTCGCGGAGATGACTCCGGAGGAGAAGCTCGCCCAGCTCGTCGGGGTCTGGGTCGGGGTGTCCGAGGCAGGGGACGAGGTCGCGCCGGCGCAGCACGAGTTCGCCGAGCCGTTGCCGCCATGGGACGAGCTCACCCGCGCCGGCCTCGGCCAGCTGACCAGGGTGTTCGGCACCCGGCCTGTGGATCCGGTCGTTGGTGCGAAGGTGCTGGCCGAAACGCAGCGCAGGCTGGTGGACAACACCCGGCTGGGTATCCCGGCGATGGCACACGAGGAATGCCTTTCCGGGTTCACCGCATGGCAGGCCACCGTGTTCCCGGCCCCGCTGGCCTGGGGTGCCTCCTTCGACCCCGGCACGGTCGAGCGAATGGCCGCGCTGGTTGGCGCGAGCATGCGCACGGTCGGGGTGCACCAGGGACTCGCCCCGGTGCTGGACGTGTGCCGGGATCCCCGCTGGGGACGCACCGAGGAGACCATCGGCGAGGACCCCTACCTGGTGGGCATGCTCGGCGCGGCGTACACCCGCGGCCTGGAGTCCACCGGCATCGTGGCCACCCTCAAGCATTTCGCCGGTTACTCGGCATCGAGGGGCGGGCGCAACCACGCCCCGGTCTCGGCCGGGCCGAGGGAACTGCGTGACGTGCTGCTGCCGCCGTTCGAGCTGGCGCTGCGGCTCGGCGGCGCGCGATCGGTGATGCACTCCTATGCGGCCGTTGACGGTATGCCACCTGCGGCGGACGAGTGGCTGCTGACCGAGCTGCTGCGCGAAACCTGGGGCTTTCGCGGCGTCGTTGTCGCCGACTACTTCGGCGTGTCCTTTCTGGAAACAATGCACGGGGTGGCCGGGTCACCCGCGACGGCGGCCAAGCTGGCACTGACCGCCGGGGTGGATGTGGAGCTGCCGAGCGTGCGCTGCTATGGCGAGCCATTGGCCGAACTGGTGCGCTCGGGTGAGCTCGATATGTCCTATGTAGATCGATCAGTTGCCAGGGTGTTGCGTCAGAAGTGCCAGCTGGGTCTGCTCGACGCGGAATGGGAACCGCGGGCAGTGGACGCGGTGGACCTGGACTCACCCGAGTTGCGGTCGGTCGCACGGGCGCTGGCCGAGCGGTCGGTGGTGTTGCTGGAGAACGCGGAGGCACTGCCGCTCGCGCCGGGGCGGCTGGCCGTGGTGGGGCCGTGCGCGGACGAGGTGCTCTCCCTGTTCGGCTGCTATGCCTTCCCCAATCACGTCGGCACCCAGCACCCGGAGGTACCGCTGGGTATCGAGGTACGGACCGTGCTGGCTGCCCTGCGGGCCGAGTTCCCGGACGCCGAGGTGACCCATCAGCGGGGCTGCCAGGTCGAAGGAGACGATCACTCCGGGATCGCGGCGGCGACTGCCGCCGCGGCCACCGCCGAGGTCTGCGTCGCGGTGCTGGGCGACCGTTCCGGCCTGTTCGGCAGGGGCACATCCGGCGAGGGCTGCGACGCCGAGGATCTCGCCTTGCCAGGGGCGCAGGGCCCGCTGCTGGAGGCCCTGCTGGAGTCCGGAACCCCGGTCGTGGTGGTCCTGCTTTCCGGGCGGCCGTACGCGCTGGGCTCGGTCGCCGGCAGGGCCGCGGCGGTGGTACAGGCCTTCTTCCCCGGTGAGGAGGGCGCGGGCGCGGTGGCGGGGGTGCTGTCCGGGCGAGTCAACCCCTCGGGGCGGCTGCCGGTCCAGGTGCCCCGGCACCCCGGTGGCCAGCCTGCCGGGTACCTGCGTCCGCGGCTGGACTCGCCCAGCGGGGTCACCTCCGCCGACACCAGCCCGCTGTACGCCTTCGGGCACGGGCTTTCCTACACCTCCTTCGCCTACAACGGGCTGGAGCTCGGGCCGGAGCTGGCGACCGATGGCGAGGTCGAGGTCGCCTGCATGGTGCGCAACACCGGCACCGTGCCAGGGACCGAGGTCGTCCAGCTCTACCTGCACGACCCGGTGGCCCCGGTGGCGCGGCCGGTGTGCCAGCTCGCTGGCTTCACCAGGGTCGAGCTGGCACCCGGCGCGGCCGCGCGGGTGGTGTTCCGGCTGCACGCCGACCGGACCGCGTTCGCGGGCCGCGGCACCGAACTGGTCGTCGAACCTGGTGACCTGCGGGTGCATCTCGGATCGTCCAGTGTGGACTTACGGCTGTCCGGAACGGTTTCGCTCACCGGGCCGACCAGAGTGGTCGGGTATGACCGGGTGCTGCATACCCCGGTGACCGTCGAGCCCGAGACCTGCTGATGCCCCGCACGGATTTCGACAATTGTACCGACGAGAGAAGGGAAGCACATGTCGCGAACTGTCCGAGATGTCACCATGCCGTCCTGTTCCAGACGCAGGAAGGCGCGTTCCCGCGCGCTCGCGGCGGTGGCCCTCGCCGCGGCCGGGACGTTCACCGCGGCGAGTATGACCGTACTGGCCGGAACCGCCCATGCGGCCGACACCCTCGCCTCGGCCGCGGCGCAACAGGGACGGTACTTCGGGGCCGCCGTGGCGGCGAACCGCCTCGGCGAGTCGGGCTATGTCTCGACGCTCGACACCGAGTTCAACTCGGTGACCGCGGAGAACGAGATGAAGTGGGACGCCGTCGAGCCCAGCAGGGGCTCGTTCGACTTCGGTGCGGGTGACCGGATCGTCGATCACGCCAGGAGCAGGGGCATGTCGGTGCGCGGGCATACCCTGGTGTGGCATTCACAGCTGCCGGGTTGGGTCGGCAATCTCGGCGCGGGCGACCTGCGCTCCGCGATGAACAACCACATCACCACCGTGATGCGGCACTACCAGGGTGAGGTCGCCGCCTGGGATGTGGTGAACGAGGCGTTCCAGGACGGCGGAAGCGGAGCCCGGCGCAACTCGGCGTTCCAGAACAAGCTCGGCAACGGCTACATCGAGGAAGCCTTCCGCACCGCACGCACCGCCGACCCCGGCGCGAAACTGTGTTACAACGACTACAACACCGATGGCATCAACGCCAAGAGCAACGCCGTGTACAACATGGTGCGTGACTTCAAGGCACGCGGCGTACCGATCGACTGTGTGGGTTTCCAGTCCCATTTCAACAGTGCCTCCCCGGTGCCATCGGACTACCGGCAGAACCTGCAACGCTTCGCCGACCTCGGTGTGGAGGTGCAGATCACCGAACTCGACATCGAGGGCTCCGGCTCCGCGCAGGCGGACAGCTACCGCAGGGTGGTCGAAGCCTGCCTGGCCGTGTCACAGTGCACGGGTATCACCGTCTGGGGCGTGACGGACAAGTACTCCTGGCGTAGCGAAGGCACGCCACTGCTGTTCGATGGCAACTACAACAAGAAGCCCGCGTACCATGCCGTGCTCTCCGCCCTCGGCGGATCCGGCGGTGGCGGTGGTGACGAGCGCGGCTGCTCGGCCTCCTACAGCCCGGCGGAGCGGTGGAACGACCGGTTCAACGGCAAGGTGACCGTGACCGCAGGCGCGGCGGCGATCGACAACTGGACGGTGACCGTCACGGTGACCCCGCCACAGAAGATATCCGCCACCTGGAACGGCTCGCCCAGCTGGGACAGCAGTGGCAACGTGATGACCATGAAACCGAACGGGAACGGTTACCTGAACCCGGGAGCCTCCACCAGTTTCGGGTTCACGGTGATGACGAACGGCAACAACGCCGCACCGATCATCGGTGCCTGCACGGTCTCCTGATCGTCCCGGAACCGGGTGGCCGGGGCGGGAACCTCTCGCCCCGGCCACCCGGCCGTTGGCGCACATGATGGACTTCGCGGGTGAGTACTCGTGGAAACCGATGGAGTCGTTGGTGGGCGAGGTGGCGGTCCGGGGGCACGGCGCGGCCCGTGCTGGAGGCACGTCACCACGCGCGGATCGAACCGGCCCGGCCGGACCTGCGGCAGGTGTCGGCCTCGATCGGTCCCGCCGGCGAGCTTCTCGCCGTGTGGGCGGCGGAACCGGACCTGGCCGCGCTGACCGCGCGGGTGCAGCGCGGCGGGGGGAGTTTCGCCGTAACCCGCACCCCTCATCCCGTGTCGGTGGCGGTCACCACGTACGGCCCCGGAATGGCTGCCACTGTCTCGGTGCCCGATCTGCGGCTGACTTTCGTGACCCCGCAACCGCTGCCGGACGGGCAGGTGCTGCTGGTGGGCGGCAGGGCCGGGCTTGGCCCAGCGGGTGCCGACCATAACGCCGTTGTCTACGACGCCGAGGGGCTCGTGCTCGCCGAGGACACCCTTGGCGACGGGATCGAGCACGTGCTGACCACCAGCACCGGCGACATCTGGGTGGGATATTTCGACGAGGGGGTCTACGGCAATCATGGCTGGGGCGCCCCGGGTGGTAGGCCGCCGGTGGGCGAGTCCGGCCTGGTCCGGTTTTCCGCCGACCTGCGGCCGCAATGGTGGTTCCCCGCTCCCGAGCGGCACGAGTGGGACCCGATCAGCGACTGCTACGCGTTGAACGTGACCGAGGACGCCGTCTGGACCTGCTACTACACCGGCTTCCCCGTGATCCGCGTGCGGGAAGGCGTGCTCACCGGATGGCCGAACGAGGTGGCCGGAGCCAAGGCGCTGCTCGTGGGCGATTCCCGGATCGTGCTGTACGGCGGCTACCGGATGAACGGGAACGGGGATCGGCTGGTCAGCTGCGTCCTGGACGGTGAAAGAGTGCGTCCGGTCGGTGAGTACCGGCTCACCCTGCCCGGCGGCAGGCCGGTGCCCGCCGAGGCCGAGGTGGTCGGCCGGGGCCGGGATCTGCATCTGATCACCGAGGGCGACTGGTACCGGATCGACCTCGACCAGATCCCGCCGAACGGCGGTGCGCCGCCGCGGGGCGAACCGGAATGATCCGGCTCGACGCTGCCGTCACACGGGTTCGGCTGCGACGACCCAGATCGGGCCGTCCGCGCATTCGATCCTGGTGCCCTCGCCCGGGGTGAGCCGGGTGCGGATGAGCCGTACCCGGTCCGTGCCGATCCTGGCGAACGGTCCCGGGATGCCGGCTCCGAAGTAGAATGTTCGTACCTGGTTGTGGATGACCCTGGCGGGTGCGGACCAATCCACGTAACCGAACTCCTCCTCCAGTTGTGGCGCGCTGGTCGCCTCGGCCTCGTTCTGCGGAGTTCCTGCGTACCCCGCGGCGGCCAGGTCCAGTGCCTCGGTGACCACATCCCGCACCGCCGGGTTCACCAGGTTCCAGAAACGCTCGAAGGTCACGAACTCCGGCAGGACGATTCCGCCCCGCTGAGCGACGATGTTCCCGGTGTCGATCCGCTCGTCCATCCAGTGCGCGGTGACACCGGTCTCGCGGTCGCCGTTACGGATCGCCCACTGGATCGGCGAGGGACCGCGGTACCTCGGCAGCAGGGAAGGATGCACGTTCAACACGCCGATCCGGGCCGCGTCCAGTACCGCTCGCGGTAGCAGCCAGGACAGGCCGGAGACGACCGCCACGTCGATCCGGTATCCCGCCAATGCCACCGCGAGACCTTCCGTGCTTCCCGGCAACAGCAGGTCGACATCCGGCGGGATCCCGCCGAGAATGTCCGCGACCTTCGCGGCGGCGTTCTGACTGCTGGGTGTTCGCGGGCGGCTGGACCGTGCGTTGACATAGAGGACGGGCTCATGCCCACCATGCACGCTGCCGGATTCCAGCGCGGAGAATATGTCGGACCGAAACGATATCAGCGCTACCCGAAGGCTCCTGGCCACAATTTCCTTTCCCGGTATCCTTGTTCACTGTTTCGGTGGCATGCGTGTTTCGCGCGGCCGGGCCCGAACCGTGTCGCGTAGCCGCGAGGCCGGACCATCGGTGAAGTCGGCGAGCGCCTGCTCCGCCGCGGACCAGTGCGTTCCAGCCTCCACCGTGGCTCCGGTGGCGGCAAGCGAAAGGGCAAGACTGTTCGAGGACACGGCGAGTCGCCATCGATCACCGAGCTGTCGGAAGACAGTCGTCGCGTTCCGGTGAAAATCGACCGCCTCCCGCGCACGGCCGAGCGCCCGGTACGCGTCACCGGTACCATCCCATGCGATCGCTTCCCGGCCTCGGTCACCGATCCTGCGCTGCAACCTCGCGGCCCGATGGAAGCATTCAAGTGCTTCCTCCGCCCGGTCGAGTGCAACCAGTACGTGACCGCACTCGACCAGCCACCAGCCTTCCCAGGCGTGATTACCGTGCTCGCGCGCGATCATGACGGCGGCTTCGATCGACGCGCGTGCGTCCGCGAGCCTGCCCAGGCCGCGGTAGATCCTGCTCGCGCAGCACAGCGCGTCCCCTTCCGCTCCGCGATCGCCGGTATCGCGGTAGAACTCCAGAACTTGCCGGTTCAGTTCGAGGGCCCGACCGAACTCCTCCAGTTCGAGGTGCACATAGGCGAGGCAGTTGAGCGCAACGGTCTCCCAGGTACCGGCCGCCGTCTCCACCGCGATCCTGCGGGCCTGCTCGAAGTACGATCTGGCCTCCACGAGCCGGTGGTCCCGCAGCAGCGCCAGGCCGATGCCGTTGTTCGAGGACGCTTCTCCGGTGCGGTCACCGATCTCCTTGCGGACGGCGAGGGCCTGCCGGTGAAACCGGATACCCTCGTTCAGTTCCCGAACCTGGGTGTGCAGCTTGGCCAGACTTTCCAGGCAGAGTGCCTCGCCCGACCGGTCGCCCAGCCTGCGAACAGCCGGTAGCGCGACCGCGCTGGTGCTGCGCCAGTCGTCGAAGTGGTTGTGCTTGGCGTAGATGCGGTGCAGGGTGGCCGGAAGCTGCCAGGCGATATCGTCCATCCCGGCCTCCTGCGCGGCGCTGGCTGCGGCCACCAGGTTCGCCCGCTCACGCTGGTACCAACCGACGGCTTCCTGCGGTCCGGGAAAGGCGAACCGCTCCGGTTCGACCTCTGTCCGCGCCAGCGGAGCGTGCCACGAGCCGGGGACGATGGTCGCCAGCGCGGCATCGGCCATGCGCAGATACCACAACAGGATTCGACGCGAAGCGGCGTGGGAGTTCGTCGCGTCCTCGTGTTCGCGAACCTGGTCCATCGAGTACGCCCGCAGCAGGTCGTGGAACTGGTAACGATCATGGCTCGGTTGTTCGAGCAGGTGTGCACCGGCAAGATCGTCCAGGAGGCGGCGCGCGGCGTTGACCGGGATGTCCGCGAGGGCGGCCGCCGCCGCGGCACCGAACTCCGGACCGGGATGCAGGCCGAGTAGCCGGAACAACCGGCCGGCATCCGCCGAAAGCGCCCGGTAGGACCAGGCGAACACCGAGCGGACCGCGTCCGACTCGTCGTCGTGCCCAGCGGTCAGCGCATCCCACAGCGCCGACTCGTCGCGAAGTTCCTCGATCAGCTCACGTAGCGGCATGCCTGGCCGGCTCGCGGCTCGCTCGGCGGCGATCCGCAGTGCCAGCGGCAGCCGGGCGCACAGCCGGGACAACTCGGTGAGCTCCTCGATCGCATCCTCCCGGCGGTGGTCGCGTGCGACACCGCGAACCAGCGAAACCGCGTGCGGCTCGGCGAGCACCCCCAAGGTCACTCGCTGCGCACCGTCCCTGGCAACGAGTCCGGACAACCTGCTCCTGCTGGTGACCAGGACGAGACATCCCGGCGTCCCCGGCAGCAGCGGGCGCACTTGTCCCGCACTCGACACGTTGTCCAGCAGGATGAGGACGCGCCTGCCTGCGAGGCGGGACCGGTACAGGGTCGCCCGCGCCTCGGGCTCGGTCGGGACAGCCACGTTCGGTACGCCCAGGGCGGGCAGGAACCGTTCCAGCGCCTCGTTCGAGGTCACCGGTGTGCCCGGATCGTATCCGCGGAGATTCAGGTACAGCTGGCCGTCCGGGAAATGCTGAGTTACCCGATGTGCCCAGTGCACCGCGAAGGAGGTCTTCCCGACCCCGGCCGTCCCGACGATCACACAGAGCGCGGAGACACCGACGCTGCCATCGCGTTCCGTCAGTATGACGTCCAGCCGCTGTAGTTCCGCCATCCGGTCGACGAACCCACGGACATCGCCGGGGAGTTGCCGGGGTGCGGACGCGCTCTCCGGCCCGGCAGCCTGGTGGAAGTGCACGCCACCACTGACGTCTCGTGCCTGCACCACGTCAGCGGCGCGCCCGGACAACTCGGATCGGGTCTGTTCCCGCCATTCGTCCGGGGTGTCGGCGTCGGAATCCCGCGGAGTGTCCATTGGTCAGGTGAGACGCGGTGGGTCCAGCTGGGCGACTTCTCGTTCGAAGAAACTGTTGATGTCCTCGCCGGAGTCATACAAACTCCTGATGAAGTCCCGCCATAGGGTGACATCACGAGGATCGTCTGACCGGATCGCGCCCTCGATGGCACCGTCGCTGTCGTAGCGGACCTCGTAGACCGCTTCCGTGCCGACCGTGACGATCTCCGGCAACCTTTCGTCCACCTCGAACGGTGCGATCGTGTCCCCGTCCACCACCCGGACGTGCTCGCCGTGCTCACCGCGTTGCCGTTGCGAATGCAGCTGCCACTGGAGGTAAGGCGTCAGCGGCTCCTCCACGACCCGAACCCGGTACGTGGTGAACCCGTGCCGTGCCACCTTGGCGTAGTAGTCCTTCAGGTTGGCGCTTCGCTCTTCCAGGCGTCGCATGGCTTCGTCCCATTCGCCCCGGGCGAAGGCTTCCCAGCTTGCGTTCTGCTTCTCCTGGAAGCTCTGTCTCCGTTCGAGTTTCCAGAAGTCGTGTTCCGTGATGCGCCAGAAGCGAGGGAAGAAGTCATGCAGGTAGTCATCCGGTGTCAGCTGCTCGCCTGCCGGCCGGTGCGGAACCTCAGGCATCGGGTATGTCCTTCTTCGCCGCAACCAGCATGCCGCGCGGGATGACGACCAGTCGCTCGTCGGCGCCGATGCTCACTCCGACGGGAAGCCTGCCGGTGTAGCTCGCCGTGAGGTCGCGCCCGATCACCGCGATGTCGCCGTTGTCCAGCTCCCACAGATCGGGGCAGGACGGGTTGTCGTCCGTCATACCCAGGTCCGCGGCCGACCTGCCCAGCCTACGTTCAAACAGAGATGAAGAATCAGCTTCCCATCTAGCGGACATAAAGTTCACCTCTATTATAATATCTAAGTTTCTAACAGTCTTACTAAATATGTTGATCCAAATTTATAAGATAAAATATTGCAGATAGTATCGTACCGGTTTGTATGCTGCGCAGGTGTCGCCTTGACCCATCCGATGCCCGGCAAGGTAAGGTTCACTCGTTCGCACCACATGTGCGCGGTAAATGCTGCGCACCTTTGCTCCTGTCCGCTGGTCAAGCGCCTGATGGGCAGCTGAGCGGTACCGGCCACGAACACACCGGCGGCGGCAAGGCAGTCACCCACCGGATACCAGGTGAGACGACGTCAGCTGCCACCCGGCCAGGCGAGGTTCACTCGTTCGCGTCGATGCCCGCCGGGTGACTCCAGCAGCACGGTGGCCGCTGTCCGGCCGGTGAGTGCCTGACTGAGTACACACAGGACGGTGGTTCCGGTACGCGGCTACGATGCCGCGCAGGTACGGGGTGAGGACGTTCGCCGAGCGCGAGCTCGCGAAGATCCTCCTCACCGCCTCCCGGTGCGAACAGGTACGCGCATCCGGTGTTCTTGGGCGGCACGTCCCGCGATGAGGAACTGTTCGGGCCGCAGCGCGCGGGCCACGATCCGGGTGTCCCCGATCCATCCGTAGAAGCCCTGCCCGTACCGCCCTGCGAACTGGGTGCCGCCGAGCGCGAATGGTTTGCCGAGGGTGGTGATGCCCCGCGACTCCTCGGCCGCGTTGCGGGCGATCCGGGAGCCGTCCACGTAGACGGTGGTGTGCCTGCCGTCGTTCACCACGGCGAGATGCGTCCACCGGCCCATCGGCAGGGCGTGGCTCCACGAGGTGGGGTCGGCGTCCACCGGCACCGGGTACACGACGAACTGCAGGAACCGCTCCCCGGAGAGGTTCAGGCTGCAGGTCGGTTCGTCCGGGGACCAGCCGCTGTGCTTGCCCGCGTCCCCCGCCCTGCCCTCCCAGCTCAGGATTCCCATCCAGGCGTGCTCACCCTCGAACGGATCGGGCAGCTTGATGAAGGTCTCGATGGTGTAGCCGAGTTCGAAGGTCATGCTGTTGATCGGAGCCCCTGGAGTGGCGCGCAGGATCGCACCGCGGTCCGGTCGTTGCCCGCCGCCGAAGCGCAGGCTCGCGTGCGCAGGGGCGGCCTCGTGGTGCTCGGCCGACCAGGTCAGTGCCTCGGGGCCGCTGGAGTGCAGCAGCCGCGCGGTGAGGTCGTTGCCGTTGCCGGTCAGGTCCCTGGCCACGGTGCCGGGTGGCACCGGCCTGCCTTCGGTCCCGTCGGCGGGCAGACCGGTGCGGTCGAAGCGCCAGTAGGCGACCGTGCCCCAGGGCAGCACCGCACCGGGCGGGCGCGGTGGTGGCAGCACCGGCGGGGCGAACCCGGCGAAGCGCCGGTCGAAGTCGATCTCGACGCTGAACCGGTCGACCTCCCCGGTGAGCTCGACGGTCTCGGCCTCCAGCGGGCTGCGCCGGGCGACGTCCTTGGCCCGCAGCCAGGGAGAGAAGGTCTCCACGTCGATGACGTTCCTCGCCAGGTCGAACCGGTACAGCCGGATCATCCCGGCACCGCCGTAGTAGCGGTCCTGGTAGTTGGTGATGTGCAGGTGCACCGCGTTGCCGTGGTCGTTGGTCATGGTCGTGCGTCCCGGCGGCCAGTAGTGCCCGCCGATCGCGAGGAAGATCTGGTCATTGCCACGGATCAGCCGGTCCCACAGCCACCGCCCGTGCTCGGAAAGGTGTGCCTGCCCGGTGTCCTGCGCCCACACCAGATCGTGCGTGGTCAGGACGGCCGGCAGTCCGGGGTGATCGTCCAGCACCCCCTGGGCCCACCGGATTCCGGCCTCCGAGGTGCGCCAGTCCAGCGCCAGCACCAGCCAGTCGCGCTCGCCGGCCGGTACCAGGTGGAAGCTGTGGTAGCCGTCCGGTGAGGCACCGCCGAAGGTCTCGCTCCGCCGGAACCGGTGCGGGCCGAAGGTGCGCAGGTAGGGAGTGTCCCCGCGCTGGTCGTCGGTGCCGGAGTCGATGTCGTGGTTACCGGCCAGCACGCTGTAGGGCAGCCTGCCGTCGGCCGCCCGGAACACCCGGTCGGCCAGCCGCAGCTCGGCCTCGGTGCCGTGCTCGGTGACATCGCCGAGGTGGGCCGTGAAGACCAGGTTGGTCTCCCGGCGCGAGCGGAGGAGATAGCGCAGGGCCGCGCGGACCGGCTCGTGGTCCGATCCGCCCTGGTCGAACAGGTACTGGGTATCGGGCAGCACGGCGATGGTGAACCGGGGCGCGTCCCGGTCCGGCCCGCCGCCAGCCTCCGCTGTGGCCGCGGTCAGCGGGCCCGCAGCCGCCACCGCGATCGGGGTCCCCACGGCGGCCCGCAGCAGCCTGCGGCGCGACACGTCCGTGGCGTCCTGCTGGGTGTCCTGAGCTTGCTGGGGTTCCGGCGTGGTGTCCACGCGGCCAGCCTCCGCAACCCGGCTGGCGATCGGGTGACATGTGCGCGAACACCCGAGGTACAGGCACTCAACCGGGGGACACCGGCGCGCCGTGTCCCGCGGCCGGACTCGCGCTCCGCTGCCCTAACCTGCCGGTATGCACTCCCGTACCATCCCCGGTACCGTCCTGCGGGACCGGAAGTCGGGCACGGCGCCCGAGGTCGGCGCGATCGAGCTGTTCTTCGATCTCGTCTACGTGTTCGCCGTCATCCAGCTCTCCCACTTCCTGACCGCCCATCTGAGCGGCACCGGGGTACTGCAGGCCGCGATCCTGTTCCTCGCCGTGTGGTGGGGGTGGAACTACACGGCCTGGGCGATGAACTGGCTCAACCCGGACAACGTACTGGTCCGGGTGCTGCTGGCGGTCCTGATGCTGGCCAGCCTTGGGATGTCGGTGGCGCTGCCCGCGGCCTTCAAGGACGAGGCGCTGCTGTTCGCTGGCTCGTATCTGCTGCTGCAACTACTACGCAGCGCCTTCATGGTCTGGGCCTGCCGTGGCCGCCAGCTGGGTGCGAACTACGCCCGGCTGCTGGCCTACAGCGCCCTTGCCGGGGTCTGCTGGCTGCTCGGTGCCTTCCTCCCCGAGCACCAGCTGTGGCTGTGGGCGCTGGCGGTTGTGATCGACTACGCCGCGCCGATGGTCAGCTTCGCCATCCCCGGCTTCGGCTCGGCCCCGATGCGCACCTGGCCACTGCACCGCGAGCACCTCGCCGAGCGGAACCGGCTGGTGTTCATCATCGCCCTCGGCGAGTCGATTCTGATCATGGGGTTCACGCTGACCGAGCTGGAGCTCACCGCGCCCGTGGTGACCGCGACCCTGATCGGCTTCTTCGGCCTCGTGCTGCTGTGGTGGAACTACTTTGCCGTCCCGGCGGGCGGTGAACGGGAGGCGGACCCGGAAGGGGAACAGCAGACCGCCATCGCCCGCTCGGCATTCGCCTACGCGCATGCGGTCATGATCGCCGGTGCGATCGTGGTGGCGGTTTCCATCGAGCAGATCACCATGCATCCGACCGGGCACCTGGACGCCGCAGTGATCGGCTGCGTCACCGGCGGCCCCGTGCTGTACCTGCTGGGCAACCTGCTCTACAGCTATGCCCGCACCGGGGTGCTCGCCTGGTCCCGGGTGGTCGTGATCGGGCTGCTGGTGGCACTGGCGGTGCTGGCAGGCAGCACGCACTTCCTCAGCCCGCTGGCCCTTGCCGGGCTGGCGACCCTGTGCATGCTCGGGCTCGCGGTCTTCTCCACCCGCGCCGAACCGCGGCCGGAGCGTGGGTGACCGCCCCGCTCTACCGCCCCATGCGGGCGCGCGACCCGGCGGAGTCGCGCGGCCAGACCCCGCTGGAGCTGCTGTTCGATCTGGCCTTCGCGGCCGCGTCGGGCACCGCGGCCATCCAGTTCGCGGACACCCTGCGCGCGGCCGGGCCTGCCGGGGCCACCCTGGCCTTCGCGCTGGTGTTCTTCGCCATCTGGTGGGCCTGGCTGAACTTCAGCTGGCTGATGTCAGCCTACGACCCTGGCGACGGCGTGACCTGGCTGGTGACCACGGTGCAGGTCCTCGGTGCCTGCGTGCTGGCGGCCGGGGTGCCCGCGGCGGCGTCCGAGCAGGACTTCACCGTCATCACGATCGGTTACGCCGTCATGCGGCTCCCGCTGGCCGCGCAGTGGTTGCGGGCCGCGGCCGGAGACCCCGCCCGGCGGGCCACCTGCCTGCGGTACGCGGCGGGGCTGCTGGTGCTGCAGGTGGCCTGGCTGGGCAGGCTCGCCCTGCCGCAGGGGTGGCAACTGCCGGTGTTCTTCCTGCTCGCCGCGGCCGAGTTCGTGGTCCCGGCCTTGGCGCGGCAGGCCGGCCGGATGCCGACCAACCCCGGCCATCTCGCCGGGCGGTACGGCCGCTTCACCCTGACGGTCGCCGCGCAGGTGGTGGCCGCGGCCATCTTCGCCATCCAGCAGGCCCTCGCCGGGGACGCCGCCCGCGCGCCGCTGGTCACGGTGGCGGTGCTGGCGGTCGGCGTCGTCGCCTGCCTGCTGTGGCTGTACCACGCGCCGCCGCACGCCCGGCTCGCGGCAGGCCCGTTGCCGAGGCTGTGGGAGTACGGGCACTTCCCGATCGTGGCAGCCGTCGGGGCGGTCGGCGCCGGTGCCCGGTTCCTCGCCGAGGCGATCGGCTCCAATGCCGTGGGGCAACGGTGGGCTGCCTACCCGCTGGCGCTCGCGGTGGCCGCCGCGCTGACCTCGATCTGGCTGGTCTGCGTGCTGCCTGCCGGGCGGGGGACCGGCCGGTTCCTGGTCCGCTATCCAGCCTGTGTCGCGCTGATCTTGCTGGCGCCGATGGCCGTCCCCTGGCCGCTGTGGGCGGCAGGAGCCGTCGCGCTGCTGCTGCTCGCACTGGCCGCGACCGAACACCGTGCCTGGATCGCCTTCCCGGACACAACCTAAGTCACGATGCTGCGTTCGATGGCCTCGGTGGCGAACCGGACGAGGCGCCTGCGCGGGACCCTGCCCTGCCGGGAGCCGCCGAGCAGCAGGTCGTCGGCGACCCCGATCAGCGCGTCCCACACCCAGTGCGCCACGGCCGGGTCCTCCACCAGGGTCTGCCCCGCGGCCTCGGCCGTCTCCCGCAGGGTCTGCTCCAGCGTGCGCAGGGTGTTCCGGTAGAGCGTCGCGGAGGTCACCACACCCTTGTTCCGCCTGCCGCTCGCCAGCACCTTCGCCTCCCACTGCGGTGCCGAGCGGCCCAGCTTGCGCCACAGCTCGGTGATCTGCGGCAGGATCTCCCGCAGCACCCCCGCGATACCGAGCAGGCGATCCACCTCCTCCAGCGTCGCCCGTACCTGCTCGAGCCTGCGGGCGGTGAGCGCGACGAAGACCTCCTCCTTGCCGTCGAAGTACTGGTAGACGGTACCGGCGCTGACGCCGGCGCCTGCGGCGATCGCGCGGATCGTCAGCGCCGGGTAGCCGGACTCCTCGAGCAGCCCCTCGGCGGAGGCGAGGATATCCCGCCTGCGCCCTTCGGTGTCGCCCCACGCGGTACCGGGCTGCACGTTGGTCTGAGCCATGAATCCACTGTACCGCAGGGGTGAACAATGTTCAGTCCAGGTATTGGACATTGTTCAATATGCCGCTACCGTTGCCCCATGACGAACGATGACGCGGCGCTGGCCCGCCGGATCGCCGCCGAAGCGGGCACCCTGCTGACCAGCCTGCGGGAAGGGCGGGAGGAGTACGCCGATATCGGCGCGCGTGGTGATCGCGCGGCACAGGAGTACCTTGCCGGCGAACTGCGGGCGCACCGGCCAGGGGATGCCGTGCTCTCCGAGGAGGCGGCGGACGATCCCGCCCGGTTGACCGCCGAGCGGGTGTGGATCATCGACCCGCTGGACGGCACCGTGGAGTTCGGCGAGCAGGGGCGGGTCGACTGGGCGGTCCATGTGGCGTTGTGGCAGGCGGGCGACCTGGCCGCGGCCGCCGTCGCACTGCCCGCGCTGGACCGGGTTTATGGCACCGATGACGAACTACCGCTTCCCGTGCGACCCGCGGGCGGGATCCGCATCGCGGTGAGCAGGACCCGCCCACCCGCGCAGGCTCGCGAGGTGGCCGCGGCCGTCGGTGCCGAGCTGGTGCCGATGGGCAGCGCGGGCTACAAGGTGCTGGCGGTCGTCCGCGGCGAGGCCGAGGCCTACCTGCACGGCGGCGGCCAGTACGAATGGGACTCCGCCGCTCCGGTGGCCATCGCCAGGGCGGCGGGCCTGCACACCTCCCGGCTGGACGGGAGCCCGCTGCGCTACAACAACCGCGACCCCCGCCTGCCCGATCTGCTGGTGTGCCGGCCGGAGCTGGCCGAGGACATCCTCGCGGAGCTGGCGACCGTGGGGTGAACGATGCTCAGCTACCTCGACCGGCTGGAAGCCGACAGTATCGACATCTTTCGCGAGGCGGTCGCCGAAAGCGAGCGGCCGGTGCTGCTCTACTCCATCGGCAAGGACAGCTCGGTACTGCTGCATCTGGCGCGTAAGGCTTTCTACCCGAGCCTTCCACCCTTCCCTTTGTTGCATGTGGACACCACATGGAAGTTCCGCGAGATGATCGCCTTCCGGGACGAGACGGCGCGGCGGCTCGGCCTCGAGCTCATCGTGCATCGCAACCCGGAGGGCCTTGCCAAGGGCATCAACCCCTTCGACCACGGTTCGGCGCGGCACACGGACCTGTGGAAGACCCAGGGGCTGCGCCAGGCGATGGAGCACAACCGGTTCGACCTCGCCTTCGGCGGCGCGCGCCGGGATGAGGAGGCGTCCAGGGCCAAGGAAAGGGTGTTCTCCTTCCGCACCGCGCAGCACCGGTGGGATCCGAAGGACCAGCGCCCCGAGCTGTGGCGGCTGTACAACACCCGGATCGGCCCGGGGGAGAGTATCCGGGTCTTCCCGCTCTCCAACTGGACCGAACTCGACGTATGGCGCTACATCGAGCGTGAGCGCATTCCGATCGTGCCGCTGTACTTCGCGGCCGAACGACCCGTGGTGGAGCGGGACGGAGTGCTGATCATGGTGGACGACGACCGGATGCCGCTGGCCGAGGGCGAGGTGCCGCAGCGGCGCCTGGTCCGCTTCCGCACGCTGGGCTGCTACCCGCTGACCGGGGCGGTGCCGAGCCAGGCCCGGACGGTGCCGGAGATCGTCGCCGAAATGCGCACCGCCACCACCTCGGAACGGCAGGGGAGGGTCATCGACCGGGACCAGTCCGGCTCGATGGAGCGCAAGAAGCAGGAGGGGTACTTCTGATGACCCAGCCGATGGCCATGGCGCAGGGGGACCATGCCGGCCTGCTGCGCTTTCTCACCTGCGGCAGCGTGGACGACGGCAAGAGCACCCTGATCGGCAGGCTGTTGTACGAGTCCCGGCTGTTGCACACCGACCAGCTCGATGCGCTGGCCGCCGACTCGCGGCGGCACGGCACCAGGGGTGCCGAGCTGGACTTCGCGCTGCTGGTCGACGGCCTGGCCGCGGAGCGGGAGCAGGGGATCACCATTGACGTGGCGTACCGGTTCTTCGCCACCGAGCGGCGCCGGTTCATCGTCGCCGACACGCCGGGCCACGAGCAGTACACCCGAAATATGGTCACCGGCGCCTCCACCGCGGACGCCGCCGTGATCCTGCTCGACGCCCGCAAGGGCCTGCTCGACCAGACCTACCGGCACACCAACCTGGTCGCACTGCTTGGCATCCGGCAGGTCGCGCTGGCGGTGAACAAGCTGGACCTGATCGGCTACTCGCGGGAGGCGTTCGAGCGGATCAGCGCACAGTACCGCGAGTTCGCAGCCGGACTCGGCATCACCGAGGTGGCCTGCATCCCGGTGTCCGCAGTGGAAGGGACCAACGTGGTCGCCCGAAGCGAGCGGACGCCGTGGTACGAAGGGGAGTCCCTGCTCGAGTGGCTGGAGACGGCGCGGCCGCGGGACGGCTCGCCCACCGCACCGGCGCGGCTGCTCGTGCAGTGGGTGAACCGGCCGGATGACACCTTCCGTGGCTTCTCCGGCAGGGTGCTGGGCGGCACGCTCCACCGTGGGGACCGGGTCCGGGTGCAGCCGGGGGAGCAGGAGTCCGTGGTGGAGCGCATCGTCACCATGGACGGCGAGCTCCCTGCGGCGCCTGCCGGGTCCTCGGTCACCGTGGTGCTGGCCGGGGAACTGGACGTCAGCAGGGGCAGCGTGCTCGCCGCCGGGCCGCCGGTCGAGGTCGCCGACGCCTTCCGGGCGCATCTGGTCTGGCTGGACGAGCAGGAGATGTTGCCAGGGCGGCGGTATCTGGCCAAGTTCGGCGCCCGCACGGTCGGTTTCACCGCGGAACGTCCCCGGCACCGGATCGACGTGCGCACCCAGGCCGAACTGCCCGCGCGGACCCTGCGGGCTGGGGAGATCGGGGTTGCGCACGTCCGTATCGACGAGCCGGTGGCGTACCAGCCGTACCACCAGGACCGCGACCTCGGTTCGTTCATCGTGCTGGACCCGCTGAACAACCGCACGGTCGGCGCCGGAATGATCGACTTCGCGCTGCGCCGCTCGGCCAACCTGCGCTGGCAGGCCGTCACCGTGGACAAGCAAGCCAGGACCGCCCGCAACGGGCACCGCCCCTGCGTGGTGTGGTTCACCGGGTTGTCCGGCGCAGGCAAGTCCACCATCGCGGACCTGGTGGAGCGGCGGCTGCACGGGCTCGGCGCGCATACCTTCCTGCTGGACGGCGACAACATCCGGCACGGCCTGAACTCCGACCTCGGCTTCACCGAGGCCGACCGGGTGGAGAACATCCGCCGGATCGCCGAGGTGTCCGCGCTGATGGTGCAGGCTGGCCTGATCGTGCTGGTGTCGTTCATCTCGCCGTTCCGCGCCGAGCGCGCGCTCGCCCGTGGGCTGGTCGAGCCGGGGGAGTTCTGCGAGGTGTACGTGGGCACCCCGCTGGAGACGGCGCAGCGCCGGGACCCGAAGGGCCTGTACGCCAAGGCACGGCGAGGCGAGCTGGTCAACTTCACCGGGATCGACTCGCCGTACGAGCCGCCCACCGACCCCGAGCTGCGGCTGGACACCACGCAGGGCACCCCGGAGCAGGCGGCCGAGGAGGTGCTCGGCGCGCTGCGCGAGCTCGGCGTGCTCGGCACGGACCGAACCACGCCTGGCAACACGTATTGAACATTGTCCAGTTTCGGTACTCTGATTGTAGAACGTGTTCTACTCAGAGGAGATGGCGTGAGCGAGCCTGCCGAAGCCTGGGCGGAGTTCTGCCGGGCGCTGGAGCGAGCGGGGCAGGAGGTGCTGCGCCCCGCGGCCCCGGACACCCCGCTGGACCGCGCCGAGGGCTTCCGCTACCTGAGCCGCCTCACCAGGGAGATGCTGTACTCCTGTGTGGACAACGCCGACCCGGACTTCCCCCGGCTGCACGAGCTGGACCTGGTGAAGATCGGCGCGGACAATCCGGACAACGTCTACCTCTCGGCGAACATCCGCGGTGACCGCAGCTACCGGATCACCGGCAGGCGCGGCACGATCGCGTACTTCAGTATCGGCTCCAAGGCCAACCGCTACGCCAAGGACGGCACCATGGCCTCCACCGGCGAGCTGACCGACAGTGAGCTGGTCGCCGAGCCGGACGGCACCATCGAGATTATCGCCAGCGCGACCGAGCAGGGCCGCAACTGGCTCCCGCTCGCCCCCGACTCCACCGGCCTCGTGCTGCGCCAGACCTACCTCGACCGCGGCACCGAGACGCCGGGGCAGTGGGCGATCGAGCGGATCGATGGCCCCGCCGAGCCCGCCGAGCTCAGTCCGGAGTTCCTGGCCAAGGCACTGCGCCGGGCCGCGCTGTCGGTGCACGGCACCGCGGCCACTTTCGCACAGTGGACCGAGCTGTTCATGACAAGGCCGAACGAGCTCGCCGACTTCGGCCAGAACATGTTCCAGCGAGCCGGTGGGGACCCGGAGATCCACTACCTGCACGGCTACTGGAAGCTGGCCCCCGGTGAGGCATGGCTGATCGAGACCGAGGTTCCCGACTGCCCGTACTGGAACTTCCAGCTGGACAACTGGTGGATGGAGTCGCTGGACCACCGGCGCCGGATCACGGTGAACAAGCACACCGCCGTGCTCAGCGGGGGCAGGCTGACCATCGTGGTGGCCGACCGTGATCCCGGCTTCGGCAACTGGATTGACACCTGCGGGCACGGCAGCGGCACCGCGTTGCTGCGCTGGCTCGGCGCACGGACCCACCCCGTCCCGGAATGCCGGGTGGTCGCACTGGATGCGTTGATCGGCAGGGAGGACAGGTGACCGCGAAGACCGCACCGCTGGAGGTGGACCTGCTGCTGGCCTCCGCGCGGGACAAGACCGGGTTGTTCGAGTTCGGCGACGACTGGTTCCTCGAGCCGCTCGGGGTGCTGGTGACCGCGTTGAACAAGCAGGCGGGCCTTTCCGGGTTCGGCCGTGAACTGACCCGGCGCAGGCTCATCGCGCTGCTGGCCGACCGGCTGCGGCTGCGCGCGCTGCAACGGGAACATCCGGAGATCCTCGAGGTGGAGCCGGATGTGGGTGCGGTCATCTGCGGTCTGCCGCGGACCGGGTCCACCCTGCTGCACCGGCTGCTGTCCGCCTCGCCGAAGCTCACCTCCACGCTGTCCTGGGAGACCTCGTACCCGATCCCCTTCCCCGGTGAGGGGCCGGACGCTGCCGAGCGCAAGGAGCGTGCCCGGCAGCGGATGGCGGCCTTCCTCGAACTCTCGCCCGAGTTCGGCGATATCCACACCGTGGCATGGGATGGCCCGGAGGAGGACGTGATCCTGCTGGACCGGACCTTCACCTCGATGAGCTTCGACTCCTTCTACTGGGTGCCGGACTACGGGGACTGGCTGCGGTCGGCCGACCAGGGCAAGGCGTACCAGGAGCTGCGCCAGTGGTTGCAGGTGCTGCAGTGGCAGGATCCGTCCAGGGCGCACCGGCGCTGGGTGCTGAAGTCGCCACACCACCTGACGGCGGTGGACACCGTGCTGGACACCTTCGACGGCTGCCGGATCGTGATGACCCACCGGTCCCCGGTGCGCGCGGTGCCCTCCTACGCCTCGATGGTACGCGCGATGTCCGCCCAGTACAGCGATTCCGGGGATCCGGTCGCGATCGGCCGCTACTGGAGCGAGCGGTTCGCCACCACCCTCGGAGAGTTCACCGCGGTGCGCGCGCGGCGGCCGCACCGCTTCGTGGACGTCCGTTTCGACCAGATGGTGGCCGAGCCAGCCGCCCAGGCCCGTCGTGTGCTCGGCGCGCTGGGCCTTGGCGCGGACGAGGCCGACGATGCGGCATTCGAGTCCTATCTGGACCGGGACCGGCGGGAACGCGATGCCACGCACTCCTACACGGCGGAGGACTTCGGGTTGTCCGCGGAACGAATCGAACGAGACTTCGCATCCTATGTGGAGGTTTACCTGTGATGCTCGACGGCGAGGTCGTGCTGGTCACCGGGGTCGGGCCGGGGCTCGGTGCCCGGCTGGCCTGCCGGGCAGCGGCCGAGGGCGCGAAGGTCGTGATGGCGGCACGCTCGACCGAGGTGATGACCGCGGAGGCGGAGCGGATCACCGCGGCCGGTGGCGAGGCCTTCGGCATGTCCTGCGATGTCCGCAAGCCCGAGGAGGTGCAGCGGCTGGTGGACGCCGCCACCGAGCGGTTCGGCCCGATCACCGGGCTGATCAACTCGGCCTATGGGCATCCAGGCTTCGCCGACCTGCTGGACACGCGGGAGAAGGCGATCCGCCGCTCGATGGACATCATCCTGTTCGGCGCGCTGAACGTCACCCGCGCGGTGGTGCCGGGGATGAAGGCGGCCGGAAGGGGCGCCATCGTCAACATCGGCACGATGGCCACCCGTAAGCCGATGCGCGGGGACGGCGGGTACGCGGCGGCCAAGGCTGCGATGGGGTCGGTGACCCGTTCGCTCGCACTGGAGCTCGGCGAGCACGGAATCCGTGCCAACCAGGCGATGATGGGCTGGCTGGATGGCCCCGGCGTGCGCTTCTACCTGCGGATGACGGCGGAGCAGCGCGGTGTCGCCGAGCAGGAGATCTACGACGAGATCGCGGGCGGCAAGCCGCTCGGCCGGATCCCGCCGGACGAGGCCTGCGCCGGTGCGGTGCTGTTCCTGCTGTCCCGCTACGCCTCCGAGATCACCGGGGCGACGCTGGACGTCAACGGTGGGGAGTACATGCCGGCATGAGCGAATCCCATATCGTCGAGTCCGTCACGGTGGAGATCGAGGCACCGGCCCGGTTCGTCTGGGAGGTGCTGGTCGACTACCCGCGCTACCCGGAATGGAACCCCTACACGGTCCGCGCGGAGACCACCCTGGCGATCGGGGACCGGATCGACCTCACCGTGCCCGCCATGGACGGTTCGGCAGGCACCTTCGTGAACCGGGAGTACATCCGGATCGTCGACCCGCCACATCATCTGCGCTACGACACCGGGGACGAGCTGCCCGGCATCTTCGCCGTCCGCGACCAGTGGATCGAACCCCTTGGGCCGCGACGCTGTAGCTACCGCACCACCGACACCTTCAGCGGCGAGTACGCCGGGCAGGTGATGCGCCAGGCGGGCCCGTGGGTCAAGGACGGGTTCGACGCCGTGGCCCGCGCGCTGAAGGAACGCGCCGAGCGGCTGTGGGCCCGGCCCACGGATGCCGGTCAGGGACCGTAGGGGACGCCCCCAGTGGTCTCCTGCCAGCCGAGCACCGGTGCGGTGAAGCCGGATCCGGTGGAGCGGGAGGTCCACAGCTGGGTCCGTCCAGTGGTCGTATCGGTGGTGACCATGGCGAGGTCCGCCCGGCCGTCGAGGTCGAAGTCCCCGGCGCCGAGCACCGCCAACCCCGGGTCGAACCCCGGGTCGCGCCACCATTCGACCGGGCCGTCCGCGGAATCGAACACCTGTAGCGTCGTGCCCGCACCGGCGTGGTCGTAGCGGGCGATCAGGTCGTCCTTCCCGTCGCCGTGCACATCCCCGGCTACCAGGGTGGCCCGGTCGGTGCAGTAGCCGCCGGTACCGCTGTCCCAGCGGAGCTGGCCGTCCCCGAACGCGGTACCGGTCGAACGGTGTAGCACCAGGCTCGCCCGGCAGTCGCCCTCGTCACGCAGCTCGGCCAGGTCGGCACGTCCGTCCCCGTCGAAGTCCCCAGCCAGGATGTGCGCATCCGCCCCACCGCCGCTGGCAATGTGCCAGGGTTCCGGTTGCGCCAGCCTGCCGTCGCGGAACACCAGGACCTGCCACCCGCCGCCCGCGGTGGCCAGTCGCACCGCGAGATCGGAGGTACCGTCGCCATCGAAGTCTCCTGCGGCCATCCGGGTGGTGGCCAGTGGCCACGCCTGATCCCCGCTGTCCCAGGTCGAGGTGCCCGCGTACCCGTTGCCGTCCGAGCGCACCAGCGTCAGCCTTCCGGTGCCGTCGAGGTTCTCCCGCAGTGCGATCAGGTCGGTGCGCCCGTCCCCGTCGAAGTCCGCCCGGACGAACCGGTTCCGCTCCGGTTCCACGCCGCCGCCGAAGCCGCTGTCGAAACCCACGACACCGGCATGGAAGCCACCCTCCCTCGCCACGAGGTTCCAGATCATGGTGCGTTCGAAGCCATGGTCGAGCACGGCGACTACGTCGGCGCGACCGTCGCCAGTCGCGTCACCTGGTTCGTGTGCCGGTGGTGCGGGGTTGTCCAGTACGTTCAGCTCCCAGGCCGGGGCGGTGGGGCCGGGGTTGCCCGCATGGTCCACGGCTCGGACGTACAACGATTCCCCGAACCACGAGTGCACCGTGATCGGAAGGACCGCCGTCCCGTCCGGGGCGGCCTTGATCCGTCTGGTCATCCGGAACTGTTGCAGGCCGAAGCGGTACTCGGCGATATCGGTGTCTCCCTCGGCTGGCCGTAGGGTCAGGGTGCCGGTGGTTCGTGCCGGGATCACCGGTTCTCCGTCGGGCGGGTAGTCGGTCGATGCGATCCGCGGCGTACCGGGTTCCACCGCGTCCACGGTGAAATAGCAGGGGTCGGTGTAGGGCCCGGTGTCCAGGTGATCGCTGCTGCGCGCGCGGTAGTGATAGGTCTCGCCGTGGCGTAGCACCCCAGCCGGTAGCTCCGGCCAGCTGAATGCCGCGCCCGAGGTCGTGGTGGCCGACTCGCTCGCGTGCACGATCGTTCCGTCCGCGTGCACGATTTCCAGCAGGGTGTTCAGGTTGTCCCGGTCCGGATCGGTGGCCACGGCGGAAAAGCGCGAGCCGCGCCCGTCGTTCAGCGAGATGGGTGCCTCCGCCGTACCGCAGGGGGTCGGCGGGACCGTGGACAGCCGGGTGGGCGCGTCCGGCGGCGAGTTGTACTCCACCACCAGGACGGCGGTCTCCGGCTGGAACAGCATGCCCTGCCGGGGATCGCCCTCCTCTGGCACACGCAGCCCCAGTGTCAGGGTCGGGGAGTGCCGGTCCGCGGCGTCCTGCACGAGCCGGTGCAGCGACGCGCCCCCGAACTCCATCCCGGTGTCGAGATCGTCGCAGGCCTGGCCGGTGCCGGTGGCGAGCGGACGCCCTTCCAACCAGTGATCTCGAGAGTTGTTCCAGGTGAGCGGCACGGCTGGGTCGATGGCCCTGGTGTGCCACAGCTCGACCGGGACCTCCCGGCAGAAGTTCGACCGGTCCAAGGTGATCGCGAAGTAGGCGTCGTGCACCCTGGTACCGGCGATCGGCGTCAGATCCACTTGGAACAGCGATCGGAAGATGCCACGTGGCCGCGTAGACCAGCCCGCACGTGCGTCGTCCCTCCCGTCCTGCCAGTACGAGCGGTCGGGCAGCTTGCGGTTCACCTGGGTCCAGAGGTACTGCCGTGCCGCATAGCTGTGCTTGATCAGTACCCCGCCTGCCTCCGGCCGGGCGTGACCCGCCGCCTGTGCCGACCGTGGTGGCAGGCCGGCGAGCAGGCTCGCCGCCAGCACCACGACGGCGGCCAGCCCGAGTGCGCGTCGCTGCATCCATGGCAAACCAGGAACGATGGGCCCCATCCGTGTCCCTCCTCGTGCCAAGCATCTTCGACCTCGTCTTCTCTACCCCTGAACGACCCGCGTCGTTGCCTGGACGGCGTTTCTTCACCCAGGCGGCGCATCGCGCCGTGGTTCCCGCGATGGCGACGGGTACGCTGGCCCGATGAGGTGCGGACGAGGGTTCGGTTCCGGGGGCGGCACGCGGGGTGCCGTGCAGGTATGACGAGTCCGCTTGGGGTGTCGGCGGCCGAGTTGCGCGACACCATGGAAGGTTCCTGGGGTATCGACCTGCCGCTTGGCCTGGGCGTGCTGGAGCTCCTTGCCGAGGGCACTCCGTACCGGATGGCCGAGCTGGTCGCCCGTTCCGGGGTCTCCCGCGAGGGGGTCAAGCAACTGCTCGGGCTGCTCGGCGCGGCCGTGTCCACCGAGGACCGCGCGGTCCGGCTGCGGGCCGGGGCGCTGGCGGAGCTCGGTCCGCTGTTGGCCCGCCCGGACCGGCAGGCCGAGGACCTGCTGCGGGCGGTCGTCGAGGCCGCCAGGGCCGACCTGCCCGCGCCCCGCCGCGACCTCGACCATGTTCCGGCCACAGTGGACACAGTTGTGCACAGGGCGTTCTGGCTGACCGAGCGGTTCCACCTTGCCGGGCATCGGTTGCTGGTGCTCGGTGATCGTGACCTGACCGGGCTGGCGGTGGCCACCCTGCTGCCATCGGCGCGGGTGACGGTGGTGGATGTGGACGACACGGTGCTCGAGGTGGTCGGGGCGCATGCCCGGCGGGCCGGGCTGGAGGTGCGGACCTGGTTCGCCGACTTGCGGCTGGGTTTGCCGGAACCGGTACACGACAGTGCGGACCTGGTGTTCACCGACCCGCCGTACACCGCGGACGGTATCGGGCTGTTCGCCCGGCGCGGGCTGGAAGGGCTGCGGCGCACCGGCTGGGCCCGGATGGCGATCTGCTACGGCAGCGGGGAGCGGCAGGTCGAGCTCAGCTTCCAGGTGCAACGCGCGCTGACCCGGCTCGGCCTGATGCTGGAGGCGGTGCTGCCCCGGTTCAACACCTACCACGGCGCCGAGGCGCTGGGCTCGGCCAGCTCGCTGTACCTGTGCCGGCCCACCAAGCACTCCTGGAAACAACTCGGCGCCGAGGACGGCAAGCTTCGGATCTACAGCCACGGCACGAGTTCGCTGGAGTCGGCAGGCAGGCTGCCCGCGGAGGTCCTGGACCGGCTGCCGGACACCGGGACGGAGCTTCCGGTCGGTACCGGCTGGGGCCGCGACCCCGCCATGCCGGTGCCGGACTACCTGGCCACCCTTACCGGCGAGGCCACCGGCGTGCGCAAGCGGGCGAACTCCGGCGCGGTGTGGCTGGACCTCACCGCGGGCTTCGCAGGCCAGCTTCCGCGGGTGCTGCTGTGCGGGCCGGGCAGGGAGCTGACCGTGGCGGCACCCACCGGAGCCCAGGACATCCTGGCCAGGTACCCGCACCTCGACCGGTTGATCCGGGAGGGGTACCGGCTCGAGGTCCGGCGGCTGGACGGCAGGGTCACGATGGTCACCCGCCGCGGCGAGGACGACGGTTCCCCCGTCGCCGCGGCAGCGGTGGAACTGGCCAAGCGCACCGGGGCGGTGGCCGCCAACGCCCTGCGGGAAGCCCTGATCACCGGATGCAGGGCGGCGGGGCGGCAGCTGAGCAAGAACGAGGCCAGGGCGTTGCTGGCCGAGGCAGGGCTGCCCGCCGCCACGCAGCTGGCGCGGCCGGCCGAACTACCGCTCACCGAACTCGACGCGGTGGCGCGGGTGCTGCTCGGCACGCTGGACCGGCCGCACTGATCCGGCTGTGGATTCCCTGGCTCACTCGCGCAGTGCGGCCCTGCGCCTGCGATACTCCTCCTCGTCGATCTCGCCGCGGGCGAAGCGCGCGGCGAGGATGCCCTCTGCCGGCTCGGCTTCCGGCGCCGCCGGGGTGCGGTCCGGGCGGGCGAGGCGCCGCAGCAGCAACACGATGACGGTGACCAGGCCACCCCAGAACAGGACCATGGCCACGATCATCAGGATCCACCCGAGCCAGCCCTGGCCGGGATGGTCGACGTACCAGTGCACGACAGCCTCCTCGGAATTGATGGCATCCGAGCTTCGACCCTGGCCGCCGTCAGGGAACAGGGCAGGAGGCACCCGGCGCGGGGGACGTTGGTCCTGCCAGGAAGGGGCCAAGTCCCGCATTCTCCCGAATCCCGGCCTGGCTAGTTTCGGTGCGGGCGAGAACGCCCGGCGCGCAGGGACATAGGGAGAGGGCGAGATGAAGGTATCCGTTTTCGAGGCCGAGGAGTGGGAACGCGCGGCCTTCCAGCGGTTGAGCGCGGAGCACGAGGTCCGGTTCGAAGCGGCGCCACTCGACCAGGAACTGGCCAGGAAGCACGCCGATGCCGAGGTCATCTCGACCTTCATCTACTCGGCCATGGACGAGAAGGTCCTCGATGCCTGCACCGGCCTGCGGCTCATCGCCACCCGCTCCACCGGGTTCGACCACATCGACATGGACTCGTGCCTTCGGCGCGGCGTGCGGGTCGCAAACGTGCCCACCTACGGGAAGAACACCGTGGCCGAGCACGTCTTCGCGCTGCTGCTGGGGCTGAGCCACCGACTGGTCGATGCCGTCGAGCGCACCCGGAGAGGCGACTTCTCCCAGTCCGGGCTGACCGGGTTCGACCTGCTGGGCCGCACCATGGGCGTGATCGGCACCGGCGATATCGGCAGGCACACCATCCGGCTCGCCAAGGGGTTCGGCATGGAGGTGCTCGCGGTGGACACCGCGCCGGACGAGGATCTCGCGCCCACGCTCGGCTTCCGCTACACCGGAATGGCGGAGCTGCTGGCCGGGTCGGATGTGGTCAGCCTGCACGTACCGGCCTGCCCCGGCACTCACCACCTGCTCGGGCCGGAGGAGTTCCGTGCGATGAAGCCCGGCACGATCCTGATCAACACCTCCCGCGGCAGCGTGGTCGACACCACGGCCCTGCTGCGGGCGCTTTCCGACGGCACCGTCGCCGCGGCCGGACTCGACGTGCTCGAGGAGGAACCGACCGTCCGCGAGGAGGCCGAGCTGGTGCGTTCCGTGTTCGCGCGGGATCACAACCTGGAGACGCTGCTTGGCGACCACATCCTGCTGCGGATGCGCAACGTGCTCATCACGCCGCACACGGCCTTCAACACCCGCGACGCCGTGCACCGCATCCTCAGCACCACCTGCGACAACATCCTGGCCCACGCCGCGGGCCGGCCGCGCAACCTGGTCCACTGACACTCACAGCAGTTGGGCGAAGGTGCTGGCGGCGGTGAGCAGGGCGCGTTCGGTGAAGTGCCTGCCGACGAGCTGGATTCCGGCGGGCCGGTCCGCCGCGGCGGTCGCGGGCGGGACGCTGAGCGCGGGATGCCCGGTGTGGTTGAACAGGGAGGTCAGCGCGACCATGGCGGCGGTCGGGTCCTCGGGGGCGTCCCGCCGCGGGACCGCGCAGGTGAGCGTGGGCATGGCGAGCAGGTCGACGCCATCGAGCAGGCCGTTCACCTGCTCCCGCAGCCGCCCTCGTTGCTCCTGCGCGGCGAGGTAGTCGGGCACGCTCACCTCGCTCCCCGCGGTAATGGCGTCCCGCATCGGCTGCTGGTACCGGTTCTCCGCCGCGCCGAACCGGCGCAGGTGGTAGCCGGCCAGCTCGCTGCTCAGGATGGTCCAGTGCGCCTTGCCCAGCTGCTCCAGGTCGGGCAGCTGCACCGTGCTGACCTCGGCACCACGGCCGCGCGCGTACTCGACGGCGGCGCCGAAGGCTTCCCAGGCCGCCGGGGCGCAGTCGAGTCCCGCGGGAACGCCGATCCGGTACCGGCACTCGCCGCCGGTCACGGTGCCGTCCAGCCCGGCAGGCCGGGCAGGCAACAGTGCCTCCAGCACCAGCGCGGTGTCCGCGAGGGTGCGCGCCAGCACGCCGGGATGGTCAAGGGAGGGAGCCAGCGGGATGATCCCCTCGGTCGGCAGCAGCCCGTGGGTCGGTTTCAGCCCGGTGATGCCGCAGCATTCGGCCGGGATCCGCACACTGCCACCGGTGTCGGTGCCGAGCGCGGCCGAGCACAGGCCCGCCCGCACCGCGACCGCCGAGCCGCCGCTGGAGCCGCCCGCGGTGAGCTCCTCGTCCAGTGGGTTGCGGGCCGGGCCGACGGTGGTCAGCGTGAATTCGTCCAGCGTGGTCTTCCCGATGATGATCGCGCCAGCGGACTTCAGCGCGGTGACCGTGGCGGCGTCCTGCCGGGCGATATTGCCGCGCAGCACGGCCGAGCCCGCCTCCAGCGGCAGGTCCAGCACGGCGGCGCAGTCCTTGACCGCCACCACGATCCCGTCCAGCGGGCCGCGCCGCCGCCCGCCCGCGATCCGGTCGGCCGCCGCGCGCGCAGCCGCCAGCGCCTGCTCGCCTGCCACCGTGGCGAAGGCATGCAGCCTGGAGTCCAGCCGCTCGATCCTGCGGAGTGCGGCCTCGGTGAGCTCGACCGGGGAGACCGCGCCCGATTCCAGCAGTTCCCCGACCGTCCTGATCGGAGCGAACAGCAACCGCTCTTCCTCGGTCGCCGCGGTGATGTTGTCGTTCACGATGGCTCTCCTTGCTGCTCATCGGCCGCCCACACCTGCTGCCCGCCGACCCAGGTGGCGAGCGGGCGCAGCGCGTCCAGCCGGGCCGGTTCCGCGGTGAGCGGGTCTTGTTCGAGCACGACGAAATCGGCGAGCATGCCCGGCGCCAGCCTGCCCTTCACGGCCTCCTCGCCGGAGGCGTAGGCCGAGCCGACCGTGTAGGCATGCAGTGCCTCGGTGGCCGACAGCCGCTCGTCCGCGCCGAGCACCGTTCCGTCCTGCGCCTGCCGCGTGGTCATCGACCGCAGCGCGAGCAGGGGCTCCAGCGGCCCGCACGGGTAGTCCGAGGAGCCTGGCACGGTGAGGCCCGCCGCCAGAAATGTCCGATGTGGACACATGGTGGCCGCGGTTTCCTTGCCGTAGTGCGCGATGAAGTTGTGCCCGTGGTAGTGCACGAATGCGCCGAACGGCACGGGGACGACCCCGGCCGCGCGCAGCCGCCGCGCGGTGGCCGCATCGGCCATCGAGCAGTGCTCGATCCGGTGCCGTCGGGTGCCGGGAACCACGTGCTGGGCCGACTCGATGGCCGCCAGCACCTTGCCAACCGCGATATCCCCGTTCGCGTGCACCGCCACGGTGCTGCCTGCCGCGTGCACCTCCCGCACGGTCCGCTCGATCTCCTCGTCCGGCATGAGCTGGATGCCCCGGCCCGCGGCCGTGCACAGGCAGGTCCCTCCCGAGGATGCCCCGTCGGTCATCATCTTCACGCCGGTGAAGCGCAGCCACTCGTCCCCGAGTCCGGTGCACATCCCCAGTTCGGCCGCGTGCCGGAAGAACTCGTACCACAGCAGCATCCCCACCCTGGCGGTGAGCAGGCCCCTGCGCCTTGCCTCCTGGTACACCCGCCAGTCCTGCGGGTGCACCATCGCGTCGCAGACCGAGGTCACCCCGGCGGCGTTGAACCGCCGGAGCGTGCGGACCAGCGCGGCGACCCTGGTGTCCAGGTCGGGCTGGGGGACAAGGGCCTTCCTGCCACCGTGGCCGAGATAGGCCTCCATCCACGCCCGCTCGTGCACCACCCCGTCCAGCCGCCCGGCGGCGTCCCTGCCGAGCCTGCCGCCAACCGGATCGGCGGAGTCGTCGCCGTAGCCGCCGGCCCGCAGCGCGGCGGAGTTGGCCACGGCGGCGTGGTAGGAGTAGTGGATCACCAGGACCGGGTGGTGCCGGGACACCTCGTCCAGCAGGGCCCGGTCGATCCGGTCGCCGCCCTCGGTACGGGACAGGTCGAAGTTGTGCCCGACGACCCATTCGCCAGCCGGAGTGCGGGCAGCCAGCCCGGCCAGCGCCTCCCGCACGGCGGTGGCACTCGGGGTGCGATCCGGTGCCAGGTCGACATAGAGATCCTCGCTGGTGTGCAGGCTGGGATGGGCGTGCGCGTCGTTCAGCCCCGGCACCATCGTGGCCGGGCCGAAGTCCACCTGCCGGGCCCGCGGGAAGCGTCCGCGCAAGGTGTCCCAGCCGCCCGCGTCCACGATCCGCTCCCCGGCGATGGCGAGTGCCTCCGGCTCGGGATCGGTGAGCGAGCGGATCCGGCGCGCCCGCACGAGGGTGATCGGCGCTTCGGCGAGGGGGTGGACGGTCACGGCGGCTCCCTGAGCTGGTTGACGGATCAGAGCAACCCGGCGGCATCCGGGATACCCATGATCCCGATACCGACCAGGGTGGTCGCGGTCATCGAGGCGACACTGCCGATGAACGGATGGAAGTCCGACGGCAGCCGGGCGATGATTGCCCTGGCGAGCGGGGGCCCGAGCAGGGCGCCGAGCGCCGCACCGCCGAGGATGACCGCCCAGCTTCCGCCATAGGCGAGCACCGCGGCCGGGGCGAGGGACACCACCGGCACGAAGGTCGGGTACCAGCCGTGCCGCCGCCAGCGGTCGGCGTGCCACCAGCAGCCGAACGCCGCGGTGAACAACTGCGCGCTGAGCATGGCGGGCAGCAGGCCCGATCCGTATGCGGGCGCGCTGGGATCGGCGGCCCATGCGACGAGCAGCCCGGCCAGCATGCCCACCGAGGCCCACTCGTTGCCGTAGAACTGAGCCTCGGTGAAGTCGGCCAGCATCCGCCGCGGCAGCCAGGAGGCCCGCGGCCGCGGCCGCTCGGCAGGGCCCGCCTCCGGCGGGGCGGGCCGCACCATCCACGGCAGCCTGCGGCACAACGCGAACGCGACCAGCGCGCTGGACCACATGCCGGTGACGTTGCCGACCACATTGGGCAGCTCCAGCGGTACGCAGACCCAGTTCACCGCGGCCAGCGCGAGCGGGGTGCTGAGCACGCCGCCCAGCACGGCGGCCGTGCCTGCCACCCGCCAGCCCGCGCCGTACACCAGCACCACTGCGGGAGGGACGGAGACGAACGGGACGAAGGTCGGCTGCCAGGACCCGGTGCGGGTCCACCACCACAGCGCGTGCGAGAGCAGCAGGCCGCCCAGCGCGGCGGCCACCACCCAGGGCAGCAGGCCGCTGCCGTAGCTGATGTCGAAGCCGCGCAGGCGAAGCCGGCGCCGCGCGGCCAGATGCGCGCCAACCGCGAACACCAGCATGCCGATGCCGGCCGGTGCGGTGGCGTAGAACTGCGCCTCGGTCAGGTCGCCGAGAAAACGCCCGAGCCAGGAGGT
This sequence comes from Amycolatopsis aidingensis, assembly GCF_018885265.1. Taxonomy (GTDB): domain Bacteria; phylum Actinomycetota; class Actinomycetes; order Mycobacteriales; family Pseudonocardiaceae; genus Amycolatopsis; species Amycolatopsis aidingensis. The sequence continues at coordinate 1,380,540 of NZ_CP076538.1, forward strand.
CTCACCAGGCCAGCCCGCGTCCCCCGCGGTCAGCCGCCGCGCCAGCATCGGCAGCACCAGGCCGACGGCGGCCGCGACCGCGCAGCAGCACAGGAACGCAGGCAGCAGCCGGATCCGGGTCGTCATCGGCCGCCGGGCGCCTACCGGTGCTTCGTTGGAACCCGCAGGACGCATGCCCTCACCACCCTCGTCAGGGGCGCGCAAACAATTGGCTATAACGTTTGCGCGATTGAAGCCGCGCGCGGGCTCGCTGTCAAGGGCCGTGCCGGGGTCCATGGCACGATCGCACTGTGCACGGTGAGGATGACCAGCGGATTCAGGAACAGCGAAACCAGGAAGGCGAAACCGGCAGGGCCCCGGCCCGCCGGGCGACCCTGGCCACGGTGGCGAAGTTGTCCGGGTACCACGTCTCGACCGTTTCCCGGGTGCTCAACGGCTCCACCGTGCCCGGGGTCCGATCGGCCTCCTCGGCCACGGCCGAGCACATCAGGCAGGTCGCGCGCGAGGTGGGGTACGTGCCGAACGCGCAGGCCGCGGCGCTGCGCAGGCAGCGCACCCGGCTGCTCGGCGTGGTGATGGCCCGGATGGCCGACACCGTGCTGGCCACCATCTACGAGGGGATCGAGCGCGCCGCGGCCGGTTACGGGTTCCAGACGCTGGTGACGAACTCCTGGGACGACCCGGTCACCCGCGGGGAATGCGTGGACGTGCTGCTTTCCCATGGCGTGGACGCGATGATCCTCGGCGACTCCCCTGTGGACGGCGGCTCACTGGACGTCCTGACCGAGCACGGCCTGCCGTTCGTGCTGGTCAACCGCAGGGCAGCGGACCATCCGGCGATCACCTGCGACGACTACGCAGGCGGGCGGATGGCGGCCGAGCATCTGCTCGAGCTCGGCCATCGGCGTGCGGCGGTGCTCGCCGGCCTGCCCTACGCGAGCAATGCCATCGAGCGCACCCAGGGTTTCCTCGACGCCTACCAGGAGGCCGGGCACCGCATCCCCGGTGGCCGGATCGTGCAGACCACCTTCGACACCGCGGGTGGCCGGATGGGCGCCGAGCGGCTGCTGCGCGCGCGCAGCAAACCCACCGCGATCTTCGCCGTGAACGACGCCGCCGCGATCGGTGTCCTCGGCTGCCTGCGGGACCACGGGATCGAGCCGGGTCGCGAGCTGTCCGTGGTGGGCTTCAACGACATCCCGCTGGCCGCGGAGCTGACCGTACCGCTGACCAGCGTGCGTTCCCCGATGCAGGCGATCGGCGAGCACAGCGTGCACACCCTGATGCGGTTGATGGGCGGGGAGTCCGTGCAGAGCATGCGGCTGCGGCCTGCCCTGGTGGCCAGGGCCTCATCGGGTCCGCGGTAGCTGGCCGCCAGCAGGCCCTCACTCCCAGCACCAGGAGATGCCGTAGACCCCGGGGGCGGCGTTCGGCACGAAGGTGTGCACCGTCATGGCGTCGTCGGTGAACAGGCGCCCACGCTCGGCCGGGACGGCCGGGCCAGTGGGGTGGTGGTACTCGTAGCAGCGGGCAGGCCGGGCGGCGGGGTCGAAACCGACCCGGATCAGGCAGCTGTGCATGGTGCTGCGCAGCCGCCGCTCGTATCGCCGGGAGGGGGCGGTGCCGGTGGCGAGGATCGTGTCGTACTCGATGACGGTGGTCGTGTCGCTGACCAGGGTCCGGCCGAACAGGATCTCCGCGGCCAGGTAGCCGTTGTCCTTGTCCACCCGCACCTCGCCCAGCCTGCCGATGCGGACCCGGATGTCGGTCGGCAGGGCGTCCCCGTCGTCGATGGCGTGCACCAGCAGGATGCGATCCTGCGGCTCCGCCACGGCACGGACGACCTGGGTCGTGGAGATCGAGCGCAGGTTCCTTCCGGCGTCCACGGTGCAGAAGTCGGACACGCTCAGCACGCTGATGCCCTTGCCTGCCCGGTCGAGCAGCACCGCCGGCTGGGCAGGCTCCTGGCCTCGGCGCGGGCTGCTGCTGCCGCGCCCGCGCGATTTCGACGATGGCAGGAGATCCAGCAGCGTACTCGGTGGCAGGCCGAGGATCGTCTCGATCTCCCGCAGCGCATGCAGGGACTTGCGTCGCTCCGGCCTGCTGCGGCCCTGCTGCCAGTAGCTCAGCGTGGCAAGGCTGACCCGCACCCCGCGCGCGGCCAGCCGGCTCTGAATCCGTTCCAGGGTGAGTCCCCTGCGATGGATTGCCGCACGTAACGCGTCGGCGAAGTTCTCCTGCCGCAGTACCTGCGCCGGTCCCGGCTCAGCCGAGGACGTGGACCTGGTCATCGGGGGGCTCTTCGAATGTGACGCACTGCCTCACCTCGCGACGGCCGACGGTGGACCGGGCGAGCATTATTGCTCGCCGCGACGGGACTGGCAACGACCTCGGGTTTTGCGTGCGGCTCGATGAATTCGGTGCCGGTAATTTTGCGGTGGCCGCCGGTGATCATGCGCGAACGAAATGTTCGTGTTCGTCATTTTCTAACCCTGTGAAAGGGTTTCTGATATTGCCGATTCGCCCGGTGTGCCGATACGTGTCGACTAGACTGCGTAGCGTGGAAGTCCGTGCCCGACCGGTCCGGAGTGAGGAACGACATTGTTGTCCAGGAGGTTCTCCAGGCGAGGAAAGGTCGGCCTGCTCGCCGCAGCGACCGTACTGCCCGCGGTCGCGGTGGGCATCTGGTGGCGGCCGATCATCGGTCATCCCGCGGTCACCGGCGCACTGCTCGCCGGCTACGGCCTGGTGCTGGCCATCGGGCGGGAGCTGTGGAAGCGCTGGCAGGTCCGGATCGTCGACTGGATCGAGCAACGGCTGGGCAGGCTGGCATCCCGGTTCGAGCAGCACTACCGGGAGTTCGTGCTGAACAGCCTGCGTTTCGTCGATCTCAAGGGCCTCACCACGATCGGCTTCTGCACCCCGGAACTGGATGACGTCTTCGTGGACATGGGCCTCGCCCGGCATGCGGCGAGCAAGGCGGAGGAAGGGGTGCTCGGCAGGCTGCCCGAGCACGTCACCGAGCGATTGTCGGTCCGGCAGCTGCTGGACCGGCCGGACACCCAGATCTTCGCCGTGGTCGGGGTCCCCGGCAGCGGCAAGACCACCCTGCTGCGGCACACCGCACGGCAGATCTGCCAGCGCCCGGCGCAGCGCACCGTGCCGATCCTGCTCTACCTGCGTGACCACGTCCGCACCATCGTCGGCAGCCCGGAAGTCACGCTGGTCGAACTGCTGCGCGGCACCCTTGGCCGCTATGCCGCCGCCGAACCTCCAGGCTGGTTCGAGCAGCGGCTCCAGCACGGCGGCTGTGTGGTGCTGCTGGACGGCCTGGACGAGATCGCGCTGCCCGCGGACCGCAGGCAGGTCGCCGACTGGATCGAGCACCAGACCACGCAGTATCCGCAGAACGCCTACGTGGTCACCTCCCGGCCGCGGGGCTACCGGGAGGCGCCGATCAACGGCGCGCAGGTGCTGCAGGTGCGCAGCTTCAGCTACGCGCAGGTGACCGAGTTCGTGCACGGCTGGTACCTCGCGGTCGAGAAGCATGCCGCGGGAGTGCTGGACGAGGGTGCGCGGTTGCGTGCCCAGTCGGCTGCCGACGACCTGCTGGAGCGGCTCAACGGCGCGCCCGAGCTGTACGACCTGACGGTCAATCCGTTGTTGCTCACCATGATCGCCAACGTGCACCGGGACAGGGGCGCCCTTCCTGGCAGCAGGGCCGGGCTGTACAGCGAGATCTGCCAGGTCATGCTGTGGCGGCGGCAGGAGGCCAAGAAGCTGGACAGCACGCTCAGCGGCCCGAAGAAGGAGGTGCTGCTGCGCGGGCTCGCCTTCCGGATGATGCGGCAGCGCGTGCGCGACCTGCGGCGCGAGGACATCCAGGAGGAGTTCGACGGCACCCTGCTCCGGATGTCCGAGCAGGTGACCGCGGCTGACCTGCTGGCCGACGTCCGCCACCACGGGCTGCTCATCGAGCGGGAGAACGGCCTGTACTCCTTCGCCCACCAGACGCTCCAGGAATACCTTGCCGCCGCACACATCCAGGACAAGGGACTGGCCGGGGTGCTGGAACAGGCCGTGGACGACACCTGGTGGCGGGAGACCACCGTGCTGTACGCGGCGATGTCGGATGCCGATCCGATCGTCCGTGCCTGCCTCGAGTCCGGCAGCGTCACCGCGCTGTCGCTGGCCTTCGACTGCGCCGAGGGCGGCCGCGAACTCGCGCCGGAACTGCGGCGGCATCTCGATGAGCTGCTGACCTCGGCGTTGACCCCGCGGGCCGATCCCGAGCTGCGCAGGCTGATGATCCGCGTGGTGATCACCCATCACGCCCGGCACGTGACCCGCACCGCCGATGGCGGGCGGGTGTGCTCGCGCCCGGTCACCGATCGGATCTTCCGGCTGTACCGGCAGGAAACCACCCGCGGCACGGAGGCGCCGCAGCCGAACGGGGCGGAGGGCACGCAGCGGGACGGGGACGCGCCGGTGGTGGGCGTGCGCTGGCGCGATGCCGCCGCGTTCGCCAGGTGGATCAACGACATCACCGATGGGGAGCCCGGCTATCACCTGCCCACCCGCGCGGAGCTGGACGACCCCGCGGTCCGCAGGGCGCTGCCGACGTGCAGTGCCTGGATCATGCCGGAGCACGGCAACGGCGTCTCCGCGCTGTGGTCACCTGCCGATTCGGCGCATCCGCACGCCGTGGACGTGCCGAGCCTCACCCGGCATCTCGGTGCCGACATCGAGCGCTCGATGCCGCAGCTGCTGCGGTTGCTCCTGCTCGGCTGCATGGTCACCGTGCGCTGCCTGGAACACGCGCGCACCGTCACCCACACCATTCACACCGAGTACCTGCAGCAATGGGAACGGGCGTTCGACCACGTCGACCACGATCACGGGGCGCTGCGCAACCTCGCCAGGGATGTCGAGGCCGCGCATGAGCACATGCTCGGCATCGCCAAGGACCTCAGCCGGACCATCGAGACGGTGCGCGCGCTCGACCCCGCCGTGCCGCTGGACCACAAGCGCGTCCGGGCGCTGGTCAGCGACCTGAACAACGAGCGCACGCTGAACGAGTACGAGTACAAACTCGCCGAGGAGAGCGAGGACTCCCTGGTGCGCCTGCTGGAGCGGGCCGTCGCCGCCATCGGCGCGGATCATCCGCTGGAGCGGCTGGTCCGGGTCAGCCAGGCCCGCGCGCGGGAGCTCGCCGCGGACGCGGACTATGCGGAAGCGCTGGAACACACCCTCGGCAGCGCACTGGCCCGCTCCCTTGCCAGGGTGCTCGACGACGGCGCGCGCCGGGATTGGGCGGACCGGCTGGGCAGGGAACTCGTCGCCACCACGCGCATCCCGGAGACGGAGTTCGTGGTGTACCCGGACACCCTGGCGGAACGGCTCCGGGACGGCTGCACGGCGATGCGGGAGCGCTTTCCCGGCTCCTGGGCCGCGGCCGTGGCCGGCGCGCTGGAGGACGCGGCGGGGCCCGTGGTCAGCAGGCCATGGGAACGGCGGCTCACCGGGGACGCCATGGCCGCCATCCGGCTGGCGGCCTTCTGCCTCGCGGCAGAGGCCGGGACCCGGGGTGCCGACCGGTTGCGCGCGACCTTCCTCGAGATCGCGGCTGGGGTGACCTTTCTGCAACGACACGCCACCGAGGAGGGTCTTGTCACCCAGACGATCGTGCTTGCCATCGCGTAGCCACTCCGCCATTCGGGGCACCCGGGCTGGCCACTGTGTCCGGTGACTACTAGCGTCGGCCGGGCCCGGTAAGGAAGTCACCCCAACGACATCGTGACGGTGACCGATCAACAGGAAAGGCCGCTGGACTCGGCGGCGACAGAGGGTTGGGGGTGCTGAGTTCGGACGGTCCGGTGAGGAGTGATCATGCAGGACTACTTCGCACTCAGCCCGCCAGGGTACGGCTGGCAGGACGGCGCCGAGCCGTTCTCGGTGACCGTGGCGCGCACCGGCGAGGGCTGCGTGCTGGCGATCGTGCTGGGTGAGATCGACGCGATCACGATTCCCCGGCTGGACGAGGAACTCGCGTCCTACCCGGACGGCGAGACCACCGCCGTCGTGGTCGACCTGTCCCGGGTCTCGTTCTGTTCCGTTGCCGGGTTGCGCCTGCTCGGCGACCTGCTGGAGCGCACCAACCGGGTCGGCGTGCCGCTGGAACTGGTGGTGGAAACACATCCCGTGCGGCGCGCGCTGACCTGCGCCGGCCTGGACCGGAAGTTCTCCGCGCACGAGACCCGCGCCGCCGCGCTGGCCGCGATCGGCGTCGACCGGGTCGGCTGACTACCCCGCCGCGCGGCTCCGGATCCGGTACGGTCACCCCGAACATTGGCTCGTAACATGCCGAACCTGGGGGAGACCGATGTCCGAACCGGCGGATCAGCGCGCCGACCCCGCCGCCGCACTGCCCGGTCGCCAGCCGTCGCCGCTCCGTTCGGCGCCGGTGCGGGTGGCGCTGGCCGCCGCGACCGGCGCGGGCCTCGTCCTGGCCTGGTCGGCCGTCTTCCAGCTGACCGGGCTGCCCTTCTTTGTCGACGGTGCCGACTTCCGGTGCGAAGGGATCGGTTGTGCCGCCGCGCCCTTCGGTGCGCTGTTCGTCAACCTGATGCTGACGGTGAGCCTGGTGTTCGGCGTCTCGGTCGCGATCTCCTGGCTGGTGCTGCGGCTGGCACGAGTGGATCAGGCATGGCCGGTGGTACTACTCGGTCCGGTCGCCACCCTGTTCGTGGTCTGGCTCGGCGACCGCGTCCTCGCCGAGGCGACCGTCGCAGCCACCGTCATGGTGGCCCTCGGCTACGCCCTCGCCGCGTACCTCACCGCGCCGACCCTGCGCCGGAGTACCCGGATCGCGTCGGTGGCCGTCGTGCTCGGTGTCGCCGTGCTCCGTGCCCTGACGGAATAGCTCGCGGGCCGAACCAGTGTGCCGGTGCGGTCCGTTCCGCTGAGCCATTCAGGCCGATACTTAAGTTCGTTATCCCAGTGGTCGTCTTGCTTTCCATGGAGATCCCGGAGAAATTTGTCCTGACGGCGAGACACCGAGAAGGAGGCCGGAGATGGCTGGTCCGACACGTCGCCTGCTGGGAATTGGCCTTGGGATTGCGCTCACCGCAACGTTTTCGGTCGGCCCGGCGACCGCGGCCGCCGCGCGGACCGTGCCGGAGCAGGCCGAAACCTGCGCCGTGAAATCGAAACCGGCCGGGAAGGTGTTGCACGGTTACTGGGAGAACTGGGATGGCGAGGCGAACGGAGTCCATCCGGGAATGGGCTGGATTCCGATCACCGATCCGCGTATTCGCCAGCACGGCTACAACGTGATCAACGCCGCGTTTCCGGTGATTCTTTCCGACGGCACCGTGCGGTGGGAGGACGGGATGGACCGGACCGTCAAGGTCCCCACCCCGGCCGAGATGTGCGCCGCCAAGGAGGCCGGGCTGACCATCCTGATGTCGATCGGCGGTGCCACGGCCGGGATCGACCTCAGCTCGCGCGCCGTCGCCGACCGGTTCATCGAGACCGTGGTGCCGATCCTGAAGGAGTACAACTTCGACGGGATCGACATCGATATCGAGACCGGGCTGACCAGCAGTGGCAATATCAACCAGCTCTCCACCTCGCAGGCCAACCTGATCCACATCATCGACGGGGTGCTGGCGCGGATGCCGTCGAACTTCGGCCTGACCATGGCGCCGGAGACCGCCTATGTCACCGGCGGCAGCGTGGTCTACGGCTCGATCTGGGGCGCCTACCTGCCGATCGTGCAGAAGTACGCGGATAACGGCAGGCTCTGGTGGCTGAACATGCAGTACTACAACGGCAGCATGTACGGCTGCTCCGGGGACGCCTACCAGGCGGGCACGGTGCGCGGGTTCACCGCGCAGACGGACTGCCTCGACCGCGGGCTGAACATCCAGGGCACCACGATCCGGGTGCCCTACGACAAGCAGGTTCCCGGGCTGCCCGCACAGCGGGGCGCAGGCGGTGGATACATGTCCACCGGACTGGTCGGGCAGGCATGGAACCACTACTCGGGCGCGCTGAAGGGCCTGATGACCTGGTCCATCAACTGGGACGGCTCCAAGGGCTGGACCTTCGGCGACAACGTCCGCTCCCTGCAGCGAAGGGCCGCGTGACAGACTGGCCCGCATGAAAAAGATCCTCGTGATCGGCATCGGTGCGGGCGACCCTGAGCAGATCACCGTCCAGGCGATCAGGAAGCTCAACGAGGTGGACGTGTTCTTCCTGCTGGACAAGGGCCAGGCCAAGGAGGACCTGGTGCGCCTGCGGCGGGAGATCCTGGACCGGTACATCGAGCAGCCGTCCTACCGGGTGGCGGTGGCCGAGGATCCGCAACGGGACCGCACCGCGGGTGACTACGTCGGTGCGGTCCGGGAGTGGCACCAGCGCCGGGCCGATGTGTACGAGGCCCTGATCCGGGACGAGGTCGCCGAAGGCGCCTGCGGCGCGGTGCTGGCCTGGGGCGACCCCACCCTCTACGACAGCACCATCACGATGCTGAACCTCGTGCTGGAGCGAGGCACGGTGGAGTTCGAGTTCGAGGTGATCCCGGGGGTCAGCAGTATCGCCACGCTCACCGCGCGGCACCGCACCACCCTGAACCAGATCGGCAGGCCGGTGCAGCTCACCACCGGCAGGCGGCTGGCACAGGGCTTTCCGGACGGGGTGGACGATGTGGCCGTCATGCTCGACGCGCACTGCACCTTCGCCGAGCTCCCGGAAACCGGCCTGGACATCTACTGGGGTGCCTACCTCGGCACCCCGGACGAGATCCTGGTCTCCGGACCGGTCGCCGAGGTCACCGACCGGATCCGGGCCACCCGCGCCGAGGCGCGCGAACGCAAGGGCTGGGTGATGGACACCTACCTGCTGCGCAGGCAGGCCGCCAGCACGGAGGAGCCGCCGGGGTAAGGGGTCAGCTACGCGGTGCCCAGGGGATCTCCGCGATACCCGCCTCGTGGTTGGCATAGCGGGCCAGTACGAACAGCAGGTCGGCGAGGCGGTTCAGGTAGGCCGAGACCTCGGGGCTGACCTCCTCGGCACGGCGCACCGAGGCCACCCTGCGCTCGGCCCGCCGGCACACCCCGCGGGCGAGGTGGATCTGCGTGGCCCCTGGTGTGCCGCTGGGCAGGATGAAGTTCCGCAGCTCCGGCAGCTGCTGGTCCAGCTCGTCGATGGCGGCTTCCATCTCCGGAACCTCGTTCCCGGTCAGCCGGGGAACCGAGGCGCCGGACCCGGTGCGCTCCGGGGCCATCAGCTCACAGCCCACCACGAACAGGGTGTTCTGCGCGGTTTGCAGGAGTTCCGCCACGCCGTCCGGCACCCCGTTCGCCACGGCCACTCCGATCGCCGCATTCACCTCGTCCACCGTGCCGATGGCCTCCATCCGCGCCTCGTCCTTGCCGAGCCGCTTGCCACCCCAGATGCCGGTTTCGCCGGAGTCGCCCTTGCGGGTGTAGATCTTCACTAGGCACCTTTTCCGATCAGACCGAGCTGCTCGCCCAGTACTTGCTTGGCGTCCACGAGCGAGGGCCCGTACCAGGTGAGGCGGCGGCCGTCCACCACCCTCGCGTTGCCGGGGAACTCAGCGGGCCCGTCCTCGGCCGAGAACGGGTACGGCTCGTCCGGCAGGATCACCAGTTCGGCGCCCGCGGCCTGGATGTCGGCCAGCGGCATCCGCGGGTAACGGCCGGAGTGCCCGGCGTACACGTTCCGCACGCCGAGCCGCCGTAGCAGGTCGGTGGCGAAGTTGTTGCTCCCGACCACCATCCACGGATCACGCCACACGCAGATCACCGCGTCGGTGACCGGATCGGGCACCGGCCCGCCGAGCTGCCGGTTCGCCGCGGCCAGCCAGTCCGGGACCTGCCGGTCCAGCGCGACCGTGCACAGCCGGTCCAGGGCCCGCAGCGCGCTGTCCACGTCCTCCACCACGGTGACCCAGGCCGGGATCCCGGCCTGGGTCAGCCGTTGGTGGTCGAGTTTGCGGTTCTCCTCCTTGTTCAGCAGTACCAGGTCGGGGGCCAGCTCGATGATCCGCCGGACGTCCGGGTTCTTGGTGCCGCGCACGCGCTCCACCTCGAGGTCGGGCGGGTGCGTGCACCAGGTGGTGGCCCCGGCCAGCAACTGCCGGTCGGTGGCGGCCAGCGCGTCGGTGAGCGAGGGCACCAGGGAAACCACCCGGCGCACCTGTCGCGGGAGCCGGACCTCGAGGGACATATCGTCCAGCTCGGTACGCTCGCGGGCCATGCCATGATCCTATCCGCCCACCCGCCGTTACCTGGGGTGGCCGAGGGCTTGGGCCAGCGCGGGCGGGCCGCCGGCGACCGGCAGGGTCAGCTTGCTGGCACCGAGGGTGACCAGCACGGTGGCCCCGGCGGCGTCGGTGGCGATGTAGGACTCGTCATTGGCCACCAGCACCACGCCGATCCGGTGCCCGGCCGGGAAGACGTAGTCCTTCGGGTGGGTCTGCCAGTCGACCTCGTACTGCAGCCCCGGCTGCAACGGCTGCTCCTCGGTCAGCCCGTTGCGGTTCCTGGTGTCGATCGACCCGCGGGTGACCACGGAATAGGGATTGTGGTTGCGCAGCATCGTGGACGGCTCCGCGCAGCCGGTGCGCTCGGCCACGTCCCGCAGGGTGCAGGAAGTGGCGAACAGTTCGGCTGGCGTCTTGTCCTGCGGGATCAGTGGCTGGTTGGGGCCGTAGTCCACCAGCAGCGCGGTCAGCGGGGTGCCGGTGCGGTCCGCGGCCATCTTCACCCGCAACGACGGCGTACCGGAGATGCGCAGGTCCCGCTGTAGCGGCCTGGTGGTGAAGGCCAGCCGGTGCGGGCGTTCCTCATCAGGCTCGGCGACCATCATGTTCTCGCTCTGGTCGAGATCATCGGTGAACCGCCGGATCCGCTCGCTGTCGGGCCGGGTCGGCAGCAGCCGGTTGTACCGCTCCAGCCACAGGTCGGAGTCCTTCGCCTCCGGTGCGGGCCAGTCCCGGTAGGTCTCCCAGTGGCCGTCCGGGCGCTGCAGGTCGACCATGGGCTCGTCCATGATCCCGTTGTCGATGCCCTGCAGCCAGTAGTCCATCCAGGCCGCGATCTGCCGCTGCCATTCCCGCGGCCGGACCGAGATCGGGTCGGTGTGTGCCTCGCGGTGCAGCCACAGCTTGCGCGGCACGTCCTGCTCGGCGAGCACTTCCCACCAGCGGGAGAAGTGGTTCGGCTTGACGTTCCAGTCCTCCTGGCCGTGCACCACGAAAACCGAGGCCTTGACCTGTTCCGCCGAGTCCCGGTAGTTGCGGGCCTGGTAGAACGGGGTGTAGTCGTAGCTGCCGTCCGCGGCGTCGTTCCCGAGCTCGGTCAGCACCTCCCGGCAGGCCGGCCGCTGTTGCCTGCTCACCACGTACTGGCCGAGCCATTCCGGATACCGGTAGCCCCAGGCGCCGCGGTATCCGATGCCCTGGTCGCGGGCGTAGTCGTACCAGCTGGAGATCGCGGCGATCGGCACGATCGTGGTGAGGCCGTCCACCCCCGCGGCCGCCGCGGCATTGGGCAGGGTGCCGTTGTAGGAAACCCCCACCATGCCCACCTTGCCGGTGCTCCAGTCGGCGCGTACCTCGCTGCCGTCCGCGCGGTATCCGGGGGTGCGCCCGTTCAGCCAGTCGATCGCCGCCTGCACGCTGCGGGTGTCCTCCGGCCCGCCGGTGGCGGGGCAGCCGGTGGAGCGGGATGTGCCCTGCATCTCCACCTCGACCACGGCGTAACCGCGGGGCACGAAGTAGTCGTCGTACCACCGGTCGAAGCCCATCGGGATCCGGGTTCCGTTCGCCGTGGCCGCGGTCCCCGCGAGGTCGTAGTACGGACTGGCCTGCATCACGGTCGGCACCCGCAGGCCACCTGCCGTCTCCGCCGGCCGGATGATGTCCAGCGCGATGCGGTCCCGTTCGCCGTCGGAGTCGGAGTCCATCTCGGCGGGGACGTAGACGGACTCGACGATCGCGTTCACCCTGGAGAACACCGGCTGGGTGGCCCCTTCCCGGACCTCGATTCGCTGCTCGTCCGGCTGTGCCTGCGAAATTCCCGCCGTGGAAATTGCTACCATGATCGAGGCCGCGAGAATCGTGACTCTTCGCAATTTCATGCAGTTCCTCCCCTTGGTCAGGAATGCGGTAAAGCGCACCGCTCCTCGGGGCATCCTCGCGTCGATCGCGTGGAACACGGTAGCTACGAAAGTCTGCGCCGGTCGCTGGTTTACCTGCCGATGCAGGGCTATTCCGGAAACTGTTGAGCATTACCTGCGCGTGAGGAGGCATGCCGCCGGGTTGCCCTTCCGTACCGCGGCCGGCGAATTCTCCGCTCAGCTCCGGATTTCTCTGGGCGCGCAGGCATCCAGCTCGGACCGCGCCTGCCCGGCCTCCGCGTGCAGCCCGCTCGCGGTGAGCAACTCGGCGGCGCGGGCGAGCGAGCGCCGCGCCGCCTCCGGTCTGCCTGCCGCGGCCAGTGTGCTGCCGAACTGCCACAGTGCCCTGGCGAACTCGAACGGGGACTCCAGCTGCTCGGCCAGCGCGACGGCCCGCTCGGCCAGCAGCAACGCGGTGCCGGAAGTGTCTGCCACCCGGCTGAGCAGCCGGGTGGCCCAGGCCCGGAGCAGGGCGTTGTCCTGCCGCTCGGCCGCCGACAACGCGGTCCTGATGTGCCGCTCGGCCAGGTCGGCGGCGCCGATCCGCAGGTAGGCATCCGCGAGATACAGCCGGATGCTGGCCATCATGTCCGGGTCCCCCATCCGCCGGGCGGTGCCGAGGCTTTCCTCGAGATAGGCCACCGCCCGCTCCGGCCGCCCCGCGGCATGCCGCAGGCGGCCGAGTTCGAGCGTGCTCGCCACCAGCAGGGCGCCGTCCGCCAGCCGCCTTGCCAGCTCGTCCGCCCTGGCCAGGTACCCCTCCGCGGCCGCGAACCGGCCAGCCCTGCGCTCGATGGCGCCCAGCGAGCACAGCACATCCACCTCGCCGTGCCGGTTGCCCGCGGCGGCGAAGTGCGCCATGGCCGCGCGGTGGTGCTCGCGCGCCTGTTCCTGCCGTCCGGACCATTCGTGCGCCCAGCCGATCCCGTGGCAGGCATACCCGGCGCCGTCTTCGTCCCCGCGGGCGATGAAGCCATCCTTCGCCGCGGTGAAATCGGCCTGCGCGGCGGCGAACCGGCGCCTGCGGCAGTGCAGCACCCCGCGTTGCTGCAGCAGTACCGGATCGTCGCGGTACTCCGGGTGCCGCAGGGCGATCCGGTGCAGGTGCTCCCAGTCGGCGAACCGGGCCTGCAGGTCGCAGCAGGCCGCGACGGCCACCGCCAGCCCGCGGGCGACCTCGGGCAGCCCGAGCGCGGAACTCTGCTCGACCGCGGCGCGCAGGTTCAGCCATTCGGCCTCGAACCACGCGAGCGGATCGGCCGGCAGCAGGGTCGCGAGCTCACCTGCCAGCGCCGGGCCGGGCGCATCGGCCGGGGCGCGGCACAGCGGCAGGTGCGCCAGCAGCCGGTCGGCGCGTTCCGCCAGCGCCTGCCACAGCTGGAAAACCGGCCGCAGCGCGACCCTCGGGTCGGTATCGCCGGTGCCCTCGCCTGCGGACAGCTCCCTGCCGAAGGTGCGCAGCAGGTCGTGCAGCCGGTAGCGCACCTGGCCCACCGCGTCCCGCCCGACGCAGACCGCGAGGCGCGCCTCCACCAGCGCCTCCACCAGGTCCTCCGCCGCGTCCAGGTCGAGGCCGAGCAGCGGCGCGGCGACCCAGGCAGGGAAGTCGGGCGCGTCCAGCAGGGCGAGCAGCCGGAACCCGCGGCGCTGTGGCTCGCCCAGCCGGTGGTACCCGTAGCTCAGGTTGGCGCGGACGTCGAGGTCCCCGACCCGTAGCTCGTCCAGCCTGCGCCGCTCGTCGGAAAGGCGCACCGCCAGCTGGTCCAGCCGCCAGTGCGGCCTTCGCCCCAGGCGGGCCGTCGCTATCCGCAGTGCCAGCGGCAGCCCGCCGCAGTACCGCGCGATCTCCGCTGCCGCCTGCGGCTCGGCGTCCACCCGCCGCGCGCCCACCGCGTCCCGGACGAACCGCAGCGCCTCCCGCTGCGAGAGCGGGTCCAGCGGCAGGAACCGGGCCTGCTCCAGCCCCGCCAGCGGGTGCCTGCTGGTGACCAGCGCGGCGGAGCTGGTTGTGCGCGGCAGCAGGGGCCGCACCTGCCGCTCGTCCGCCGCGTCGTCCAGCACGAGCAGCACCTCGCGGTCGGCGAGGATGCTGAGGAACTCCTCCGCCCGGTCGGCGGTGGAGGCGGGGATGGCCCTGCCGGGGACGCCGAGCCCGCGCAGCATGCGGTCCAGCGCCACGCCGGGGTCCACCGGGCACGGCTCGGTGCCCCGCAGGTTCAGGTACAGCTGCCCGTCCGGGTAGTGTTCGCGCACCAAATGGGCCGCGTGCACGGCCAGGCTGGTCTTGCCGACCCCGCCGGGCCCGGTGATCACCCAGGTGTCCCCGCCAGCGCACAGCCCGGTGTGGAGCCGGTCGATCTCCTCGGCCCGCCCGGTGAAGTCGGCTCCGGCCCTTGGCAGCCAGGCAGGCGCCCGCCGCGGACGGGGTACCGGCCGCGGTCCGCCCGGCTCGGGTGTCTCGGTGAGCACCCGCAGGTGCAGTTCGCGCAGTTCGGTGTTCGGCGTGACGCCCAGCTCGTCGGCGAGGGCGTCGCCGGCTCTTCGGTACACGTCCAGCGCCTGTGCGTGCTGCCCGCTCTCGTGCAGGGCCCGCATCAGCTGCGCCCACAGCCGCTCGCGCAACGGATGGCAGGCGACCAGCGCGCGCAGATCGTCGACGATCTCGGTGTGCCTGCCCAGTTCCAGTTCCGCCGCATACCGGCGCTCGACCAGGGCCAGCCACTGCTCCTCCAGCTGGGTCGCCAGGTCGTTGGCGGTGCCGATCCAGGGCAGGTCGGCCAGCAGCCGCCCGCGCCACAGCGCCTGCGCCGCGCCGAGCAGGCGCGCCTCCGCGGCGACCTCACCGCGCTCGGCCGCGGCGGTGGCGTCCGCGCGCAGCCGCCGGAACCGGATCAGGTCCAGCTGGTCCGGATCGGGGTCGATGGCGTACCCGCCCGGTTCGGTGCGGATCAGCCGCGGCTCGGCGGTGTCGGCGAGGCTGCGGCGCAACCGCATCACGTAGGTCTGCAGGGTGGCGTGCGCGGAGCCCGGCGGGCGGCCGCCCCACAGGTCGTCGACCAGCTCGTCCGCGGAGACGGTGCTCCCCGGCCTGATCAGTAGCGCGCCCAGCAGCGCCCGCTGCCTGCCCGAGCGGATGACCAGCGGGGCGCCGTCCCTGCTGACCAGCAGTGGCCCGAGCACGGCGAAGGACAGGCGGTGTTCGCTGGTCAAGTCGAGCCCCCATCGGATCGTCAGCCTGCCGGGTGCCTGCCGCGGAGCTTACCGAGTGCCGGGCGGCTGACGGATGCGCCGCAGCGGTGTCAGCGCCGAGTCAGGACCACCGCCGATGCTCGACGGTGGCACCGGAAGCCCGGTTGCCTCCGGTGCCCGATGGACGACAAGGAGATAGGTGTATCCATGCGATTGACGAGATTCCTGGGGGCCGTCGCTGCGGCGGCGATGGGGCTCGGTGCGCTCACCGTGGCGAACGCCCCGGAGGCGAGCGCGGCCACCAACTTCCAGATGCCGTTCCCCTGCAACCAGACCTGGTCGGGCCAGACCCGGACCAACCACAGCCCGCGGCTGGCCGTCGACTTCAACCGCTCGGGAGACCACGGCGACACCGTGGTGGCCTCGGCCGCGGGCACCGTGTCGAAGGTGCGGAACGAGGGCAGCACCAGCTACGGCCGGTGGATCGAGATCGACCACGGCAGCGGCTGGACCACCCGGTACGCGCATCTGTCCCGGCAGAGCGTGTCGGTCGGCGCCAGGGTGGCGCAGGGTCAGAAGATCGGCGAGGTGGGCAACACCGGTGGATCCACCGGCGCGCACCTGCACTTCGAGGAGCGCCACAACGGGGTTGCCCAGCGGATCGAGTTCAACGGCAGCCAGATCTACTACTACGGGACCCGCAGCTACACCAGCAAGAACTGCGGCGGTTCCGGTAACCCGTACACGCCGGAGGAGGCCTGCGGCAGCGGCTACGGCCGGATCGACTCGGCCGGGCTCGGCTCCGCCGGGCGGGTGTACCTGCTTTACAACAACTCCAACGGCTACAACTGCGTGGTCACCATGAAGTCGACGAACATCGGCAAGCCCACGGCCGTGTCGGCCTCGCTCCAGGTCAAGGGCGGCAGCAAGACCACGGATTCGGGCAACTACAGCTACTACGCGGGCCCGGTCCGCAAGTCGGCCGCGGACAAGTGCGTGCAGTGGGGCGGCTCCATCGGCTCCGCGAGTTACGAAAGCCCGTACGAGCACTGCGGCTCCTGACCAGCTGACCCGTTCCCCGTGACCAGCGCGGGGAACGGGTCACCCCGTCCCGGCCGGTCGCAGGCCAGGGCTAGCGTGTGTGCCATGACAGCCAGCACACTCGAACAGCAGCGCGCCGGGGAGGCCGAAGGCGGCAGCGGCGGCGGGCAGCGGTCCCGTCCCGGCCGGTGGCGCCCTCGCCTGCTCGCCCTGTTCTCCGTGCTGGTCGGCACGGCCGCGATCGGCTGGCACGCCACGGTGTACGGCTACTGGATCGTGGACGACGCCGGGATCACCTTCGCCTACGCCCGCAGCGTGGCCGAGGGTCTTGGCCCGGTGGTGCAACCGGGCGCCGATCCGGTGGAGGGCTTCTCCAACCCGACCTGGATGCTGCTGCTCGCGCTGGGCCGCCTGCTCGGCCTGTTCGACAGCGGAACGCTCTTCGGGATCCCGGACTACGTGCTCTTCCCCAAGGGGCTCGCGCTGCTGTGCTGCGCCGGGATTCTCACCCTCTGTTACCGGGC
Source organism: Amycolatopsis aidingensis (assembly GCF_018885265.1). GTDB lineage: Bacteria > Actinomycetota > Actinomycetes > Mycobacteriales > Pseudonocardiaceae > Amycolatopsis > Amycolatopsis aidingensis. The sequence continues at coordinate 1,397,501 of NZ_CP076538.1, forward strand.
GGCGGCCAGGGTGACCAGCCGCCCCTGGCTCGCCACCGGCGTGATCGGGCTGGTGCTGGCCGCCATCCCTTCCTTCGTCATCTGGTGCTTCTCCGGCCTGGCGAACTCGCTGTTCGCGCTGGCCATCACCGCCCAGGCGGTGCTGCTGTTCCGTGCCGTGCTGGACGGCAGGCTGCTGTCCAGCAGGGTCGCGCTGCTGGCCGGTGGCCTCGCCGCCTTCGCGGCGCTGACCCGCCCGGAAGGTCTGATCTATGCCGGTAGCTACCCGTTGGTCGCGCTGGCCCTGCTGCGCAGACCCGCCCTCGGCCGCAGCATCCGGCACGCGGCGCTGTCCGTGGCCGCCTTCGCCGTTCCGGTCGGCGGCTACTTCTGCTGGCGCTACCTGGAGTTCGGCAGGCTGGTCTCGAACCCTTCGGTGGCCAAGAAGCAGGGCCTCCCCGGTCTGGACGACCTCACCCGGCCAGGGGAGCTGGTCGACTACGCCGGTGCGCTCGCCGTGCTGCTGCTCGCGGTCCTGCTCGGTGTGGTGCTGGCGCGCCGGGCGTGGTGGCGGCCGGGGCTGGTCGCCCTGCTCGTTCCGCTGAGCCTGGCGTTGCTGGCCTTCGCCGTGCTGCGGGACGACTGGATGGCGCAGCACCGGTTCGCCACCCCGGTCTGGGCACTGGGCGCGCTCGCCGGCACGCTCACCGCGGTCGAAGCCCTGCGGCAGCTCGGCCGCCGGGCCAGGGCGGTGGGTGCGGTGGGCCTGGTGGCCGTGCTGGCCCCGTCCGCCGTCTCCTTCGAGGCCGCGGCGGAGGAGTTCCGCACCACGCCGAACATCTCGATGTGCTTCGTTGCCGACCGGATGGGACGTGGCTTCAACGCCTATGCCGACATGCTGGGGCTGGAGCAGGGATCCCTGCTGCTGCCCGATCTCGGCGGCTCGGCCCTGACCAGCAGGCTGCGGTTGCACGATATGGCCGGGCTGGTCTCCGCGCGGTTCGCCGACTACATCGCCGCGGACGACAAACAGGGCCAGCGGGACTACGTTTTCGAGGAGATCAAGCCCACCTTCATCCACTCGCACGCGCCGTGGAGCGAGCTCAACGGAATCCCCTCGGACCCGCGGCTGGCCAGGGACTACTACGAGATCTACCGCTACGACTACGCCGAGGACCGGCCACCCAACGGCGACTGGGTGCGCAAGGAGGTGGTCCCGGACCAGGCCACCCTGGCCGAGCTGCGTGCCTATGCCGGCACCGCGATGGCGGAGATCGATCAGAAGGCGGGTGGCAGGGAATGGCCCCGCCGCAAGTGCGGCGCCACCCTGGAGCGCGGCCAGACCGCCACCGGCCTGACCTAGTGTTCTGAGCCGGGTTCCGGCCAGGTCCAGCGGATACCGTAGATCCCGGGCGCGGGGTCGGCGAGCACGATCCGGAACACCGGGTTCCCGCCAGTTCCGGCGCGCTCGGCGAGGGTCTGGGTCGGCCCGCCGCTGGCGGGCTGGTGGAAGGCGGCACACCGGGCGGGCTGCCTGCTCGGGTGGAAGCTGGTCTGCAGCACGAGATCGCGTACCCCGGACTGGATGCGGAGATTATGGTGGTTCTCGGCCTGCCGGGGCGGGAGGCGCAGGGCGAACTCGATCAGGGCGAGCTCGCCCGCCAGCAGCGGCTCGTCGAGCAGCAGTTCGAAGGCGCACAGCGAGTGGGTCGTCTCGGCGCGGAACCGGCCGAGGTGACAGCCCTCGACCGGGCGCAGGGTGGGCGGTCGCGGTAGCGATTGGCAGCGGAGTACCAGGATGACCCGCCACGAGCCGCCCCGGCCGCCCTGGATGATCTCCCTCCTCAGGTCCTCGCACTCGTACCCGTGTTCATCGATCGTCTGCTTGACCTGCCGGGACATCCGTGCGGGGCGGTAGAGGTCCTCCGGGGTCGCGTCCAGTTTGGCCAGTAGCCGGGTCACCGCACGGGGGTCGCGCCACATCCAGCGGTGTGGTGCTGGAGCCTCGTCACGGGGTTGCCACCGTCCACGTGGTCTCCGATCGGGCAGCAACACGGTCAGCGCTCTCGGCGGTAGCCGCAGAGTCTCTTCCAGCCCGGTGAGCGCCGCGATGGAACTGCCGCGTTCGGGGTGGTTCACTCCGGTCTGCCAGTTACTCAGCGCACTGACGCTGACCGGTGTGCCACGACGGGAAAGTTCCTTGGCGAGTGAGTCGAGGCTGCGTCCGCTACCGGCGATCGCGGCCCGCAGCGCGGCGCTGAACCGGTTGTCCATCACGCTCGACCTTCCGCACCTCCCGGACAGGACGGGCTCAGCGTATGTCGTCCAGCGTTGTCCAGTAAGCGACTTAGGGAGGATGGCTGTCCGCTGAATCCGGCTGTCCAATCAGCACCGAACCCGAGCACCCGCCACCACCGGAAGGTTCGAGATGCGAAGCAGACGAACGATCGGTAACAGAACGCTGCTCGTCGCGATGAGTGCCGTCGGTCTCCTCGCGATGACCGCCTCGGCCAGTGCGTGGCCGTCCGAGCCCCTGCTCGGTGCCGAGCAGCCAGCGCAGGTCCGGCCGCTCGCAGGCGAAACGGTCACGCTGGCCGCGGTCGGGGACATCTGCGGCTCGGCCTGCGACCAGACCGATGACGTGGTCGCCGCCATGGGAGCGGACGCCGTGATCACGGCGGGGGACAATGCCTACAACTCGGGAACACGAAGCGAGTTCGACCACAACTACGACCCTTATTGGGGCCGGTTCAACCACATGGTCCACCCCTCGCCGGGAAACCACGAATACTACTCCGACGCGGTTGGCTACGACGACTACTATCGGGACAACGGAGTCGAGATCGGTAACCGGGGCGAGTACTACTACAGCTTCGACCTCGGTGCCTGGCATATCGTCTCGCTGAACTCCAATATCAGCGCCCGGTCCGGCAGCGCGCAGGAACGCTGGCTGCGCCAGGATCTGGAGCGCAACACCAAGCCATGCACCATGGCGTACTGGCACCATCCCCGGTTCTCCACCGGTAGCCACGGGGACAGCGGCAGGATGACGGATGTGTACCAGGCGCTGACGGACTACCGGGCGGACGTGGTGGTGGCCGGTCACGACCATTCCTACGAAAGGTTCGCCCCGGCGACGGTCGATGGCACCGAAGACGCCGCGAACGGGCTGCGGCAGTTCGTGATCGGAACCGGGGGTCGTGGGCTCTACTCGAGCCGAGAATCTTCGGACGGACCCTCGGAGGTTTTCCAGAACAACACCTTCGGGGTCGGCAGGTTCGAGCTTTCCGCGACCGGCTACGACTTCACCTTCGAGCCGGTTTCCGGCCGTGAGTTCACCGACCGGGTGAGCGGGGAGTGCCACAACGCGAATCAGGGACCGGACTTCGGCGTCGGAACCGATCCCGCGACGGTCTCGGTTGCGCGGGACGGCAGCGTCGCCAGCACGGTTTCGGTTACCGCGAGCGGCGGCTTCGGCTCGTCCGTGGACCTGGCGGTCTCCGGTTTGCCCGACGGCGTCACCGGCTCGTTCGATCCGTCCACTGTGACCCCGCCCGCCGACGGAACGGCGGAGTCCAGGCTCACGCTGACGGCTTCGGCGACGGCTCCGGTCGGGGAGTACACCGCGACCGTGACCGGAACGTCGGGGCAGCTGCGCCGGTCGGCCGAGCTGGGGATCTCGGTACGGCCCGGTGGTGAGGTCGTGTTCGCTGACGACTTCGAGTCCGACCGGGGCTGGGTGGTCGACCCGGCAGGCACGGACACCGCCGGCACCGGCCAGTGGGATCGGGGCGTTCCGGAGCAGACCCGGTCGGACTACAGCGGGCAGCTCAAGCAGCTCGGCACCGCGGCGAGCGGCCAGAACTGCCTGTCCACCGGAAGGCGAGCCGGCTGGAGCTATGGCGAGCACGATGTGGACGACGGCACTACCTCGATCGCCTCGCCCGCCATCAGCCTGCCCGCCGGCGCACCCACGCTGACCTTCAGCTACAGCCTCGGCCACGGGGACAACTCCACCCGGGAGGACCACCTCCGGCTTTCCGTCCGCGTGGGCGGCGCCGTGACCACGGTGTTCGATCGTGCTGGTTCCCCTGCCGAGGTGGAGGCTGGCTGGCAGCGAGCGACGGTGGACCTTTCCGCGTTCGCGGGCCGCCAGGTCAGTCTGCTGATCGAAGCCGCGGATGCCGCTACCCCGAGCCTGTTCGAGGCGCAGGTCGACCAGGTCGAGATCCGGAACTGAACCGGCGCCGGCCGGTGGGACGCCCCGCCGGCCGGCCTTGGAGGTCCCCGTGTACCTGTCGACTACCCGTGCCTGCGCGGACGCCAGGACCACACCCGCCGGCACGGGCCGGGGCCGGGTCCCTGGCACCGTGCTCGCGCTCGGCCTGGTCAGCTTCGTCACCGACATCTCGGCCGAGATGGTGACCGCCGTGCTGCCCATGTACCTGATGTACGGCATCGGGCTCGGCTACTTGCAGCTCGGCCTGCTGGACGGTCTCTACACCGGAGCGAGTGCACTGCTCCGGCTCGGCGGCGGTTATGTCGCCGACCGGTTCTCCCGCGCCAAGGCGGTCGCGCTGACCGGCTATGGGCTCTCCGCGCTGACCAAACTCGCCCTGCCGCTGGCCGGTACCTCGATGGCGGGTATCGGCATCGCAGTCGGCGTCGACCGTGCGGGTAAGGGCATCCGTACCGCGCCGCGGGACGCGCTGATCACCTTGAGCACCCCGGAGTCCGGCCTTGGCAGGGCGTTCGGCGTGCACCGCGCGATGGACACCGCGGGGGCGCTACTCGGCCCGATCGTGGCGTTCGGCCTGCTCGCGATCGTGCTCGGCGGATACGACGTGGTGTTCGGGGCCAGCTTCGGGTTCGCCATGATCGGCGTGCTCATCCTGACGTTCTTCGTTCGCCAGCCCGCGCCGGTGCACAGCACACGCCGCACGACTCTGCGGGCGGGGCTCGCCACGCTCACCAGCCCCCGGCTGCGCCGTACCTGTCTGGCCGCGGGGCTGCTGGGACTGGTCACCGTCGGCGACATGTTCCTTTACCTCGCGATTCAGCAGCGGATCGGGCTGCCCGTCACGATCCTTCCCCTGCTGCCGCTGGGGACTGCCCTGACGTTCATGCTCGTCGCCGCCCCCGCGGGCAGGCTCGCCGACCGGATCGGTCGGTGGCGGCTGTTCCTTTCCGGGCACGTGCTGCTGCTCGGTGCGTATCTCGTCCTGCTCGGACCGTTCACCGGATGGCCTGCGGCGCTGGCCGTGCTCGGCCTGCACGGCTTGTTCTACGCGGCGACCGACGGGGTGCTCATGGCGCTGGCGGGCAGGCTGATCCCGGCCGAGGTACGCGCGACCGGCCTGGCCGTCGTGCAGACCATTCAGGCTGTGGCGCGTGCCGGCGGCGCCGTGCTGTTCGGGATCGTGGCCCAGTTGCTCGCACCCACGGCCGCGTTCGGCTTCCTCGCGGCGGCGCTGAGTGTGGCGATCGTGGTGGCGGCCCTGGTCGGCGGGAGGGGGTCGATCGAATGAGGACCTGGCAGCGTAAGGCCTGGCTCGGCGGGATCTTGATCGGCCTGGTGCTCACGCTCACGGCAGGCTATGTGGTCTGGCGCGGTGCCGGTGGCGACGCCGGGGCTCAGGCGGGGAGCCTGAACCTGAACCGGTCCGGCACGCTGCTGTACGTCGAGGGTGGCGCCGTTGTTCAGTCCACTATGGATGGACAAAGGATGATCGCAACCGGGCCGTCTTGTGCCCGGGCCTACGCCGCGGGCGGAACCCTGGCCTGCCTGCGCGGCCTTGGCCGCCGGTTCTCCGCCGAGCTCGAGGTGTACGGCGGTGGCGGGCGCAACGAGCTGACCCTGCCGCTGTGGGGGATACCCAGCAGGGTGCGGGTTTCCGGCTCCGGAAACCTGGTGGGCTGGACGGTGTTCCGGGAGGGCGACTCCTACCTGGCGAACGGTGCGTTCTCCACCACCGCCGGGATCTACGATCTGCGTACGGGAGCCCACTACGGGTCGCTGGAGGACTTTCACCCCCTGGTGGACGGCAGCCCGTACCAGCGGCAGGACGTCAACTACTGGGGCGTCACCTTCGCCGGGGACGATCGCACCTTCTATGTCACCATGTCCTCGGCAGGCGGTACCTGGCTGATGCGGGGTGACCTGGCCACCAGGACGCTCACCGCGCTCCGCCGAAACGTCGAGTGCCCATCGCTGTCCCCGGACGGGACCCGGATCGCCTACAAGAAGCGCAGCGGACAGCGGTGGCGGTTGCATGTGCTGGACCTGGCGACCGGCACGGACACCGCGCTGGCCGAGCCCGATCATGTGGACGACCAGCCGGCCTGGCTGGACCGGCGCACCATCGGCTACACCAAGCCGGGCCCCGCCGTGTTCGCCGTGCCGGCCGACGGCGACGGCGCGCCGCGTAGGCTCACCGCGGGCGCCTCGCCGTCCTCGGTGCGCTGACCAGCGCGTACAGGTTTGTCGATGGATCGTCACATCCTCGTCGCGAGCGCCCCGTAGCGTGACCGCTGATCCGATTGGAGCATCGTTCACAGTCAAGGGGGAGCGGGGTACATGACGACGACCGTGGCCGAGGACCGGCCAACCCTTCAGCGGGTGGGGGAAGCGCCCGCGCCCCGGCCGGGGTACGCGCGACGGCTGTTGCCCATCCTGTCGGTGCTGGCCGGTACGGCGGCAATCGGCTGGCACGCCACCCGGTACGGGAACTGGATCATCGACGACGCCGGGATCACCTTCGCCTACGCGCGCAGCGTCGCCGAAGGGCTCGGTCCGGTGGTGCAGGCCGGGGCCGTGCCGGTGGAGGGTTTCTCCAACCCGTCCTGGATGCTGCTGCTGGCGATGGGCCGCCTGCTCGGGTTGTTCGACCACGGGACGCTGTTCGGCATCCCGGACTATGTGCTGTTTCCGAAGGGCCTTGCCCTGCTGTGCTGTGCCGGAATCCTGGTCCTGTGCTACCGGGCGGCCGCGATGGTCACCCGGCGTCCCTGGCTCGCCACGCTGGCGATCGGTGCGGTACTGGCAGCCGTGCCTTCCGTTGTCATCTGGTGTTTTTCCGGCCTTTCCAACTCGCTGTTCGCACTGACCGTCACCGGGCTGGCCGTGCTGCTCTTCCGGGCGGTACTGCACCACCGGCTGCTGTTCGGCCGGATCGCGGTCGGCGCGGGGCTGCTCGCTGCGCTGGCCGCGCTGACCCGGCCGGAAGGGCTGATCTACGCCGGGGTCTACCCGCTGGTCGTACTGGTCGGGCTGCGCCGCTACTCGATCGGCCCGGTATTCGGCAGGGCGGTGCTGTCCACTGTGGCCTTTTTGCTTCCGGTCGGTACCTACTTCTGCTGGCGCTATCTGGAGTTCGGCAGGCTGGTGGCCAACCCGGCCGTGGCCAAGCAGCAGGACATGCCGGTCATCGATGACCTGACCAGGCCGGGGCAGTTGGTGAGCTATGCCGGAGCCCTCGCCGTGCTCGCGGTGGCCATTGCGGTCGGTATGGTGCTCGCCCGCCGGGTTTGGTGGCGGCCTGCCCTGTTCGCTTTGCTGGTGCCGCTGGGCCTGGCGTTGCTGGCCTTCGCGGTGCTCCGGGGGGACTGGATGGCGCAGTATCGCTTCGCCACCCCGGTCTGGGTGTTGACCGCGCTGACCGGGACGCTGGCCATCGCCGAGGTGTTGCGCGGTGTCGGACGCCGGGCGCGGGCGCTCGGGGCCATCGGCCTGGTGGGGGTGCTGCTTCCCTCGGCCGTCTCCTTCGAGGCCGCGGCGACCGAGTTCCGCAAGAGCCCGGACATCTCGATGTGTTTCGTTGCCGACCGGATGGGGCGCGGATTCAACGCCTATGCGGACATGCTGGGGCTGGAGCAGGGCTCGCTGCTGCTGCCCGACCTCGGCGGTTCCGCGATGACCAGCAGGCTGCACCTGGTGGACATGGCCGGGCTGGTCTCCGCGCGGATCGCGGACTACATCGCCGCCGGGGACGGGCAGGGCAAGCGGGACTACATTTTCGAGGAGGTGAAGCCCACCTTCATCCACTCGCACGCCCCGTGGAGCGCGGCCAACGGAATCCCCTCGGACCCCCGGATGGAACGCGACTACTACCAGATCTTCGAGTACAGCTATCCCGGGCCGCCCAACGGCGACTGGGTGCGTAAGGACGTTGTCCCGGACCGGCAGACGCTGGAGCGGCTGCGCCGGTACGCCAACACGACCCTGACCGAGGTCGACCGCAGGACGTTCTCCAGGGAATGGCCGCGCCGGGAGTGCGGCGACACCCTGCACCCCGGCCAGACGCAGGTCAACCAGCACTAGGTGTGGCATTACGCGGCGGCGGTCCCCTCTAGCTCGACCAGCAGGCTGGGGATCGCCAGCCGGGTCACGCCGAGCATGGTGGTGGTCGGTGCCACCCCGGCGGCGCCCAGCCGCGACGCCAGCACGCCATAGTGCAGGAACAGCAGATCGACGTCGGTGGTGTAGACGTTGAGCCGGACGAGGTTCCCGAGGGACATGCCGGCCTCGCCGAGAACGGCCTCCAGGTTGTCGAGGCTCAGCGTCAACTGTGCCGCCATGTCACCGGCATGCTGGGGCACGCCGTCGCCGCTCATCGCGGTCTGCCCGGAGCAGTACAGAGTCCGGGTGTGCCCGGAGACGAGTTCACCCTGGTTGTACCCCAGCTCCACCGACCAGGCCCACGGGTTGACCGCCGTTCGCTGCTGCATAGCCACATCAGCTCCATTCGATTCGTCGACAGTGCGTACGTCGGAAGCCTCCAGGCAAATCACGACATCCTGTGTCGTGTATTGCGATAGAGTTCGGTATGCGCGCCGACCGGTTGGTCTCACTGGTGCTGCTACTGCGCAGGCACGGTCGGCTCTCCGCGGCCACGCTGGCCCGCGAGCTGGAGGTATCCACCCGCACCGTGCTGCGGGACATCGATGCGCTGTCCGCGGCCGGTGTCCCGGTCTACGCCGAACGCGGCAGGCGCGGCGGTTTCGCATTGCTGCCCGGTTTCCAGACCGACCTCACCGGGCTGAACCACGACGAGGCACTCGCCCTGCTGGTAGCCGGATCACGGCGCGGTGCGCAGGCATTCGGCCTCGGCTCGGCGCTCGCCTCGGCCATGCGCAAGGTGGTCGACGCGCTGCCCGAAAGCTATCGGGCCACGGCCGCCGGTGTGGCGCAGCGACTGCTCATTGACCCGGAGACCGACCTCCTCTCGCGCCGGCTGGTCGCCGAGGAGGTGCCCGACACCATCGTGACCGCGGTCCGGCGCGCGGTGTTCGCCGGACACAAGCTGCGCATCCACTACGCGGCCACCGGGCAGCAGCCACGGTGGCGCACGGTGGACCCGATCGGCCTGGTCACCGTGCGCGACCAGGGCTACTTGCTGGCCACGAGGTCCGGCGCGGACCGCACCTACCGGCTGTCCCGGATCCTGGCCGCCGAGGAACTCGACGAGCCCGCACAGCGAGCAGACCGGGTCGATCTGGACCGGGCCTGGCAGGAACGCAGTACCCGGTTTCGGACCGGCGGCGACCAGGTCGCCGTGCTGGTACGGGTGAACCCGGCGCGGCGCGAGGACCTGGTGGGCACCGCGCTGGCCGTTCGCGCCGAGGAAGCCGACAAGGACGGCTGGTTGCGACTGGAGGTGACCTTCCAGGATCCGAGACACGCCGAATGGGCGTTGTGGCAGCTCGGCACGAACGCGGAAGCCCTGGCCCCGCAGTGGTTGCGCACCTCCTTGCGCAACCACGCCACCGCGATCGCCACACGCTACGGAGCGTCGACTTGGGTGCGCTCATGAGACCCCTTTCCCCGGCGGTGCAGGAGGTTGCGCCTCGGTCTTCGCTTCGGGTCGAGAAACGCGGGCGGAATGAATTCGGGTAACCCGTTCCGCATCCGGACCTCCCATTCTGTGTGATGAATCAGATTATGATGGAACCAGCATAGTAACGTCAGGTTGTACAAGGCCGTCGGTCCGCCATTTGCCCAAAAAATGACGTGGTGCGCGTCGCATTGTTTGGGCTTTTTCCGGCATCCCGGGAAGCTGCATCCCCGATCCCGCAGAATCAGCGCCCTGCGGATGGCCAGCGGTACCGCACGCGTGCGCTGCCCGATGTCCAGGATCTCGCCCTTGCTGCCCAGCACGGCGGGCACGACATAGGAGTCGCAGGCCATCCGCCGGATCTGGGCGGCCGAATACGACTCCTGCCCGTGCAGCAGCCCGTAGCCGGTGCCATGCTTCAAGTCTTCCAGGGTGATGGACACCATGACGGTGAACGGTTCCCCCGCCTCGGTCGGCCCCTCTTCGGGGCATCCGGCCGCCACGCGCAGCACATCGGCGAAAGCGTCCCCTTGGCGCTGGAACTTGCTGCGCCGGTCGGGCTCCTCTTTGGTGCCGCGGTGTTTAGCGCGGGGTTCGACCAGCCCGGTCAGCACCGCGGCGGTTTCGGCGTCGAGGTCGAAGGTGCCACGTAGTCGTCCGTCGCGGGTGGTGCGCCAGTCCAGGAACCGTTCCGGTCGGGCCAGCTCGTCCTCGGTGGGCGGGTTCCCGTCCTGGTCCAGCCGCGCCAGGATCTCCTTACCCAGGCTGCCCACCGTATGGGGCTCGTACTCCCGGGCAGCCTTGGTCAGCAGGGCCTCGGCATGTTCGCGGTCGGCCAGATGGATCGGCTGCGGGAACTTCGCCACCGTCGCCCGAATCACCTCGAGGTGTTCCGGCCCGATGGCGCCCTCCGCCAGCGCCGCACCGACCTCGGGCAGGTCCGGCTCCAGCGGGATACCGGTGGGGCTATGCCGGGCCACCACAGCCCGCGCATGCGCGACCCGTTGCCGCGCGTCATACGCGTTGACCCGCAGCACCTCCCGGGTCAACGCGGCCACATCGCGGTAACCCTTGCGGCTGGCCGTGTTACGCCCGTCCAGTTCGGCCAGGACCGCCAGCTCCCGGGCATAGTCGGCTCGCCGGCGCTGTTCGATCTCGCCCAGCGCGGCCAGTAGCTCCTCCTCGCCCATGCGAGAGGTGTCCATGCCGAAAGTCCTGGTCACGGGTCCAGCATACCGCCGAATCGACCGTATGTTCGATACACGATCGGGTGACACTGGCGGGGTCGAAACCCTGGCCCTCAGCAGCGAAGAAGCTCGGGGTGGTGGAACGACGAGTTGTCGATGACGAGGTCGGCTAGACACAGCGGGGGCGCGGTCGCCGAACCCGGCTACCGGCCGGGGCGGTCGGATCCGTTCGTGCGGTGGGTGAACCCCGGGTCAGCGACCGGGATGCCGGATACGCATACGTATACGGATACCTAGTAGTGCGGTGCCCACCCCATCCGAAAGAAGGTTCCGCATTCGTTCCTCCGCGCTTAACGTCGCTAACGACTCTGATAGTCGTTTGCCTGGCGCAACAAGCCGGACCACCCTCGGCACCGCGTCATGCAAGTCGAGGAGGAACCGATGCGTCTCTTTCGGAATCCAGTCGCGTTGACGGCCGCGATGGTGGCCTCGCTCGCGATGTTCGCGGTGCCTGCGTCCGCACATGATCCGGACACTCCGGAAGGCAAGGCCGCCGCGCAGGCCTACGAGAACGATCGGATACCCACCGAACGGCTGCCCGCGGTGCGCGGCAGCACGGTGTCGTGCCAGAACGGGATGGCGGACCGCTACCCGTGCCGCAATGTCGATCTGCAGGGCACGCTCCCGCTGAGCTCGATCGGTGGCGGGCAGGGCAACGACATCTGGGGTTGGACGGACCCGGCGACCGACCGGGAATACGCGCTCATCGGGCGCACCAACGGCACCGCGTTCGCCGATGTGACCGATCCGGTCAACCCGAGGTATCTCGGAAACCTGCCGTCCAACGGTGGCACCAGTAGCTGGCGGGACATCAAGGTCTACCGCAACCACGCCTTCGTCGTCGCGGACGCGATCCGGGGGCACGGTATGCAGGTGTTCGATCTGACCAGGCTGCGCGGCGTGACCCAGCCGCAGACGTTCCGGGTGGACGCGCTGTACTCGAGGTTCGGCCCCGCGCACAACATCGTGATCAACGAGGAGAGCGGGTACGCCTACGCGGTCGGCTCCAACACCTGTAGCGGCGGCCCGCATATGGTCAACATCGCCGACCCGAAGAATCCGGTCAGCGCGGGCTGCATCTCGCGGGACGGCTACACCCACGACGCGCAGTGCGTCATCTACCGTGGCCCGGACCGGGACTACCAGGGCAGGGAGATCTGCCTCAACTCCAATGAGGACACCCTGACCATCGTCGACGTCACGAACAAGGCCGCGCCGAGGCAGATCGCGCGCCGTGGCTACAACGGCGTGGCCTACTCGCACCAGGGTTGGCTCACCGAGGACCAGCGGTACTACGTGCACGACGACGAGCTGGACGAGTCACGCAGCTGGGACGGGCGCACCAAGACATACCTGTTCGACCTGACCGATCTGGACAACCCGCGGCCGCACGGCACGTACACCGCATCCGTCGTGTCGATCGACCACAACCAGTACGTCAAAGGTAACCACAGCTACCAGGCGAACTACCAGTCCGGCCTGCGCATCCTGGATGTCTCCCGGATCGCCGATGGCAGGCTCACCGAGGTGGGGTACTTCGATGTGCACCCGAACTCCAACCAGGCAAGGTTCAACGGCGCCTGGAGTGTCTACCCGTACTTCGCCAGCGGGAACGTGATCGTCAACAGCATCGAACAGGGCCTGTTCGTGCTCCGGCCAAGGGTCTGAGGACCTGTGCCGGAACCGGGCTTTCCTGCTCATGGCGAGTGGAAGAACGAGCGCGGCGGAGCCGGCGGGCGGTGAGGTCGGGCGCATGACCTGCGATGGTGACGATCGCGATCAGGTCCGAGCCCGGCCGAGCCGACCGCGTCCGCGAGTTTGGAAGCAGGCACTGAGGATGAACGAGCATTCCAGCACGACTGCCGCTCCCTCGCCCGCACCGGGCGAGGGGCGGCGGTTCGCCAGCCTTCGCCCGCGATGGTCGCCGCGGGCGGCCCTTGCCGCGGCGGCGGTCGTGGTCGTCGGGGCCGCCGCCGTTGGCTTCCTGATCGGCAGTTCGGGCGGCTCGCCACCGGCCGGAATGGCCGGCATGGACGGGATGCCGGGCATGGCCCCGGCTTCCGCGACCCAGCCACACAGCGATGGGCTGAGCGACTCCGAGCGCGGCTTCCGGCTGGTCCCCGAGACGGTGCCCACCGAACCGGGTGCGGACCAGCGGCTCGAGTTCCGTATCATCGGCCCTGGCGGCCTGCCGGAGACCAGTTTCCAGCGCAATGCCACCAAGCTGCTGCACTTCTTCCTCGTCCGCGACGATATGGCCGCCTACCAGCACGTGCATCCGGAGCCGGTCGGCGAGCTGTGGCGCACCACCATCGACATCCCCGACGGCGGCACCTACCGGATGTACACCGAGTTCGTGCCCGAGGACAGCGCCAACCCCATGCATCCGATCGTGCTCGGGCACAACATCATCATCCCCGGCGACACCAGCCCGGTGACCCTGCCGCCACCCGCGGCCACCGCCACGGCAGGCCCGTACACCGTGACCCGGCCGGACGGTCCGGCGCAGCCGATCGCCAAGCAGGTCAACCAGCTCCGTTTCGCCATCACCGGGCCGGATGGTGCTCCGATCGGTGATCTGCAGACCTATCTGGGCGCCTACGCCCACGTCTCCGCGTTCCACACGCTCAGCCAGTCGGTCACCCATATGCATCCGGTGGAGCGCCCGGGTGCCGGGGCGGTCCCGGCGGAGCTGACCTTCCACGCCCAGTTCGCCGAGCGTGGTGAGCACCGGTTGTTCCTGGAGTTCCGTGCGGGCGGGCGGTTGCACACCGCGGCGTTCACGCTGTTCGTCACCTGACTACCGGGGCAGGGTCACGGTGAACACTGCTCCATCCACATTGGTCACTTCGATGTGCCCGCCGTGCGCCGCCACGTTCTCCTTGACGATGGCCAGCCCGAGCCCGCTGCCCTCGGTGACCCGGCGGGAACGGTCCCCGCGGACGAACCGGTCGAACAGGATGGGCAGCAGCTCCTCCGGCACCCCGGGTCCGGAATCCGCGATCCGCACGGTCACCAGGTCAGCCCCGGTCCCGTCGATGGTCACGGTGACTGGCGCCGCACCGTGCCGCACGCTGTTGGCGAGCAGGTTGCAGGCGACGGTGTGCAGCCGCCGCGGGTCGGCCGTCACGGTCACGTCCCCTTCCGCCGCCAGCCGCACCTCCGCCTCGCCGGTGCTCACCTCGATGGCCTCCCGCATCAGCTCCGCAAGGTCGACCTGCTCGGACCGCAGTTCGGCGGCGCCGGCATCGAAACGGGAGATCTCCAGCAGGTCCTCGACCAGTTTGGCCAGCCGCCGGGCCTGGGTGCCCAGTAGCTGCGCGGAGCGCGCGCGGGACTCCGGGTCGGCATGTTCGAGGCTGTCCGCCGCCGCGACCACGGAGGCCACCGGGGTGCGCAAGTCGTGCGCCACGTCGGCGACGAACCGCCGCTGCTGCTCGTCCTTGGCCTTCAGCTCCTCGATGGACTCGCTGAGCCTGCGGGCCATCGTGTTGAACGAGCTGGTCAGGTCGGCCAGCTCATCGCGACCACGCACCGGCAGCCGGATGTCCAGGTCGCCGTCGCCCAGCTCGCGTGCGGCCGCGGCCACCCGGCGTACCGGCCGCTGGATGCGGCCCGCGGCGACCACCGCCGCGACCACCCCGAGCGCCGCCACCACCAGCGCGATCATCGTCAAGATGTTCTGCAACCGGTCGAGTTCAGCTTGCATCGGCCCCAGGTTGTAGTACTCGGCGAGCGCGAGGCCTGGCGCCAGCCAGCCGACGATCACCTGCACCGGGACACCGGAATCGGTCTCCATGGTGGTCGACGGCCGTGGCTGCGTACCCAGATAGGCCTCGTGGAGCATCCAGGAAGGCGGGTGCGGGATCGCCCCGATCGGCGACGGCCGCAACCGGGTGCTGCTGGCCACCATCGTGGCCGCCGGGACATGTCCATCCGCGGGCGGTGGCGGGTCGTCGAAGGCGAAGATGCCCCAGTCGACCCCCTGCCTGCCGCGCATGTAGCCGACCACCTGCTCGACCCGGTTGTGCGGCCGCCCGGCTACGGCCTCCACCCGCGCCCTTGCCTGGGCGAGGTCGGAGGAGAAGCCGGCGTCCGCGGCATTGTCGAACCGGTCCTTCGTGGTGTTCGCCTGCAGCTGGTATGCGCCGAAGGCCATCCCGGCCGTGGCCATGGTGGTGATCAGGATCACCACCATGGCGATCCGGGTGCGCAGCCCCAGATACGGCAGCCTGCGCGGGCGCCTGCTCACGGCCGCACCAGGCGGTAGCCCAGCCCGCGCACGGTACGCAGCAGTGCCGGGTTGCCCGGATCATCCTCGATCTTCGCCCGCAGCCGCGCCACCGCGGCGTCCACGATCCGCGAGTCGCCGACGTAGCCGTAGTCCCACACCCGTTTCAGCAACGTCTGCCTGCTCAGCACCTGCCCGGGATGTTCGGCGAACTCGACCAGCAGCCGTAGCTCGGTCGCCGTGAGGCCGAGTTCCGCGTCCTCCTTGGTCGCCACCATCGCCGCCGGGTCGATCTCCAGCGTGCCGATCCGGATCGTGCTGTCATTCGTCTCGGCCGGGTGCGCGGACCTGCGCAGGATGGCCTTCATCCTGGCGTCGACCACCCTCGGCTCGGTTGGCTTCACCACGTAGTCGTCGGCCCCGCCTTCCAGGCCCACCACGATGTCGATCGGGTCGCCCCGCGCGGTCAGCAGGATCACCGGGACCATGCTGCGGGCACGGATGCGGCGGCACACCTCGAACCCGTCCATGCCGGGCAGCATCACGTCCAGCAGCACCACATCGGTGCCCGCGCCGGAGCCGAACAGCGCCTCCAGCGCCTGCTCCCCGTCGGACGCCACGTCGACCTCGTGTCCCAGGCCGCAGAGGGCCAGCGAGAACGCCTCGGCCAGCGCATCGTCATCCTCGACCAGCAGTACTCGTGGCATCCCGGCCACGATAGCGCGATCATGCCCGCGGCAACTCGCGCCGCAGCAGCTTGCCGGTCGGATTGCGCGGCAACTCAGCCAGGAACACCACCGCGCGCGGAACCTTGTACCTGGCCAGGTTGTCCCGTACGTGCCCGCGCAGTTCCTCCTCGGTGGGCGCGCAGCCCGGTGCGGCGACCACGTAGGCGACCAGCCGCTGGCCGAACTCCTCGTCCGGCACCCCCAGCACGGCGGCCTCGCTGACCTGCTCGTGCCGGGACAGCACGTCCTCCACCTCCTGCGGGTACACGTTCTCCCCGCCGGAGACGATCATGTCGTCGGCCCTGCCGTCGATGTACAGCCTGCCCTCGGCATCGAAATGCCCGCGGTCCCCGGTGCTCATCAGCCCGTGCACGGTGTCCTTGTTCCCACCGCCGGTGTAACCGCCGAACACCTGCCTGCCACCCACGTGGACGGTCCCGGTCTCGCCCGCGGGCAGTCGCTCGCCGCGCTCGTCCAGGATCGCCACCTGGACACCGAGCGTCGGCCTGCCCACGGTGGCCGGTGCGGCCCGCAGGTCCGCAGGGCCCGCGATGGCCGCGATCCCGATCTCGCTGGAGCCGTAGCCGTTGCACAGCACCTCGCCGAGCTCGTCCAGCGTCCTGGTGGCCAGCGCGGGCGGCAGCGGGGCCGCCCCGGATAGCACGCAGCGCAGGGCGGCCAGCCGCGCCGGGTCCCGCTCCTGCCGTGGCAGCGCGAGGATGCGTTGCAGCATGGCGGGAACCACGGCGAGGCAACGGATCCGGTGCTCGCCGAGCGCGGAGACCGTGGCCGCCGCGTCGAACTTCCTGCGCAGCACCATGGGGGAGCGCAGGAAGGCGGCCAGCCCGAACATGGCGAAACCGAAGCCGTGGAACAGCGGAGGCGCCACCAGCACCGGGTCACCCAGCCGCAGCCCGCCGCGGTCAAGGACGGTGGCCAGCGGCCCGGCGAAGGCGAGCGCGTCCGCGCTGCGCGGCGCGCCCTTGGGCGTGCCGGTGGTTCCGGAGGTCAGCAGCGTGATCCGGCCCTGCCCGCGGGGCCGGGGTGGCCGCGGTCCGGCGAGGGCGTCCAGGGCCGGTGCGCCGGGCTCACCCTCGTACCAGGCGAGCACGGTGCGCACCCCGTCCAGCAGTGGCAGGTACTCCTCGTCGGCGATCACCACGTCCGGCCGGTGCCGCTCCAGCACCGTGCGCAGCTGTGGCCCGGAGAACTCGGTGTTCAGCAGCACCACATCGGCGCCAAGCCGCGCCGCGGCCACCACCGCGAGCACGAAGCCACGGTGGTTGCGGCAGAGCACGCCGATGGTCGAGCCACCACCGAGGCCGTACTCGGTGCGCAGGGCGCCGGCGATCGCGGTGCCGCGCTCGTGCAACCGCGCGTAGCCGAGCCGGCCGCGCTCGTCGATGACGGCGGGGGTGTCCGGGGCGTGCACCGCGGCCAGCCCGATGATCGTGGCCAGCGAGGCCCCGGAGTCGCGATAGGACCGCAGCGCGGGCAGCAGATGGCCGGGCCGGGAGGCGGTGAGTACCCCCGCCCTGCCGACCGCGGCGGCGGTGCGCGCCAGCAGGTTCGCATCGGACAGCAGCCGGTTCACCGGGTTCGTCCCTTCTCGCCGCGCCGGAAGACGCCACTCAGGATCAGGTCGATCGGTCTGCTCAGGAAGGCGTTGCTCACCGAGACGGCAGGCGACCACCACGGGGCGACCGAGCGCGGCCTGCGCACGATCGCGTCGCACACCAGCCGGGCGGCGTCATCCGGGGCCAGCCCCGGCAGCCTGCTCAGCGAGGGCGTCGGCGCGCTCATCCTGGTGTGCACCAGTCCCATGTAGATGTTGGTGGCGGTGATACCGTCGCCGCGCACCTCCAGCGCCATGCTGCGCATCCACACCTCGAAGGCGGCCTTGGAGGCGAGATAGGCGCTCCAGCCTGGCGCCACCGGGAACGGCCGGACGCCCTGGGTGGACACGTTGACGATATGCCCCGTGCGACGCGCCCGCATGGACGGCAGCAGCCCCATGGTCAGCCGCACCGGGCCGAGGTAGTTCACGTCGATGGTGCGCTCGAAGTCCTGCGGCCGATCGTAGGAGCGGGCAAGGGAACGGCGGATCGACTTGCCCGCGTTGTTCACCAGCACGTCGACTTGCCCGTGCTCGTCAAGTAGCCGCTTGACCAAGGTGTCCACCTCGGCAGGCTCGGTGAGATCGGTGGGGTAGGCATGCGCGGTGCCGCCCTCCGCGTTGATCGCGTCCGCGACGGCCTGCAACGGTTCACTCGATCGGGCGGCGATCAGCACGGTCGCCCCGGCTGCACCGAGCCTGCGTGCGGTGGCCTCGCCGATCCCGAAGGAGGCTCCGGTGACCAGCACGGTGCGGCCACCCACGGCGTCGCGCAACTCGTTTCGGCTGGTCCGGCCGTAGCCGTGGATCAGAAGGCCGAGGTTGCGCCAGGTGCGCGTGCGGAATGAGTGCCTCGCCACCATTGCCTCCCTGCCGGCGGTCTAGATAATGTTGATATCTGAATGCTAACGTAATCCGGATAGTGTGGACTGTCAACGTTTACGATCGGGACCATGCCGAGACTGACCCGTGCCGAGAGCCAGGCGCGCACCCGCGACTCCCTGATCGCGACCGCGCGTGAGCTGTTCCTGCGGGACGGCTACAGCGCGACCTCGCTGGCGAAGGTGGCCGACGAGGCCGGGTTCTCCACCGGCGCCGTGTACTCCAACTTCCAGGGCAAGACCGCCCTCGCGCTGGTGGTGCTGGACCAGATCCATGCCGAGCAGCTGGCGGAGGTGCGGGGGATCTTCCTCGGCGACCGCCCGGTCGAGGACAAGCTGGCGGCCTTCGAGAAATGGGCGAACACCGCGATGAGCAGCGGCTGGCCGCGGCTGGAGCTGGAGTTCGCGCTGGAGGCCAGGCAGGACCCTGAGCTGGTGACCGCGCTGGCCAACCGCGAACGTGTTGCCGTCGAGCTGATCGCGGAGTCCTTCGAGCGGCAGCTGCACGGCCTCGGGCTCACCGGGGTGCTGTCGGCCAAGGCGCTGGCCGGCGCGGTGGTCAGCCTCGGCATCGGCATCGCGATCCAGCGGCTGGTGGATCCGAAGGTCTCGGTCAGCGGCATCATCGACCTGCTGCGCGGGGCATGGCAGGTGGCGGGAAAGGCAGGGCACGGCGGTGCGTGAGCACATGACCCCGGAGGAGTTCCGCGCGCACGGCAAGCGCGTGGTGGACTGGATCGCCGACTACCTCACCCGGATCGAGTCCTACCCGGTGCGCTCGCCTTCCCGGCCCGGCGAGGTACGTGCCGCGCTGCCGGCGCACCCGCCCGAACATGGCGAGCCCTTCGATTCGGTGCTGGCCGATCTCGAGCACACGGTCATGCCAGGGGTGACGCACTGGCAGCACCCCAGCTTCTTCGCCTACTTCCCGTGCAGCTCCTCCGGTCCAGGCATCCTCGGCGACCTGCTGTCCGCCGGGCTGGGTGTGCAGGGCATGGTCTGGGCCACCAGCCCGGCGTGCACCGAACTGGAGACCGTGGTGGTGGACTGGCTCGCCGAGCTGCTCGGTCTGCCAGCGGGTTTCCGCACCGACTCCGCGGGTGGCGGGGTGATCCAGGACTCGGCCTCCAGCGCCAGCCTGGTCGCCCTGCTGGCCGCGCTGCACCGGGCGAGCGGCGGCAAGATCGCCACCGAGGGGATCACCGGCCGGTACACCGTGTACGTCTCCTCGCAGACCCATTCCTCGCTGGAGAAGGCAGGCCGGATCGCCGGGATCGGCTCCAACAATGTGCGGGTGGTCGAGGTCGACCCGGACACCCTGGCGATGGATCCCGCGCACCTGCGTGCGCTGATCGGCGCGGACGTCGCCGAGGGCGCGGTGCCCGCCATGGTCTGTGCCACCGTGGGCACCACCTCGACCACCGCGATCGACCCGGTGGCCGCGCTGGGCGAGGTGTGCCGGGAGTTCGGGGCATGGCTGCATGTGGACGCCGCCTATGCCGGGGTGGCCGCCGTCTGCCCGGAACTGCGCTGGATCAACGACGGGGTGGCCGGGTACGCCGACTCCTATGTCACCAACCCGCACAAGTGGCTGCTGACCAACTTCGACTGCACCGTGCTCTGGCTGGCCGACCGGGCACCGATGATCGACGCGCTGGCCATCCTCCCGGAGTACCTGCGCAACTCGGCGACCGAGTCCGGCGAGGTGATCGACTACCGGGACTGGCAGATCCCGCTTGGCCGGAGATTCCGCGCCCTCAAGCTATGGTCGGTGCTGCGCTGGTACGGCGCGGAAGGGCTGCGCGAGCACATCCGGCACGGGGTCGCCCTTGCCGCCGAGCTCGCCGGGCTGGTCCGCGCCGACGAGGACTTCGTACTACTGGAACACCACCCGCTCGGCCTGGTGTGCTTCCGCCCGTGCTGGCCCGGACTGTCCGAAACGGACGCGGGCGCCGCGACGATGGCGGTGCTGGAGCGGCTGAACGACTCCGGCGAGCTGTACCTGAGCCACACCAAGGTGCGCGGTGAGATGTGGCTGCGGCTGGCCATCGGCGGCCCGGCGACCGAGCGTGAGCACGTGCTGGACGCCTGGTCGGCGATCCGCCGGTTCACACGTGCAGTACGAGATGAGCGATCGTGAAGTAGATGATCAGCCCGGTGGCGTCCACCAGGGTGGTGACCAGCGGCGCGGAGATCACCGCGGGGTCGATGCGCAGCCGTTTGGCCAGCAGCGGCATGGTCGAGCCGATCATGGCGGCCCAGGCGCAGATCAGCACCAGCGACAGCGCCACCGTGGTCGCCACCGGCACGCTCACCAGCAGCGAGCCCACCACGAACCCCACGGCGGCCAGCATCAGCCCGAGCAGCAGCCCCACCCGGCACTCCCGCCAGGCCACCCGCAGCACGTCCCCGCTGCGCACCTCGCCGACGGCCAGCGCGCGCACCGCCGAGGTGGCCGCCTGCGCGCCCGCGTTCCCTCCGGTGCCCACCAGCAGCGGGATGAACAGCGCCAGCGCGGTGACCTCGGCCAGGGTGGCCTCGAAGACCTGGAGCACGTTCACGGTGAGGGTGGCGGCCACGATGAGCAGCAGCAGCCAGATCGCCCTTGACCGGGCCAGCTGCCCGACACCGGCGGACATGTAGTGCCCGCTCCACGGCTGTGCAGCGGACTGGCGGGCGATGTCCTCGGTGTCGGCGGCCTCGATCACCTCGATCGCGTCGTCCACGGTGAACAACCCGACCACCCGGTCCTCGTTGTCCACCACCGGCAGGGCGAGCAGGTTGGTCTCCTGCAACAGGCGGGCCGCGGTCTCCACCTCGTCCACCGCGCGCACCGTGGGGCTCTCGGTGTCGGTCAGGTCGGCGACCGGGGTGTCCTGCTCGCTGAGCACCAGGTCCCGTAGCCGCATCCGGCCGAGGTAGCGGCGCTCGTCGTCCACCACCGGCAGGGTGTAGATCGTCTCCGCATCCGCCCCCTTGGCCCGTACCACCCGCAGTGCCTCGCCCGCGGTGAGCGCATGCCGGATCGCCACCGTCTCCGGGCTCATGTACCGGCCGACCGAGTTGTCCGGGTAGCCGAGCAGCTCGGCCGTCATCCGCCGCTCCGGCGCGCTCAGCCCGGTCAGCACCCGGTGCGCGAACTTGGCGGGTGCCTCGCCGAGCAGCCGGGCCCGGTCGTCCGGATCCATCCGTTCGACCAGTTCGCGGAAGGCGCTGTCCCGCAACCCGGAGAGCAGCTTCTGCTGGGTCGGCGGGTCGAGTTCCTCGAAGGCTTCCAGCGCCCGGTTCTTGTCCAGCAGCCGCAGCAGCAGCGCCGCACCGACCGGATCGGCGCGGGCCATCTCGTCGGCGATCTCGTGCGGTGGGTGTTCCGCCAGCCACAGCTGTAGCCCGGCGATGTCGTTGTCCTCCAGCAACCGCGGCAGGCCCTCGACCGCCATGCGACTCCCTCCCGATGGTGCACAAGCGCCTCAGCGGGAACGTTAGAGCATCGTGACCCAGCTGTCCCGTCTGGCGGGGCTGTGGCACAGTGGGCGTGGATTGATCGGGTTACCGAACGAATCCGGCCATGGATGTACGCTTTACCGAACGGAGTGGCGGAAGGTGAACGGTACCGGCGAGTCGGTGCGGGGCCTGCTGGCGGCGAACCTGCGGCGGGCGCGGGCCGAGCGCGGCCTCTCCCTCTCCGAACTGTCCCGGCGCTCCATGATCGGCAAGGCCACCCTTTCCCAGCTCGAGGCCGGGGCTGGCAACCCGACGATCGAGACGGTGTTCAGCCTTTCCAGGGCGCTGGAGCTGCCGATAACCGACCTGCTGGACCAGCGCGGGCCCACCGGGATGACCGTGGTGCGGGCCGAGGAGGCCGAGGTGCTCAGCGGGGAGGCCGTCGACCTGCGGCCGCTGCGCCGGATCGAGACCGAGGACGCCATCTTCGAGGTCTTCGACCAGCAGGTCCGCCCGACCGGTACCCAGTCCTCACTGGGGCACGTCGGCGTGGAGCACACCATCGTGCAGGCGGGCAGGCTGCGGGTGGAGGTGGACGGCAGCTCGGCCGAGCTGGGCCCTGGCGACTGCGTGGCCTTCGACGCGGTGCTGCCGCATGCCTACACCGCGGTGGAGGGCCCGGTGCGCTCGGTCCTGCTGCTGCAGTACCGCCCGGGAAACCGGCTCGACCTGGAAGGGGAGCACTCCGCTCCGGGGTGAGTCCGGAGTGAGCGTTGACATGCCTCTCGGCCGCGGCCTAGCCTGATTACCGTTCGCTTTATCGAACGGGAGGGTTCGATGTTCAGAACGCGGGTGCTGGTGCTGGGTGCCGGGATCATCGGCGCCGCCTGTGCCCGCGAGCTGGCCGGGGCCGGACTGGCGGTCACCGTCCTGGACCGGGATCGGCCGGGGAGTGCGACCACCGCGCACGGCGAGGGCAATGTCCTGGTCTCCGACAAGGGGCCCGGCCCCGAGCTCGAGCTCGCCAAGCTGTCCAGGAAGCTGTGGCCGCACACGCTTGCGGAGCTCGGCGAAACACGGGCGTCGACGGTGGAATGGGACCCCAAGGGCGGGATCGTGGTGGCCACCACCGAGCAGGGCGCGCGGGAGCTGGCCGCCTTCGCCGGGCGGCAGCGGGCGGCCGGGGTGGTCGCGGAGGAACTGGACGCCGGGCAGCTGGCCGCCGCGGAACCGCAGCTGACCCCAGGGGTGACCGCGGCCTTCCACTACCCGCAGGACGCGCAGGTGCAGCCGGTGGCCGCGGCCACCGGCCTGCTGTCCGCGGCGCTGGAGGCGGGAGCCACCCTGCGCACCGGTTGCCGGGTGCTCGGCGGGCATACCGAGGGTGGACGGCTGACCGGGGTGCGCACCACCGAGGGTGTGCTGGGTGCGGATGCCGTGGTGAACGCGGCCGGGCCGTGGGCGGGGGAGCTGTCCGCCCTGCTCGGCGCCCCGGTCGAGGTGCGGCCGCGGCGAGGCGAGGTGCTGGTGACCACCCCGATGCCACCCACCGTCTTCCACAAGGTCTACGACGCGGGCTACGTGGGCGCGGTCGGCAGTGCCAGCGCGCAGCTGCGGACCTCGGCCGTGGTCGAGTCCACAAAGGCCGGAACCATCCTGCTCGGATCCTCGCGCAGGCAGGCCGGTTTCGACGCCGGCCTGCGGGTGGACGTGCTGTCCGCGATCGCGGCGAACGCGCTGCGCCTGTTCCCAGGGCTCGGCGCGGCCACGGTGATGCGGGCTTATGGGGGGTTCCGTCCTTATGTCCCTGACCACCTGCCGATCATCGGCGCGGACCCCCGGCAGCCCCGCCTCTGGCACGTCACCGGGCACGAGGGCGCCGGGATCGGCCTCGCCGTGGGCACCGCAAGGTTGCTGCGCGAGCTGCTGCTCGGCGAGCCGACCACGATCGACCCCGGGCCGTTCCGGGTGGGCCGGGCCGGAGTCATGGTGGAGGGAGACACATGAGTCCTCGGATGGTGCCTGCCGCGGCCGATCGCGCCGGACGCACCGACCGGCCGCTGTCGATCACCGTGGACGGTGCGCCGGTTTCCGGGATCGAAGGCCAGAGCATCGCCGGGGTGCTGCTCGGGGCGGGCAGGCTGTCCTGGCGCCGCGGCCCTTCCGGGCCACGCGGCGTGTTCTGCGGGATCGGCGCCTGCTTCGACTGCCTGGTGACGGTGAACGGCGAGCCCGATGTGCGGGCCTGCCGCCGGGCCGCCGTGGACGGCGACACCGTGCTGACCCAGGAGCGCGCATGACCGGGGTGGTGGTGATCGGCGCCGGGCCTGCCGGGCTCGCCGCGGCGGAGCAGGCCCTGCGCGCGGGTGCCGAGGTGACCGTGCTGGACGAGGCCGAGGAACCCGGCGGGCAGTACCACCGGATGCTGCCGCGGGCCTACGCCGCCCGCCACCCGGAGCGCCTGCAGACCGGCTGGCGCGCCTTCGACCGGCGGCAACGCCGGGTCCGCGAACATCCGCGCTGTACCTTCACTGCCCGGACCAGGGTATGGGCGCTGGAACCCAGGGCGGACCGGGCGCCGCTGGTGCACGTGCTGCGCGGGGCCGCGGACTCGGCCGGTGGGCGTGCCGTGCTGGAGCCGGAAGCCCTGGTGCTGGCCACCGGGGCGCATGACAGGGTGCTGCCCTTCCCCGGCTGGGACCTGCCAGGGGTGTTCACCGCCGGCGCGGCGCAGGCACTGGCCAAGGGGGAGCGGGTGCTGGTCGGGGACCGGGTGGTGGTCTGTGGCACCGGGCCGTTCCTGCTGCCGGTGGCCGCCTCCCTGCTGGAGGCGGGCGGCCGGGTGCTCACCGTGCTGGAGGCCAACCCGGCGGCGACCCTGCTGCGCGGCTGGACCGCCCGCGGCCGGGAACTGCTGCCCCAGGCGGGAAAGGCCGCCGAACTGGCCGGGTACGCCGCCTGCCTGCTGCGGCACCGTACCCCCTACCGGACCGGGCGGGCGGTGGTGGCGGCTCGCGGCGAGGGCCGGGTGGAGGAGGTCGTCATCGCCAGGCTGCGGCCGGACTGGTCACCCGTTCCCGGCACCGAACGGGTGCTGCCCGCGGACGCGGTCTGTGCCGGGCACGGGTTCAGCCCGCGCCTGGAACTTCCGGTCGCGGCAGGCTGTGCCCTGGACCGAGGGGAGTTCGTGCTGGTGGACGCCGAGCAGCGGACCAGTAGCCCCTGCGTGTATGCCGCGGGTGAGATTACCGGTATCGCGGGCGCACCCGCCGCCGCGGCCGAGGGCGCGGTGGCCGGCTGGGTCGCGGGGGGCGGCGATCCGGCCGCGATCACCAGGCTGCTGCGGCGGCGGGACCGGGGACGCGCCTTCGCCGCCCGGCTGGCCCGCGCACACCCGATCGGCAGTGGCTGGCCGGACTGGCTGCGCCCGGAAACCGTGCTCTGCCGCTGCGAGGGCACCGACTACCGGACCCTGTGCCGGGCACTCGAGGATCCGGCCCGCGACGCGGCCCGCGCCGTCCGGCTCGGCACCAGGGCCGGGCTCGGCCCGTGCCAGGGCCGGATCTGCGACCCGACCGTTGCCGAGCTCACCGCCCGCCGTGGTGGCGAGGTGTCCATGGCGCACAACCGCCCGATCGCCCAGCCTATCCGCCTCGCGGATCTCGCCGGTCCACCGGAGAAGGAGAGGAATTCATGACGGAGCGTCGGCTCGGCGGGGTCGTGGTGGCCACCGCCCTGCCCTATGCCGAGGACCCCGGTGCGCCGGCCGGGCTGGCCGTGGACCACGACCGCTACGCCGAGCACTGCCGATGGCTGATCGACAGCGGCTGCCGTGGCGTCGGCCCGAACGGCTCGCTTGGCGAGTACTCCTCGCTCACCGACGCCGAGCGCAGGGCGGTGGCCCGCACCGCCATCGAGGCGGTCGGCGGGGAGGGCATCGTGGTGGCCGGGGTGCACGGGGTCGGTGCGCACCAGGCCCGGCACTGGGCCGAACTTGCCGCCGAGGACGGGGCGGACGGGGTGCTGTGCCTACCGCCGACGATGTACCGGGCCAACCGCGGCGAGATCCTCGCGCACTACGCGGCGGTGGCCGCGGTCGGCCTGCCGGTGATGATCTACAACAACCCGCTGGACACCAAGGTGGACCTCGATCCGGACCTGGTGGCCGAGATCGCGCAGCTGGACAACGTGGTGGCGGTCAAGGAGTTCTCCGGGGACGTGCGGCGGGTGCTGGAGATCAGGGAACGTGCCCCGGAGCTGGAGGTGATCAGCGGCGCCGACGATGTGGTGCTGGAGTCCCTGCTGATGGGCGCCACCGGCTGGTTCGCCGGGTTCCCGAACGTGTTCCCCGCGGAGTCGGTGCGGCTGTTCGAACTGGCCACCTCCGGCAGGCTGGAGCAGGCTCGAGCGCTGTACGAACCGCTGGTACCCGCGTTCCGCTGGGACTCCCGCACCGAGTTCGTGCAGGCCATCAAGCTTGGGATGGAGCTGGTCGGCCGGTACGGCGGCCCCTGCCGCCCGCCGCGGGGCCCGCTGACCGAGGAACACCGCGAGCGGGTCCGTGCCGATATGGCCCACGCGATCGCGGCGCTGGAGAACGAGGTGGCCTGATGCGCTCGATCCGCACGCTCACCGCCGTGGACTCGCACACCGAGGGGATGCCCACCAGGGTGATCACCGGTGGGGTGCGGCCGATCCCCGGCGACACCATGGCGCAGCGGCGCCGCTACTTCAGCGACAACCTGGACGAGCTGCGGCGGTTCCTGGTCGACGAGCCGCGCGGGCATCCCGCGATGAGCGGGGCGATCCTGCAACCCCCCACCCGCCCGGACGCCGAATGGGGCGTGCTCTACATCGAGGTCAGCGGGCTGCTGCCGATGTGCGGGCACGGCACCATCGGGGTGGCCACCGTGCTGGTGGAGACCGGAATGGTGCCGGTGACCGAACCGGAGACCACGGTGCGGCTGGACACCCCGGCTGGGCTGGTCGAGGCCAGGGTGACCGTCCGGGACGGGGCCGCCGAGCGGGTGACCCTGCGGAATGTGGACGCCTTCGTGCTGGAACTGGACGCCGTGGTGGATGTACCGGGGCTCGGCGAGATCCGCTACGACATGGCCTACGGCGGGAACTTCTATGCCATTGTGGACTCCGAGCGAGCTGGAATCCCGTTTGACCGGACGGAGCGGGACCGGATCATGGCCGCGGGACTGCGCATCATGGCCGCGATCAACGAGCGGAACCCGCCCGCGCATCCGGTGGACGCGCAGATCTCCGGATGCAAGCACGTGCACCTGGTGGCGCCCGGCTCCACCGCCCGGCATTCCCGGCACGCCATGGTGATCCATCCCGGCTGGTTCGACCGTTCCCCCTGCGGCACCGGAACCTGCGCCCGGATGGCCCAGCTGCATGCCCGCGGCGAGCTGCCGCTGCACACCGAGTTCGTCAACGAGTCCTTCATCGGCACCAGGTTCACCGGACGTCTGCTCGGGGAAACCACGGTCGGCACCCTGCCAGGGGTGGTGCCGGAGTTCTCCGGCCGAGCCTGGATCACCGGCACCGCGAACTACCTGCTCGACCCGCGCGATCCGTTCCCTGCCGGTTTCGTGCTCTGATCCGTTCCTGCAGAGGGAGACATATGATCGACCACACGGCCGCAAGGACCTGGGCGGCGACCTCGCCAACCGAGCGGGCAACCGCGCTGGAGGCGGTAGCCGACGCCCTGGATGCCGAGCGCGGGGACCTGGTCCCGTTGGCCGACACCGAGACCCACCTCGGCACCCCGCGGCTGAACGGCGAGCTGACCCGCACGATCTTCCAGCTAAGGCTGTTCGCCGAGCAGGTGCGCGCCGGAGAGTTCCTGGACGTGCGGATCGACGCGGCCGATCCGGACTGGCCATCCGGCGCGCGCCCGGAGCTGCGCCGCTACCGCACCGCGCTCGGCCCCGTGCTGGTGTTCGCCGCGAGCAACTTCCCGTTCGCCTTCAGCGTGGCGGGCGGGGACACCGCCTCGGCACTGGCCGCGGGCTGCCCGGTGGTGGTGAAGGCGCACCCGGGGCACCCGGAACTGTCCCGCCGCACGGCCGCTGTGGTCGAGCGGGCACTGGGCAGGCCGGGGGTGTTCACCCTGATCGAGGGGGAGCAGGCCGGGGTGGATGCCTTGCGCCATCCCGATATCCGGGCCGCGGCCTTCACCGGTTCGGTGCGCGGCGGGCTCGCGCTCGCCCGGATCGCGGCGGAGCGGCCGGAACCGATCCCGTTCTACGGCGAGCTCGGCAGCGTCAACCCGGTGGTGGTCACCCCGGGTGCGGCGCGGCGCCGGATCGCCGATATCGCCGCGGGCTACGTGGGTTCGCTGACCCAGGGCGCGGGGCAGTTCTGCACCAACCCAGGAGTGCTGTTCGTGCCGGAGGGCAGCGAACTGATCGACCGGATCGCGGCGATGCTGCGCGAGGTCGCGGCGGCGCCGATGTTGAACGAGCGGATCGCCGCGGGCTACCTGGATGGCGCCCGCCGGTTCGGCGAACGTTCCGACGTCCGCACCTTGGTATGGCCCGCCGACGCGGACTCGCTCGCCCCGCGGCTGCTGGAAATGGGCCTCGCCGATTTCGACGCCGCGGCGGCCGAGGAATGCTTCGGCCCGTTCGGCCTGGTGGTGACCTACTCCGACCTCGCCGAGCTGCCCGCGGTGCTGGCGGAGCTGCCGGGCCAGCTCACCGGCACCCTGCATGCCAGGGAGACCGAGGATGTCGCGGCGCTGGCGGAGGCACTGGCCGCGCGCAGCGGGCGGGTGATCTGGAACGGCTGGCCCACCGGGGTCGCGGTGACCCACGCGATGCAGCACGGTGGCCCGTTTCCCGCCACCACCGCGCCGCTGTCCACCTCGGTGGGAACCGCTGCCATGGAACGCTTCCTGCGCCCGGTCACCTACCAGTCCTGGCCGGACCACCTGCTGCCAGCGCCCCTGCGCGAGGCCAACCCCTGGAACATCCCCCAGCACCGCTCCTGATCGCTGTGAGTGGCCTGCCCGGGTTACTTGGATTCGACGCTTCCGAGTGGAGCGGGGCCGGCCGTCAGTGCTTCGCACGCCGCCTGCCACGCGGGGTCCCCTGGGTAGAGCTCCGAGCGGAGGTAGGCCCAGGTGAGCCGCTGGACCGCCGCGACCCGCTCGGGGTTCTCGTCGGTGGTCTCGGCGACGTCGTAGCCGGAGATCCCGCCGAGCCCGTGTTCCGCGCCGAACAGGGTGACGAGTGCCTTGCGGCCCGGGGCGAGGAAGTACGGATCGGTGTGCCACTCCGGGCCCCGAACCGTCAGGTGGGCAGAGGCGTCCTTCTCCCCGGCGACTACAAGCGCGGGGGTCGTCATCGTGGCGAAGTCGATGGTCGAGAGGAAGGCGTAGTTCTCGAGCACGAACTCGGTGAGCGCATCGCCGCCACGGCCTGGCGAGGCAAGCAGCACACCCGCCGTGATCCGGGGCTCGGCCAGGTTCACCTCCGTCCCGTCGCGGGGATCGGTGAACCGCGCGCCCAGCAGCAGGCTCGCGGTGTGCCCGCCCATCGAGTGCCCGGCCACGGCGACCTTGCCGTGGTCGACGCGCCCGCGGAGTTGCGGGACGGCGTCTTCGATCTCGCCGAGCCGGTCCAGGATGAGCGCCATGTCCTCGGCCCGCGATCGGTAGTACAGCGGCGCCTCCGGGTGGTCGGCGTCCAGGTCCAGCGTCCTGGAGCTCAGATGGGTGGGCTGGAGCACGACGAAGCCGTGCGCAGCCCAGAAGTTGGCGAGTGGGGCGTAGCCATTCAGCGAGGACAGGTGGTTCGAGGGGCCCTGGCCGTGGGAGAGCAGGATGATCGGCAGCTCGCTTCCGGTCACGGGCGCGGAGACTCGCAGCTGCAGATCCACGGCCCGGCCGGGAGCCGACAGCCCCACCGGGCTGACCGAAAGGACCGCGGCGGGTGCGGGCGCGCCGGTGGTGTCGGCCGCGTACGTCGATTCACTCATGATGTGGGTTTCCTCCCAAGGGCTGGCGACCGGCGTCGACTATGCTCGAACCGGAACGATGTTCCACAAACATACGGAACACTGTTCCGTTTCGTCAACTGTCGCCGGAAGGAGCACGTGGTGCCCACTGAAAGCCAGCCCGGGGAGGCGCAGGCGCGAAGCAAGCGGGCCGACGCGCGGCGCAACCAGCAGGCGCTGCTTACCGCCGCCGCAGCGGTCTTCGTCACCTCCGGCGTCGACGCGCCGATCCGAGAGATCGCGGCCAGGGCCGGTGTCGGGGTGGGGACGATCTACCGCCACTTCCCGACGCGGGCGGACCTCATCGTCGCCGTCTACCGGCACCAGGTCGAAGCCTGTGCCGAGGCCGGTCCGACCCTGCTGGCCAGTGCCGGCTCTCCGCTCGCGGCTCTCCGCCAGTGGGTCGACCTCTTCGTTGACTTCCTTGTCACCAAGCACGGACTGGCCAACGCGCTGCAATCCGACAGCAGCGGCTTCGAGGCGCTGCACACCTACTTCCTCGACCGCCTGGTGCCCGTCTGCGCGCAGCTGCTCGATGCCGCGGTCGACGCCGGTGAGGCCAGGCCCGGTACGCAGGCCTACGAACTGATGCGCGGCATCGGCAACCTCTGCATTGGACGGGACGACGATCCCCGCTATGACCCTCGCCGATTGATCGAACTGCTCCTCAACGGGCTACAACGACCCACTTATCCTGATCCCGATCTCGGCGAACCGGTTGCGGGGGCGTAAGGCGAATACTCCGGTTGACGGCTGGGCCGGGGTGCGCGGGGCTGCCTACCGTGAAAGCCCCTGCGAATGAGGAGAATGGTATGCGGAAACGTTTTCTGCCTCGCCTTGTCACGGTGGTTGTCGCGCTGGTCGCGGCCTGCCTCACCGGTTCGCTCACCGCGGCGGCCGAGGCTCCGGTCCGCCCGTTGATGGGCGGGATGGCGCTGAACGCCGACCCTACCGGCCCGGTCAGCCGCCCCTGCGTGTCGGCATTCAACGTGCGTAGTGGAAAGACCGGCTACGTGCTTACGCACGGCGCCTGCGGCCGGGTCGGGCAACCGGTGTACGGGCCGGACGGCACGTTGATCGGGAAGATCGCCTTCGTCGGCACCGTCGGTCCGGATGCCGCGCTGGTCGAGGTGAGCAACACCCGGCAATGGGAGCAGGGTCCCTGGATCGCCCTGCCGGAAACCCGGCAGCCGCTGACCGTGGCCGGGGCGAAGGAGGCGCCGGTCGGCGGGAAGGTCTGCATCTCCAGCCCGGTCAGTGGTAGCCGGTGCGGCACCATCACCGCCCGGAACCAGACCGTGAACCTGCCCGACCGCACCCTGCGCGGGATGATCCGCACCGACATCTGCGTGCGCGACGGCGATCGCGGTGCCCCGCTGTTCGCGCGGGATGTGCTGGGCCGGGTCCACGCCCAGGGTCACCTCGTCGCCGCGAGCCGCTGGTTCCCCTGCGCCAGCTACTTCCAGCCACTCGACGCCGTGCTGTCCCACTACCGCCTGACCCTGCTCACCGGCTGAGGCCAACCGCTGTGAGTGGCCCGTTCCCTGCCGTTTCGGGTGGTGGGAGACGGGCGGGAGGGCCACTCACGGCAGGGTCAGTGGCCGGCGAGGTCGTAGTCGTCGGCGGTGGGTGGGTGCGGGTCGGTGAGCCAGACCAGGCGGGCCTCGCCGTGCCGGGCTCGGCGAACTCCATGCCCCAGCCGAGGAGCCGTCCTCGTCGTCGGGGAAAACTCCTCCCGGTACACCCCGTACAGGGCGAACAGCCGGGGCGCGTACTCCCGCGCTTCGTCGGCGAGTACCGACAGCGTGATCTGATCAATATTCATGGAGGTCAGCCGTGCCGGCACCGGATCTGCGCGCAGCCAGGTGGATCAAGAGCAGTCACAGCACGAACAACGGCGAGTGTGTCGAGGTGGCCTTCGGGCCGCAGCGGGTGGCCGCCAGGGACTCGAAAGACCCGGACGGCGGCGCGCTGCGGCTGTCCCCGGAAGCCTTCCGCGCCTTCCTGCACCGGGTACGCGGCTGAAATTCGATCGCGCGCCCGCCCGCCGCCCGGCTACACAGGCAGGGTGACCGATCCCTACCCGCTGCGTCCCATCACCGACGGCGAGTTCACGGCCTGGGCCCGCATGATCGCCGACACCTACGGCATCGACCGGACCGAGGCGGAGATCGCCAACCAGCGCGCCGCCACCGAGCTGGACCGCACTGTGGCCGCCTTCGAAGGGGAGGCACCCGTCGGTGGCGCCTCGCTCTACCGTCGCCTGCTGACCGTTCCCGGCGCCGTCCTGCCGGTCGCCGGGGTGGCCACGGTCGGAGTGACCCCCACGCACCGGCGCCGCGGCATCCTCACCGCGATGATGCGCAGGCAGCTCACCGACCTGCACGAGCGGGGCGCCGAGCCGGTGGCCGCGCTGCGCCCCGCCGAGGCCCCGATCTACGGCCGCTATGGCTACGGCCCTGCCACCCGGGGCAACCAGTTCCGCTGCGACAAGTCCGCGATGAGCTTCCGCCCTGGCGTGGACTTCGGGGAAGGGTCGATCCGGCTGCTGGATCGTGCCGAGGCTCGGCCACTGATCGAGCGGGTCTACGAGGAGGTCCGGACCACCGTGGTGGGCTGGCCCGACCGCCAGGACGTGCACTGGAACGTCCGGCTGTACGACGAGCCCGAGGCGCGCGAAGGCGCGAGCCGGTTCCGCTTCGCCGTGCACCGTGAGCCGGACGGCCGGGCCACCGGGTACGCCCTGTACCGGCACGCGGAGGGCACGGTGCGGGTGGAGGAACTGGCCGCGGTCTCCCGCACCGCGTATGCCGCGCTGTGGCGCTTCCTCGCCGGGATCGACCTGGTGCGCTGGATCGAGTACGAGGGTGCGCTGGACGACCCGCTGCCGCACCTGCTCACCGATCCGCGGGCGGCGCGGTCCTGGCCGGTGGACCGGATCTGGGTGCGGCTGGTCGAGGTGGACCGGGCACTGGCCGCGCGCCGCTACGCGATCCCGCTGGACGTGGTGCTGGAGGTTCGGGACGAGTTCTGCCCGTGGAACACCGGCCGCTACCGGCTGCGGGCCGAGGGCGATGAGGCCGGCTGCGAGCGAACCAGGGCGGCCGCGGACCTCGAACTCGGCTCGACCGAACTGGGCGCGGCCTACCTCGGCGGCACCACACTGGCCTCGCTGGCCGCCGCGGGTCAGGTCCGCGAACTCCGGCCGGGCGCGCTGGCCCGTGCCTCGACCGCCTTCCGGCACGGCCGCGAACCGTTCTACCCCGGCGGCTGGGCCTTCCCGCTCTACTGACGGACTCCGCAAAGGACTGACACGGGTTTCCTGTTCCGGAAGCGTATTCGGCTATCGGCAATTCGCCGATCTTGTTATGTTCAATGGTGTGCGCACACGAATATGTTGATCGAATGCGCGAAAGGTGGAAATGATGAAGTCTTACGAGGCCCCGATGCTGGTCGAGCTGGGCTCCTTCCAGGAGGTCACCGGGCTGCTGCAGTTCTCAGGCAACGACCGGCTGATCCTCAGCAAGAACTGATTTCGACCACCCACGTTGCCCATGCCTGATTCAGGTGGCACCCCGAGCCACGGCGAAGCGTATTTCGCGGTTCTACCGGATCGCGATGCCGCTCTCGCCGTGGCTTCGCGGGTACGCGCACATGGTGCCAGGACGCTGAACCACCACTCCGGTCGCCCGTGGCTCGTCGGCCGGTGGCGGGAGGACGAGCTGACGGTCGCCGGGGCGGGCGAAGCGCGGATCGCGGTGCTCGGCTGTTGCCCGGTCACCCCCGCCGAGCTGGCCCGCAGGGCGGAACATCTCACCGACCTGGCGCGGCTGGACGAGGTCGTTCGTGGCCTGCCGGGGAGTTTCCACCTCGTGGCCACACTGGGCGGCGGGTTCCGCGCCTACGGCACCGCCTCCGGCCTGCGGCTGGTGTTCCACGCCGAGGTCGGCGGGGTGACCGTCGCCGCCGACCGGGCCGACCTGCTGGCGGCACTCGCCGGGTCCGAAGTGGACGAACGGCAGCTGGCAGCGCGGTTGCTTTTCCCCGTTCCGCATCCGGTGCCGGAGACACCGTTGTGGCGCGGGGTGCGGGCGGTTCCACCGGGCAGCGCCGTGACGGTGACCCCGGACGGCAGGATGAGCAGGGTGACCCGCTGGTGGGAGCCGCCCCGGCCGGTGCGCGCACTCGCCGACGCGGCGCCGTCCATCCGGGAGGCGCTCGCGACAGCGGTGGACGCGCGCACCCTGGCGGGCGGCGTCGTCGGCTGTGACCTTTCCGGCGGCCTGGACTCGACTTCGCTGTGCTTCCTCGCCGCCCGCGGCCCGGCCACCGTGGTGGCGAGCACGTGGCCCGGTATCGATCCCGCGGACGACGACCTCGCCTGGGCCGAGCGGGCGGCCGCGCACCTGCCGGACGTCGAGCACGTCGTATGGCAGGCGGAGGCGTCCCCGCTGGTCTACGAGAAGCTGCTGGAGATCGACGACCCGCTGGACGAGCCGACGATCGGGATGCTGGACCGGGCGCGCCTGCTCAGTGACCTGGAAGGACTCGCGGCAAGGGGCTGCCGCGTCCGCCTGACCGGGATCGGCGGTGATCATGTGGCCTGGTGCTCGGAGGCGCACTACCATACGCTGCTGCGCAGGCGGCCGCTGCTCGCGATCAACCGGGCCCGCGGTTCCCGGGCCCTGTTCCACTGGCCGCTGGGCGGGATGGTGCGAGCACTCGCCGACCGCCGTCCCTACCATCGCTGGCTCGCCGATGCCGCGGGCGATCTCGGTAGGCCGGCGGAGCCCCCGGTGACCACCGCACTCGGCTGGAGCGCACCCCCGCGGTGCGCGGAGTGGGTGACCGTGGAGGCGCGGCGGGCGGCTGCGGAGGTGGTCGGCGCGGCGGCGCGGGAGGCCGAACCGCTGGGACCCACCAGGGGCGAGCACGCCGACCTCGACCAGATCCGGTCCTGTACCCGGATCATCCGCCAGTGGGAGCAGATGAGCGCGCGCGCCGGCCTGCCCATCCAGTCGCCGTACTTCGACGACCGGGTGATCGAGGCATGCCTCTCGGTACGCCCTGAGGACAGGGTGACCCCCTGGCGGTACAAACCCGCGCTGGTCGCCGCCATGCGCGGCGTCGTGCCGGATGAGTGCCTCGCGCGATCCAGCAAGGCGCAGGCGGCGCTGGACGCGGCGACCGGTCTCCGGGACAACCGGGGTGACCTTGCTGAGCTCTGGTCCGAGTCCCGGCTGGCCGAGCTCGGTCTGGTGGACCGTGACCGGCTGCTCGACCTCGCCGCGCGACCGGCGACACCCGAGCTGCGCACCGCGGTGCTCTATCCGGCCATCGGTTGCGAGATCTGGTTGCGCACGCTCGCGGCAGCCGAACCCCTTGACGCAGGCGTCTGAGGACAGGAGCGCGACATGATTTTCCGGTTACGCCAGGACGTGTCCCTCACGGACACCGAGTACGGCACGGTGCTGCTCGACGAGCGCAGCGGCCGCTACTGGCAGCTCAACCCGAGCGGTGTGCTCGTGGTCAACACCTTGCTGGCAGGCAGGGACACCGAGCAGGCGGTCACCGCGCTCACCGAGGAGTACCAGGTCGACGCGGCCAGGGCGCGCGAGGACGTGCGCACTCTGGTGGACGGCCTCCGCTCGGCGGGTCTGGTGACCTCGTGACCACCCCGAGCGCGCTCAGCAGGCCGGCCGAGATTCCGCTGCGTCGCCGGATCGCGGCCCGCGCCGCGGTTGCCCTCGCGCGGATGCTCGCCGTGCTGCCCCCGCATCGCCTCCGCCGGGTGCTCGCGGTGCTGCGCCGGGGTGCCCGGCCGGCGAGCTACCGGCAGGCCAAGTCCGCGCGGGACGCGGTGCTCGCGGTCAGCCTCGCCTGCCTCGGCCCGCAGGGGTGCCTGCCCCGCTCGCTCGCGGTCACCCTGCTGTGCCGGATGCGGGGAAGCTGGCCGACCTGGTGCGTCGGGGTACGGGCCATGCCCCCGTTCGGTGCGCATGCCTGGGTGGAGGCCGGTGGCGAGCCGGTGGAGGAGAACGTTCCGCCCGGCTACTTCCGCAGGCTGATCGCCGTCGAACCGGCCGGGCCCGCGCGTTCATGACGGAACCCGACACCCGGCGCGACCGGGCGAGCGTGCCGGAACTGGTGCGGCTGGGCTCCGGCCATTCCAGGGTTCTCGCCGCCGCGATCGCACTGACGGTACTGGCCTCAGGACTCGGCCTGTTGCAGCCACTGCTGGTGCGGCACGCCATCGACTCGGTGGGACCGCAACCGCTGCACTGGACGATCCCCGCCGGGCTCGCGGCGCTGTTCGCCGCGCAGGCCTGCGTGGACGCGTTCGGTCTCTTCCTGCTCGAACGCACCGGTGAGGCGGTGGTACTCGGGGTCCGGCGCGGGCTTATCGCCCGGCTGCTACGGCTGCGGATGCGGGTCTACGAGGAGCACCGGCTCGGCGACCTGCTGTCCAGGGTCAGCGTGGACACCACGGTGCTGCGCGAGGTAGTCACCACGGCCTCGGTGCAGCTGGTCACCGGGGCGCTGACCGGGCTCGGCACGATCGCCCTGATGGTGTGGATCGACCCCATGCTGTTCCTCGTCGTCGCGGCGACCGTCGCGGTGGCGGCCGTGGTGGTGGTCGCACTGCTCGGCAGGTTGCGGGCGGCCAGCGAGCGGGCCCAGCGCAGCGTCGGCGCGATGAGCGCGGACCTGGAGCGGGCGCTCGGCGCGATCCGCACCGTACGGGCCAGTCGCGCGGAGGAACGGGAGGCCGAGCGGACCGGGCGCAGTGCCGAATCGGCCTACGTCGCCGGGGTCCGTGCCGCGAAGCTCACCTCGGTGATGAGCCCCGCGGTGGAGCTGGCCCTGCGTGGATCGCTCGTGCTCGTGCTGCTCATCGGCGGCACGATGGTCGCGCGGGACGCCACCTCGCTTGGCAACCTGGTCGCCTTCATGCTGTACGCCACCTACCTGGTGATGCCGCTCGCTTCGGTGTTGCAGGGCATCGGTCTTGTCCAAAAAGGAATGGGTGCGTTGCAACGGGTGCACGAGGTTTCGGGGTTGCCTGTCGAGGAAGCAGGCGGCGGCACCGGCGGTGTTGCGCGCCGCAACGGTGCTCCGGTGCTGGAGTTCCGGGACGTCCGGTTCGCCTACCGGGAGCGGCCGGTGCTGGACGGGGTTTCGTTCGAGGTTCCCGCGCGCTCGCATGTCGCGCTGGTCGGCAAGTCCGGCGCTGGCAAGTCGACGATATTCTCGCTGGCCGAGCGATTCTACGATCCCTCGGCAGGGTCGATCCGGCTCAACGGCAGCAGCGAGAGCGACCTGAGCCGTGCCGAATGGCGTTCCCGGATCGCACTGGTCGACCAGAATTCTCCTGTCCTGCACGGTACGCTGCGGGACAACCTTTGTTACACCGCGCCCACCGCGAGCCCCTGCGAACTGCGCTGGGTTGTCGATCTGGTCAATTTAACGGAACTGGTGGACCGGCTGCCGCTCGGGCTGGACACCCCGGTCGGTGAGCGTGGTTGCCGCCTTTCCGGTGGCGAGAGCCAGCGGGTCGCGATCGCGCGCGCGTTGCTGAGCAAGCCCGACCTGCTGCTGCTCGACGAACCGACCGCACACCTCGATGCCATCAACGAGGCCGCGCTTGCCACGGCCATCGATCAGGTCCGAGCCGAGTGCGCATTGCTGGTCATCGCGCACCGGTTGTCCACTGTGCGCAGGGCGGGGCATGTCGTGCTGCTGGACTCCGGAAGGGTGGTGGCAACCGGAAAACACGACGAACTGCTGGACAGAAATTCACAGTATCGCGATCTGGTCGCAGTACGTTTTGACGGAGATCGCCGTCCCTCGAAAAACGCGAGGTCCTTTCGTGCGACCGAGGTTACGGACTGATATCCCCTGGATGGACCTTTGAGGACATCGGTTGACCTGATACAAATAATGACGCACGAAGCCGATGGCAAGATGGATTCAAGGGGGCGAATTCGACCGTGCCTGGTATTCCATCGGGGTCCACTCATTTTCGGGCTCGCGGGGAATTCGTCGATATCCTCCGGGACCGTTCCGACGTGCTGGATCGGTTGCGGCGGCTCGCCTGCCGGGCCACCTCGGTGGATGCGGCGCTGTCCGGGCACGGGGCGCGGTTGCCGTGCGGTGACTCCTCCCTGCTCGAACTGCTGGCCGTCGCCGGAAGGCAGCGGCGCCTGCTGGTCGACACCCAGTTCGCGCGCAGCGGGCTGATGGGGGGTAATGCGGCGGCCCGGCCCCGCCGGGTGCGGGTACACGAGCACTCGCTGCGCCGAATGCTGATCTTCGACGGCCGGTGCGCGGTCCTTCCGCTCGACCAGGGGGGCTGGGACGCGGGCGCGATCCTGCTGCGCGCCCCGCTCGCCGGGCCCTGCGGGCAACTGTTCGAGTTCCTGTGGTCCGAGGCGCGCCCGCTCAACGATGACCTCCGGTGCGACCCCGGCCTTTCCGAGCGCCAGCTCGAGGTGGTGTACCTCCTGCTGCAGGGCGCTACCGACCAGCAGGTCGCCGACCGGATCGGGGTGAGCAGCCGCACCGTGCGCAGTATGGTGTCGACGTTGCAGCGGCGGTTCGGCACCAACTCGCGGATGGCGCTGGGCTTCCAGCTCGCCCGCGCCGTCACCGGCGGATCGCGGCAGCGCTAGCGGATCGCGGATTGACCTCAAGCTATGTAGAGGTTCTACCGTTCTTGTCGGTGGCCCGACGTAGGGTCATCGCCGTGCCGTCCAGCACGGCCGCACATGCTCGACCGGACAGGGGAACCGCGCCATGGACATGGAAACCACCGCATGGATGTCGCTCTACCATTCCATGCACGCACAGCAGGACCGGCGACCGTTCTCCAAGGAGACCCTGCGCCGGATCGGCGGGTTCGCCCGGCCGCATCGCAAGAAGCTCGGCTGGTTCCTGGTGCTCAGCGTGGCCACGGCCTTCCTCGCCGTGGCCACCCCGGTGCTCGCGGGCCGGGTGGTGGACGCCATCGTCGGGGGCGCGCAGACCAGCGTGGTGGTCGGGATCGCCGTGCTGATCGCCGCGATCGCGCTGGCCGAGGCCGGGATCGGGTTGCTGAACCGCTGGCTGTCCGCGCGGATCGGCGAGGGGCTGATCCTCGACCTGCGTACCGCGGTCTTCGACCACGTGCAGCGGATGCCGGTCGCCTTCTTCACCCGTACCCGCACCGGTGCGCTGGTCAGCAGGCTGAACAACGACGTGATCGGCGCGCAGCGGGCGTTCAGCGACACCCTGTCCGGGGTGGTGAGCAACCTGGTGATGCTGGTGCTCACCGGTGTGGTGATGCTCGGGATCTCCTGGCAGGTGACCCTGCTCGCGCTGGCGATGCTGCCGCTGTTCGTGTACCCGGCGCGGCGGATGGGCACCAGGCTGGCCCGGCTGGAGCGGGAGGCCGCCAACCACGACGCCGCGATGGGCACCCAGATGACCGAGCGGTTCTCCGCCCCTGGCGCCACCCTGGTGAAGCTGTTCGGCAAGCCGGATCGGGAGTCGGCCGCGTTCGCAACCAGGGCCCGCAGGGTGCGGGACATCGGGGTGCGCACCGCGATGGTGCAGCACGTCTTCATCACCGCGCTCACCCTGGTCTCGGCGCTGGCGCTGGCGCTGGTGTACGGGGTCGGCGGGTACTACGCGCTGGTGGGGCAGCTGGACGCGGGCTCGGTCGTGGCCCTGGCCATGCTGCTGACCAGGCTGTACGCCCCGCTGACCGCGCTGGCCAGTGCCCGGGTCGAGGTGATGAGCGCGCTGGTCAGCTTCTCCAGGGTGTTCGAGGTGCTGGACCTGAAGCCGCTGGTGGCCGAGAAGCCGGAGCCCAAGCCGGTGCCGCAGGGCGGCATCTCGGTGGAGTTCGAGGGTGTGCGCTTCGCCTACCCCTCGGCGGACAAGGTGTCGCTCGCCTCGCTGGAGGAGGTCGCCACCCTGGACAACCGGGGCGGGGTGGATGTGCTGCACGACATCTCCTTCCGCGCCGAGCCGGGGCAGATGGTGGCGCTGGTCGGCTCCAGTGGCGCGGGGAAATCGACCATCGCGCAGCTGGTGCCGCGGTTGTACGACGTGGACGAGGGTGCCATCCGGTTGTCCGGTGTGGACGTTCGTGACCTTTCCCTGCAGTCGATCAGGGACACCATCGGCATGGTGACTCAGGACGGGCACCTGTTCCACGATTCGGTGCGGGAGAACCTGCTGCTGGCCCGGCCCGAGGCGTCCGAGGAGGACCTGTGGGAGGTACTGCGCAGGGCACGGCTGGACGGCCTGGTCGCCGGGCTGCCGGACGGGCTGGACACCATCGTCGGCGAGCGTGGCTACCGGCTCTCCGGCGGTGAGCGGCAGCGGCTGACCATCGCGCGCCTGCTGCTGGCCCGGCAGCGGGTGGTGATCCTGGACGAGGCGACCGCGCATCTGGACTCCACCTCGGAGGCCGCCGTGCAGGAGGCGCTGACCGAGGCGCTGGAGGGCCGGACCGCCGTGGTGATCGCGCACCGCCTTTCCACCGTGCGGGCGGCCGACCAGATCCTGGTGGTCGAGGCCGGGCACATCGTGGAGCGGGGTACGCACGAGGAACTGCTCGCCGCCGGTGGCCGGTACGAGCAGCTGTACCGCACCCAGTTCGAGCAGCCCGGTGCCGAGGAACCCGGCACCGGGGAACCCGCGGCGGTGGCGAACTCGTAGCGTGCGGCGTATGCTGTACGGTACAGTCGAAGTTCGATAGTGCCGAGGAGTCGCCCGTGACCGAACAGCCCACCCTCCCCGCCGACAGCGCGGGCTTCGTGCCCACCGACGAGGACATCCGGGGCGTACTGGACTGGTTCGCCGCCTACGACGCGGCGGCCACCGAGGGCAATGTCGAGGTCATGGCCGATATGGCGCATTTCCCGATCAACGTGGTGACCAACGACGGGGACGGCAACGGCTCGGCCGAGTCCTGGGACCGGGAGCGGTTCCTGGCCCGGATGGGGGAGATGAGCGGATCCGGCGGCGAGGTCGCCATGGAGTCCGCCCGCACTCCGGTGTTCCTCACCAAGGACCTGGTGTTCGTGGTCACCGACGCGCGAATCACGGTCGGCGACCACGTCACCGAGGTCCGCTACGGGGACCTGCTGGTGCGGGCCGATGGCCGGTGGGTGTTCCAGACCATGGTGCAGGGCGGCTGGGGCGCCAACTGACTCAGTGGGACCGGCCGGCCATCGTGGTGACCGGCAGCAGTTCCGGCCGCTTGGGCAGGAAGCCGTCACCGGGGGAGCGGCCGATGATCCGGTTGCGCAGCCGGGTCCGGGCCGCGGGCAGCACCTCGCGCAGCAGCCAGTCCGCCTGCGCGCGCGGCCCGGGCCTGGCAGGCGGGCCTGCCAGCGGGTCAAGCCACGGCCGGGCGTAGGGCAGACCGAGGCGGTCCAGCACGTGCGCGGCCACCCGCCGGTGCCCGTGCTCGCCGAGGTGCAGCCGGTCCCGGCCGAAGTACCGCAGGTCACGGGCCGCCTGGTCCGGCCACAGGTCCACCAGCACCGCACCGTAGGTCTCGGCGGCGCCGCGGATGGCCTCGTTGAGTGCCTCGATCCGCGGGCGCA
The DNA here is from genome assembly GCF_018885265.1 of Amycolatopsis aidingensis. Taxonomy (GTDB): domain Bacteria; phylum Actinomycetota; class Actinomycetes; order Mycobacteriales; family Pseudonocardiaceae; genus Amycolatopsis; species Amycolatopsis aidingensis. The sequence goes on from NZ_CP076538.1 coordinate 1,439,072, forward strand.
GCCTGCGGCCGAGCGGCATCCGGTCGGAGATATCGCTGAGGGTGAAGGTGACCACGGTGTCCGCGGACTCGGTCAGCCTGCGTACCGCGGTGTCCACCCGCGTGGCCACGATGCTCGCGTTCCAGCCGGGGGCCAGCACGTCGTTGCCGCCGCCGAACAGGGCGGCCAGGTCCGGCCGCAGCCGCTCGGCGTCCGGCAACTGCTCGGTGCTGATCTGGTCCAGCCTGCGGCCGCGCACGGCCAGGTTGGCGTAGCGAACGGCCCGGTTGCGCTCGGCGAGCCCGTTCGCGACCAGGTCGGCCCAGCCCCGGTACTGCGAGCCGCCGGGGTAGGGGTCGTCCAGCCCTTCGGCGCAGCTGTCGCCGACCACGACGAACCGTTCGTAGTTCATCCAGGATTCCTTCACCGCAAGTTCATCACTTGGCCACCAAGTAGCTACTGTTTAGCAAATCCCCGGCGAGGCGTCCACGTGCCCAAACAGAACGAACGATCGTGCTATTGTCGCGGCGTGCAGCTGACTGTCTCGGGGGTCTACACCGGCGAGCCCAGCGTGCTGGGTACCCGCCGGGACGAGCCCGTCTACAGCGCGATCACCAAGGCCAGGCGCACCGAGCCGGAGCTCGAGCTCGGACCGACCAACCTGGAAGGCGACCGGCAGGGCGATCCGAGCGTGCACGGCGGCCCGGACAAGGCCGTGTACGCCTATCCCGTCGAGCACTACGCAGGCTGGACCGCGGACGGTTTCGCACTGGCCGCGGGCTCGGTGGGGGAGAACATCTCGTTCGCGGGCTGTGATGAGCGGTCGGTGCGGATCGGGGACGTGTGGGAGTGGGGCACGGCGCTGCTACGGGTCAGCCAGCCGCGCACTCCCTGCTACAAGCTCGGGATGAAGACCGGGCGCAAGGACGTGATCACCGCGATGATCGACTCCGGGCGCTGCGGCTGGTACCTGACCGTGCTCCGTCCCGGCCGGGTCCCCACCTCCGGCCCGATCCGGGTGGTGCAGCGAGAGGACGGCGGCCCCACGGTCGCCGAGGTCTTCCGGCTCACCTTCCTCGCCAGGGCCGAGCTGGACGATGCGCAGCGCGAGAGCGCCGAACGGGTGCTCGCGGCGCCCCTGCTCGCCGAGCAGTACCGGGCCACCTTGCGCCGGAAACTCGGCGGCGGATGACCGATGGGCGGCTGCTGCGCGGCGCGGCGACCCGCAGGGCGGTGTTGCGCCGGGCAGTGGACATCGCCTCGGTCGAGGGCCTGGACGCGCTGTCCATCGGCAGGCTGGCCACCGAGCTCGAACTGAGCAAGAGCGGCGTGTTCGCGTTGTTCGGCTCGAAGGAGAAGCTACAACTCGCGGCCGTCCGGGCCGCCGGGGAGATCTTCACCGACCAGGTGATCGCGCCCGCGAGCGGTGCGCAGGCCGGCCTGCCGCGGCTGTGGAAGCTGTGCGAATGCTGGCTGGACTACTCCCGGCGCCGGGTCTTCCCCGGCGGTTGCTTCTTCTTCCAGACCGCGGCCGAGTTCGACGCGCGATCCGGCCGGGTGCACGACGCGATCGCCGAGTCCCACCGCCGCTGGCGGGAACGGCTCACCGACGTCACCGTCGAGGCGACGAAGCTGGGCCACCTCGACTCGGGGATCGAGGTGGCCCAGCTCGTTTTCGAGATCGATGCCCTCGCGCGTGCTGCGAACGCCGATTCCGTGCTACACGGGGGGAAGGCGGCGTATCACCTCGCGCGCGGGAGCATCCTTACCCGCTTGCGCGCAGCGGCCGCCGCGCCGGAGACCCTGCCCGCAAGCTGATCATTTCCAGGGCACCAGCGGGGACCGGTAGAAGTCGACGCCCTGCAGTTCCCAGCGCGGACCCTGCGCGGCCAGCCGCTCCCGGAACGACTCCCAGTCGTGCGTGGCCCGCGGCGACCAGCCGTTCTCGGCGATGGCAGGCAGCCGGGGGAACGCCATGAACTCGATGTCGTCCAGCGTGCGCAGGGTCTCCGACCACAGTGGAGCCTCGACACCGAGAACCGCGCTCTCCGGAACGTCCTTGATGTGCGTGCCGGGATCCCAGTCGTAGGCGTCGTCCACCTCGGTGAAGCCGGCCCAGCTCAGGCCCAGCTCGGTGTCCTCGTTGTACTTCATGTCCAGGTACGCCTTGGTGGCGGGGGAGAGCAGGATCTTGTTGCCCCGTGCCGCGGCCTCGGCCACGTCGGCGTCCTCGCCGTCGGTGTCCCAGAACTGCGGCACCGCGGAGACCGGCGGGTCCACCTGGGCGATCTCGTCCCAGCCGGAGATCCGCTTGCCGTACTTGCCGACCATCGGCAGCACCCGGTCCATGAACTTGCGGTAGTCCTCGTCGGTGGTGGCGTGTGCCTCGTCGCCACCGATGTGCAGGTACGGCCCCGGGGTCATCGCGGCGACCTCGCGGATCACGTCCTCCACGAACTCGTAGGTGATCTCCTTGTCGATGCACAGCGAGCTGTAGCCCACCTCGATGTCCGTACGCGGCGGCGGGGCGACCCCGTCGCAGTTCAGCTCCGCGTAGGTGGACAGCGCGGCGTTGGTGTGCCCCGGCATGTCGATCTCCGGGACGATGGTGATGTGCCGGGATGCGGCGTAGCGGTTCAGCTCGGCGTAGTCGGCCTTGGTGAGGTAGCCGCCGCCTTCCCCGTCCACACCGGTTCCGGGACCGCCGCCGACCGTGGTGAGCTTGGGCCAGCTGTCGATCTGGATCCGCCAGCCCTGGTCGTCGGTGAGGTGCAGGTGCAGGTAGTTCACCTTGTACGCGGCGATCTCGTCGATGTATGCCTTGATCTCGTCCACTTCGTGGAAGTGGCGGGCGATGTCGAGCATCGCGCCGCGGTAGCCGAACCGCGGGTAGTCCAGGATGCTGCCGCCGGGCACGGTCCAGATCCGCCGCTGCGGCTCGTCCGCCTCGATCTGGGCCGGGAGCAGCTGGCGCAGGGTCTGCACACCCGCGAACAGGCCGTCCCCGGTGTTCGCCCGGATCTGCACGCCCCTGCGCGAGACGTCCAGCTGATAACCCTGCTCACCGACGCGTTCGTCGGTCTTCCCCAGTGACAGCGAGATGTTCGGCACGAACGAGTGCCGGGTCGAGATGACCGGGAGCGGATAGCCGGTGGCCGGTCGCAGCTGCTCGGCGAGGTACTTACCGACCTGCTTGGCCTCGGCGGATCCCGGTTGGGTACGGATGAACGTGAAGGGGCTGAGCCAGAACTTCTCCTTCGGGTCGGGCTCGGCTTCGACCGGAGCCGGGATCACCTTGTCGAAGCCGTGCTGGCCGCCGCCGGTCGCCGCCGGTTCGGCGGCCGCCGTTCCGGCGGACATGCCCACCGCGGGCAGGCAGAGCGCCGCCGCGGCAAGCATGGTGGTCAAGGGCTTGCGCTTGCGCACAGGACACCTCCGATGGGTCGACATATGCGACGGGTAAAGGTATAGACCAATACTTTCGTTCTGGACATCCACCGTTCGGAGTAGCTACCCGGGGGAAGCCGCTGGTTACCGGGTGCCGCGTAGCACCGGCCGCAGCGCGTCCAGCACCCCGGGATCCTCGATGGTGGAGGGCACCGGCTCGTCCTTGCCGTCGGCGATCCCGCGCATGGTCTTGCGCAGGATCTTCCCGGACCTGGTCTTCGGCAGTGCGTCCACAACGGAGACATCGCGCATCGCGGCCACCGGGCCGATCTCGCTGCGCACCGCGGCGACCAGCTCCGCGCGCAGCGTGTCCTGTTCTATGTCCACACCGGACTTCAGCACCACGAAGCCGTGCGGCAGCTGGCCTTTCACCGCGTCATACACTCCGATCACCGCGCATTCGGCCACCGCGGGATGCGCGGCGAGTACCGACTCCATCGAACCGGTGGACAGCCGGTGGCCCGCCACGTTGATCACGTCGTCGGTGCGACCCATGACGAACAGGTACCCGTCCTCGTCCAGGTACCCGGAGTCGCCGGTCAGGTAGTGCCCTGGGTAGCGGGAGAGGTAGGACTCGACGTACCGCTCGTCATCGCCCCACAGCGTGGGCAGCGCGCCCGGCGGCAGCGGCAGCCGGATGGCGATCGCCCCCTCCGCGCCGGGCGGCAGCGGTTCCCCGCCTGCGTCCAGAATCCGCGCGTCCCAGCCCGGTACCGGGACCGTGGCCGAGCCCGGCTTCACCGGCAGTGGTTCGAGCCCGCGCGGGTTCGCCGCGATCGGCCAGCCGGTCTCGGTCTGCCACCAGTGGTCGATTACCGGGACACCGAGGCTGCGGTGCGCCCAGTGGTAGGTCTCCGGGTCCAGCCGCTCTCCGGCCAGGAACAGGGTGCGGAAGCCGGAAAGGTCGTACTTCGCCACCTCGGCCGCGTCGGGGTCCACCTTCTTCACCGCCCGCAGCGCGGTCGGCGCGGTGAACAACGCCCGCACCCCGTGCTCGGCGACCACCCGCCAGAACGCCCCCGCGTCGGGGGTCCCTACCGGTTTGCCTTCGTAAAGTACTGTGGTCGCGCCTGCCAGCAGCGGGGCGTAGACGATGTAGGAGTGCCCGACCACCCAGCCGACGTCGGAGGCTGTCCACCAGACGTTCCCGGGGTGGATGTCGTAGATGTTGGCCAGCGACCAGGCCAGCGCCACCGCGTGCCCGCCGTTGTCCCGCACCACCCCCTTCGGCCTGCCGGTGGTGCCGGAGGTGTAGAGCACGTAGAGCGGGTCGGTCGCGGCCACCGGGACGGGGTCCACCGGTTCGGCACCGGCGACCAGCTCGGTCCAGTCCAGGTCCCGAGGGCCCAGCTCGGCCGGGGCGGCCTCCCGCTGTAGCACCACCACCCGCTCCGGCCGGTGCTCGCTGGCGGCCAGCGCGGCGTCGATGATCGGTTTGTACTCCACCACCCTGGCCGGTTCGATCCCGCAGGACGCGGCCAGGATCGCCTTCGGCCGGGCGTCGGAGATCCGCGCGGCCAGTTCCTTCGGGGCGAACCCGCCGAAGACCACGGAATGGACCGCGCCCAGCCGGGCGCAGGCCAGCATGGCGATCACCGCCTCGGGCACCATCGGCAGGTAGATGATCACCCGGTCGCCCTTGCCGATGCCGAGCGAGGCCAGCGCGCCTGCGAACCGGGCCACCTCGTCCCGCAGTTCGGCGTAGGTGTAGCGCCGTTTGTCCCCGGTGACCGGGGAGTCGTAGATCAGCGCGGGCTGCTCCCCGCGCCCGGCAGCGACATGCCGGTCCAGCGCGTTGTGGCAGGTGTTCAGCTCCCCGTCGGGGAACCAGCGGTACAGCGGGGCACGCTCGGCGTCCAGCGCCCGCGTCGGCGCGCGGGTCCAGTCGATCGCGGTGGCCGCCGCCAGCCAGAACGACTCCGGGTCGGTCAGGCTGCGCTGGAAGGTCTCGGCGTAGGCACCCATCCACTCATGATGGACCACGGGACCAGCCCCGGACGAACATCGCGGCGAGCGTGACTGGCGGCCGTGCGCCCGCGTGCGCTGTGCGAGGATGGGCGTCTGGTCGGCCGGTCGCCACCTGGTTGCGAATGGGTGGCGAAGCCGACGGGCGGGCAACCCCGCCGGGATGCCAACCGACATACTTGGTGACGGCCGTCCGGCCGGGCGCGCGCACCGGACCCGGGGAAACAGGACACGACGAAGGAGCGAGGGGTGGAGTCGTTCGCTAGCTCGTTGCTGTCCTTGGCGCACGAGCTGTTCGGACCGGGCTTCTGCCCCGGCGACTGGGTGTGGGCCACCAGCACCGCAGGCGCCCTGATCGCGCTGTTTCCGGTGCTCGGCGCGGTGCTCGTCGCGCTGATCCGCAAGGGGACCGGCAACCGCTACGACGCGGTGGTGGCCTCGGTGATCGGCGCCATCGGCGTCGTCTCGGTCTTCCTGCTGCCGTGGCTGCTGGCCAACGGCGTGTCCAGCGTGTATCGCGCGGTCAACGCGGGCGGCACCGGCGGGCTCTCCGGGCCCGAGCGGGCCACGATGACCACCGAGTACTGCTTCGTCGGGGCGCAGTCGAGCTACCTCGGCGGCGGGCAGAACGTGTACGAGACCCTGTTCTACTCCTCCGGCGGCGTGCTGGCCTACGGTTACTACCTGGGTGCGCTGATCGGGCTGCCCGCGCTGTGCCTGCTGTTCATCAAGCTGCAGGCCCGCTCGGCGCTGCGCCGCGGCCCTGGCTGGCCCGGCCGGTTCTTCTGGCTCTCCTTCGTCGCGCTGTTCCTGTTCACCGCCGGGGTGGAGGCCAATACTGCCGTGCACCTGTGGCTGGGGTTCCTTCCGGTCAGCGTGCTGGGCATCATCCCGGTGTCGCTGGTGGGGCCGCCGAGCTGGTCGGTGCTGCAGCGCTCGGAACGCAAACCGGAACCGCGCAGGGAGCCGGACCCGCCGCCCTACGTCCCGCCCGCGGAACAGCAACGGCAGCCACCCCCGCCTCCGCCGCCGGACAAGCAGTACCCGGCGACCTCGGTCGCGCCAGCGCAGGAGTCGGCGGGGGCGGGCGCACTGGCCGCCGCGCCGGGGCCGGTGCCAACGCCGCCGGGTTCCAGCCAGGCTGGCAGCAGCCGGTACCGCAGGGTGCGCAGGCTCGGCCACGGCGGTTTCGGCACCGTATGGCAGGCGGTGGACAACCAGCTCGGCCGCACGGTGGCGCTGAAGATCGCGCATGCCCCCGACCCGGACACCGAGGAGCGGATGCAGCGCGAGGCGCGTGCGCTGGCCACCATCAACCACCCCAACTGCGTGCGGGTCTACGACCTGGTCGAGGAGCCGGACGGGCTGGCGCTGGTGATGGAGTACCTGGAGGGGCAGCCGCTCGGCGCGGTTGTGGACAACGGCGGGCCGCTGGACGACCTGGCCGCTGGCCGGTTGTGGGCCACCATGGCCGGTGCGCTCGCCGCCGCGCACGAGCGGGGTGTGCTGCACCGCGACGTGAAGCCGTCCAACGTGATCCTGGACCCCGGCGGGCTGGCCCATCTGATCGACTTCGGCATCGCCCGCAGTAAGGGCGACTCCACCATGACCGCGACCGGGATGATGATCGGCACCCCGGACTTCGTGGCCCCGGAGGCGGCCGCGGGCGTGGCGGCCAGCCCCGCCTCGGACGCCTGGCAGCTGGCCGCCACGGTCAGCTACGCCCTTTCCGGCTCGCCCCCGCGGGGGACAAGGGAGACCCCGATGGCGGCGTTGATGGCCGCCGCCCGCGCCGAGCCGCCCGCACAACTGCCCCGCCGCAGCGTGCACGCCAAGCTGCTGATGGCCTCCCTCGACCCACAACCCCGCAACCGGCCCACCCTGAACGCCGTGCGCAAGGAGGTCGAGGGCTGGCTCGCCCGCAGCGGCGCCTCCCCGGACGGCCCGGTCACCCGCCTGGTCCCCCGCGTCCGCTGATCCGGCGCACCCGAACGGCCAACACGCGCGCGTAGACGGCAAACACGCCGGGCCTCGGGCGTGTTTGCCCGCCACGCGCGTGTGTTTGCCGCTCACGCGCACGCGTTTGCTGTTTGCGTACGGCCAACAAGGGGTTCCCGCGCGGTGTCGTGGTAGCCTGCCGCCGCCAGTCGAACCCACGCGGGTGGGTCAGGGAATCCGGTGCGAATCCGGAGCTGACGCGCAGCGGTGAGGGTGACGGCGGGGCAGTGGCCACTGGACGCAGGATCCGGGAAGGCGCCCCGGCCGGACGATCCCGAGCCCGAAGACCTGCTGGCGGCCCCGTTCCGGCGGGGAGCACCGTACGACCGGGCCCCGCGTATGGGCCCTCGACGACGAGGAACCTCTCGTGCCGATCACGCGTCCCTTCCGCCGCGCTGCCCTGCTCGTCTCCGGCGCGTTGCTGCTCGCCGGGTGCGGTGGTGGTCCGGCCATCACCGCCACGGACACCGCGGCCGCCGGGAACCCCCGCACGCTGGACAACTGCGGCAGGCAGGTGGAGATCGCCGCCCCACCACGGCGGGCCGTCTCACTGAACCAGGGCACCACCGAGATCCTGCTCTCCCTCGGCCGTGCCGACCGGATGGTCGGCACGGCGACCTGGACCGATCCGGTTCTCCCCGGCCTCGAGGAGGCCAACGCCACGGTGCCGCGGCTCGCCGACAACTACCCCTCCTTCGAGAAGGTGCTGGACACCGAGCCGGACTTCGCCGCGGCCTCCTTCGCCTCGACCCTCGCCGAGGGCGGCGTCGCGACCCGCGAGCGGTTCGCGGAGTTCGGCGTGCCCACCTACCTCTCCCCGGCCGACTGCGTCGGCAAGGACAACAGCGGCGAGGGCGACGGTCGCCGTACCGAACCCCTGACGATGGACACCGTCTACCGTGAGGTTCGCGAGCTGGCCGGGATCTTCGACGTCCCGGACCGTGGCGAGCGGCTGGTCACCGAGCTGAAGGCCAGGGTGGACGAGGCCACCGCCGGGATCGACGCCTCCGGGGTCACCCTGATGTACTGGTTCGCCAACTCCGAGTCCCCGTACCTGGCGGGCTGCTGCGGGGCGCCGGGTGTGATCACCGGCGAGCTGGGCGCGAAGAACGTCTTCGACGACACCCGCGCGGAGTGGCCGCAGGTCAGCTGGGAGACCGTCGCGGCGCGGAACCCCGACGTGCTGGTCATCGGCGATCTCACCCGCGAGTCGCAGACCGCGGAGTCGGCCGAGACGAAGATCGAGTTCCTGGAGTCCCACCCGGTGACCAGGAATATGGACGCCGTCCGCGAAGGACGTTACGTGCTGCTCAGCGGGCAGGCGATGAACCCGACGATCCGCACGGTGGACGGGTTGGAGAAGGTCGTGGCCGCGCTGCGCGAGCACGGGTTCGCCGGGTGACGGCCGCGGTACGGACGGTATGGACCCTCGGGCGGGTAAGTCTTGTCGGGGCGGCCGGCCTGGCCACGCTGCTCGGCACCATCGCTGTGGCCATCACCATCGGCCCCGCGGACATCGGCGTCGGCGACGTCTGGTCCACGGTGTCCGTCCACACCAGACTCGGTGAGGCCGCGACCGCGATCAGCCCGATCCGGGACGGGATCGTGTGGAACCTGCGACTGCCCCGGGCGTTGCTCGCCGCCGGGTGCGGGGCCGGGCTCGCTGTATGCGGCGTGGTGATGCAGTCCCTGCTGCGCAACCCGCTCGCCGACCCGTTCGTGCTCGGTGTGTCCTCGGGTGCCTCGACCGGGGCCGTCGTGGTCATCATCCTCGGCGTGGGCGGGGGAGTGCTGTCCACCTCCGGGGGCGCCTTCGTCGGTGCGGTCTGTTCCTTCGGGTTGGTGCTGCTGCTCAGCCATATCCTCGGGGGCGCGACGGACCGGGTCGTGCTCTCCGGGGTCGCGGCGATGCAGCTGTTCTCCGCGCTCACCTCGTTCATCGTGCTCACCTCGGCGGATGCGGAGACCACCCGCAGCGTGCTGTTCTGGCTGCTCGGCTCGCTTGGCGGGGCGCGCTGGGCCGATGTGTGGCTGTGCCTGGCGGTGCTGGTGGTGGCGCTGGCCGTCTGCGCCGGTCACGCCCGCACCCTGGATGTTTTCGCGTTCGGGCAGGAGACGGCCGCCGCGCTCGGGGTCGCCGTGCTGCGCACCCGCCTCCTGCTGCTCTGCGTCACGGCGCTGCTGACGGCCGCGCTGGTCAGCGCGGCGGGCGCGATCGGCTTCGTCGGCCTGGTGCTGCCGCACGCGGTCCGCGCGGTGACCGGTCCCGCGCACGGCAGGCTGCTGCCGGTCGCCGCGCTGGCAGGCGCGGTGTTCCTGGTGTGGGTCGACACCCTCGCCCGCACCATTCTCGACCCCCAGGAGGTGCCGGTCGGCGTGGTGACCTCGCTGATCGGGGTGCCGGCATTCGTGCTGATCCTCTACCGCACCCGGCGGACCGGCCTGGCCACCCCGTCCTGACGGTGCTCCCCGCGATCCGGGAACCGTGCCGGCCGAAGCCAGACCGGGCGCCTGCCTGCCCGAGGAGGCGGCAGGCGCCCGTACGGTTTGGCCTCGCTCCCCCGCCGAGCGCCGAACGGGTGCAGCCTAGGAAGGCATGGCGTCGTCCGGTGTCCGGTGAACACCCGACATCGGGGTCACGGTTTGGTTGAGCTCCGCGAGGGTGATGAGCCCATCGTCCAGTGCCCGGCCGACGAGCTCGGTTTTCGTGCGGGCCGTCCGCCCGGCGTTGGCGTACTTCACGCGCACCCTGGCGATGTAGGTGTCGACGGTCTTGACCGTGATGTCCAGTCTGGTCGCGACGAGTTCCTTGGACGACGAGGCGAACCACGCCCGCAGCACCTCGGCCTCCCGCGGGGACAGCCGGGGCCGGTCCGGGGTGCTGTCGGTCATCAGTGCGCCGGAAAGGGACGGCGCGGTGTAGGGTCGGCCGTGCGCGGCGGCCCGGATCGCGGGTACCAGGTGGTCCTGCCCCTCCCGTTTGGTCAGGTAGGCCAGCGCGCCGAGGTCCACGCACTTGATCGCGGTGGCGTTGTCGGCGTGCTGGGAGTACACGATCACGCGCCGGCCGTTGTCCACGAGCCTGCGCAGCTCGCCGAACTCGGGCTGGCCCGGTACCAGCTCCAGGTCGAAGATCACCACGTCGGCTGCCGCGCCCGCGCCGGTCCAGACCAGGGAAAGCCGGTCACCCGCGTCGATCAGGTCGATCGGCGGCACGGCCTGTTCGCACCAGTACCGCACACCGGCGACGATTGCGGCGTGATCGTCGACGATCACCGCGCTGATCGGTTTCTCCTTCATCCGGTCGGTTGCCATCGCGCCTCCAGCCAGACCGCGTTCTCGTTGCTGAACTTCTCGAGCCGGACGTCCGGGGTGGCCGGGCTCGGCAGGTCGATCCCGGAGCAGTCGGCGACGACGCTGACCGACACCATGTCCGGCGCACCGACCACGGTCACCCGCGCCCACGAGCCTGCCGTGGCCAGCGCGGTGAGCGCCGCGTCGGTGAGATCCCTGCGCACGGCCACCGGCGGCACCGGCCACCTGCCGCGGGCCTCCAGCTCGACCTGAACGCCCTTGCGGTCGGCGACGTCGGCGCAGTGGCGAAGCTCGTGCAGCAGGGGATCGGGTGCGCGGTCCGCCTCGGCGAACAGCCGCCGCATCCGGGCCGCCTCGATGGCGCAACGTCGCTGGACCTCGGAGTCGGTGGGAACCAGAGTGCCATCCGCGAGCCCTTCCAGCAGCGGAACGGTGGTGCCGGTGAGCTCGGCGAATCGGAGCCCGCGGCGGCGATGCGACTCCGCCGCGACGGCCTCGGCGGTCCGCAGCCGTTCGAGCTCCCGGGTGGCCACCGCCGCGTTCCGGCCGATCCGGTTCAGCACGGCCGCGACCACGGCCACGCACAACGGAAAGCCGAACACGTTGACCGAACCCGTGGTGAACCGCAGCAACGCTCCCCGGCTGGGCTCGTGGAGCAGGAACACGTTCAGCAGCGCCAGCAGCTCGTGCGTGACCAGGAACGTCACCATAGTCCACAGTGGCCGGTTGAGCAGCAGCACGAGGCCGGCCCAGTTGGCGGCGCCGAAGATCCAGTCCGTCGCGGTCGAGGTGCGGCCTTCCGGGAGGGTGGCGTAGGAAAGCACGGACGCGGCGAGTACCGCGGCGATGGCGAGCCTGCGCGGGCCGGTGTGCCACGGCAGGCGCCGGGCGAGCAGAACGGCCTCCACACCGAGTACGGCCGCCAGCGTGGCGAAGGCGGCGACCTGCGCGAGCGGCACATCGTAGCGGTGCCAGCCGCGTGCCAGGTTGGTCAGCCCGAGCCCGAACACGATGGCCACGGTGACCAGCAGGATCGCGATTCGCAGGCCGTGCCGCAGCTGCGCCTGGGTCCGTTCCTCGGCTGGCTCGATGGGCTCACCCATGATCTGCCCGCCACTCCAGCCGCACCACGGTGCCCACCCCTGCAGCGGAGGTGATGGTGGCCGCGCCGCCCGCGCGGTGCATCCGGTCGCGGACGGAGTCCCGCAGCCCGCGCCGGGTGGCCGGAATCTCCTCGACCGAGAAGCCCTTCCCCTCGTCGACCACCTCGACCCGGACCGCCCGCTGGTCCCCGCCGAGCCTGATCGTGGCCCGGTCGGTGCCCGCGTGCCGCCGGACGTTGTTCAGCGCCTCCCGCACCGAGTCGGCGATCGGCCCGGCCACGCCGGACGGCAGCGTCAGCCGCGCGGGGGCGTCGAGTTCGACGGCCAGGTGCGTGGTGTCGAGTTCGGCCCGCAGCAGTTCCACCAGGTCGGCCTCCCCGGACGCGGGCCCGCCCGCGGTGCGCAGCCGCTCCAGGTCCCGGCGTGCCTGCGAGGCCAGCCACCCGGCGTCCGCGCGCACCTGCCCGGTACCGACCATCAGCAGGGTGGCGGCCGCGGTGTCGTGCAGCGCGTTGGCGAACTCCCGCTCCTCGGCGCGCACGGCTTCGGCCACCGACGATTCCCTGCGGGCCCGCTCGGCCGCGGCCGCCAGGCGGTCGGCACGCGCGGCGGCGCGCCCGACGAGCACCCACGCCGCGCGGGACAGCGCGGCCGCGACCAGTACCCAGGCCGGTGTGATCAGCAGGCCGGCCTCCGCGCCCCCGGCGAGGACGGCGGCGAGCAGCCCGCCGTCGACGGCCAGTGCCGCGAGGCCACCGACCAGCGCGGAGGTGTGCCACTGGTAGGTCGCGCAGGCGAAGATGACCAGCAACCTGATCCACCCGATGTTGTGCTCCGCGACGGCGTCGGTCCACGGTATGCTCGCGCACACCCCCAGCAGCACCACGACGTCCACGGCGACCGGCCCGTTACCACCGGAGCGGATGAGCCACCAGCCGTACGCGCAGGTCCACACCGCCGCGACGCCTGCGGTGACCGAAATGGCCACCAGGTGCTCCGGCGCCGCCCGCAGTACCGCGATCACGACGACCGGGGGCAGCATCGCGACCCGTACGGTTGCCGCGTACCGGCGGCCGAACCGCCACAGCAGCCGTACCGTCTCTCCGGCCACGGTCCACCTCACCCTGCCCACCACCAGCGTCGCGGTGACACTACCTGTCGCCGGATGGCCAACGCGTGCGCGTGGGGAGCAAACACGCGCGCGTAGACGGCAAACACGCCGAGGCCCGGCGTGTTTGCCCGCCACGCGCGCGTGTTTGCCGCTCATGCACGTGAGTTTGCTGTTTGCGTACGGCCAACAAGGGGGTCAGCGCCAGGAGGGGAGCCAGAGTTCGGCCTGCCAGCGCTCGTTGGTGATCGAGTCGCCGTTCAGGATGGGCCACAGCCAGACGAAGTTGGCCACCACCAGGCCGATATAGAGGGCGACCACGAGTAGCCCGGTGCCTCTTCGCTCGAACCCGCTCGCCGCGCGTCCGAGGATATGCCCCAGCGCGAGGGTCAGCCCGAGAATCAGGAACGGCGCCATCGGGGTGGCGTAGAAGAAGTACATCTGCCGGTCGAGGTTCACGAACCAGGGCAGCAGGCCGGCGAAGTACGCGGCGAGCACAGCGGCGTAGCGCCAGTCCGCGCGGAACACCGACCGCCACAGGCCCCAGCCCAGCATCGGCAGCGCAAGCCACCACATCGCCGGGGTGCCGACCAGCATCGTGGCCCGGACACACTCCGTCCGGCCACACCCGGCTGCCGCGTCACCGGACTCGTAGTAGTACAGCATCGGGCGCAGGCCCATCGGCCAGGTCCACGGCTTGGACTCCCAGGGGTGCGGATCACCGTCCGGGGTGGAAAGGCTCTCGTGGAAGTCCAGTACGGCGAAGGTGTAGGAGACCAGCGAGCGCAGCGCGTCCGGCACGAACCCGAACGCCCCGCCGCCCTCGTTGTGGATCTGCACGTAGTTGCGGTCGGTGGCGGTCTCGCTGGCGAACCAGGCCCACCAGCTGCTCAGGTAGACCAGCACCGCGATCGCCCCGATGCCCCAGAGCGCGGGGGCGAGGTCCCGGCGCAGCATGCCGACCCAGGGGCGCCGCACCCCGGCCGCCCGCCGCGCCGCGACATCGAAGGCGATACACAGCAGACCGAAGGCCACCACGTAGTACCCGCCGGACCACTTCACCGCCGTGGCCAGGCCGACCAGCACCCCGGCGCCAAAACGCCACCAGCGGAAGCCCAGTCGCGGGCCGTAGGGCGTCTCGTCGATCCAGCCGTGCCGCACCGCCATCGCGAGCCGTTCCCGCACCTGCTCGCGATCCATCAGCAGGCAGCCGAACGCGCCGAGCACGAACACCACCAGGAAGATGTCCAGCATCCCCATCCGGGACTGCAGGTGCAGCACGCCATCGCAGATGACCAGCACGCCCGCGATCCCGCCGAGCAGGGTGGAGCGGGTGAGCCTGCGGGCGATCCGGATGGTCAGCAGGATGATCACCGTGCCGGCGATCGCCGCGCTGAACCGCCAGCCCCACCCGTTGTAGCCGAACAGCCACTCTCCGACGGCGATGAGCTGCTTGGCCAGCGGCGGGTGCACCACCAGCTCGTAGCCCGCGTTGTCCTCGTAACCGCCGTTGCGCAGCATCTGCCACGCCTGCGGCACGTAGTGCTTCTCGTCGAAGACCGGGGTCCCCTTGTCGGTGGGGAAGCCGAGATTCTGCAGCCGGATGAAGCCGCCGATTGCGGTCAGCACCAGCGTCACCACGAGCGCGCGTACCCGGTCGCCAGGCATGGGCCTGCCGAGCAGCGTCGTCTCCCGGTCGGTCGGCGGCTGGCCCGGCCGCCCCTGCTCCGGATGTAGACCGTCCCCGGACGGTCGGGTCAGCAGCGCGGTCACGGGAGACGATCCTAAAGGCGACGATGTGAGGTCGTCGTCCGCGCCGCCGGTTACCCTGGGCCGCAGCCGAGACCAGGAGGAGCGTGGGATGGCCAGCAGTACGGCCGGGGGCCGGTTGGTGCTGGCCGCGACCCCGCTGGGGGACCCGCGGGACGCCTCGGCCCGGCTGGTGGACGCGCTGGCCGGGGCGGAGGTGATCGCCGCCGAGGACACCAGGAAGCTGCGCGCCCTGACCACCGCGCTCGGCGTCACCCCGCGTGGCCGGGTGATCAGCTTCTACGAGGACGTGGAGACCGCGCGGCTGCCGAAGCTGCTCGACGCGCTGCGTGCGGGCGAGACCGTGCTGCTGGTGACCGACGCGGGCATGCCCAGCGTCTCCGACCCCGGATACCGGCTGGTCGCCGCCTGCGTCGCCGAGGACCTGCCGGTCAGCTGCCTGCCCGGCCCCTCCGCGGTGACCACCGCGCTGGCGCTGTCCGGCCTTGCCTCCGACCGGTTCTGCTTCGAGGGTTTCGCGCCGCGCAAGCCGGGGGAGCGGGGGCGGTGGCTGCGCGAGCTGGCCGGGCAGCGGCGGACGACGGTGTTCTTCGAGTCCCCGCACCGGCTGGCAGGCACCCTTGCCGATGCCGCGCGGGCGCTCGGCCCGCAGCGCGCCGCCGCGGTGTGCCGGGAGCTGACCAAGACGTACGAGGAGGTCCGCAGGGGCACGCTCGGCGAACTGGCCGAGTGGGCCGCGGCGGGGGTGCGCGGCGAGATCACCGTGGTGCTCGCCGGGGCCGATTCACCCGGCACGCCGGTGGCCGAACTGGTCGACGAGGTGGCCGAGCGGGCGGCGGCGGGCGAGCGGCTGAAGTCCGCGGCCGCCGCCGTGGCCGAAGCCGCAGGCGTGTCCAAGAAGGAACTGTACGACGCGGTGATCGCGCGCCGGGCCGGAAACGCGAAGCCGGAACGCGGCGCAGGCTGACCGGCCGCGGTTACGCGAGCGCGCGCGGACGCAGGCCCTTGGTGGCGAGCAGCTGCTCCAGCGGGGCCGCCTTGTGCAGGCACTCCCGCCACTCGGCCGCCGGGTCGGAGTCCGCGGTGATTCCGCCGCCGACCCCGAGCTCCAGCCAGCCCGCATGCAGTTCGAGGGTCCGGATGGCGACGTTCAGCTCCATCCCGGCCACCGGGGAGGCCAGCCCGATGGCGCCGGTGTAGACCCCGCGGGGCCGGTGCTCCAGCTCCGCGATGAGGTCGAGCGCGCGCAGCTTCGGAGCTCCGGTCACCGAACCGGGCGGGAAGGCGGCCCGCAGCAGGTCCGCGTCGTCCAGCCCCTCCCGCAGGCGTCCTTCCACTGTGGACTCCAGGTGCCACACGCCGGGCGCGGGTTTCACGGTGAGCAGTTCGAGGACGCCGACGCTGCCCACCTCGCACACCCGGCCGAGGTCGTTGCGCACCAGGTCGGTGATCATCACATTCTCCGCGACGTCCTTGGTGGACTCGCGCAGCCGGGCGGCCAGCGGATCGTCGGCGGGGCCCCGGCGCGGCAGGGTCCCCTTGATCGGGGTGGAGTACACCCGGCTGCCCCTGCGGGCGAGGAACAGCTCCGGCGACATCGAGGCGACCGCGCCCCACTCGCCCGCGAGGTAGGCGGCCCTGCGGGGGAGCAGGCCGCGCACGCCCTCGGCGAACAGCTCGGCGGGTTCGCCGTCGAAGGCACCGTCGAACCGGGTGCAGATATTGGCCTGGAACAGCTCGCCGGCCCGGATCGCCTGGATGCACTCGGACACCGCGTGCTGGTGCCCGGCCGCGGCCGGGCGGCGCAACCGCACCGGTGTCCAGCTGCTCCGCGGTGGCGGCGGCGCGGCGAGCAGCTCGTCCAGCTCGGCGGCGAGCTCGTGCGGATCGGGTGCATCCTCGGGCACCAGCGCCTCGAACCACCAGTGCGCGTCGGCGTCCTGGCGGAGTACGTGATCGGCCCAGCCCCAGACCGCCTTCGGCAGTGCGGAGCGGCCCCCGGCCGGATCGGCGAGCTGGTAGGAGAGGTAACCGAACCAGCCGCCGCCCACCGCGCCGCCGGGGCCGGACTCCGGCATCATCGGCTGCCGCGCGGGGATCTCGAAAGCCCGCTCGACCTCCCGCACCGGGGTGCAGGCCAGGGTCGGGGCGAGGATCGCGCGGGAGCCGAACCAGTCCCCGCACAACGCGGCCGGTGCGGGCAGGCCGAGGGAACGGGCGCGTGTGTCCAGTGACAGCAACGCCCGTTCCGGCGAGACCTGCGAGCGCAGCAGCCTGCGCACCAACCGCATACCGCCATTGTCGCCCGAGCACGCGGGGTCACCGGCCGCGCCCTCCCGCGTGCGGGGCGGCGCTAGAGCAGCAGGTCGGCGAGGGTGAACGGGTAGACGATGGCGTCCCGGCCGGGTTCGTGCTGGTGCAGGCTCAACCGGGAATGAAACCAGCCCGGTCTGCCGGGGATGCCGTTGTGCCTGGTGAGCCAGAGCATGACCTCGTCGTCCACCCACTTACCGGGACGCAGCCGGTGCAGCCAGTCGTCATATCCGGCGTAGACGAGAACCCTGCGTAGCTGGCTCGCGCCGCGCACGGCCTTGATCCAGGACCGGATGAAGCGGTCGTCCACGGCCGCCACCCGGACATCCAGCGCGGGCGCGAGGGCACCGGGAGCGAAGGCGCCGAGGGGGCGGGAGGTACGGACGAAGTGTTCCGCCTGCTCGCCTGCCGCGCCGGGGCGGGCGAAGTGACGTGCCCCGGTGTGCATGCCGACCCGCTGTGCGAGGCCGAGCTGTTTGCAGGCCGCCGAATCGGTCCAGTTCATGCCCTCGGTGATGGTGATACTGGCGAAGCGGACCCCAGCGGCGCGTACGGCGGCCCAGTCGCCCACGGTCTCGTGGTGCGACAGGTTGATCCCGCCCACGGTGTCCTGTTCGTCCATTACCGGCGAGGCTAACCCGCCGGTCGCGTCCGGCGTGGGATCACAAGGCACAGGCGCGTCCGCCGCGAACGGCCTGCGGATGGGCGCGGCTGGTTGCGGGGCCTGAACCTGACGAGCTTCAGGCCCCGCAACGGGGTCAGGCGTTCTCGCGCTGGAAGGTGCGGGCACCCCACAGCACGGCGAGCACCGTCATCACCAGCAGTACGACGCTGCCGGTGAACAGCGTGTCCATGCTGAAGTCACCGCGGAACACTCCGCGCTGCGCCTCCACCACGTGGCTGAACGGGTTGATCCGCGAGATCGCGTAGAGCCAGTCGGGCGCGAGCCCGGTGGTGATCGGGATCAGAATCCCGGACAGCAGCAGCAAGGGCAGCAGGATGACGTTCAACAGTGCCGGGAAGGCCTCCTCACTCTTCATCCGGAGCGCGAGGGCATAGGAGGAGGACGCGAGGGTGATCGCCAGCAGGGCCACGATCACCAGGCTGAGCAGCACTCCGCCGAGGGGAGCGTTCAGCCCGAACACGAGATAGGCCAGCAGGATCAGCAACA
Organism: Amycolatopsis aidingensis; assembly: GCF_018885265.1. Lineage (GTDB taxonomy): Bacteria > Actinomycetota > Actinomycetes > Mycobacteriales > Pseudonocardiaceae > Amycolatopsis > Amycolatopsis aidingensis. The sequence goes on from NZ_CP076538.1 coordinate 1,457,241, forward strand.
CCGCCTGCACGACCGCCTGGATCGCGTTCATCACGACCTTGCCGAGCAGCAGCGCGAGCCTGCTCACCGGCGTGACCCGCAGCCGCTCGACCACCCCGGTGCGGTAGTCGGCCAGCAGCGCGAAACCGACGAACGAGCTGCCGAACAGTGCGATCATCACGATCAGCGCCGGGGTGAAGATCTGCCAGGCGTTTCCGGGTGGGAACCCCGGCGTGTTCTGCACCATTTTCTCCATCAGCGGCCCGAACAACACCAGGTACAGCAACGGCTGCATGATCTGGATCATCAGCCAGGTCGGGTTGCGGGTGCTGAGGATCAGGTCCCTGCGGAAGATCAGCCAGCTGTCACGCAACATGGGCGGCCTCCTCGGATTTTCCGGACGCGCTGGAGTCCCCGGCCGGCTGCTCCTCGGCATCGCGCAGCGTGCGGCCGGTCAGGGTGAGGAACACGTCGTCCAGGGTCGGCCGGTGCACCTGCATGGCCGTCATGCCGATCCCGGCGGCGTCCAGCGCCCTGAGCAGTTCCGGCATCGCGGTGTCCCCGCGCGGCACCCGGAACCGCACGCTGTCCTCGCCACGGGTCACCTCGTGCGCGCCGGCGAGCCTGCCGGCGATCTCGGCCGCCGCGGCCACCGACTCCGGTGGCACGCCGATCTCGACCCCGTCGCCGGAGACCCTGGACTTCAGTGAACTCGGGCTGCCCTCCGCGACGATCTCCCCGTTGTCGATCACCAGGATGCGGTCGCACAGCGAGTCGGCCTCGTCCAGGTAGTGGGTGGTCAGGAACAGCGTCACGCCCTGCTCCGCGCGCAGCCGCCGGATGTGTTCCCACAGGTTCGCCCTGCTCTGCGGGTCGAGCCCGGTGGTCGGCTCGTCGAAGAAGACCAGCTTCGGGTCGTGGATCAGCCCGAGCGCGATGTCCAGCCTGCGCCGCTGGCCACCGGAGAGCGTCTTGGTGAGCCGGTGATCCAGATTGGCGAGATCGAGCTGTTCGGTGAGCATGGCGCCGCGCCGGCGCGCTTCGGCCTTGCTCAGCCCGTACAGCATGCCCTGGAGCTCGATCTCCTCGGCCACCTTGTACTCCGGGGCGGTGCCCCCGCCCTGCGCGACGTAACCGATGCGCTTGCGTACCCCCACCGGGTCCCGCAACAGGTCGCAGCCCGCCACCGTGGCCTCGCCCGCGGTCGGGCGCAGCAAGGTGGTGAGCATGCGCAGCGTGGTGGTCTTTCCGGCCCCGTTCGGGCCGAGGAAGCCGACCAGTTCCCCCTCGGCGACATCGAGGTCGACGCCTTTGACCGCATGAACGTCGCCGCCGGTGCGGCCTCTGCGCCAGAACCGCCTGGCGAGGCCGCGTGCCTTGATCATGAGACCCCTCTTTCGTTAGTCAAACTTGACTAGTTGACGGCGACACTCTGCCGCGCCGGTCGTCGGTAGTCAAACTTGATTATTCGGCCGAGCCGGGTTCTCCGAAAGCGATTTCCGCGTCGTCGGCCAGCACGTACTCGCCGGCCTCCAGCCTGCCGATCAGCTCGCGCAGCCAGCCGACCTGCGCGTCCGCAAGGCGTTGCCACAGCCGGTACAGCTCGGCGACATGGTCCGGCGCGCCCCAGCCGACGCCTTCCTCCAGCAGCAGCCGCGCGCTGCGCTCGTGGGCCTCCAGCCGCACCAGTTGCAGGTTCAGCAGGTTGATCAGCTGCTTGCGGGGCAGCGTCGTCATCAGCGTGACCGCGGCCGAAAGGTCCTGCCCGCCCGGTCCCGGTTCGGCGAGGGCCTGCCCCAGCAGTACCTGGAACTCGGTCTCGCCGGTGCCGGTGAGCCGGTAGGCCACCCGTTCCGGTCCCGCCCCGCCCCGCTCGGTCTCCACCTGCTCGAGCAGGCCTTCGGTGGTCATCTTCTTCAGCGCGTGGTAGATCGAGCCAGGGTGGATGCTGGCCCACTTGTCGGCCGACCAGGTCTGCAGCTCACGGCGTACCTGATAGCCGTGTGCCTTGCCGTACATTCGCACGAGGCCGAGCACCAGCAGCCTGGTCGCGGACAAGGATCCTCCCGAGATGAAATACGCGAGACGCCCTCCGTAGGCTAAACACTCATGAGCACCCCCGTGTTGACAGCGGTGGCCTGGCCCTACGCCAACGGCCCCCGGCATATCGGCCATGTCTCCGGTATCGGCGTCCCATCGGACGTGTTCGCGCGGTACCAGCGAATGGCGGGCAACCGGGTGCTGATGATCTCCGGCAGCGATGAGCACGGCACGCCGATCCTGGTGCAGGCCGACAAGGAAGGGCTCACCCCCCGGCAGACGGCGGACAAGTACCACCGGGTGATCGCCGAGGACCTGCGCGGGCTCGGCGTGACCTATGACCTCTACACCCGCACCACCACCGGCAACCACGCGCAGGTGGTGCAGGAGATCTTCCTTGCCCTGTACCGCAACGGCTACGTGGTGCCGAAGACGACCACCGGCGCGATCAGCCCGTCCACCGGCCGGACCCTGCCGGACCGCTACATCGAGGGAACCTGCCCGATCTGCGGCTACGACGGCGCCCGTGGCGACCAGTGCGACAACTGCGGTAACCAGCTCGACGCCGCCGAGCTGATCAATCCGGTGTCCAGGGTGAACGGGGAGAAGCCGAAGTTCATCGAGACCGAGCACCTGTTCCTCGACCTGCCCGCGTTCACCGACTCGCTGGGCAAATGGCTGGCCACCCGGACCGGCTGGCGGTCCAACGTCCTGAACTTCACCCGGAACCTGGTGGACGACATGCGTCCCCGGCCGATCACCCGCGACCTGGACTGGGGCGTGAAGATCCCGCTGGACGGCTGGCGGGACGAGCCGTTGAAGCGGTTCTACGTCTGGTTCGACGCGGTGATCGGCTACTTCTCGGCCAGCGTCGAATGGGCCCGCCGCAGCGGGGAGCCGGACGCCTGGCGGCAGTGGTGGAACGACCCGGAAGCCGAGCTCGTGTACTTCATGGGCAAGGACAACATCACCTTCCACGCCCAGATCTGGCCCGCGCTGCTGCTCGGGCACAACGGGCAGGGGGACAAGGGTGGCGAGCCCGGCCCGTACGGCACGCTGAACCTGCCGACCGAGATCGCCTCCAGCGAGTTCCTCACCATGAGCGGTTCGAAGTTCTCCACCTCCCGCGGGACTGTCATCTACCTGCACGACTTCCTGCGCGAGTTCGGGCCGGACACCCTGCGGTACTTCATCTCGGCGGCAGGCCCCGAGACCCAGGACGTGGACTTCACCTGGGACGAGTTCACCCGCCGGATCAACTTCGAGCTGGCCAACGAGTGGGGCAACCTGGTCAACCGGTCCATCTCGATGGCGCACAAGAACAACGGGGCGGTGCCGAGGCCGCAGGCCCCGCGGGCCGCCGACGAGGAGCTGAAGGCGCTGTCCCGGCAGGCCTTCGACACCGTGGGCGAGAACCTGCGCCGTTCCCGGTTCCGGGCCGGGATCGGCGAGGCCATGCGGGTGGTGTCCGCGGCCAACAAGTACCTCTCCGAACAGGAGCCGTGGAAGCTGAAGGAGGACCCCGAGCGCAGGGACACCGTGCTGCACACCGCGCTGCAGGTGGTCTCGGACGCCAACACGCTGCTCACGCCGTTCCTGCCGCATTCGGCACAGAAGGTGCACGAGGCGATGGGCGGCACCGGGGTGTGGGCGGCCCAGCCGGAGCTGACCGAGGCCGAGGACCTGGACGTCCCCGGCCGGATCAACCCGATCCTCACCGGTGACTACGCGGCCGAGCAGGCGCGCTGGGAGTCGGTGCCGGTCGAGGTCGGCAGGCCGCTGGCCAAGCCGAGCCCGCTGTTCGCCAAGCTGGACCCGAAACTGGCCGAGACCGGACCGGAGTGGGCACCCATTGTCCAAGCGTGAACAGTCCAAGCGGGAACTGCCGCCGATCCCGGAGCCGCTTCCGGTGCCCGCCGTCGACTCGCACACCCATCTGGACGCCTGCGGGGCGGAGAACGCCGCCGAGGTCGCCGCGATGGCCGACCGGGCCGAACGGGCCGGGATCGCCAGGATGGTGACCGTGGCCGACGATCTCGCCGCCGCCCGCTGGGCCGCGCAGGCGTCCACATGGGACAGCAGGATTTTCGCCGCCGTGGCGATACATCCCACGCGCACCAAGGATTTCGGCGAGGACGAGAAATCCGAAGTGGAGCGTCTGGTCCAGGAGGATCGAGTGGTCGCGGTCGGCGAGACCGGCCTGGACTACTACTGGGACTACTCGCCGCCCGCGGCGCAGCAGGAGGCCTTCCGCTGGCATATCGACCTCGCCAAGCGGGTGGGCAAGCCGCTGATGATCCACGACCGGGATGCGCACGAGGACGTGCTGCGCATCCTGGACGAGGAGGGCGCACCCGATACGGTGATCTTCCACTGCTTCTCCGGGGACACCGGGATGGCCAGGCGGTGCGTGCAGGCGGGCTGGGTCCTTTCCTTCGCTGGCACCGTGACCTTCCGCAACGCGCGGGAGCTGCACGAGGTGGCCAAGCTGGTTCCGGCCGAGCAGTTCCTGGTGGAGACCGATGCGCCGTATCTCACCCCGCACCCGTTCCGGGGCAGGCCGGGGGAGCCGTACTGCGCCGCCTACACCGTGCGGGGCCTCGCCGAGCTGCGGAAACAGCCCGTCGAGGAGGTTGCCGCCGCGGCGAGCGCCAATGCCGATCGCGTGTTCCGCCTGCGCACAGTTACGGCGGGTTGAACACGTTGCGACATTCGAGCGAAGGCAAGCGGCAAGCCGGTGATGTGACGAGCGTCACGAGATTCCGGGGGGTGTTTGCGCAACCCGGCAGGCTTCGTTACTGTCCCGTGATCGTGCCGGTTGGTAGCTCAGCGTGGAGCTTCGGCAGGTACGCCCACAGTCACGTCAGTGCACGTCGGGGAACGCGGCACCGGGTTCGTCCCGGGTCGCTGGGGATGGCGCTGACTGCGGGAGCCGGACACAACGGCACGCTCGACGAGCGGGCCGAGAGGAAGGCAGTAGCTCACCCGGGCTCATTGGGCCTTTGGGCTTTTTCGCGAAAGGGATCGACCCTGTGACTGGTAGATACGGGCACGCTGGTGCGGGCTCTGGGGGCCTCGCGACGCTGGAGCGCCCGGACGGTGACGACTCCGGCGACTTCGACTACTTCGGCTACTCGCCGGAGCCCAACATCACCCCACAGGATGTGTTCGCCGCACTCGGGCCGGACGCCGACGACCTGATGGCCGAGGCCTCGGTCGACGTGGACGAGCTGATCCGGCTGGTCAACGCCGAGACCACCATGCTGCCGCCGATCGTCATTCCGGACGAGGCCAGCGAGGACCGGGTCGGCAAGACGGGTAAGAAAGCCAAGGCCAAGACCAAGACCGAGGAAGCAGCGGACGACCTCGAGGACGGCCTGGTCGCGGCCACCAAGAGCTGGAAGAAACGCTTCCTCAAGGGCACCATCCTCGCCGTCCTGATCACGCTGACCGGCGGTGGCGCCGCCGCGCTCGCGATGAACAAGAACGTCACCGTCAACGTCGACGGTGAGAACCAGACCGTGCGCAGCTTCGGCGACACGGTCGGCGAGGTGCTGGACGACGCCGGTCTCTCGGTCGGGGCGCACGACGCGCTCTCGCCCTCCCCACAGACCCAGGTCGGCGACGGTGGGGTCATCAAGCTGGAGCGGGGACGCAAGCTCAACGTCGTCGTGGACGGCACCGAGCGCGAGTCCTGGGTGCGCGCGACCACCGTCGGCGAGGCGCTGCAGCAGCTGGAGCTGTCCCATGTGCTGCGGGGCGGCAACGCCTGGATGTCGGCGCCCGCGGACGGCGAGGTCCCGCTCGAGGGGATGACCCTCGAGGTCAAGACGCTGAAGAACATCACCCTCTACGACGGCGGTAACGAGCCTCGCGAGCTGACCACGCACGCGGTCACCACCAAGGAGCTGCTCGGCGAGCTGCAGCTGACCCTCGGCCCGGAGGACGAGGCCGAGGGCGGCCTCGACTACAAGCTGCTGGACGGTGCCGAGGTGCACATCAGCCGTACCGGCGTCTCGGTGGTGAACGAGACCGAGACGATCGAGCCGGAAGTCCAGAAGATCAACGACTCGACCATGGAGAAGGGCACCGAGAAGGTCGAGGAAGAGGGCGAAGCGGGCGAGAAGATCGTCACCTACCGGGTGACGAAGAAGAACGACAAGGAAGTCGCCCGCGAGGAGCTCTCCACCAAGATCGTCAAGGAGGCCAAGCCCAAGGTCGTCCGGGTCGGCACCAAGGAGCCGGAGGTTCCGCCGGTGACCGGCGGCGCGGTATGGGACCGGCTGGCGGAGTGTGAGTCCGGCGGCAACTGGTCCATCAACACCGGGAACGGCTACTACGGCGGCCTGCAGTTCAACAAGGGCACCTGGGACGCCTACGGGGGCAGCCAGTACGCCGCCTACCCGCACCAGGCGAGCCGGGAGCAGCAGATCGCCATCGCCACCAAGCTGCGCGACGCGCGTGGCGGGTACGGTGCCTGGCCGTCCTGCTCGAGCAAGCTGGGCCTCCCGCGCTGAGCCTGCTGCGCCAGGTCCTAAGCTTGGCCGGTGGCTGAGTCGTCGGAAACCCTCCTGCTCGGGCCGTCCGAGATCCGGGGGCTGGCCGGCGAGCTGCACATCCGCCCGACCAAGAAGCTCGGGCAGAACTTCGTGCACGACCCGAACACCGTGCGCCGGATCGTCGAGCTCGCCGGGGTCGGCGCCGCGGATGTGGTGCTGGAGGTCGGTCCCGGGCTCGGTTCGCTGACCCTCGGCCTGCTCGATACCGGGGCGCGGGTGGCCGCCGTTGAGGTGGATCCGGTGCTGGCCGCCCGGCTGCCGGAGACCGTGCGGCGGCACGCGCCAGGGGTGTCCGGGCAGCTGACCGTGCTTCCCGCCGACGCGCTGCGACTGGCCGCAGCCGACTTGCCCGAGCCGCCCTCGGCACTGGTGGCCAACCTGCCCTACAACGTGGCCGTGCCCGTGGTGCTGCATCTGCTGGCCGAGCTGCCCTCGCTGGACCGCGGGCTGGTGATGGTGCAGACCGAGGTGGCCGACCGGATGGCGGCGGGCCCCGGCAGCAGGGTCTACGGGGTGCCGAGCGTGAAGCTGGCCTGGTACGGGCGGGCACGGAAGGTGGCAGCCGTGCCGCGGTCGGTGTTCTGGCCGGTGCCCAATGTCGACTCCGCCCTGGTGGCCTTCGAACGGTCCACGCCTCCTGCCGGGGCGGACCGGGGCACCGTGTTCGCCGCCATCGACGCCGCCTTCGCCCAGCGGCGCAAGACCCTCCGCGCCGCGCTGGCCGGCTGGGCCGGCTCGGCGGCTCGCGCCGAGGCCCTGCTCACCGCCGCCGCCATCGACCCGCGCACCCGCGGCGAGCAGCTCACCATCCACGACTTCGCCCGCCTCGCCGCTGTGGGGCGGGTGTGATGTCGGTCAAGAGGCTTGCGTTGCCGGGGGCTTTTCCGGTCTACTTTTAGCGGTATCCATCCCGAGCGGCTGAGAGACCTGGATCGCAGATGCCGCAGCAACCACCCGGAGGCGGGCAGGTGCTACAGCCAGGACCGATGGAGGAATCCGTGTACAGGTCCCGAATGCTCACCCGGCGCCGAGTAGTCGACGAGTGCCGTCGCACGGTCAGTGCGTGTCGTCGCCAGACCGCCTTCGCCTGATTCCGTTTCCCGTACTTCTGCCGCACCGCGCACAGCAAGCGGTGCACCCCGGTGACGGTGGCGCGCCGGACACGGCCGCGCCCGTGTGCTTTGGAGCATCGTGATCACAGTCGAAAACCTCAGTAAGTCCTTCCGCAGCGATCGCGCCGCCGTGGTGGCGTTGCGCGATGTCAGCCTCGAGATCGGTGCGGGTTCCCTCTACGGCGTCCTCGGCCCCGCGGGCGCGGGCAAGTCCACCCTCGCGCGGTGCGTGGCACTGCAGGAGCGGCCGGATCGCGGCACGGTCCGGCTGGACGGGCTGAATACCGGAACCCTGGACGGGCGACGGTTACGCGAGTTACGCCGACAGGTCGGGGTGGTGGACACCCAGGCCGGGTTGCACGCCGAGCGCACCGTGGCCGGGAACGTCGCCGCGCCGCTGGAGCGGCTCAGGGTGGACGGCCCCGGGCGGCGGGACCGGGTGGGCAAGCTGCTGGACCTCGCCGGGCTCACCCGGCGGGCCACGCAGAGCCCCGGTGAGCTTTCGGTCGGCCAGCGCAGGCGCACCGAGATCGCCAGGGCATTGGTCACCGGACCTTCCGTGCTGCTCGCCGACGACCCGACCGCGGGGGTCGACACCGAGGAGTCCGCCGCCGTGCTGACCGTGCTGGACCGGGCCCGTGCCGAGCTCGGCGTCACCGTGGTGCTCACCACCCCGGACGGGAACGTGGCCCGCCGGGTGTGCGAGGACGTCGCGTTGCTGGACCAGGGGGCGCTGGTGGAAAGCGGCAACCTGCTCGGCCTGCTTTCCGATCCGGGCAGCAGGGCCGCGCGTCAGCTGCTGCCCGCGATCGAGACGAGCCCGGCGCAGGCCGCGGCCTACGACCGGGTGGTGGACGTGGTGCTGGTGGGCTTCGCCGCCGTGGGCGCCCTGCTGCCGGAGGCCGCGGGCCGGTTCGGCACCGAGTTCGCCACCATCGGCGGTGGGCTCACCAGGGTCGGCGACACCCCCGTCGCCCGGTTCCGGCTCGGCCTGCGCGGGGACCAGGCCGATGCGGCACTGTCCTGGATCGCCGAGCGGGGCGCGCACGTCAGCCACGCGGCGCGCGGCCTGCAGGGCGTCGCGGCCTGAGGCTCCAGGGGAACCTGGTCACCAGCCGTTGCGTAGGAAGCTGCGTTCGCTGAAGTCCTCGTCGTCGTGGTCCTCGGCTTCGGTGGTGGGCCGGGTCCCCCGAGCTGCGCCTTCCCCGGCCGGTGCTGCCCCGGCCCGTGCTTCCTCGGCCTGTGCTTCCTCGGCCTCGGCCTCCGCCATGCCGCGGGCGATGCCGGGGCCACTGGCGGCGAACAGCTCCCGCACCTCGGGGGCGGCCTCGGCGCGGCCCATGGCCACGTCCGTCCAGGTGGCGCGGCCTTCCTCGACCGCACGCGCCACCGCTTTCAGCTTCTCCGGCGCGTCCTCCCGCCGGGCCGCCTCGGCGAGCTGCTCGGGGTCGACCGCGGGTGTGTCCGGGACCTCCATCTGCTCGACCCGGATTCGCTGCGTGCGGAAGTCGGCGAGCGCGGACTCGAAGGAGTTCAGCGCCGACCGCATGTGTGGTGGAACGTAGTCAGGCACTGGGCCTCCTCGGGTCGGGGCCGACACTGTAGTCCTCCTCGGGCACCTCACTCAGCGCGTCGGCGTCGGAGAGCGCGGCCAGGTCCGCTGTGATGCTCACCCCGGTCTGCACCTGCTCGACCTTGTCCATGATCGGGGCCATCTTCTCCTCGACCTTCCCTTCGACGAACCCCATCGGGTCCTGCGCGGCCTCGACCACGGTCCGGACCTGCTCGATCACAGTGTTCAGCGAGTCGATGAGAGCCTTGGCCTCGTTGATGATGTCGATGGCCGCGCGCACCGCGTCGATGATCTTGATCCAGCCGTAGCCCGGGACCCACGAGGACGCCGCGGCCTGCGCGATCTTGTCCACCGCTCGCTTGAGTGTGGTGACCATGAACTCGGCGACCCGTTCGACCTCACCGGCCACGGCGGTGTAGACGTGGCCGACCAGCCGGTTGATCGGCCCCTCCAGCTCGATCGCGCTGGCGATCTTGTTCGCGTGCTCCTGGAAGGCGGCCGCCGCGCCACCGCTCCAGTTCGCGTCCAGCCTGCCGAGCTGCGAGGTGAGGTTGCCCGCGACGACCTCCGCCCCGTTTCCGGTCTGGGTGAGCACCTCACCGGCGCGGGAGAGCTCGGTCCAGTTCCCGGACATCGGCTCGACGAGTGCGCTGACCGGGCTCCAGCCGGTGAGGAAGGCGATCGCGTCGTCGACGCCGTTGATCAGCCCGCCGACCTCGTCGAGCAGCCCGCGGATATCCGCGTCCTGGTGCTCGGGCGCGTCGAGCGAGGGTTCCTCGCCCGGCGAGTAGGAGACGGGGTCCGGGAAGTCCTTGTACCCGGTCGGCCTTCCGGGCATGGTCGGGTCGTTGAACTCCTGGTAGGCCGCCTCCTCCTGGCCGGTGTACATCCAGGCCGCGCGATTGAGCTCAGTGGACATGCCGTTGAACAGGTCCACCCGGTTGGCGAGACGGACGGACGTCTCGTGCGCGTAGGTGTCCACCGGTGTCTTGATCCAGGACATCACTCCGGTGAACCCGGTGTCCGGCCGTGCCTCCTTGTGGACGTGCCCCATCAACGAGGCCGTCTGGTTCGCGAGTTCACCGGCAAGGACCGAAAACCCGGCCAGATGTCCTTCCTTGACCGAGAATCCATCCGGCATGTTCCCCCCTAGAATGTTGTGGCCGCCCGATTGACCGGTTCAGCTGATCTACTGGGACTGCGCAGCACCATAGCCGAGGATGGCGTCGGTCGCGTGGCGAACGCCGAATCCAACGTAGAGGGATGGAGAAAGGTGACGATGAGCCGAGCGGGAAAGCTCATTACCGTCATCGCGATCGCGGGCACCGTGGGGCTCGCAGGCTGCGGTGGTGGCGAGGGCGGATCGTCCGATCAGGACCCTGCGTCCGGACAGTCCACATCGGGTGGAGCTCCGCCCGCAGGGCAGGCTTCCTGGCAGCAGCAGGACCCGTGCGGCCTGCTGACGGCGGAGGACACGGCCGAGTATCTCGGTGCCGGTGCCGGCGAGGGCAGGCGGACCGACGATATGGGCAGGCCGCGCTGCGAGTGGAGCGGCGAGGGCGCGGGCCGGATCAAGCTCACCATCTGGCAGCCACCGGCCCCGGACATCGTCACCGGCGGGGGCAAGGACACGGTCCCGGTCGGGGACACCACCGGCTACATCACCTCCGAGACCGAGCTCAGCTGCCATATGGACGTGCAGGCCGAACCCGCGTTCCTCCAGTTCGATGTGCGCACCTCCGACACCGAGGCCGGTCAGCGGGACTTCTGCGCGAAGGTGGCGCAGACCGCGCAGCAGGTGCTGACCACGCTCGGCTGGTGACCCGGCCGGGTCAGCCCTGCCGCCCGCCGCGCGCGAGCAGCGCGACGCCCAGTGCGGCCGCCGCGACCACCCCCGCGCCCCAGCCACTGGCCACGGCGTAACCGTGCACGGTCGCGGCTGCCGGGCTGCCCGACCCGGTGACCGCGTCGGTGGCCGCCGCCGCGATCGCGTTCAGGGTCGCGGTGCCGAGTGAGGCACCCACCTGCTGCGAAGTGGTGATGAACGCCGAGGCCGCGCCGGTCTCATGGGTGGCGACTCCGCTGGTCGCGGTGTTCAGCACGGTCGGCATGGCAAGGCCCGCCCCGCAGCCGAGCAGCACCTCGGCAGGCAGCACCAGGCCGAGATAGGAGCTGTCCGGGGTCAACTGGGTCAGCACGGCCAGCCCGAGGGCGAGCAGCAGCAACCCGCCCGCCAGCAGGGGCCGTGGTCCGGTACGGGGCAGCAGCCTGCCGGACAGCCGGGTCGCGACCAGGATGTTCGCCCCCACCAGCGGCAGGAAGGCCAGCCCTGCGACCAGTGGGCCGTAACCCATGATCGCCTGTAGCTGGAAGGTGAGGAACAGGAACATCCCGAACATCCCGAAGGCGGCGAGCCCGACGGTCAGGAAGGCGGCGGCCCGGGACCGGTGGGTGACCACCCCGAGCGGCAGCAGGGGGTGCGCCGCCCGCCGCTGCCGGAAGGTGAAGGCCACCAGCAGCACCACGGCCGCCGCGAGCATCCCGAGCACCGGCGCCGACCCCCAGCCGTTCTCGCCGGCCTCGGCCAGCCCGTAGACCAGCGCGACGATCCCGCCACCGCCGAGCACGGCGGAGATCCAGTCCAGCCGAGTCTCCCGGTGCCCGCGCACCCTGGGCACCAGCACCCAGGCCGTGGCGAAGGCGATAACGGCGATCGGCAGGTTGATGTAGAGGCACCAGCGCCAGTTCAGGTACTCCGTCAGGGCCCCGCCCGCGACCAGCCCGAGCGCGGCCCCGGACATCATGATCGCGCCGAAGATCCCGAACGCCCGCGCCCGCTCCCGCGGCTCGGTGAAGGTCAGGGTCAGCAGGGACATGGTGGAAGGGGCCAGCAGCGCGGCGAAAACGCCCTGCCCCGCCCGTGCGGCGATCAGCAGTTCGGTGCTGCCCGCGGCGCCGCCGAGGGCGGAGGCCAGTGCGAACCCCGCCATCCCGGCCAGCAGGGTGGTGCGTCTGCCGAGCCGGTCGGCCAGCCGCCCGCCGAGCAGCAGCAGGCCACCGAAGGCCAGGGTGTAGGCGGTGATGGTCCACTGCCGCGCGGTGTCGGACATGCCGAGGTCACGCTGGGCGGAGGGCAGGGCGATGGTCACCACGGTCATGTCGATGACGACCAGCAGCTGCGCGAGGCCGAGCGCGGCCAGGGTCAGCCATCGGCGCCGGGCCTGCTCCCGATCGGCGGCGGGCGCACTGGTGATCAGCGAGGTCAAGGAGGGATCCCCTCTACGGCGTGAATGGGGCAAGGCACAGCGGGTAAGCTGCGAGACGAGGACCATTACTTACCGGCCGGCAAGTAATGGTGAGACCAGGCTAGCGAAAACTAGCCGGTCGTCAAGTAAGTTTTGGCGTCCGAGCGTGCGGGAGAAGGTGGCGATGGCTGGACGGCGCACCGACACCAGGGAGAACATCCAGCGGATCGCGCTCGAGTTGTTCACCGAGCAGGGCTACGAACGCACCTCGTTGCGGGAGATCGCCGATCGGCTTGGTGTCACCAAGGCCGCGCTCTACTACCACTACCGCACCAAGGACGACATCATCCGCGGCCTGATCGACGACCTCGGTGAGCAGCTGGACGAGGTGATCGCCTGGGGGCGGACCCAGCGGGACCCGGACCAGCTGCGGATCGGCGTGTTGCAGCGGTTCGCCGCGCTGGTGGAGAGCAGGGTCGGCGCGCTGATGCGCTGCATGCAGCAGAACCAGGCCGCGATGCGGGAGCTGGACGTCAAACATGTGCTGACCGGTCGGCTGTCCGAACTGTCCGAACTGCTCTGCGCGCAGGAGACCGACCCGGCCACGCAGCTGCGCATCCGGCTCTCGCTGATCGCCGTACTGTTCGGGCACAACATGATGTTCGGTGGCGGGATCAGCGTGCCCTACGACTCCGAGGTCGTCCTCGGCGTCGCGGTGGACCTGGCCGCCACACGTGAGCCGGCGCCGCCGACAGCCACGTAGGCTGGACTCGTGCTCGCCGTCGTCCCGCCACCAGTCACCGTCCGGGTGCCCGCGAAGGTCAACCTGCACCTGTCGGTCGGCGACGCACGCGCGGACGGCTACCACGAGCTGACCACCATCTTCCAGGCATTGTCGCTGTGCGACGAGGTCACCGTGGCCGCAGCCGAGGAACCCGGGATCGAGGTGTACGGCGAGGGGCAGGGCTCCGTGCCGACCGGTGGCAACAATCTCGCCTGGCGGGCCGTGCAGGCACTGGCCGCGGAGGCGGGCAGGCCGGAGGACGAGCTCAAGGTCCGGGTCGTACTGCGCAAGGGAATCCCGGTGGCGGGCGGGATGGCGGGCGGCAGCGCTGATGCCGCGGCCACCCTGGTGGGACTGGCCTCGCTGTGGCGGCTCGAGCTCACCAGGGACGAGCTGGCCGAGATCGGCGCCAAGCTGGGCAGCGATGTGCCCTTCGCGCTCTACGGCGGTACCGCGCTGGGCACCGGGCGGGGTGAGCAGCTGGTCCCGGTGCTGGCCCGGCACACCTTCCACTGGGTACTGGCCTTCGACCAGCGCGGACTTTCCACCCCGCGGGTGTTCGGCGAGCTGGACCGGCTGCGATCGGCGGGCGACCCACCCCGGGTCGGCTCGCATGATCCGGTGGTGGAGGCGCTGGCCTCCGGCGACCCGCGCCAGCTCGCCCTGCTACTCGGAAACGACCTGCAGGCGGCCGCGGTGTCCCTGCGGCCGGGGCTGCGCCGCACGCTGCGGGCCGGGGTCAGCGCGGGGGCGCTGGCCGGGACCGTGTCCGGTTCCGGGCCGACCTGCGCGTTCCTGTGCGTGGACGCCGAATCGGCGCTGGCGGTGGCCGCCGAGCTCTCCGGGGCCGGGGTGTGCCGCACGGTGCGGGTGGCACACGGCCCGGTGCCGGGCGCCAGGGTGATGGGCGGCGACGAGTCGCCACGCCCCGTGCCGCCCCAGGCCCATGCCTGAGATTCTGTGCGGTGCATGGCGGAGCACGGATGACTTCCCCTATCTGGAAAGGGTCTAGCGGTTTCGATGGCCAACCTGATCAACCTGGAGTCGGTGAGCAAGTCCTACGGGGTGCGCCCGTTGCTGGACAAGGTGTCGCTCGGGGTCGGTGCGGGCCAGCGGATCGGCGTGGTCGGCCTCAACGGTGGCGGGAAGACCACGCTGCTCGAGGTGCTCGCCGGGATCACTGAGCCGGACGCGGGCAGGGTGAGCCGGGTCGGTGGGCTGCGGCTGGGTGTGGTCACCCAGCGCACGGACCTGCCCGAGGGCAGCACCGTGGGTGAGGTCGTACTGGCTGACTACACCGCCGAGTACGAGTGGGCGGCCGACCCGCGCGTTCGGTCTATTGTGGACGGACTGGGGATTTCGGCGCTGGGGCTGGACAACGCGACCTCGACACTGTCCGGAGGGGAGCGCAGGAGGGTCGCGCTGGCCGCCGCGCTGGTGGCCGAGCTCGACCTCGTGGTGCTGGACGAGCCGACCAACCACCTCGACGTCGAGGGCGTGCGCTGGCTGGCCGAGCATCTCAAGGCCCGCAAGACCGCGCTGGTGGTGGTCACCCACGACCGCTGGTTCCTGGACACGGTCTGCGGCCGTACCTGGGAGGTGGTGGGCGGCCGGGTCGAGCAGTACGAGGGCGGTTACGCGGACTGGGTCTACGCTCGCGCCGAGCGCGCCCGGCTGGCCGCGAACGCGGAGGAGAAGCGCAAGAACCTGGCACGCAAGGAACTCGCCTGGTTGCAGCGTGGCGCCAAGGCCCGCACCTCGAAGCCGCGCTACCGGGTGGAGGCGGCCGAGGCGCTGATCGCCGATGTGCCGCCGCCAAGGGATACGGTGGAGCTGCTCACCTTTGCCAAGCGCAGGCTGGGCAAGACCGTGCTGGAACTGGAGGACGTCACCCTCACCGCGGGGGATCGCCCGCTGCTGGCGGACGCCACCTGGCGGGTCGGCCCCGGCGACCGGATCGGCCTGGTCGGGGTGAACGGCTCGGGTAAGACCACCCTGCTGCGCCTGCTGGCCGGGGAGACCGAGCCCGCCGTGGGCAGGCGTATCCAGGGCAAGACGGTGCGGCTGGCGCACCTGCGCCAGGAACTGGACGATCTTCCTGGGGACCTGCGGGTGTTGCAGGCCGTGGAGGAGATCGCCGCCAGGGTCACCATCGGCAAGCAGGAGCTTTCCGCATCCCAGCTGGCCGAGAAGCTCGGCTTCCCGCCAGCCCGGCAGTGGACACCGGTGCGGGACCTCTCCGGTGGCGAGCGCAGGCGGCTCCAGCTGGTCCGGCTGCTGATGGCCGAGCCGAACGTGCTGCTGCTGGACGAGCCCACCAACGACCTGGACATCGACACCCTGCAGCAGCTGGAGGACCTGCTCGACTCCTGGCCGGGCACGCTGGTGGTGGTCTCGCACGACCGCTACCTGGTGGAGCGGGTATGCGACGCCGTGGTGGCGCTGTTCGGCGACGGGAAGGTGACCCACCTGCCCGGCGGGATCGAGGAGTACCTCTCCCGCCGGTCCGCGGCGGCCGAAGCGCGGCCGCAGGGCAAGCAACAGGGCAAGCAGCAGGAGCAGGCGAAGCCGGGCGCGGCGAAGTCGAGTGCCGCCGAGTGGCGGGCCGCGGCCAAGGAGCTGTCCAAGCTGGAACGGCGGCTGGACACCTTGCACAAGAAGGAAACCGAGCTGCACGACGCCCTCGCCGCGGCGGCCACCGACCCGGACCGGTTGCAGGAGCTGAACAACGAGCTCAAGGCGGTGCTCGCGGAGAAGGACGAAGTGGAGGAACGCTGGCTGGAGACCTCCGAGGTTGTCGAGTAAGCCTGGTCACGGCCGGTGGGTAGGGTTAACGCATGAGTCGGTTCGTGGAAACGATGGTCGCGTCGGCGACGGCGCCGGCGGATGGCGGCCGGCAGCGCGGCATGGTCACCGGCGAGCCGGGGGAGCCGGTCCGCCGGACCTGGGGTGAGGTGCACGAACGGGCCCGCCGGGCGGCGGGCGCGCTGGTCGATGGCGGGCTCGGCAGGGGAGACGCGGTGGCCGTGCTGGCCGCAGCTCCCGCGCTGATCGCGCCGACCGTGCAGGCCGTCTGGCTGGCCGGCGGCAGCGTCACCATGCTGCACCAGCCGACCCCGCGCACCGATCTTGCCGAGTGGGCCGAGGACACCGTGCGGGTGCTCGGCATGATCGGTTCCCGGCTGGTGCTGCTGGGCGAGCCCTTCGACCAGCTCGCACCGGTGCTCACCGAGCACGGGATCGCCTTCCGGATGATCACCGACCTGCTCGAAGGGGAGCCGCTGGCCGAGCCGGTGCCGACCGGCGAGGACGACCTGGCGCTGCTGCAGCTCACCAGCGGTTCCACCGCGGAGCCCAAGGCGGTGCGGATCACCCACCGCAACCTGCTGGCGAACATGAGCGCGATGGTCGAGGCCGCGGAGTTCGTCTTCGCCGAGGACGTGATGGTGTCCTGGCTGCCGACCTTCCATGACATGGGCATGGTGGGCTTCCTGACCCTGCCGATGACCTTCGGGGTCGAGCTGATCAAGGTGACCCCGGTCGAGTTCCTTTCCGGGCCGCTGATCTGGCCCGAGCTGATCAGCAGGTACCGCGGTACCGCCACCGCCGCGCCCAACTTCGCCTACGCCATCGTGGGCCGCCGGATGGCCAAGGTCGATGACGACACCGCCTACGACCTCACCAGCCTGCGCATCGCGCTGAACGGGGCCGAACCGATCGACGAGGGCGCGGTCCGCACCTTCACCGAAGCCGGTGCCCGGTTCGGGCTGGACCCCAGGGCGGTGTTCCCCGCGTACGGGATGGCCGAGTCGACGCTGGCGGTGTCCTTCGTGCCGGTGGGCACGGGGCTTTCCGTGGACGTGGTCGAGGCGCATGCACTGGAGGCCGAGCAGCGCGCGGTCCCGGTACCCGAGGACGACCCGCGCCGCGGGACCGAGGAGGTCCGCTCCTTCGCCAGGCTGGGCAGGCCGCTGCCCGGCCTGGAGGCCGAGATCGTGGACGAGCGGGGCAACCGGCTGGCCGAGCGCGAGGTCGGCGAGATCCGGCTGCGCGGCGTGGCGGTGACCCCGGGCTACCTCACCATGGACGGTCCGATGCCCACCCAGGACGCCGATGGCTGGCTCGCAACCGGTGACCTCGGCTACCTGGTGGACGGCCAGATCATCATCTGCGGCCGGGCCAAGGATGTGATCATCATGGGCGGCCGCAACATCTACCCGACCGACATCGAACGCGCCGCAACCTCGGTGGATGGGGTACGGGCCGGCAACGCGGTGGCCGTGCGGATCGACGCGGGCACCAAGCGGGAGCGGTTCGCCGTGGTGCTGGAGTCGAAGCTGGCCGGGGAGGCCGAGGCCGAGCGCGCGCTGGCCAAGGAGGTCTCCGCGCGGGTGCGGGACGCGGTGGAGATCCGTCCCTACTCCGTGGTCGTGCTGGCGCCGGGCAACCTGCCCAAGACGCCTTCGGGCAAGGTGAAGCGGGCGGCCACGGCCAGCCAGTACGCCGAGCGGATCGCGGGGAACTCGGGTTCGTAGCCGTTACTTGGGGACGACTACTTGGGGACGACCCTGCGCCACAGCGGCTTGCGGGCGTGGCTGTGCTCCAGAGCGGGGGCGATGTAGGGACTTCCCGGCCCGGCGGTGCCCGCGGATACGCCCACCTGCTGGGCGGCCAGGGTGCTCTCCACCAGCCGGAGGAAAGCGTCCACGGCGGCCTCGTCGTAGCCGCGCCTGCCCAGCGGCGCACGGCTGAAGGAGACCTCGTGCACGACGGCGGCCGAGATGTTGTCCTCGCCCTCCAACGTGGCGGCTACCCGGTCCAGGAACTTGTCGACCTGGACCTCGTTGTAGCCCCTGGTGCCGAGCGCGGCCCTGGGAAAGCGCACGTTGTGGACGTCCTCAGCGGTCACTGCCATGATTGCCCCCGGGGGATGGGAGTTGGATGGGTTACAGGTGTTCCCTGTCCGGTGCGGGCCGGGAGGTGACCCGGTCTGCGTGGCCTTGGTGCTCGTCCACTGCGGGCGAGTCCTCCCGCGCGGCAGGCACGCGGTGCGCGTCCCCGCTCAGCCCGCTGCGGCCGAGCAGTTCCTCCTCGGCGGCGTCAAGGAAAGCGTCGACCTCCCGCTCGTCGTAGCCCCGCCTGCCGATGATGGGCCGGGAGAACTCGACATGGTGGATCTCGGCCGCGGTCAGGTCGTCCTGGCCGGACAATGTCTGCGCGATGCGCCGGACGAAGGCGTCGACTTCCTCCTTGGCGTAACCACGGCGGCCGATCGGGGCGGTGCCGAAGTCCATGCTGTGGGCATCGTCGGCGGTCAGCGACATCGGGGCTCTCTTCCAGGCGGGCGGTATGCGTGCCGCCTTCCGTGGTAGCCGGTCACGGACCGATCACGCCAGGGGCGGGCACCGCGTCGACTCGAATAGGGGCGTAAGTGACCGCGTTTGGGTGAGCGCTCGGATACGCACCGTTAACTACCCACACCGCTCGGGGGTGATCAGGATCTCCATGCGCGCTGCCGGTCAGGCAACGTGGAAGGTGTTCTGCGCGGCGGCCAGGCCGCTGGCGACCAGCGCCTCGGCGGCGTCCGCGCAGCGATCGAGGTGCAGCGGGAGTTCCTTGCGCTGCACGACCGAGAAGTCCTTCAGCACGTAGTCCGCGGGGTCCATCCGGCCGGAAGGGCGGTCGACGCCGAACCGGATCCGGTAGTAGTCCTTCGTGCCCAGTGACTTCGTGATGGAGCGGAGTCCATTGTGGCCGTTGTCGCCGCCGCCGAACTTCAGCCGCAGCGCGCCGAAGGGCAGGTCGAGCTCGTCGTGCACGACGACCACCGATTCCGGGCCCACCTTGAAGAACCGCGCGGTGCCTGCCACCGGCCCGCCGGAGAGGTTCATGTACGAACGCGGTTTCACCAGCACGACCTTGCGCCCGGCGAGCCTGCCCTCCAGCACCTCGGCCCCGCCCTTGTGCGCCTTGAACTTTCCGCCGATCCGGGCCGCCAGCTCGTCCAGTACGAGGAACCCGACATTGTGCCGGTTGCCCGCATAGCGGGGCCCCGGATTGCCGAGGCCGACGAGCAGCACCAGCTCGCCGGCCCCGGGCAGATCCTGCGTCACAGGTCCGACCCTACTCGGCGGCGGACTCGCCCTCCGCCTTGTCCTCGACCACGCCGGCACCCTCGGTGTCGACGTCGGCCTCCATCGACTCCTCGGTCGGCGCCTCGTTCACGCCGACCACCAGGTACTCGGGGTCGGTGGTCAGCTCGGCGCCAGGGGGCAGCGGGACCTGCGCGGCCAGGATCTGGGTGCCTGCCTCGGCACCCTCGACGGAGACCTCGACCTGCTCCGGGATGTGCAGCGCCTCGACCTCGATCTGCACATGGTCCAGCTCGTGGTGGACCAGGGTGCCCGGGGCCGGGTTGCCGGTCAGCACGACCGGGATGTCCACGGTGACCTTCTCGCCCCGCTTCACCACGAGCAGGTCCACGTGCTCGATGTAGTTCTTCAGCGGGTGCACGGTGATGGTCTTGGTCAGGGCGAGCTCGGTGCCCTTCTCGGCCTTCTCCTTGGCGCCCGCGACATCCAGGGTGAGCACGGCGTTCTGGCCGTTGTCCCGGATGACCCTGGCGAACTCCACGGCGGGCAGGGAGAGATGCCGCGGGTCGGCGCCGTGGCCGTAGAGCACCGCGGGGATCTTGCCTGCGCGGCGGGTGCGGCGCGCTGCGCCCTTGCCGAACTCGGTGCGCGGTTCGACGGTCAGACGTACCTCGGACACGGTGGTGCTCTCCTTGCGTGGGGATCAGGCCTGTTGCGGGTGGTTGTTCGGCGGCGAATCCACGGTGCCGCAGGCACGACGTGCGCAGCGCGTGGCAACTCGAGCCGCCGCGTCGATCACGTCGGGCACCGGGGGAGCCCGCCTCGCCGAGACAACCTGCACAGTCTAGAGCAGGCTTTTTGCCGTCCCCACAGGGGCCTTACTCGCCGGCCAGTTCGCGGATGACCGAGGCGAAGTCCTCCATCGCCGGTTCGAACACGGTCAGGTAGCTGAAGCCGTAGCGCTCCCGGCGTTCCCGCAGCAGGTCGGCCATCCTGGCAGGCTCGCCGGCCAGCAGCTGGGGCGCGGCGAGCAGTTCCTCCGGGCCGAGGCCCAGCTGCGGGATCTGCGCCGCCCAGCTTTCCAGGCCCGCTCGCGGGTCCTCGGTCCGCAGCACGTGCTGGACCAGCAGGTTCGGCTCGATCTCCGCCACACGCTCGCCTGCCTGCTCGTGCAAGAAGGCCACGCGCTCGGCCAGCTCCGCCGCGGTGGCCAGCCGGAAGGTGCCGGGTGGGTGGCCGGGCACCTGGCGCAGTCCGCTGAATCCGGCGATCGTGGCGTGCCGGGCGGCCAGGCTGAGCATCCCGTCGCTGTTGCCCGCGATCAGCAGCGGGGGAGCGGGGGCGTCCTCCTCGGCGAACCGGCTCCGCAGCTCCGCCAGTGCTCGTTCGAGGAAGTCGATGCGCTCGGCGGCAGGCCACCATGGCAGGCCCGCGTCCTCGAACTCCGATTTCATGTGCCCGGCGCCGACACCCAGATCGAGCCGCCCGCCGGTGAGTTCCGCCGTGGTGCGGACCTCCCTGGCCAGCAGCGTCGGGTTGTAGAACGGCACATTCAGTACGAACGGCACGAACCGGACTCGTTCGGTCACCGCGGCCGCGGCGGCGAACGCCGGAAACGGGGCGGGCCTGCCGGGGCCGAGGTGATCGGATACGGCGACGACGTCGTAGCCGAGCTCCTCCGCCCGGAGGCATTTCGCGTACCACTCCGCGGGGCTGCCGATCGTGCGCAGGCTTACCCCGAACCGAAACCGTCGCATGCCGGCGAACCTACCCGCGGCCCGCAGCCCCCGCCGCCCCGTTCGCTCACGGCAGTCAGGCGCTGCCGTCGAAGAGGCTGGTGACGGAGCCGTCCTCGAAGACCTCCTGGATCGCGCGGGCCAGCAGTGGCGCGATGGACAGCACGGTCATCTTCGGGAACCGCTTCTCCTCCGGGATCGGCAGCGTGTTGGTGACGATCACCTCGCGGGCCTTGCAGTTGGCCAGCCGCTCGGTGGCCGGGTCGGAGAGGATCCCGTGCGTGGAGGCGATCACCACGTCCGAGGCGCCGGCGTCGAGCAGGGCCTCGGTGGCCTTCACGATCGTGCCGCCGGTGTCGATCATGTCGTCGATCAGCACGCACAGCCTGCCCTGCACGTGGCCGACCACCCGGTTGGCCACGGCCTGGTTCGGCTGCTCGGGGTCGCGGGTCTTGTGGATGAACGCGATCGGCCGGTCGCCGAGCTGCTGTGCCCACTTCTCGGCCAGCCGCACCCGGCCGGAGTCCGGGGAGACGACCGTGATGTCGGCCTTGCCGTAGGTCGCGGTGATGTGGTCGGCCAGCACCGTCTGCGCGAGCAGGTGGTCCACCGGGCCGTCGAAGAAGCCCTGGATCTGCGCGGTGTGCAGGTCCACGGTGAGGATCCGGTCCGCGCCAGCGGTCTTGAACAGGTCGGCGACCAGCCGCGCCGAGATGGGCTCGCGGCCCTTGTGCTTCTTGTCCTGCCGCGCGTACGGGTAGAACGGCATGATCACGGTGATCCGCTTGGCGCTACCGCGCTTGAGCGCGTCCACCATGATCAGCTGTTCCATCACCCACTCGTTGATCGGGGTGCAGTGGCTCTGGATCACGAACGCATCGGAACCGCGCACGGACTCCTGGTACCGCACGAAGATCTCGCCATTGGCGAAGTTGTGCGCGGTCTGCGGGGTGACCGTGACGCCGAGGTGCTTGGCCACCTCGTCGGCCAGCTCGGGGTGCGCTCGCCCGGAGAACAGCATCAGGTTTTTCTTCGGTGTACCGGACTTTGGGCTCATTGTTGCGACTCCCCGTCGTCTGCTGCGTTCTCCAGGTGCCCCTGGTTGTGCTGATCTTCCTGCTGTGCGGCGAGGGCGGCCTCGGCAGCCTCCGCCGCTGAGCTGCCCGGCCTGCGCCGCGCGACCCAGCCCTCGATATTGCGCTGCGGACCCCCTGAGACTGCCAGCGCTCCCGGCGGCACGTTCCGCCGCACCACCGTCCCTGCCCCGCTGTAGGCACCATCACCGACGGTGACCGGCGCTACGAACATGTTGTCCGATCCGGTTCGGACATGCGAACCGATCGTGGTGTGCTGCTTGCGCTCCCCGTCGTAGTTGACGAAGACGCTGGAAGCGCCGATGTTGCTGTACTCGCCGATGGTCGCGTCCCCGACGTAGGTCAGGTGCGGCACCTTGGTGCCCTTGCCGATATCGGCCTTCTTCGTCTCCACGAAGGTGCCGATCTTCCCTTCGTCCCCGAGCCGGGTGCCCGGCCGCAGATAGGCGAACGGCCCGACCGAGCAGCCCGCTCCCAGCACTGCCCCGGACCCGTGGGTGCGGACCACGCTGGCCCCCGCACCGACCGTGACATCGGTGAGCGTGGTGTCCGGGCCGATGGTGGCGCCCTCGCCGACGGTCGTGCCGCCGTGCAGCTGCACCCCCGGTGCGATGGTGACGTCGCGGGCCAGGGTCACCCCGGCGTCCAGCCAGGTGGTCGCGGGGTCGACCACGGTGACCCCGGCGCGCTGCCAGTGCCGCACGAGCCGCCGGTTCAGCTCGGCGCCGACCGTGGCCAGCTGGACCCGGTCGTTCACCCCCTCGGTCAGCCACGGGTCGTCCACCACCAGCGCGCCCGCCTTCCTGCCGTCGTCACGGGCGATCCCGAGCACGTCGGTCAGGTACAGCTCACCCTGCGCGTTGTCGGTGGAGAGCCGGGAGAGCGCGTCGGCGAGCACCGCGGCGTCGAAGGCGTACACCCCGGAGTTGATCTCGGTGATGCTCAGCTGCTCCTGGGTCGCGTCCTTGTGCTCCACGATCCCGGTCACCGCACCGGTGGCGTCCCGGACGATCCGCCCGTAGCCGGAGGGTTCCGCGACCACCGCGGTGAGCACGGTGACCGCGTTGCCGCTGTCCCGGTGCTCGGCAAGCAGTTCGGTGAGCGTTGCGGTGTCCAGCAGCGGGGTGTCCCCGTAGCTGACCAGCACGGTTCCGGTGAGGTCGGCGGGCAGTTCGGCGAGCGCGCAGGACACCGCGTGCCCGGTGCCGCGCTGGCTTTCCTGCACCGCGGTGGACACCGGCCGTCCGAGCGCCTTGCCCACCTGGTCCAGCTGCTCGGTGACCGCCTCGCGCCCGTGCCCGACCACCACCAGCAGGTGCTCGGGGCTCAGCCCGGCCGCGGCGCGCACGGCGTGCTCGACCAGCGACCGCCCCGCGATCGGGTGCAGCACCTTCGGGGTGGCGGAACGCATCCGGGTGCCCTCACCGGCGGCGAGGATCAACGTGCTCAACGGGCCGGTCACGGCACTCCTCAAGATCGAAACAGGGGTGGGAACTCGTACCGGGGCACGATCCTACGTGTGGTCTTCCAAGCCCCACGTCGGGTCGGTCTCGGCTTCGTACTCAGGCGGTTCGCCCTCGTCCTCGCCCGCGCCGAGGGTGGCCGAGGCCACCTGGTTACCACCGCGGCGCTTTGCCTGGTACATGGCCGCGTCGGCCCGGGAGAGGACCTGCTCGGCGCGTTCCTGCGGGCGCAGCGAGACCAGGCCGACGGAAAGCGTGACTCCGTGTGAAAGATGGTGCGGCAGCGCGGCAACGGCACTGACCGCCCGGCCCAGTGCCTGCTTGGCGGCAGAGACCGGCGCACCCGGCAGCAGGGCGATGAACTCGTCCCCGCCGTACCGGGCCACCAGGTCGTCCCCGCGCAGCGCATCCCGGAGCGTGCTGGCCACCACCCGCAGCACGTCATCGCCCTCGGCATGGGAATGCCGGTCGTTCACGTCCTTGAAGCCGTCCAGGTCGACCAGTGCCACGGCGAGCGGCTGGGAGGTGGCCGTGCCCGCGAGGGTGCGCAGCCGCTCGTCCAGTGCCCGCCGGTTGGGCAGGCCGGTCAGCGGGTCCTGCAGGGCCTGCTGGGTGATCGCGCCGTGTTCGGCGGAGAGCCGCTCGTGCTCGCGGCGCGTGTTCAGGGTGGCGATCTGCGACTCGCGCAGCGACCACAGCTCGGCCTCCAGCGCGCCAGCGTAGTCGGCGAGCAGGCCGCCCGGCTTGCCTGCCACCTCGATCCGGCCCTCGGCCTCCCCGGTTCCCCCGCCATCGGCAGGCTGCCCGGCCTGCCCCGGCTCGGTCTCGCCGAGCCGGGCCAGCTCGCGCATCAGGTTGAGCCGCATCGAGGGCTGCGAGTTGTCCTCGGCGTGCATATGCCGGGTGGTGTGCAGGGTATCCACCGCTTCCGCGCGGCGGCCGTCGTTGTCCAGGCAGCGGGCCAGCGCGATGGTCACGATCACATGCTCGTGCGGCCAGCCGTCCGTGCTCAGCAGCTCCCGCAGCCGGTCGATATGCGCGGCGCTCGGTGCGGCCAGCGCCAGCGCGGCAGCCAGCACCCCGACCTGGTCGACGGCGGCGATCCCGGCCCGGCGGGGGAACAGCGACTCGGCGAACGGCGCCTCCACCGCGATGGCCATCGAGGCGGCCGTGCGGAACTTCTCACCCGCCTCGTCGTAGCGCCCGACGCGCTCCAGCCGCAGCCCCCAGCCGAGTAGCATCTTGATCCGGTTGATCAGTTGCAGGGTGATCTCGTGCGGGCCCGCGCTGTCCCGGATCGCCTGGTGCGCGCGGGAGATCACCTCCTCGGCCGCCTCGTACACGCCGAGCTGGTTGAGCACGATCCAGCAGTCGATCAGTGCAGAGGACAGCAGCCGGTCCCATGCCCTGCGGCCCAGTTGCAGGTCCGGGGTGGCGGCGTCGTCCAGGATGGCCAGTGCCCGTGCGATCTCGGTGAGTGCGGCGTCCTCCTGCCCGGCCAGCACCAGCAGCCTGCCGCGCAGGGCGTGCGCGTCCGAGCGCAGCAGCGCCAGCCCGTGCCTGCGGGTGTGCGCGAGCATCTCGTCCAGCCGGGGCTCGGCCTCGGTCGCGAGGCCCTTGGTGACCAGCCTGGCGAGCGCGGCGGCGCGCAGCAGCTGCGCGACGAGCACCGGCTCGCCACGGCGCTGGGCCTCCTCCAGCATCTCGTCCAGGGTGGCGATCACCGACAGCTGCTCGCCCCGGTCGCTGCGCTGGACGGCGGCGATCAGTTCGCGGGCACGACCGAGCAGCCAGGCATCGGACATGTCGCCCAACGCCGGGCGGTGGGTATCGCGTGGCTCCGTGTCCCGCGAGTCGGCTTCCCCTGCGTTCGGGGCCTCGTCGTGCAGCCGCCTGCACCCCCTCGTGCCAGTACTTCACCGTCGTTGCCGAAGGAACCGCTCCGCCGCCAGGATTCGAACCTGAACTGTCAGAACCAAAATCTGAAGTGCTGCCAATTACACTACGGCGGATCGCGCCTGGTCAGGATAGTCACACCGGATCCGTGCCGAGCACGGTGGCCGGTTGGCGTGCCGGACATCCCCTGGCCACAGCCGCTGACCTGCCCGAACGGGCACGATGACACCCCGGCCGCGAGGGTGACCGGGGCGCCTGGCCACGTTTCGACTCTACCCCGATCCGGGAAACCTCCTGTACCGTAACTTACGGAAACGTAGGTAAGGTGACCCTTGCTTGATACTCAGGGAAAGAAGTGACGCGCATGACGGCCACGCTCGACCGTTCCGCCAACACTGGGGAGCAGCCATCCGGTGGCGGTAAGAAGCCGATACTCAGCGGCCGCCGCTCGATGCCCGTGCACGTGACCGTGTACCTCGGGGTGCTCGTGCCGCTGCTGGCCCTCGCCGCGGCCGTCCCCTTCGCCTGGGGATGGGGGCTGACCTGGGTCGACGTCGGCATCTTCGTGGCGTTCTACTGCTTCTCCGGGCTGGGGATCACGGTGGCCTTCCACCGGCACTTCACGCACGGCTCGTTCAAGGCCAAGCGCTGGCTGCGGGTGCTGATGGCGATCGCGGGCAGTATGGCCGTCCAGGGTCCGCTGATCACCTGGGTGGCCGACCACCGGCGGCACCACGCCTTCTCCGACCGGGAAGGCGACCCGCACTCGCCCTGGCTGTTCGGCACCGGCCCGGTCGCGATCGCCAAGGGCTTCTGGCACGCGCATATGGGCTGGCTGTTCGAACGGGACACCAGCAATGTGCAGCGGTTCGCGCCCGACCTGGTCAAGGACCCCGCACTGAACCGGGTCGACCGGCTGTTCTGGCTGTGGACGGCGCTCAGCCTGGTACTGCCCGGGGTGTTCGGCGCGCTGCTCACCTGGTCGGTATGGGGCGGGGTGACCGCGTTCTTCTGGGCCGGCCTGGTCCGGGTCTGCGTGCTGCACCACGTCACCTGGTCGGTGAACTCGATCTGCCACATGATCGGCGAACGCCCGTTCACCGCCCGCGACCGCTCGGCGAACTTCTGGCCGCTGGCGATCTTCTCCTTCGGTGAGTCCTGGCACAACCTGCATCACGCCGACCCCACCTCGGCCCGGCACGGGGTGCGGCGTGGCCAGATCGACATCTCGGCGCGGCTCATCTGGCTGTTCGAGAAGTTCGGCTGGGCCTACAACGTCCGCTGGCCGACCGCGCAGCGGCTGGCCAGGCTGTCCACCCCGTCCGCCTAGACACCGGCCGCTACCCTTTGCGGGTGGCGGCGAGACGGCGAGCGAAACGCGACGCGGCCACCGGGGTGCGCCCGGCGACCCCGGTGACCAGGGTCCGGATGAGCGGGACCGAACGCAGGCAGCAGTTGCTCAACGTGGCCAGGGAGCTGTTCGCCGAGAAGGGCTTCGACGGGGCCTCGGTCGAGGAGATCGCGCACCGGGCGAACGTCTCCAAGCCCGTGGTGTACGAGCACTTCGGCGGCAAGGAGGGGATCTACGCGGTCGTCGTCGACCGGGAGACCCAGCTGCTGCTGGACCGGATGGTGTCCACCCTGCACGGTGGCCATCCGCGGGCGATGCTCGAGCAGGCGGCGGTGGCGCTGCTGTCCTACGTCGAGGAGTCCCACGACGGCTTCCGCATCCTGGTGCGCGATTCCCCGGTGGCCAGCTCGACCGGCACCTTCTCCACCCTGCTCAACGACATCGCCGGGCAGGTGGAGCACATCCTCGGCAAGCAGTTCGCCGCCCGTGGCTACGACGACAAGCTGGCCGCCCTGTATGCGCAGGCGCTGGTCGGCATGGTCGCGCTGACCGGCCAGTGGTGGCTGGACGCGCGCAAGCCCAAGCGGGACGAGGTCGCCGCGCACCTGGTCAACCTCGCCTGGAACGGCCTCTCCCACCTGGAGCACAAGCCCCGCCTGCACGTTCAGTGACGGTCAACGGCGGGACTTGCGGCGGGTGCGGCCGAGGGTGATACCCAGGGTGACCAGGGCGGCGAGGGCGAGCAGCAGCGGGATCGCGCCGATCGTGTCCACCCAGGAGGCCAGCACCGACTGGATCTCGCCCGCCGCGTCCACGATGGGGTCCTCGGCGGAACCACCCCCGTGGAACAGGCGCAGCTCGTGCACCCCGTAGTAACCCACGTACAGCCCGGCCAGCACCAGCAGGCCGCCGCCGATCCGGTTCACGTAGGGCAGGATCCGGCGTGCCCCGGTGGCCACCGCCGACCTGGCCAGCGCGACGGCCACGGCGAGCACTCCGACGACCAGGGTCATGCCAAGCCCGTAGGCGAGGTAGGCGGTGACCCCCTCGGTCACCGAACCGGTGCGGAAGGTCGATGCGGTCACCGCGAGGAACGGCCCGATCGTGCAGGACAGCGAGGCGATCGCGTACGCGAAGCCGTAGCCGAGCATGGAGCCCAGCCGCGCGGTCGGCGCCCCCTTGCCCGGTTTCGGCAGCAGCAGGGTGATCTCCTTGCCTGCCAGCATCCAGCCACCAAGCGCCACCAGCGCGAGGCCGATCACCACGGTCACCGCCGGCAGGTACTGCTGCACCGAGCTGGCCAGCGGCGCGACCACCAGGCCGAAGGCGCCGAACACGACCAGGAAGCCGACCGCCATGGTCGCGGTCGCGGCGAGTGCCCTGCCGATCGCGGCGGTGCGGGCCTGCCTGCCGGCATCCGCCGCGCCGTCCTCGGTGCCGTCCCCGGCGACCACCAGCGTCAGGTAGGCGGGCAGCATGGCGAACCCGCACGGGTTCACCGTCGCCACCATGCCCGCCGCGAGGGCGAAGCCGAGCGTGTCCAGATTCATCGGCGGGTCACGCGCCGGCGAGCCGGCCGACCCGCTCGGTCAGCTCGGACTCCGACAGCTGGTTCTTGACCACCTCGACGCTGCCGTCCGCACCGATGAAGGCGTAGGCGGGCTGGTACGTGACCTCGAACCGTCCCCACACCTCCGCCCCGGTGTCCTGCAGGTGCGTGAAGCCGCCCAGCCCGTACTTGCCGACGAACTCCTTCATCTTGTCCACCGAGTCCTGCGCGGCGACGCCGAGGAAGGTGACCTCACCCGCGTTGGCGCTCGCGGTCTTCGCCACGGTCGGGGCCTCCGCACGGCATTTCGGGCACCAGGGCGCCCAGAACCACAGCACCGCGGGCTTGCCTGCCAGGCTCTCCCCGGAGAACTCGGTCCCCTCCAGTGTGGTGCTGGTGAACTTCAGCTGCTCCGGCACGGTGACCGCGGGCTCGGTCGTGCCCTCCGCGCTCGGTGCGGAGCCGGTCGTACTGCCCGGTGCGGCCGAAGTGTTCGACGTTGCCGACGTCTCGGCGGCGCCCGGGTCCTGCTGGGCGGCCTGGTCCGCGCCGCAGCCGAGCAGGACCGTGGCGGCGAGCGAGGAGACGGCCACCGCACCGGCCTTGCGCGCGCGAAGCATCGGGTACCTCCAGTTCTGCTGTCCCATTCGGCCATCCTGGAGCAGTCGGCGGGCCGATGGGGCGATCGGCGGCATTACGGACCTGTGACATCCGGCAGCCCGGCCCGCCTGCGCAGCGAACGCAGCAGCGCGCGCAGCAGGTCGGCGAGCTGATCCCGGTCCTGCGCGGACAGCTCGGCGAGCAACTCGTCCTCGTGCCGCAGCAACAGGTCCACGGTCCGCTCGATGGTGGCGTGCCCTTCCGCGGTGAGCTCGATGAACACGCCCCTGCGGTCCTCGGTGGACCGCACCCTGCGGACCAGCCCGGCCTTCTCCGCGCGGGCCACCCGCTGGGACACCGCCCCCGCGGTCACCAGCATGCGGTGCGCCAGCTCGCTCGCGGTCAGCCGGTACGGCTCCCCGGCCCGGCGCAGGGCGCTGAGCAGATCCCTGGTCGCCGAA
Source organism: Amycolatopsis aidingensis (assembly GCF_018885265.1). Taxonomy (GTDB): domain Bacteria; phylum Actinomycetota; class Actinomycetes; order Mycobacteriales; family Pseudonocardiaceae; genus Amycolatopsis; species Amycolatopsis aidingensis. The sequence goes on from NZ_CP076538.1 coordinate 1,486,775, forward strand.
TCCATCCCGAGCCGGAGCATCGTCTCCCGCCGGTCCTCCTCCAGCAGCTTGCTGATCTGCCAGATCCTGGTGATCACACCGATCGAGGACACCGGCGTGCCGGGGCGCTCGCGCAGCCAGGCCAGCTGGATCTCGTCCACCGCGTCGCTTGACGGGCTGTTCGCGCCGCCCCTAGTGTCGTTCATGGTAGAAACTTTAACACTAAAGGACTTATTCTCATGGAGCACCCCAGGCAAGTTCTGGTAACCGGCGGTGGAACGGGGATCGGCTACGCGGTAGCCGCGCTGTTCGCCAAGTCCGGGGACCACGTCACCATTACCGGTCGCAGGGAGGCGGTGTTACGTGAGTCCGCCACTTTGCTGGGGACCCGTTATGTCGCATTCGACGCCGCCGATCCCGATGCCGTACGGGCGGCCCTCGGAGAATTGCCGGACCGGATCGACGTGCTGGTGAACAATGCGGGCGGAAATACCGATATCGGTACGGATGCCCCGGCCGGGGACGATCTCGCCGGGATCGCCGCGGCCTGGCGGTCCAATCTGGACGCCAACCTGCTCAGTGCCGTGCTGATGACCACCGCCGTGCGTCCCCGGCTCGGCGAGGGCGGGCGCGTGGTCACCATCGGTTCCATCGCCGCCCGCACCGGAGCCGGTTCCTATGGCGCGGCCAAGGCCGCGGTGGAGGCGTGGAACGCCGAACTGGCGGCCGGTCTCGGCCCGCACGGGATCACCGCGAACGTGGTGGCCCCCGGCCTGGTCGAGGAGACCGAGTTCTTCGGCGGCCTGCTGAGCCCGCAGCGCCGGGCACGGCTGGTCGAGGACACCTTCACCAAGCGGGCCGGCATCCCGGCCGACGTGGCCGCCACCGTGGAGTTCCTGGCAAGCCCTGGCGCCGGCCACGTCACCGGCCAGGTGCTGCACGTCAACGGCGGCGCCTACCTCGGCCACTGAGGCAGCGCCCTGAACGTGGCTTTCCGGACGTTCAGCGTTGCGAACGGCACTATTGAGACGTCTGATGTCTCGAACGCCACGTTCAGCATCTTTGGGCTCAGGCCGGGGTGACCCGCAGCAGCTTGTCGTTGGTGCCGTTGGAGGTGGTGACGTACAGCGCTCCGTCCGGTCCACTGCGGACGGCGCGCAGCCTGCCGTAGGTGTCGCCGAACTCCGGGGGCAGGGTCACCTCGGCGACCTCGCCCGCCTCGTCCAGCCGGAACAGCAGCATCTTCTGCCCGCGCAGTGCCACCACGGCCAGCCGGTTCTCCAGCTCGCCCCACTGCGGCCCGGTGAGGAAGGCGGCCCCGCACGGCGCCTGGGTCACGTCCCCCGAGGTCCACAGCTCCGGTACGGCATCGGGGAACCGGTCCAGGTCGGTCATCGGCACGTCCTCGTCGTAGTCCTCGACGGTGCCACCCTGCGAGGGGTCCCAGCCGTAGTTGCCGCCGGGCCGCAGCCGGTTGAGCTCGTCGTGTGCGGTGGGGCCGTGCTCGGAGGTGTAGACCGCGCCGGTCTCCGGGTGCACCGCGACACCCTGCACGTTGCGGTGCCCGTAGGTGTAGACCCGTCGCTGGGCCGGGTCCTGCGCGCCGGCGAAGGGGTTGCCCGGCAGCGGCTCCCCGGTGTCCAGGTCGATGCGCAGCACCTTGCCGCCGAGGCTGCCGAGGTCCTGCGGGATGCTCGGGTCCTCCGCGGTGTCCCCGGTGCCGACCAGCAGCGCCCCGTCCGCGGCGATGGTCGGGCGGCAGCCGGAGTGCCGCCCGCTCTGGTTCACCGGCAGCCCGGTGAGCAGGTCGCCCACCCTGCTCGCGCTGCTCCCGTCCGGCGCCAGCGTCCAGGTGACCAGCCGGACGTCCACCGCACGCCCGTTCTCCTCGTAGGTCTGGCAGGTGGTGAACCGGCGGGACTCGGCGAAGTCGGGATGCACCACCATGCCCAGCAGACCGCCCTCCCCACGCACGTGCACATCGGAGAGATCGGCGTCCACCTCGGTCACCGTGGACCCCGGCGCGGTGCCGGAGACCAGCGCCAGCCGGGCGGGCCGCTGGGTGACCAGTACCTTCCCGCTGGGCAGGAAACCGATATCCCAGCCGTGTTCCAGGCCGTCGGTGACCTCCTGCACGGTGAACAGCTCCCCGGAGCGCGGGGTCGGCGGGGCCTGCCCGGCACCCTCGCCCGCCTCGGTCGGTGTCTCGGTGCAGGCCGCCGCGAGGCCGGCCATGGCGAGCAGAACGGCGGTTCCGGCGAGTCGCGCACGCATGCCCCCAGGATGCCCCCGCCGGTGTCGGTTCGCCGTATGAAGGCGAGCATGATCCGCTCCGCACCCCGCGGGTCGCCGGACGTACCCTGGGTACAGCCCCTCGCCCCGCTGGTCCCGGCGAGGGTGTCGCCTGGTTTGTGAGGGGATCTTCCGGTGACCGAAGGTTGCTTGTCCGGACTGCTGTCCGCCGTCCTGCCCGACCCCGCCCTGCAAGGGGTGGTGAGCCGCGCGGGCGCGCCGATACTCGACCTGGAGGGTACGAACGCCAGCAGGCAGCTGGTCGCGGCCGCGCTCGCCTCGGCCGAGGGCGCGAACCGGCCGGTGCTGGCGGTCACCGCCACCGGGCGGGAGGCCGACGAGCTGACCGCCGCGCTGACCGACCTGCTCGGCCCCGGCACCGTGGCCGCCTTCCCATCCTGGGAGACCTTGCCGCATGAGCGGCTCTCCCCGCGGGCCGACACGGTCGGCAGGCGGCTGGAGGTGTTGCACCGGCTGAACCAGCCGGACCGGGACGGCCTGCGGGTGGTGGTCGCCACCGTGCGCAGCCTGATCCAGCCGATGGCCCCCGGGCTCGGCTCGCTCGCCCCCGTCGAGCTGCGGGTGGGCCATGAGCAGGAGTTCGAGCAGGTGCTCGAGCGGCTGATCGAACTGGCCTACACCCGGGTGGACATGGTGGAGAAGCGCGGGGAGTTCGCCGTGCGCGGCGGCATCCTGGACATCTTCGGGCCCACCGCCGAGCATCCGCACCGGGTGGAGTTCTGGGGCGACGAGGTCAGCGAGATCCGCATGTTCGCGGTCTCCGACCAGCGGTCCCTGCCGGGGGAGGCGGCCGAGGTCGAGGCCATCACCGCCCCGCCATGCCGGGAACTGCTGCTCACTGGCAGGGTGAAAAGCGTGGCGCGCGGGCTCGCCGAGACCTACGCCGCCGATGCACACCTAGCCGAGATGCTGGCGAAGCTGGCCGACGGGATCCCCTGCGAGGGCATGGAAGCGCTGATCCCGGTGCTGTGCGAGGGCGAGCTGGAACTGCTCACCGACGCCATGCCGGCCGGCACGCATGTGCTGCTGGCCGATCCGGAGAAGATCCGCACCCGTGCGCACGACCTGGTCCGCACCGGGCAGGAGTTCCTGGAGGCCTCCTGGTCGGTGGCCGCCGAGGGCGGCAAGGCCCCGATCGACCTCGGCGCCTCGGCCTACCGCGACCTCGCCGTGGTGCAGCGGCACGCCACCGAGGCGGGCCGGGCCTGGTGGACGTTGTCCCAGCTGACCAGCGAGAGCGCCGGGGTCTACCGGGTGGCGATCGAGGCCGCGCCCGGTTACCGCGGGGAGTTCGAGCGGGCCGCGAGCGAGCTGCGCGCGCATACCGCGTCCGGGGGGACCGCCGTGCTGGTGGTGGCCGGCGCGGGGACCGCGGCGCGGGCGGTGGAGCAGCTGTCCGCGGCCGAGGTGCCCGCGGCACTGGCGGCCGAAGGGCTGGCCGAGCCGCCGAAACCCGGGGTGGTGACGGTGACCCGCGGCGGGCTAGCCGGGGGGTTCGTGGCCCCGGAGCGGGCACTGGTGGTGCTCGCCGAGGCCGACCTCACCGGCCGCGGCTCCAGCACCGGACCGTCCACACGGGACATGAACACCAAGATGCCCTCCCGGCGGCGTAACGCGGTGGACCCGCTGGCGCTCAAGGCCGGCGACTATGTCGTGCACGACCAGCACGGCATCGGCCGGTTCGTGGAGATGATGCAGCGCACCGTGGGCGGGGCCACCAGGGAGTACCTGGTGCTGGAGTACGCCTCGTCCAAGCGCGGTCACCCCGGCGACCGGCTGTTCGTGCCCACCGACCAGCTGGACGAGGTGTCCCGCTACGTCGGCGGCGAGCTGCCGACGCTGAACAAGCTCGGCGGCTCGGACTGGAAGAACACCAAGGCCAAGGCGCGCAAGGCGGTCAAGGAGATCGCCGCCGAGCTGGTCCAGCTGTACGCCGCGCGGCAGGCCGCGCCAGGGCACGCCTTCGGGGCGGACACCCCGTGGCAGGCCGAGCTGGAGGACGCCTTCCCGTTCGTGGAGACCGGCGACCAGCTCGCCGCGATCGACGAGGTCAAGGACGATATGGCGCGCAGCGTGCCGATGGACAGGGTGATCTGCGGGGACGTCGGCTACGGCAAGACCGAGATCGCGGTGCGTGCCGCGTTCAAGGCCGTGCAGGACGGCAAGCAGGTGGTGGTGCTGGTGCCGACCACCCTGCTCGCCCAGCAGCACCTGAACACCTTCACCGAGCGGATGCAGGCCTTCCCGGTGACCATCAAGGGTTTCTCCCGGTTCACCGACCCGCACGAGGCTGAGCAGACCACCGCCGCCCTGGCCGATGGCGAGGTGGACATCGTGATCGGCACGCACCGGCTGTTGCAGACCGGGATCCGGTACAAGGACCTCGGGCTGATCATCGTGGACGAGGAGCAGCGGTTCGGCGTCGAGCACAAGGAGCACATCAAGGCGCTGCGCACGCATGTGGATGTGCTGACCATGTCGGCGACCCCGATCCCGCGGACGCTGGAGATGAGCCTTGCCGGGATCAGGGAGATGTCCACCATCCTGACCCCGCCGGAGGACAGGCACCCGATCCTGACCTATGTCGGCGCCTACGACGACAAGCAGGTCGGCGCGGCCATCCGGCGTGAGCTGCTGCGTGACGGCCAGGTGTTCTACGTGCACAACCGGGTGTCCTCGATCGAGAAGGCCGCGCGCAGGCTGCGCGAGCTGGTGCCGGAGGCCAGGATCGTCACCGCGCACGGACAGATGAACGAGCACAAGCTCGAACAGATCATCGCCGGGTTCTGGGAACGCGAGTACGACGTGCTGGTGTGCACCACGATCGTGGAGACCGGGCTGGACATCTCCAACGCCAACACCCTGATCGTGGAGCGTGGCGACATGCTCGGCCTCGCCCAGCTGCACCAGCTGCGCGGCCGGGTCGGCAGGGGCAGGGAGCGCGGGTACGCCTACTTCCTGTACCCGCCGGAGTCCCCGCTGACCGAGACCGCGCACGACCGGCTGGCGACCATCGCGCAGAACACCGAGCTCGGCGCGGGCATGGCGGTGGCCATGAAGGACCTGGAGATCCGGGGCGCGGGCAACATCCTCGGCGCCGAGCAGTCGGGGCATATCGCGGGGGTCGGCTTCGACCTGTACGTGCGGCTGGTCGGCGAAGCGGTGGACGCCTTCCGCAAGGACGCGGGGGCAGGCTCCGGCGAGGAGGAGAGCACCCCCACCGAGGTCCGGGTCGACCTGCCGATCGACGCGCACATCCCGCACGACTACGTGCCGGGGGAGCGGTTGCGGCTGGAGGCGTATCGCAAGATCGCCGCCGCCCCGGACGGCGCGGGCCTCGAGGAGGTACGTGCCGAGCTGGTCGACCGCTACGGCCAGCCGCCGGCCCCGGTGGGCAGGCTGCTCGCGGTGGCGCGGTTCCGGCATGCCTGCCGGGCGGCGGGGGTTACCGAGGTGACCTTGCAGGGCAACAACATCCGGATCACCCCGCTGGCGCTGGCGGAGTCGCAGCTGGTGCGGCTGAAGCGGCTGTACCCCAAGGCCGTCTACAAGTCGGTGACCAGCACGGTGTCGGTGCCCAAGCCGACCGAGGGGCCTGCCGGTGGCCGGATCGGTGCGCCCCCGCTGCGCGACGAGGCCCTGCTGGAGTGGTGCACCCAGCTGCTGACCTCGCTGACCAAGCAACCGGCCGCGGTGAGATCGTGACCGGTTTCCCGCCGGTACGGTGTTGCCCTCGCCAGGTCGAACTGTGAGAAGGTACGCGTTGTGATGAGGATCATCGGCCGCCCACGGGCTTTGTTTTCCGTTCTTGCCGCGTCGGCACTGCTGCTCACCGGGTGCGGGTCCGGTCCGAGCCAGGTCGACTCCGCCGCAATCGTCGGGGACAGTTCCGTCCCGCTCGGCGAGGTGCAGCACGAGATCCAGTGGCTGCTGGACAACGTGCCCGCCGCGCAGCAGGCGAAGCAGCAGCGCAAGTTCGGCAACGAGTCCCGCAAGATCGTGCAGGGCCGGATCGTGCACGAGCTGCTGGAGGTGGCCGCGCAGCGGGAGGGCCTGCGGGTCGACGCGAGCGAGGCCACCGAGCTGATCGAGAGCAGCGGGGGCCTGGATGCGGCGGCCAAGGCCGTGCAGATCGAGCCGAGCAGGGTGCACCAGGTGGCCACCGACCAGCTGATGCTGCAGCAGCTCGGGCAGAAGTACCTGCAGCGCCTTTCGGTGGACCTGATCGGCACCACGATCACCGAGGAGGCGCCGGGATCCACCGCCGAGGACAAGGCGCGGGCGCTCGGCCGCAAGCTGGCCGCCGATCCGCGGGGCGCCGAGCAGTTGCTGCGTGCTGAAGGCAGGCAGGTGCTCGACCGGCGGTTCGTACTGGCCGAGGCCGTACAGAGCAGCCCGGAGCTGGCGACCAGCGCGGTGTTCGGCGCCAGGGAGGGCACGGTGCTGGTGATCCAGCCCAGCAGGCAGCAGGGTGGCTGGCTGGTGGCCCTGATCCGGGACCGGGACACCTCCGGGTCGGCCTCCGGTGGCGCGGCCGCGCAGGCGCAGCAGCCGTCCAACCCGCAGCTGCTGTACTCGGTCGGGGTGCGGCTGCTGCAACCGATCGCCGACGAGCTCGGGATCAAGGTCAACCCCCGGTACGGCGTGTGGGATTCGGCCGCCATGACCATCGTTTCCCGCGCCGAGGAGCTGACCGGTTACCAGTTCGAGGCGCGTATTAACGTGCAGCCATGACCCTGCCGCACCCCACCGTGGTGCTCGCGCCCGCGGCCATGCCCGGCGTGCTGCCCGCGGCCGCCTGGCCCGCACTGCGCGCCGCCGACGCGGTGTACGCCGCCCCCGACCTGCCGGAGGCCACCGCGGCGGCCCTGGACGCCAAGCCCGCGCCCGCCCCCGCCGAGCTGGTGCGGCAGCGTGCCGTCGCGCTGGTCGCGGCCACGGCCGAGGAGCCGGGGGCCGCGGCGCTGATCGCGGCCGGGGCCACGGTGGTCGCCGCCCCCGCACCCTGGCTGGTGCGGGCCGCGGAGGTGATGGACCGGCTGCGCTCGCCGGGCGGATGCCCCTGGGACGCGGTGCAGACCCACGAGTCGCTGCGGCAGTACCTGGTCGAGGAGACCTACGAGCTGCTCGACTCGATCGAGGACGGCGACCGCACCGCGATGCGCGAGGAGCTCGGTGACGTGCTGTTGCAGGTGCTCTTCCACGCCAGGGTGGCCGCCGAGCATCCTGCCGATCCCTTCGGTATCGAGGACGTCGCCAGCGTGCTGGTGGACAAGCTGGTCGGCAGGCATCCGCATGTGTTCGCCGGGGCCGAGGTGGTGCACTCCGCCGAGCACCAGCAGACCCGCTGGGAGGAACTGAAGCAGGACGAGAAGCGCCGGGAGTCCATTATGGACGGCGTGGCCTTCGGGCAGCCCGCGGCGGCGCTGGCGGGGAAGCTGGGGCAGCGCACCGGCCGGGCCGAGCTGCCGTTCGACCTGCTCCCCGCGGGATCGGACGAGGGCGCGAAGCTGTTCCGGCTGGCCGCGGCGGCCCGCAGGGCCGGAATCGACCCCGAGGGCGAGCTGCGGGCGGTGGCCAAGGAGTTCGCGCGCCGGGTCCGGTCGGCCGAGCGGGCCGCCCGCGCGGACGGCCGGGACCCGGCGACCCTGGACGCGGACGGCTGGCGCCGCTACTGGCCGGGTCCGCCCGGCACGTAACCTGAACGAGTGGCCGAACCCGCTCAGCCCGGGCCGGCGGTGACCGAGCCCGCCGCCCGCCCGCCGCGCCGCTACCTGGGCCGGATCGTGCTCACCCTGGCGCTGATCGGCACCGCGATCACGCTGATCCTCACCATTGGCGTGCACCGCGACGGGGCAGGGGACGAGCGGCCATTGACCGTGCCGGAGCAGCGGCCCGAGCCGCGGGCGGCCGCGCCCCAGGCCGCGCTGGCCGCCCCGGAGGACCGGCCACAGGAATCCGACCAGGAGGAGCTGGACGCCTGGGCAGCCAGGGTCGCCGAGGCCACCAGGGTGCCGGCCAGGGTGCTCGCGGCCTACGGGCGGGCCGAGATGTGGATGCGCAACGAGCGGCCCGAGTGCAACCTTTCCTGGGGAACCCTGGCCGGGATCGGCAGGGTGGAGTCCCGGCACGGCAACTTCGGCGGCGCGCGGATCGGCACGGACGGCCGGGCCACCCAGCCGATCGTCGGAGTCCCACTGGACGGCTCACCCGGGGTCCGGGAGGTGCCGGACACCGACGAGGGGGAGCTGGACGGCGACCAGACCTGGGACCGGGCCGTCGGCCCCTTGCAGTTCCTCCCGGAGACCTGGCGGGAGTGGGGCGTGCGGGCCACCAGGGACAGCAGGCAGCCCAACCCGCAGAACATCGACGACGCCGCGGTGACCGCGGCCCGCTACCTGTGTGCCGATGGGCGGGACCTGGCCGATCCGAACGGCTGGTGGGACGCGGTGCTGACCTACAACCGTTCCGTCTCCTACGCCCAGGACGTGTTCAGCGGCGCCGATGCCTACGCCGCGGCCACCCTCCCCCTCCGCTAGGAACCCCTGAACGTGGCTTTCCGGACGTTCAACGTCCCAATAGTGCCGTTCGCGACGGTGAGCGTCGCGAACATGCCGTTCAGGGCATTCGAGGGGTGGTGCGCTGCTCAGCTGTCGCGCAGCGCGATCCGGGCGCTGATCTCGCCCACGGCGTCCTGATACTCCGGCAGCGGGTACATGGCCCATGCCATCCGTATCTGCCCCAGCGCCTCCACCAGCCTGCCGAGCCGTTGCAGGGTCCTGCCCAGCATGAACCGGGCGTAGTGGTCGGCGGGGTCCAGCTCGATCGTCCGGGTCAGCGCGGTCTCCGCACGCCGCAGCTGAGCCGAGTGGAAGTACGCGCGGCCGGCGAGCAACTGCACGCTCGGCTTGTCCGGTTCGGCGTGCAGTACCGGCGCCAGCGCCCGCAACGCCTCCAGGGGCTTGCGCCGCACCAGTTCCTCGGCCCGGCGAAACGCATGGAACGGGGAGTCTCGCGAGTCACCATCCGGGTCGGCTGCTGGTTCCTGGTCAACCATGGTGCTCTCGACGGTACCCCGCACATTGCCGAATCTCGACCTTTTCCGGCGCACGGCGGGCCTTTGCGGGTTTCTCCGCCATCCGGTTAACGGCCGGGCAGGCCATGTCGATCAACAGTCGGTAGCGGCGTTCACGGGGGGTGGCTCGTGCACACAGATTCACCGGGGCGGCCCGAAACCGGGCGGCCGGAGCAGGTGCGGCGCGGTGCGGCTGGCTGGCGGACGGCCCTGCTGCTGGTGCTGCTCCTCGCCGGAACGGTGCTCTCCGCGCACCTGATGCGCGCCCAGCCGGACACTCCGCGGGCGGACCAGGACACGAGGCGGCTGACCCAGGCCGTCGACCTCGCCGAGCCGTTCGCCGGCACCCCCGTGCGGGACTGGGCGGATGGTGCGGACGGCATCGTGCCACCGCCGGCCCGCGCGGTCGGTGACTTCGACGCCGAACAGGTCCGGGCGGCGCTGGCGCGGGTACGCGAGATCCTGGTCGCGGCCAGGCTGGACCGCAGCCTGATCGAGGGCGGGGACGTCGACCCGCTGGTCTCCCTGCTCGCCGAGAGCCAGCAAACGGAGGTCCGGGGCATGCTCACCACAACCGCGTGGGACGACACCTACGCCACCCGGATCGCGCCGGGGTTCCGGCTCGCGGAGGCCGAGCCCAAGGTGCGCGGCCGGATGTCCGTGCGACCGGGGGACCGCGAGGGCTCGCTGACGATCAAGACCGACTACACCTTCGCCTACGCCTTCGACATCGACGACCCCGCGCGGGTGCGCGACCAGCTGGACCTGGTCGCCGGGGTTCGCTGGGAACTGGATTTCTTGCTGTACGAGGGGGAGCGGTGGTTCCCAGAGGACCGCGGGATCATGCTCGGCAGCGGCCGGGGCAGCAGGTTCGCCGTGGCCTGTGCCCCCGCGGTCGAGGGCCTGCTCGCGCCCGCGCTCGGCGAGCCCGCTTCCACGCCGGGTTCGACCGAGCTCACGGCGCGGGAGTTCTTCGACCCGGCACGACCGCTGCCCGAGGACAAGGGCTGTGCCTGACCCGGCACCGGCCGGGGAGTTGCGGCTGCCGATCATCGGCATGATGGACTTATCCGCCATGAGCGACGACCAGGACAACACTCCGCGATATCTCGGCCTCGCGCCGTATCTGTACTACACCGACGCCACCGAGGCGCTGGAATGGCTGGTGCGGGTGTTCGGGTTCACCGAGAAGGTGCGCTACGAGGACGCCGCGGGGGCGGTGTTCCAGGCCACCGTGACCGCGGGCGGCGCGGAGATCCAGCTGACCTCGGTCGGTCCCGAGTACTGGGAGGCCAAGGGCGTGGACGGCCCGGTGGGCCAGCTCAACGTCGTGTACGTGGACGATGTGGACGCGCAGCACGCCAGGGTCAGCGCCGCGCTCGGGGACCACGTCGAGGTGTCCCAGCCGCAGGACCAGCCCTACGGCGCGCGGCTGTTCACCGTGCAGGACATCGGCGGGAACAGCTGGACCTTCTGGCAGCATGTCTCGGACACCGTCGAACTGCCCTCCGGCTGGCGGGAGGTACGCGCGGATTGAGTTCCTCCGCGTGCTACCTGCGAGCCTCCAACGGGTGATCTCGGCCTGCCGCTACGCTGGGTGCCGACGTCGCTGGCACAACCGGGTGAGGAGTTAAGGCGTGGCGGTCATCGAGCAGGTAGGCGCCCGCGAGATTCTGGACTCGCGCGGCAACCCGACTGTCGAGGTGGAGGTCGCACTCGACGACGGGACGCTGGCGCGGGCCGCGGTCCCCTCGGGGGCCTCGACCGGGGAGCACGAAGCCGTCGAGTTGCGCGACGGCGACAGCTCCCGGTACGGCGGTAAGGGCGTCGAACGCGCGGTCGCGGCCGTGCTCGACGAGATCGGGCCGGACCTGACCGGGGTCGATGCCGTGGACCAGCGCATCGTGGACCAGAAGCTGGTCGACCTTGACGGCACCCCGGACAAGTCGCGGCTCGGCGCGAACGCCATCCTCGGCGTGTCGCTCGCGGTCGCCAAGGCGGCTGCCGACTCGGCCGAGCTCGAGCTGTTCCGTTACCTCGGCGGGCCGAACGCGCATGTGCTGCCGGTGCCGATGCTGAACATCCTGAACGGCGGGGCACATGCCGACACGGATGTGGACATCCAGGAGTTCATGATCGCGCCGATCGGCGCCGAGTCCTTCCGCGAGGCGCTGCGCTGGGGCGCCGAGGTCTACCACGCGCTGAAGTCGGTGCTGAAGGGCCGCGGCCTGGCCACCGGGCTTGGCGATGAGGGCGGCTTCGCCCCGAGCCTCACCAGCAACCGGGAGGCGCTGGACATCATCCTGGTGGCGATCGAGAAGGCGGGTTACACCCCGGGCCGGGACGTGGCGCTCGCCCTGGACGTGGCCGCCACCGAGTTCTACGCCGACGGCGCCTACACCTTCGAGGGCAACAAGCGCAGCGCCGAGCAACTGATCGGCTACTACACCGAGCTGGTCAACGACTACCCGCTGGTCTCCATCGAGGACCCGCTCGGGGAGAACGACTGGGACGGCTGGGTGCGGATGACCGCCGAGCTCGGCGACCGGGTCCAGCTGGTTGGGGACGACCTGTTCGTCACCAACCCGGACCGGCTGGAGGAGGGCATCAGCCGGCGCGCGGCCAACGCGCTGCTGGTGAAGGTCAACCAGATCGGCACCCTGTCCGAGACCCTGGACGCGGTGTCGCTGGCCACCTCCTACGGGTACAAGAGCATGATGAGCCACCGTTCCGGCGAGACCGAGGACACCACGATCGCCGACCTCGCGGTGGCCACCGGTGTCGGGCAGATCAAGACCGGCGCCCCCGCCCGCAGCGAGCGGGTCGCCAAGTACAACCAGCTGCTGCGGATCGAGGAGACCCTCGCCGACGCTGCCCGCTATGCCGGCGATCTCGCCTTCCCGAGATTCACGCCGGAGAGCTGATCGACCGTGGCGGAACGGGGCAGGCCACGGCGCAGGAGTACGGGAGGACGGGCCCAGGGCTCGTCCTCCCGGCGCCCCGAGCGGGCGCGGCGCGAAGGGCGCAGGGCACGGCTGCGCCGAGGGCTCAGCGCGAAGCGCGCCTCCGGCGCGGCCAAGGTGCTCGGTCTCTCCAACACCCGCCGGGCCGCGGTGGTGGCGATCGTGCTGTGCGCGCTGGCGTTCACCATCGCGGTGCCGTTGCGGACCTACCTGACCCAGCGTTCCGAGGTCGCGGTGCAGGAGCAGCGGATGGCGGAGCTGCAGCGGGAGGTCGCCCGGCTCGAGGCACGCAAGGCCGAGCTGTCCGATCCGGCCGAGATCCAGGCCGAGGCCCGGCGCAGGCTGCGGTTCGTGATGCCCGGCGAGACCCCGTTCATGGTGCAGCTGCCGGAGGACGAGCAGCGTGCGCAGCAGCCGGACGGCGGGCAGCAGCCCACCCCGAAGGGCACCTGGTACGAGCGGCTCTGGGACAGCGTCTCCGGTTAGGTCCCTGCGGTGATCCCGCTGGCGCGCTCCCGCGCGGCCGGTCCTAAGCTCACCCGGGTGAGCAGTACCGAGTTGCCCCAGCTTGAGCCGGTGTCCGAAGCCGACCGGGCGGTGATCGCGGAGCAGCTCGGCCGGCCGCCACGTGCCCTGCGCGCGGTGGCCGCACGATGCCCGAGCGGGCACCCCGCGGTGGTCCAGACGAATCCCCGGCTGGAGAACGGCACCCCCTTCCCGACCCTCTACTACCTGACCTGCCCCCGGCTGTGCTCGCTGGTGGGCAAGCTGGAAGCGTCCGGGATCATGCGCGAGATGACCGAGCGGCTCGGTACCGATCCCGGGCTGGCGGCGGCCTACCGGCGGACGCACGAGTCCTACCTCGCCCAGCGGGACGCGATCGAGCCGCTGGGGCACCAGGTCACCGCGGGCGGCATGCCGAACCGGGTGAAGTGCCTGCACGTGCATCTCGCGCACACCCTCGCCTGCGGGCGGGGCGTGAACCCCTTCGGCGACGAAACCCTCGAACTGCTCGCCGCGGAGTGGCCCGCGGGAGACTGCGCGCGGTAACGCCCGACCGGCGGAAACGGATACCTCGTCGGGGACGGCGCCCGAGTTCGGCCCTGGTGGGTCGTTCTACAGAGTTTTCACACGGGCTGAACAACCATCGAGGTGTACCGCAGTCGTTGGCAGGGGAGTGTGGGACGTGCGGGTGAAGCGGGTACCGGGGAGCGTCGGGGGCGCGATCCGAAGATTCGCGGTGCGGCACAAGGCGGCCACCGCCATGCTCGGCGGCACCCTCGCCGTGCTGCCCGCCTTCGCCGCCAGCGGCGGCACCGCGAACTGGGCGAACACCGCCAGCACCGAGCACACCGCGAACCTTGCCCTGGTCGGCGGCTACGACCCGGGGATCAGCCGGGTCGGGGTGGACGGCAGCCTGCCCGAGCAGCCCGACCCGGAGACCCTGCCTGCCTACGAGCTGCCGAGTGGCCCGTTGGGGATTCCGGGGTCGGCGTTGCGGGCGTATCGGAACGCGGCGGAGATGTTGGGGGCGGAGCAGCCGGGGTGCCGGATCGACTGGGCGTTGATCGCGAGTATCGGGCGGATCGAGTCGAATCATGCTCGTGGTGGGTATGTGGATGCGGATGGGAATACGCTGGAGCCGATTTTGGGTCCGGTTTTGAATGGTGTGGGTCCGGTGGCGGCGATTCCGGACACGGATGGTGGGCGGTTTGACGGGGATGTGGTGTGGGATCGGGCGGTGGGTCCGACGCAGTTCATTCCGTCGACGTGGCGGGGGTATGCGGCGGATGGTAATGGTGATGGGGTTTCGGATCCGAACAATATTTACGACGCGACCGTGGCGACGGGGCGGTATTTGTGTTCGGGTGGGTTGGATATGACGGTGGATGGTGAGTTGCGGGCGGCGGTGTTCCGGTACAACAATTCGCAGACGTATGTGAACACGGTGATCCTGTGGGCGGAGGCCTACCGGCAGGGCGTGCAGCCCACCCCGGACAGCGACGTCCCCGTCGGCGCGCCCGAGGTGAACACCACGAGCCCGGCTCCCGACGCCGTGGCCCCGCCGCCTACCCCGGCACCGAGCCTGCCCGGCTCCACCGGCGGCCCGAACCCGCCGACCAGCCGTCCTGGCAACTCGCTGCCAGGGGAGAACTCCTCGGAGTCGATGTCCTCGTCCTCGTCCGGGCAGGAGCCGCCCACCTGCGGGACGACCACGACCACCTCGTCCACCACGACGACGACCTCGACCACCAGGAACCCGGACTGCGAGGACGAGGACGACGATCCCGAGGAGGGCCCGTCCGGCGAGGTGACCGGCACGCCGACGAACTGAGCTATGGCCGGTGGTTACCCTTTGGCCATGCCTCGTGTTGCCGCCATCGACTGTGGAACCAACTCCATCCGCCTGCTGGTCGCCGAGCTGACCATCCGGCACGACGGCACCGTCGACCTGCGTGACCTGCATCGGGAGATGCGGATCGTGCGGCTCGGCCAGGGGGTGGACGCGACCGGGCGGCTGGCCCCGGAGGCACTGGAGCGCACCAGGGCGGCGCTGGTCGACTACGCCGCGGCCGCCCGGCGCAAGGGTGCCGAGCAGGTACGCATGGTGGCGACCTCGGCCACCAGGGACGCGAGTAACCGGGACGAGTTCTTCGCCATGACCCGCGAGGTGCTCGGCGTCGAGGCCGAGGTGATCACCGGTGACGAGGAGGCGCGGCTGTCCTTCACCGGCGCGGTCGGCGAGCAGGACCCCGATGACGGCCCGTTCCTGGTCGTCGATGTCGGCGGCGGCTCGACCGAACTGGTGCTCGGGACCTGGGACGGGCGGCAGGCCGAGGTCATCGCGGCCCGTTCGGTGGACATCGGCTGCGTGCGGATCACCGAGCGTGCGCTGCGCACCGACCCGCCGACCGCGGCCGAGGTCGCCGCGGCCAGGGAACTGGCGGCCGAGATCCTTGCCAAGGCATACGACGTGGTGGATGTGGCGCGGGCCAGCACCTGGATCGGCGTGGCGGGCACCATCACCACCCTGTCCGCGGTGGCGCAGGAGCTACCGGAGTACGACTCCGAGCGCACCCACCTCTCCCGGCTGTCCCGTGCGGACATCGACGGGGTCGCCGGGAAGCTACTCGGCGTGAACCACGACACCCGGGCCGCGAATCCGGTGATCCACCCCGGCCGGGTAGACGTCATCGGCGGCGGTGCGGTGATCGTGCAGGTGCTCGCCGGGCAACTCGTCGAGCGCGGCGGGCCCGCCGACCTGGTGGTCAGCGAGCACGACATCCTGGACGGCATCGCGCTCAGCCTGGCCTGAACCGGCCACCCCTACTTTCGTCGGGTCTTGCGGACCTGCGCGTGTGCCTCCCGGCAGGGCGGCCTCCACCACTGCCGAGGAGGAAAACGCGTGAGAAGATCAAAGATTTTCCTGGCGGCGCTGGCCGTACCCCTGGTCGGCGGGATCACCGCGGTCGCCGCGCCCACCGCGACGGCGCAACCACAGCTGGCCGGACCGGCCACCGAGTTCACCGTGCTGGCCGCCGAGGGGCAGGGCGTCGGCGCGGCCGAGCGGGCGGTCCGCGAAGCGGGCGGAACGGTGTTGCGCAGCAACGCGGCGGTCGGCCTGCTCACCGTGAGCGCACCGGCCCGTGGCTTCACCGAGCGGGTGGCGGCGGCGCCCGAGCTGTTCGGGGCCGCGCAGGCCCGGCCGATCGGTAAGGCACCGACGAAGGAGGCTCCGCCGGAGTCGGACCAGGTGGAGAAGGAGCATCATCGGGTCGCGCCCGGCCACTCACGTCCCGGCCGGAAACCGGCCGAGCCGGTCGGCACCGACCCGCTGGACGACAAGCTCTGGGGGCTGAAGTCCACCCGCTCCGACCTGGCCAGGACCAAGCAGCCGGGGGACCGGCGGGTCAAGGTCGGCGTGATCGACACCGGCATCGACGGCTCGCATCCGGACATCGCCCCGAACTTCGACGCGGCGGCCTCGCGTAACTTCACCAGGGACATCCCGGCCGACGAGAACGGCACCGAGGTGGACGGGCCCTGTGAGTTCCGTGGTTGCGTCGACCCTGCCGACCACGATGACAACGGGCATGGGACGCATGTCGCGGGCACCATCGCGGCGGCGGCCAACGACTTCGGTGTCTCCGGTGTGGCGCCGAACGTGAGCCTGGTGAACATCCGGGCCGGGCAGGACTCCGGGTACTTCTTCCTGCAGCCCGCGGTGGACGCGCTCACCTATGCCGGTGACGCGGGCATCGACGTGGTGAACATGTCCTTCTACATCGACCCGTGGCTGTACAACTGCACCGCCAACCCGGCCGACACACCGGAGCAGCAGCGGGCGCAGCGCACCACCATCGCCGCGGTCAACCGGGCGCTGAACTACGCGCACCGCAACGGCGTCACCCTGGTCGCCTCGCTCGGCAACTCGCATATCGACCTCGGCGACCCGCCGCCGGACAGCAGCAGCCCGAACTTCCCGGCAGGCAACGAGCACGACCGGGACATCGACAACGACAGCTGCTTCACGTTGCCGATCGAGGGCTCGCATGTGCTCGGGGTGGCCTCCTTCGGGCCGTCCCAGGCCAAGGCCGACTACTCCAACTACGGCCAGGAGCAGATCTCGGTGTCCGCCCCCGGCGGGTACTACCGGGACTTCTTCGGCACCGACTGGTTCCGCACCAACGAGAACCTGATCCTCTCGGCGTACCCGCACAATGTGGCGGTGGCCGAGGGTGCGGTGGACGAGGACGGCAACGTCACGCCCGAGGGCGAGGCACTCGGCGTGCAGAAGGCCACCGCCCCGGACGGCCGGGTGGGGTACTACCAGTACCTGCAGGGCACCTCGATGGCCTCGCCGCACGCCAGTGGGGTGGCCGCACTGATCGTGTCCGAGTACGGCAAGTGGCGGCGCGGCGGCTTCGGCCTGGCGCCGAATACCGTGCAGCGCGTGCTCGAGGGCACGGCGGCCGAGATCCCGTGCCCGGTGCCGCGCACCGTCGACTACCTGGACGAGGGCCGGGACGAGTCGTACACCGCGACCTGCACCGGTACCCCGGAATTCAACGGCTTCTACGGTCATGGCGCCGTGGACGCCTTCTCCGCCGTGACCCGTGGCGCCCGTTACCTCCACTGATAAACCCCTGCTGTGAGTGGCCCGTTCCCTGCGAAATCCGCAGGGAACGGGCCACTCGCTGCGTACCGGAGCCCCGGGCGACCCGGCCCCGGCAAGGAACAGGGGAGTCGCCCGGGACTTGCCGTTCCGGCGGGCCAGCGCCGGAGCGGCCCCCACTCGGGGGGTTGAGGTGGGCCCCGGCGCGGGAGTGAAGGAGGACGCACCGGAGCCCGTGCTGCCGGTACCGAGGGGAAGCGGGGAACCGGCAGCAGACCCAGGGATTCGGCAGTCACGGCACCGCCCCCGTCGACTGGGCACCGCGGGCAGCCTCGTGGTGCTGCTCGCATCCCGTGGCGTGACCGGAGGTCTGGTACACGGTCCGGCAGTGGTAACAGGTCCGAGCCTGCCGCGTGAGGCGTGACCACTCCGCCAGCTCGGCCTTACTTGCGCGCAGCCGCGCGAACTGGGGCGGCGGTGTCTGTTTGCGCCTCACCGCCAGCCACCCCAGCCGCCGCGCGCCGGGGACGCGGCGGCCCGCTCGGCCCGCCGCCGCGCCTGGTGAGCCACGCACTCCGCGCACTTCGGCGGGTCTTCGGCTGTCAAGTCCGCGTGCACGATCCGCTCGTCGATGCACGCGATGATCGCCCGGATCCCGCCGTTCTCCCGACCGCGGGAGTAGCCGGTGATGTAGTGCAACTCGCCCCGCCAAGGCAACCATCCAGTCGGGCCGCCCACGCTGACCACCGCCTTCCATGCCTGGTAGGGGTAGTGTCTGCGTTACAGGGCGTGATATGAGGAGCCTGCCGAGGTGACCATGTGGCGAGGTAGCCACAGGAGGTGGCCAGAATGGGAGAAGGCGATGGGTGAGCAGACGATCGGGCCGCTGCTCCGCAGCCTTCGCCAGCGCGCCGGCAGGTCACAATCGGAGCAAGCCTCCCTGCTATCCACGCTCGCCGAACGAGCAGTCACCCGAAACGAAGTCTCCCGATGGGAAAGTGAACGGCGTCTGCTTACCCCGTGGTGGCAGCAGCACTACGCGGCGACCTTCGGCGTGGCGGTGGAACAGCTACGACACGCGGTAGCAGCAACAAAGGCGGCCCGCCGAGGTGACCAGGAGGACGGACCGGTGCATCGGCGACAGTTCATCGGCGCGATGGCGGGCCTCGCGTTGCCGTTGGTGGAGCGGCCGACTGAGGGCACCAGACTCGGGCCGAGCGATCTTGAGCAGTTGCACCGTCACACCGCCCGGCTGCGTCGCCTGGACAATGTTCTGGGCGGTGCGGACACCTACCAGCTGTATGCCTCACAGGCTCTTGCTACGGAGCACTTGTTGGCGCAGGCCAGCTGCACGGAGGACGTCGGTCGGCAGCTGCGGTCCCTGCTGAGCGAACATCACCAGATGGCTGGCTGGGCCGCCTTTGATGCTGGCTACCACGCACAGGCACACAAGCACTACACCACCAGTCTCAGCGCAGCTCGGGAAGCTGGCGATGCCGCGCTCGCCGGAAACGCACTGGCTCTCGTCGCTTATCAGCAGACCACGGCGGCGAGCGACGGCACAGTGACCGCCCAGCAATCGCATGAAACGGTCCGTGGCACCGCTACCCCGCGAGTCCAAGCCCTGCTGCTCGAGCGCAAAGCCTTCAGCCACGCCGTCGCCGGAGACGCGCAACAGGCCGATCGTGCGCTGGGGCTGGCGCGTGAAGCCTTATTGCGCATCGAGGGCCGACCGGAACCGGACTGGGTGTTCTGGGTGGATGAAAAGGAGATCGACATCATGGCGGGCCGGTGCTGGACGGAACTTCGCCGACCGCTTCGGGCGGTGCCAGTACTGGAGTCGGTGCTTACTCAGTTCGACGACACCCATAGCCGCGACAAGGCGCTCTACCTGACCTGGCTCGCAGGCTCTTACCTCCAGGCCCGCGAAGTCGAACAGGCTGCCTCGGTGCTCACCCGCGCGCATCAGTTGTCCGCAGGGGTCGCCTCGGTCCGTCCCAGCGCACGTATCGCCAGCGTCGCGGGGAAACTCGCTCGCCACCGCGCCGTGCCGGAGGTTGCCGCGGCGCTGGACCAAATGCATGGTTAGGTCTCGGGCGCGGTGCTGGTCTCCAGCCATCGCAGGTAGGTCTCCGACCCGCGATTCAGCTTGATTGCGGTGACCTCCGGGTTTGTCCATGCGTGCTCAACGACCAGATGCGCCTCCAGGTCGGCGTAACGGGCGCTGGTCGTCTTGAAGGTGGCCATCCACTCCTCACCCTCGCCCTGCTCGCCGAGGTGCCAGAAGAACGACGTCACCGGGCCGTGGACCTGTGCGGTTGCTGCCAGCTTCGCACCAACTGCCGAAGCAGCCAACCGAGCAGCCGTTTCCCGGTCGGGCGTCGTTGTCGTCACCAGCAAGTGATCAGTCATGCATTCGAGGATACGAGGTCGGGCTACTCGAACAGGGCACCGACGGGGTGTGGTGGTACTCCGGCAGCACAGAAGGTTCGAGTCGATCGCCGGTGTGCGTGGGGACCACGGCTGCCTGATGTCGGGTGAGGAGCAAGGTTCACCTACGACGGCCACCACTTAGTGCAGGATCCGGGCGCTGAGGTGCCGATCGACGTGATGTGCGAAGCGGTGTGCCAGTACGTAGCCACGGGCCAGCGGCCGACCTGCGTGGACTGGCGCCCGGCATGAGCGTTCCGGGAGACGGAGTGGTCCCGTTCCGGCGTGGGCGGGACACCAGTGCCTGCTGGCCTGGCCATCCGGTCCCACGGCCGGGACGGGCTGGATCGACTCGGTCTACCTGTTCGAGCTGGCGGCGATGAACGCGCCCAGGTCGCGGCCCTGCTGCTGGCGGCTGGGCTCGTGCACGTACATCATGTGGCCTGCGGGGTAGTACGCCGTTTCCACGTTCTCCCGCAGCTCGGCGGGGATCTTCAGGTTCGCCAGCACGTGTTCGGCCGCGTAGTACGGCGTGGCGCCGTCGTAATGGCCCAGCGCCACATGCACCTTCAGGTGCGGGTTGGCACGCATCGCGGAACTGAGGTCGTCCACAACGGACACCGACCGACCGGTGTAGTCGGCGTATGCCCACGCCTTGTTCACGTCAATGGACAGGATCTGGTACGGCAGGTCGTTGGCGTAGCCCAGCTCGGCGCGCACGTAGTGGTTGAATGCCGCGGAGTAGGCGCCGATGATCCGGGAGATCGAGGCGTCATCGCTCATCAGCTCCCTGCCGCCGTCCGGCTCCCAGGTGGTGAACCGGCCGTCCATCCGGCCGGTGACCAGCCCGCGCTCCCGCAGCAGCTCGGTGAAGAAGCGCAGGTGCTCGATGCGCAGGTTCACCCGGTCTACATAGGACTCACTCAGCCCGGTGAGCGCGGCGAGCCTGCGCACCGCCTCGGTACGCTCGGCCTCGGTCAGCCGTGCCCCGCGCTGCAGCGCCCATGGCAGGTCCCTGGAGGCGAACTCCTCGGCCTCAGCCAGCAATTCCGCCAGCGGCCGGTTGCCGTGCACACCATGGTAGTGCGCGATGGCCGCATAGGTGGGTACGTACAGGGAGTACGGCAGGTCGTTGCCAGTCACGAACCGGATGGTGCCCATGTCCAGCACCGAGGAGATCAGCAGCAGCCCGTTCAGGAAGAGCCCGTGCTGGTCCTGTAGGTGCGCGGCGAGGCCGGCCGCACGCAGCGTGCCGTAGGACTCGCCGGCCACGAACTTCGGCGAGAGCCAGCGTTCGTTGCGGGACACCCACAGCCGGATGATCTCGCTGATCGACTCGATGTCCGGTGCGACATCGTGGTACTCCTTCGGCTTCTCACCGGTGACGGCCCGGGAGTAGCCGGTGGAGACCGGGTCGATGAACACCAGGTCGCTGTGCGCCAGCAGGGTGTCCGGGTTGTCGGCCAGCTGGTACGGCGGCGGCTCGGGGGCGTTCACGTCTCCGGAGATCGCCCGCCGCGGCCCGAGCACTCCCATGTGCAGCCAGACGCTGGACGAGCCGGGGCCGCCGTTGAAGGCGAAGGTGACCGGCCGGGAACCGGGCTCGGCCCCGTCCAGGGTGTAGGAGGTGAGGAACACCTCGGCCTTGGCGAGATGTCCCTCGAACTTGTCCTCGGTCTGGACCTCCTTGCGCAGCACGATGCGACCCGTACGGGTGGTGTACGCCAGCTCGCGGCCGTCGATGGTGATGGTGTGCTGCCGGGTGACCAGGTCGTCGGTGGGCTCGTCCCGCTTGGCGTCCTGCTCGGCTTGTGGCTCTGCGGCCGCTGAGGTGTCCGTGGAGGTCTGTGCCATGTCTCCAACCTAGATCAAGGGACAATGTCGGCGTGAGCACCGTTCCTGCCTCGCTGGCCGAGCTCGACGCCGCGGTCGGCCAGTGCCGGGCCTGTCCGCGGCTGGTGGCCTGGCGCGAGCAGGTGGCCGAGACCAAGCGGGCCGCCTTCGCGGGCGAGGAGTACTGGGGGCGCCCGGTGCCAGGGTTCGGCCCCTCAGACGCGGCGCTGGCGGTGGTCGGGCTGGCCCCGGCGGCGCACGGCGGGAACCGGACCGGACGGATGTTCACCGGGGACCGTTCCGGCGATGTGCTGTTCCAGGCGCTCTACGACGTCGGGCTCGCCTCCCAGCCGGAGTCCACGCACCGCGGCGACGGGCTGGAGCTGCGGGGCACCCGGGTGACCGCCCCGGTGCACTGCGCACCGCCGGCCAACCAGCCGACCCCGGCCGAGCGGGACGCCTGCCGCCCATGGCTGGTGCGGGAGCTGGAGCTGCTCCGGCCGACCCTGCGCGCCGTGGTCGTGCTCGGCGGTTTCGGCTGGCAGGCGCTGCTGCCGGTGCTGGCGGAGTGCGGCTGGGCCGTGCCGCGGCCCCGGCCCCGGTTCGGGCACGGGGTACGGGTCGTGCTGGGCGGGCTGCCGGTGTTCGGCTGCTATCACGTGTCCCAGCGCAACACCCAGACCGGTACCCTGACCCCGGCGATGCTGCGTGCCGTGCTGCACGAGGCGAGCGCCGCCGCGGGCCTCGCGCGGTAGCCGCCGGCGCACCCCGGGTGAGGGAACTGAATCGTTTCGGTAGTCACGGCGACGCTGGTCACAGCGGATCGGGGTCCCCGAGCGACCTGCCCCGATGGGTGGGAGTATGACGGTATGGCCGCAGCGAAGTCGGAACCGACTCGGATCTTGATCCTCGGTGGTGGATACGTCGGGCTCTACACGGCGTTGGGACTGCAGAAGAAGCTCCGGGCCAACGAGGCGTCCGTCACCGTCGTCGATCCCCAGCCGCATATGACGTACCAGCCGTTCCTGCCGGAGGCGGCGGCCGGTGCCATCGAGCCCCGGCATGTCGTCGTCCCGCTGCGGCGGGTGCTCAAGCGCTGCCATGTGCTGACCGCGCGGGTCACCGGTATCGAGCACGAGCGCAAGTCCGTCACGGTGGAGGCCGCCGACGGGCACACCGAGCAGCTGTCCTACGACGTGCTGGTGGTGGCGCTGGGCTCGGTCGCCCGGATTCTGCCGATTCCCGGCCTCGCCGAGCAGGGGATCGCCTTCAAGACCATCGGCGAGGCGATCTACCTGCGCAACCACGTGATGACCAAGCTGGACGAGGCGGCGAGCACGCTCGACCCCGAGCTGCGCAAGCGTTTGCTCACCTTCACCGTCGTCGGCGGCGGGTTCGCGGGTATCGAGGCGCTGGCCGAGCTGGAGGACATGACCCGGTTCGCCACCCGGTACTACGAGAACATCGAGCCGGACGACGTCCGCTGGGTGCTGGTGGAGGCGGCAGGCCGGATCCTGCCCGAGGTACGCGAGACCCTCGGCGTGTGGACCGCGGAGCAGCTGGAGAAGCGCGGTATCGAGGTCTACCTCTCCACGGCGGCCAAGTCTTTCGAGAACGGGCATGTGCAGCTGTCCGACGGGACGGAGTTCGAGAGCGACACGATCATCTGGACCGCCGGGGTCAAGGCCAACCCGGTGCTCGCGGGCTCCGACCTGCCGGTGGACAAGCGTGGCCGGGTGCAGGCCACCGCCGGCCTGCAGATCGTCGGCCACCCGGACGCCTGGACGGCCGGGGACAACGCCGCGGTCCCGGACCTCTCACGCACCGAGGAGGACCCCACCGCCACCTGCCCGCCGAACGCGCAGCACGCCGTCCGCCAGGCCCGGCATCTCGCGAAGAACATCATCCGGGTGCTCCGTGGCGGGCAGCCGAAGGACTACTTCCACAAGAACCTCGGCGCGGTCGCCAGCCTCGGGCTGCACAAGGGCGTCGCGGACGCCCTGCGCCTGAAGATCAAGGGCTTCCCGGCCTGGGTCTTCCACCGCGCCTATCACGTCAAGGCGATGCCGACCTTCAACCGCAAGGTCCGGATCACCATCGACTGGCTGCTCGGCGGCCTGTTCCGCCGCGAGGTCATCTCGCTCGGGCAGATCAACAACCCGAAGGAAGAGTTCGCCAGGGCGTCCAAGTCCTGAACCGGCTTGCCATAAGCTGTAGGTGCCCCCGTAGCCCAACCGGCAGAGGCGGTCGACTTAAAATCGACGCAGTGCGGGTTCGAATCCCGTCGGGGGCACGTACAGCATCTACACTCTCGGCGCCCGCTCGCTGAGCAGGCGTTCCGGGTGCAATCGGCACGACTTCGGTGGCGCCTTCCGTTGCCCGGGTGATCTGGAACAACCGGCGCAGCAGTACCTCCGGTGCGTGGGCAAGGCTGACTGCGAGGTACGGCGGCAGGTCCAGCAGGGCGGTGTCCTCGGGACTGGGCAGGCCTGGCTCCACCTCGCCTGCGGCGTCCAACTCCGTGAGTGCGGACTCCCGGCGCCGCGCGAGATCGGCGACCACGATCTCGCGTCGACGGGGCCCGGATACCCGGTCCGCGAAGAAGTCGGGACACGGCGTCCAGGATGGCGTCTTCGTGAAGGTGCATAGAGACCGTCAGGCGCCGACACAGTCGAGATAAGAAGCCCCGTGTCCGGCTTCCGGGAACTCTACGCGCGGGCTGGCTGATCATGCGCACTTTGGGGACGCGAAAAAGATCGTCGTCCTCAGATGCGCGGAATCGTGAGTGGGCGACGGTCGGCGGTTCGTGTGCTAGTCTGCCCGGCTGGAGGGCACGTTTCGAGCGGGGGCGGTATGTCGGGATTCGTCGCTGAGCCGGATGCGATTACCAGCTATGGCAGGATGGTCGCGGCCCACTCGCAGTACGCCGAGCGGGCTCATCTGTATGGTGCGCAAGAGGCGCACGTGGATGACAAGAGTATCGGCATCGGAGTCGACGTTTTCGGCGTAATCTATGGCGCGCACTATGAAGCACAAGGACAGGTCTGTGAGGCGGTGCGGCGCCTGGGTTTTCTCTGCCGTGACGCGGGCGCAGGTGTGCTCAAGGCCGCCGAACACTACCGGACCACCGACGTCGCTGCGGCCGAGCGGATGGACAACACCTACCCAGGTACGGATAGCCGACCAGTGCCGATGGGGCCGCCCGCGCGTGGCATCAAGGAGTACATCGACCCGACCGGTCGTCTGACTCCTCCTTCAGAGCCGCCGGATTTCGAAGATCCCGGTGGCATCGTGGATACGATCACTGACCTTCTCAGCCCTGGAAAGTGGATCCAGGAGGTGCTTGACGCGGTTATCGGTGTCAACCCGGTGGAAAAGTCCGTCGAAGTCTACACCGGCGACTGGAAAGCCGTAGCGAAGGCGGCCAGTGCCTTTCACTGCCTTTCCTATTTCTGTGCGGACACGAGTCGTAACATCGGCGACAACATGGCACTTCTGCGGGACACGTACTGGCAGGGGCATGCGGCCGCCGCCGCGGACAGCTATTTTTCCGGCTTGGCGACCGCCCTCGACAGCTACCGTGAAGGTTGTGCGAAACTCCGCGACGAGTACGGCAAGATGGCCACTGGTATAGCGGGTCTGACCAAGTCGGGAACGGATGCGGTTACGGACGTCATGGACAATGCGTTCTGGGCGGCGCTCGAGGTGGCGGCTGGGACTGTGTTGAGTGAGACTGTGATTGGTCCTGCTCTTTTGTGGTCATTGGCGGCCTTCCAGTGCAGTCGAATAGTGGAGCGCTGGTCTGACGCGACCGCCAGCTTTGAGAAGGCGAAGCATATCGCTCACACATTCAACGGAGTTGTGGCGATCGTGACGGCCGACGATTCGTTTTTCAAAGGTCATCCGCTTCCCAGTGCGGCATACAGTCATCCGGCGGTAGGGGAGTAGGCATGAACTTCGAATGGTCGTCCTCCGCGAGCACCTTCGGCGAGTCTGGCGGGAATCCCGCGCTGCACAAACATCGGCGGGAGCTGCTGGAGAAGCTCGCGAGCAACCGCACCAACCCC
Source organism: Amycolatopsis aidingensis (assembly GCF_018885265.1). GTDB lineage: Bacteria > Actinomycetota > Actinomycetes > Mycobacteriales > Pseudonocardiaceae > Amycolatopsis > Amycolatopsis aidingensis. The sequence continues at coordinate 1,512,551 of NZ_CP076538.1, forward strand.
GCGCTCGCCGAGATGGCGAGGGGGTTGCTCAGCGGAAGGACCACGCCACGGCAGGTCATCGCGTCCGGTGCCTACGACGAGTTACTCGCGCCGCATGTTCGGCAGTTCACTTCCTGGTACACGTCACTTTCGGAAGACGAGAAGGAAGCAGCGGCGCAACGAGGGCAGGAGCATCTGGACAACCTCGCTCGCCGGGACGCACCACGAGCACAACCTGCCCGGGAGTCTCCGGAGACTCGGAGACCGGCCGCGCGCGGCGACGAGGAGCCGTCGTACGACGAGACCGATTGGACCTCGGAATGAGCCCTTCGTCTTTTCTTGGGCCGCCGGACAACGAGGATGACTTCGGTATCGATCCGAATGCCAATCGACCCGGGGCAACGCGGGACGCGTCCGGCAAGACCTTCCGGGAGAGCTTCCTCAGCGACTGGAGATTTTACTCCTCGCTTGTCTTCCTATCCGGTATTTTTCTCATCTTCTGCATCGGTGGCGTGGCCGTGCGGGGGAATCCGTTGCCCCTGCTCCCGGCCGGTGCGTTCGTCGTCGCGCTGTACTCGCTGTGGCGGTTGCGCACTGTGGCCACGCACCGCCAGCTCACGGTGTACGGCTGGCTGGCGGGCGGGGGCACTATCAGCGGTCTCGCCCTGATAGCCCTCATCGTGCGGTGGCTGTGAGCACCGTCAGCTCAGGACACCGTGCCCGCCCCGGGGGTGGTTATTGCGCACCGCGATCCGACCATCGTCCAGGATAGCGACCACCTGCGCGGCCTTTTCCCACCCGAGCCCTGACCCACTTCGCCGACCACGGCATCCCACGGGGTCGAGCGGTTATGATCTCACGGTCCGACCTTCATCCTGCGTTCCAGCAAGTACTCGTAGAACGGCATCTCCTGCTCGTAGAAATCGGCCAGCACCGGGTGGTTTTCCACGGTGTTTTCGTATGCTTTTTCAGACTTGACGAAACCGTTGCTGTTACCGGCTTCGGCGTGCCAGCGAGCGGTTTTCGACCATTCCTGTGGCATGCCTGCCGACCAGTTCAGCGTATCCGGTCTGTGCGTAAGGCCGACCCGTTCGTTGTATGCCCGCACGGTCGGCTCCGGCTGCTCCAGCAGTAGGTCGGAGTCGACCACGATCGGCTCACGTCCAGTGGCCGCGGCAACCGCGAGGTAGAGTTCGTACAGTCGGGAGAATCCGATCTCGGGCAGCGTGACGTTCGGGTTCATCGCGAAATGTGAGGGGATCACCTCGCGTGGATGTCTGATGATGAAGGTGTGTTCGACCTCGCGTAGGAACTCGGCATCGGCAAGCACACCGGGGTAGCGGAAGTCGGTGGTGTCCTTGAAGAACACCCGGCTTTCCGTGCCAAGGTCTTTGATGGCGGCGATCAGCTCCGGCTCTGATTTCACCTCCCGGTCGGCCACCGTGCAGGTGCCGAAGTCGGCGAGCTGGCAGAACGGCTCGTGCAATGCCACGATATCATCGCGTTCCATCATCATTCGCAGGAATGCCGTCGAGCGCGAACGCGGCGCGCTCCATAGCGCTATCACGCGCTTGGGGTCAGTATTCACCTGATCAAAGGTACTGCCAATGGCGCATCGGGCGAAAGTGGGAATTGTCAGCCGCGGTCAGTCGATGGCGACCTTGGCCGCCAGGCCGAGGAACACCACCCCCGCCAACCGGTTCAGCCATTTCTCGGTCCGGTCGTCCTTGCGCAACCAGTCCCCGACCCGGCCACTTGCCAGCGCGACCACGCTGTCCACCAGCAGGCCCATGATCACGAATGTCACGCCGAGCACAAGTAGCTGCATGGTGCTGTTGCCCTGCTCCGGACGGACGAACTGGGGCAGGAACGCCAGGTAGAACACCACGATCTTGGGGTTGAGCACGTTGGTGATGATGGCGCGCTGGAAAACCGTCGACAGCGGCAACCGTTCCCCGGTGGTGAGCTGGGTGCCGCCCGCTCGCCAGGAGTCGATCAGGGTTCGCACGCCGAGGTAACCCAGGTACACCGCGCCCGCATAACGCAGCACGTCGTAGGCGATGGGGGAGGAGCTGACCAGGGTGGCAAGGCCCAGCACGACCGCGGTGGTGTGCACCAGCATGCCAACGGACATACCGACCGAGGCGAGCAGGCCCGCGCGGACGCCCTGGCTGACGGCGTTCGTCACGATGTAGACCATGTCCGCCCCGGGGACGACGCATATTAGCAGCACGGCGCCAAGGAACAACAGGTATGAGTCCAGGTCGATCATGGGTACAATATACTGGAAAACATAATTCAGTACAATAAACTAAATTGGCAGCGGAAGGGTGAAAGCATGCGGTACCGCCGGTTCGGCAGGCTTGACTGGCAGGTCAGTGAGGTCGGCTATGGGATGTGGGGAATAGGTGGAGGCGAAGGCGGTTGGACCGGTGCGGACGATGAGAGCGGAATGCAGTCACTGCAGCTGTCCGTCGACCTGGGTTGCACCTTCTTCGATACGGCTTGGATTTACGGCCGCGGGCACAGCGAGCGACTGCTCGGCGAGTTGCTGCGGGCTAACCAGGACAAGCAGCTCACCATCGCCACCAAGATCCCGCCGAAGGACCGGAACTTCCCTTCAACCAGAGAGTCGAGGCTGGAGGACGTCTTCCCGGCCGATCATATCTGGGAATACACCGAGAAAAGCCTGGAAAACCTCGGCACCGGCAGCGTGGACCTGCTGCAGTTCCATGTCTGGGAGGACGCATGGGCCGATGACGAGCGCTGGCAGGAACCGGTCCGGGAGCTCAAGCGGCAGGGTCTGGTCAAAGGCGTCGGTATCAGCATCAACCGCTGGGAACCAACCAATGTGCTCAAGGCACTGAAAACGGGCCTGATCGACTCGGTACAGGTGATCTACAACGTGTTCGACCAGAACCCGGAGGACGAGTTGTTCCCGGTGTGCCGGGACCAGGACATCGCGGTGATCGCACGGGTACCGTTCGACGAGGGGACGTTGACCGGCACGCTTACCAAAGACAGCACCTGGCCGGAAGGGGACTGGCGCAACAGCTATTTCGTCCCGGAGAACCTGCACCCGGCGGTGGAACGCGCGGACCGGCTCAAGGAGCTGGTGCCGGACGGGATGACCCTGCCGGAACTGGTGCTGCGCTTCATCCTGGGCAACCCGGCCGTGTGCACCGTGATCCCGGGAATGCGCAAGGAGAAGCACGTCCGCGCCAACCTGGGAGTCAGCGACGGCACCGAGCTTCCCGCCGACCTCCTGGCCACCCTGCGCACCCACCGCTGGGACCGGGAACCCACCTGGTGGTCCCAGTGACCGGCTGAGATCGGGTAGCCGGAGGGATCCGCCCTCCGGCTACCCGGCCGCGGCGGCTCTCAGGTCTGGACATGCCAGGCGTGGCCGCCGTTGGTGAACCGGGTCTGGCGCTCAGCGCCGGGGACATCGGCGACCTCGCTGACCCCGTTCACGATCACATTCCCCTTGTACAGGTTCACCTCGACCGTTCCGCTGGCCCGCTCGGTCAGCAGGTCCGCCGCGCTACGAGCGGCCAGTGCGGCAGGCTCGGTCAGCCTGCCTTCGTAGGTGTACCGGCCCAGCCGCTGGAACAGCTGCCTTGCCAGCTCGGTGCCCTCCTTGTCCAGGGTGGTCTGGTAAAGCGCGTTCAGGCACTGCCCGAGTACCTCAAGCCCTGGTGCCTCGTACACGCCACGGCACTTGGTGCCGTTGACCCGGTTCTCCACCACGCTGCGGAGCGAGATTCCGTTGCGCCTACCCGCAGCGTTCGCGGTCAGGATGGCCTGGACCGGATCCACGGGACTGCCGTTGATCTCCACCGGACGCCCGCCGGTGAACCGTACCCGGAAGGCCTCGACGGCGTCCTCGACCTGCTGCGGCCAGCTGGTCAGGATCGGCGAGACCACATCCGAGCGGGTGTCCAGGTCCTCGAGCTCGCCGCTCTCATGGGAGTATCCACCGAGGTTCCCGTCCACCGAATAGTCGGTGTAGTCGGCGAACACGGTCGGGTAGCCCTGTTCCAGCAGGTAGTCGGTCATCGACTCCCGGTTCGGGAAGCGTTCCAGCAGCCACGGGCGGGTCCATGGCGTGAACACGGTCAGTTCCGGCGCCAGCGCGGCGCTGTACCTGGCGAACCTCGTCTGGTCGTTGCCGCCGCCGACACAGCCGTGCACCAGCACCGCGCACCCGTCCTTACGCAGCTCATCCGCAAGGCCCTCGACCAGAACGCGGCGGGCCGCGCCGGTGGTGTTCCAGTATCCGCCCTCATAGGTTGCCTGGTATCTGATCAGGTCAAGGTAGACCGTCGCCATCTCCGCGCGCAGGTCGATCACCCGGTTTTCCAGGCCCATCTTCCCGAACAGCTCGGACAGCTCGGCAGGGCCGAATGGGGTGTCCTGGCCGATATCGGCGATATACGACACGGTCTGCACGCCGTTGTCCGCCAGCCAGGCTCCGATCGTGGTCGCGGAGAGCCCGCCGGAAGCCAGTACGCCCACCCGCTTTTCGCGTAGTTCGGTCAAGTCCATATGCGCTCCCGTTCGGAGAGTAGATGCTGACTCGCGTCCGGGCCCCGAGCGGCTCATGGCCGCACCCGGTCCATCACCAGGGAATAAACGGCGTTCACAGATTCGTCGATCGTCTGCGTATGGGTCGGAAGGACGACGTCCGCTTCGGTCGGCGGTTCGTATGGATCGTCCACACCGGTCAGGCCGCGCAGCTCGCCTGCGCGTTGCTTCGCATAGAGGCCCTTCACGTCACGCTTGCTGCAGGCCAGCACCGGCGCGGCCACGTAGACCTCGGCGAAGTCGATATCGCTGTTGAGGTGCTGGGCTCGTACCCGTTCCCGGTCGGCCGTGTACGGCGCGATCACCGGAACCAGCGTGATCACGCCGTGCATCGAGAGCATCGAAGCGACGAACCCGATCCGCCGCACGTTCTCCTCCCGGTCGGCGCGGCTGAAACCGAGGTCGCTGGTGAGGTTCCTGCGGATCTCGTCGCCGTCCAGCACCGCGACCCGGCGGCCCGCATCGCGCAGCAGGTTCGCAACGCCGCGTGCGATCGTCGACTTGCCCGAGCTCGGCAGTCCGGTGAGCCACACGGTGATGCCGTCGCCGGGTTGCGAGGCAGGCACCGATCGCTTGGCGCCGAGCGCGTAGCTGTGGAACACGTCGGTTCCGACCGGGACCGGGGCCAGCCCGTTGTGCCGGGCCACCCTTTCCGCACGCTCGGCCGGACAACGGCTGGACAGCTCCGAGAACAGCATCGGCAGGTCGGGCTCGGAAGCAGGCAGCATGGTCAGCACCCTGGCGACATCCCGGTCGTCCTCCGCGGCGGAACGCACCCGATCCAGGAAGTCCGGATAGGACACATCCGCCAGATCGAAGACCTTTCGAAACGCGTCGAGCACGTCATCGAGCCTGGTTGGTTCCTGCTGCCGGAGGTGGAAGTAACCGGTCTCGCCACCGTTCACCGCGGCCAGCACCAGTTCCGACGCATGATCCACCGGCAGGTAGTCCAGTGCGACCTCACTGCGGAACGTCACCCCGGCCCGCACGCATGCGCGAACCAGCAGGTCGATCAGTCCATCCCGGCTGGGCACACCGTGCCGGGTATGCGGCATGACCTCGCCGAGCCGGTAGACCGCGACCGGCAGTCCGCGTTCGGCCGCCGCGTCCATCAGCCACTCGCCGACCAGCTTGGACTGGCTGTAGCCGTCGTCCGGACGGCTGGTCGCGGGCGCGGGCGCCTCGACCCCACCGTCCGGCAGCACGGTCAGGGTGGAGACGAAGTGCACCGGCTTGGTGTGCCCGGTGCTCGCCAGCCGCAGGATCTCGGTCGTGCCGGACACATTGGCCGCCCGGTGCGCGGCATACTCACGCACCAGGTTCACCATCGCGCCGTTGTGCAACACCGTATCCACCACTGCGGCCAGGCGCTGGTACTCGCTTTCGGCCAGGCCCAACCGGGGTGCGCCGAGGTCTCCGGGCACGGCCACCACCCGGTGCGCCAGCTCCGGGGCCCACAGGCGGTACGCGCGCAGGTTGGCCATGATTCTCGCCTGCGCCGCCGCCCGATCCTCGGCCCGGACCAGGCAATGCACCACGGCATCGGTGCCGCGCAACAGATCGTGCAGCAACTGGCCACCGACAAAACCGGTGGCGCCGGTGAGCAGCACGTTCCGTGGCGAGCCCGGTGCCGTCGTGGGCGCGGCCGGACGGATGTCCGCCGGCAGCATCGCGTCCTGTGCCATCTCCTCGAAGGTGGACACGACTTCGCGCTCACCGCGGATCCGTGCGGCCTGGCCTGCGATGGTCGGGCAATGCACCAGGTCCCGTACGGTGAACCTGGTGCCGAAGCGCGCGTTCAACGCCAGGGCGAGCTTCTGTGCGGTCAGCGAGTCACCGCCGATGCGGAAGAAGTTGTCGTCCGCTCCGATCCGGACGCCGGGAACCTGGCGGTGCCAGAGCTCCTGCACCTCGCGTTCCACGCCATGCAGGTCGGCGACCGCGGCGTCCGGGGTTCCGGCCATCGCGGCCAGCGCCAGCCGGTCGGTCTTGCCGTTCGGGGTCAACGGCATCCGGTCCAGTAGCACGAACCGTTTGGGCAGCAGGTAGGGCGGCAGCGCGCCGCGGGCGTGTTCCCGAACGAGTGCGTCGGTGACTGCGTTGTCGCAGGTCAGGTACGCTATCAGACTCCGGTTGCCCAGCTCGTCGTGCACGATCACCTTGGCCTCGCGTACGCCGGGATGGGCTTGCAGCACGAGTTCGATCTCGGACAGCTCGACTCGCACGCCGCCGATCTTGATCTGCTGATCCGAGCGTCCCTCGAATACCAGGTTGCCGTCGGTGCGCCAGCTGCCGTGGTCGCCGGTGCGGTACAGCTTCGCGCCCGGAATCTCCGGGAACGGATTGTCGACAAAGGCATTTGCCGTGCGCTCGGGGTCGTTGAGGTAACCGAGCCCGAGGCAGTCGCCGCCGATATGGATCTCGCCGACCGTCCCCGGCGGGACCAGTTCACCGTCCTCGTCGAGGACGACCACGTAGGTGTTGTCGATGGGCCTGCCGACCGGGATGGACTCCCGGTCGCTGTCGGTCACCGTATGGAACACCGAGCCAATCGAGCATTCGGTGGGCCCGTAGGTGTTCACGATCCGTACTCCGGGCAGCATCGCCCGGAAATGCTGCACGGCGCGGGTGTTGATCTCCTCGCCGCCGATCAGGATGGTGCGCAGCGAAGCCAGCCGCGGCACCAGTTCTGGTTCGGCGGCCGCCAGCTCCACCAGGGTGTTGAAAATCGAGGGCACGAAGTCGGTCATCGTCACGCCGTATCGCCAGACGGTGTCGATGGTGGCCGAAAGGTCCAGCACACCGTCGCGACGCGGAACCACGACCCGCGCGCCGTTGGTCAGCGGCCACAGCAGCTGCCATATCGAGGAATCGAACACATGCCTGCTGTTCTGCATCACCACCTCGTCGGCATGTCCGCCGAACCGCCTGGTCATGTACAGAAACCGGTTGAGCAGGCCACGGTGTATGTTCAGGGTGCACTTGGGAGCTCCGGTCGACCCCGAGGTGTAGAAGCCGTAGATCAGGTCGGTCATCCCTGCGGGGGCGCCGAAGTCGGCTTGCGGCCGCTCGGGCAGGGCGGCCGCGTCCACCGTGAGCCGCAGCCCCTCGGGCACCGCGTCCGCACGCGCTTCGGCGCCGTACAGCACGACCTTGGGGCGCAAGGTTTCGATCATTCCCGTCAGCCGGTTCGCCGGCCACAGGTCGTCGATCGGCACGAACGGCGCGCCCAGCTTCATCAGCGCGATGACGGACACCGGCAGGTCGAGTCCATTACGTACGACGAGCGGAACGAAGTCGCCCCGGCCGACGCCCCGGGCGCGCAGCGTATCGGCGAGCGCGTTGGCACGCCGGTCCAGCGCCTGGTAGGACAGCGTCGCGTCCCCGAACGTGACGGCGGGGGACTCGGGGACCCGTGCCGCCTGTTCTTCGAATAATTGCAGAATTGTCCGGTTGGTTGGATATGGCTGAGCGTGGCCGCAGAACTCGTTGAGTAGCTGCGCGCGGACTTCTGTTTTCACCATTCGACCCCTCGCGATCGAGCGAAAGCATGAATTTCGATCGAATGGGATGGATGCCGGCGCGTCAGTGGTTCGTCGGTGCAGCCTGCGGGCAGGGAAGCAGGCTCGGTCTCGGTTGGCGATTGCACCAGCATATCCCCTCAGTCTTCCGGGCAACGGCCCGGCGGAACGGGTTTACCATGTGACATACCATGATCGGAAGACTCCAACCTGGTGCAGCGGAAGTCGGAAGTCGCGGGTGGTGGTCGCTGTGTGGCATCGTTCGCAATTTTCACTGCGCCATACAGGTGAGAGATCACCTATGTTTGCACTACACGTCGTCGGATACGTATCGAACCCGGTATGATCCACTGCTGCTGATACGGAAGTATTCGTTAACGTCCACCTGGTGATAAGACACACAAAAGAGGGCGTGACTGGGGGGTTGAGATGCGTCGGACATTGGTGCTGATCACGGTCTTGATCTTGTCGGGTTGTAGCATAAAAGACAGTACTTCCCATGGCTCGGATGAGTTCCGTATCGTGCCGGTTTCGTCGATCGGCCCGGAAGGAAAGGTCTCCTCGATCGACGCCGGGCGGAAACCCGACCGGGCGGAGGGCCTGGAGCAGGCAGCGGATCCGGGCGGAGACGGCAAGGCGACCTGCGAGCCGAGGAGCATCGCGGTGGCAGGCGCGATGACCGGCCCGGACGCGGCCTGGGGCCAGAGCATCCGATCCTCGGTGCGGATGGCGATCGACCGGCACAATCAGCACAATCCGGACTGCCAGGTGACACAGCGGAACTTCGACACCGAAGGCGATCCGCAGAAGGCCACCCAGGTCATCCCCGGCATCGTCAACGACGAGTCGATCATCGGTATGGTCGGACCTTTGTTCTCAGGGGAGAACAAAGCCACCGGCCAGGTGCTGAGCGAGGCAGGCCTGGTCTCGCTCAACTCCTCGGCGACCAATGTGTCGTTGTCGAAGAACGGCTGGCGGACCTTCTTCCGCGGCCTGGCCAACGATGATGTGCAGGGGACGGCCGTGGGCAGGTACCTGGCCGGCACGGCCGGGTACGGCTCGGTTTGTGTCGTTTCGGAAGACTCCGACTACGGTGCGGGCCTCGCCGAAGCGGTGCGGGAGGCCCTTGGCGCGGCCGACGAGGCCGCCTGCTCGGCCAGCATCAAGAAGGGCGACAAGGACTTCTCGGCGGTGGTCTCGAAGATCAAGGCCGCAGGTCCGGACGCGGTGTTCTTCGCAGGTTTCTACGCCGAGGCGGCGTTGCTGGCTCGCCAGCTCGAGGACGGCGGGAGCACGGCCAGGTTCGTGACGGGCGACGCGGCCAACAACCAGCAGTTCGTCACCCAGGCCGGGGACGCCGCCGAAGGTGCCATTCTGACCTGCCCATGCGAACCGATCCCGGACTGGTTCGTGGCTGACTACACCGAGCACAACGGCCACCCACCCGGGCTCGCCTCGGTCGAGGCGTACGACCTGACGACGATCCTTCTCGAGGGCATTGACGCGGGTAGCACGACCCGTGCCGAACTGCTCGACTTTGTGGCTTCCTACCGGGGAGACGGCATCGCCCGGACCTACGAATGGGACGAGAAAGGGGAACTCGTGTCCGCCCGGATCACGATGTACGAGGTCAAGTAGGACAGCACCTTGATCGACTTCAACATCGCGGGCCTTGCCGAGGGCTTCTGGCAGCTGACCATCGACGGGCTGAGCTACGGTGCGATCTACGCGCTGGTCGCGGTCGGCTACACACTCGTCTATGGCGTGGTGCGGCTCATCAACTTCGCCCACGCCGAGATCTTCATGCTGGGCATGTTCGGCCAGTACGCCGGTTTGCTGCTGCTGGGTTTCCGGCCGAGCGGCAACAGCTACGACCTGGGGACGGTCGCGACGGTCGGCTATCTCGCGGCGGCGATGCTGCTGGGTATGGCCGTCGCGGGCGCGGCGGCGGTCGGCCTGGAACGGGTCGCCTACCGGCCGTTACGCAAACGCGGCGCCGATCGGCTGGCCTTCCTGATCAGCGCGGTCGGCATGTCCTTCGTCCTGCAGGAACTGGTGCATCTGGTGCTGCCCCAGCTGTGGCCCTCGCTCGGTGGCGCCGATGCGCAACAGCCGATCCGGCTGGTCGAGCAGACCGGGCAGTTCCGGATCTTCTCCGGGACGGTCACCAACCTGACCCTGGTGATCGTCGTGATCGCCGTGGTGTTGACGGCAGGCACCCAGCTGCTGCTCGACCGCACCAGACTCGGCCGTGGCATCCGGGCGACCGCGCAGGACCCGGAAACCGCCACCCTGATGGGCGTGTCCAGGGAACGGGTCATCATGCTGACCTTCCTGATCGGTGGGGTGCTGGCCGGAGCCGCGGCACTGCTGTACACACTGAAGATCCCGTCCGCGATCGTCTACTCCGGCGGGTTCCTGCTGGGAATCAAGGCCTTCACCGCCGCCGTACTCGGCGGCATCGGCAACGTACGTGGTGCCCTGCTCGGGGGGTTGCTGCTGGGCCTGCTGGAACTGTACGGCCAGGTGCTTTTCGGGGCGGAGTGGCGCGATGTCGTCGCGTTCGTGGTGCTGGTCGCGGTGTTGATGTTCCGGCCAACCGGGATTCTGCGGGAGAGCCTCGGGAAGGTGCGAGCATGACCGGCACGGTCAGGACGTGGCCGCGACCGCTGCGCTGGGCCATGGCGGTGCTCGGGGTGGCCGCGCTGGCGGTACTGCCTATGTTCCCGCCGCCGTTGCTGGACACCCCTGGCACCTCGTTCTCCTGGGTGATGGCGCAGGTCGCGATGATCGCGCTGGTCGGGCTCGGGCTCAACGTCGTGGTCGGCCAGGCCGGGTTGCTGGACCTGGGATATGTCGGGTTCTATGCCGTCGGCGCCTATACGGTCGCGTTGCTGACCAGTTCGGAAAGCCCGTGGCACGCCGGTGGCCTGTTCGCATCGGGTTGGGCCTGGTTGGCGGCCCTGCCCCTGGCGGCGGCGATCACGGCGGTGTCCGGATTGCTGCTGGGCATGCCGACGCTGCGGCTACGCGGGGACTACCTGGCCATCGTCACGCTGGGGTTCGGAGAGATCGTGCGGCTGCTGGCCGAGAACCTCTCCGAGGTCACCAACGGCAGCCGCGGCCTGCGGGAGATCGCCTATCCGAACGTGGGGGCCTCGGCGGAGCGGCCGGAGGGCTACTTCGCCGCCGGTAACGTGATCGGCCCGATCGACGCCGGAGTGGCGTGGTTCTGGCTCGGGCTCGGGCTGATCCTCCTGGTGCTGGTGCTGGCCGGCAACCTGGAGCGCAGCCGGGTCGGCAGGGCGTGGATCGCGATCAGGGAGGACGAGGAGGCCGCCGAGATCATGGGGGTGCCCACGTTCCGGTTCAAGGTGTGGGCCTTCGTGGTCGGCGCGGCGCTGGGCGGGCTGTCCGGGGCGATCTACGCCGGGCAGGTGCAGTTCGTGAACCCGACGAACTTCAACATCATCAACTCGATGCTGTTCCTGTGCGCCGTCATCATCGGTGGCCGAGGCAACAAGTTCGGGGTGATCGTCGGCGCCTTCCTGATCGTGTACCTGCCGAACCGGTTCATGTCGGTCGAGCTGGGCGGGCAGCCGCTCGGGGACTACAAGTACCTGTTCTTCGGGATCGTGCTGGTGGCGTTGATGGTGTTCCGGCCGCAGGGTGTGCTCCCTGCACGCCGGGTCAGGTTGTGCTATCGGCCAGCAGATGATTCCGAACCACGTCGATGACGAGGAATCCGGCCAGTCCGCCGTATACCCCGGCGGAGAGCCGGTCCAGCAGCACGCGGACCCTGGAGCGCAGCAGCACCCAGTCCCTTACCGCACCGGCCGCATAGCCGACCGCGAGATCGGAGAGCAGCCCGAGCGCCTGCAGGACCACCCCGAGCATGAGCAGCTGGAAGACCGGGTTCGCCGTGGCCTCGCCGAGAAACTGGGGCAGGAAGGCCGTGAAGAAGAGCATGATCTTCGGGTTGGACAGATTCACCAGGAAGCCGCGCCGGAACACCCGCGCGGGCGCGGCGGATGCGGTCACCGGCGACCCGCTGGACCGCCAGGTCGTCCACGCGAGATAAGCCAGGTAGGCCGCGCCTGCCAGGCGGATCGCGTCGGCCGCGCTCGGCGCCGCGGCAAGGAAAGCGCCGAGCCCGAGTGCGGTGAGGATGACGTACACGCTCACGCCCGCGGTGATGCCGAAGGCCGCCAGGGTTGCCGCCCGCCTGCCGCCACCGAGGCCCGTGGCGATCATGAAGGCCATGTCCGGGCCCGGCGCCAGCAGGATGACCATGACGGCGATGAGGAAGGCCGGAAGCACGCTGACGTCGATCAAGGTGTAACCGGTTGCCATGGGTCCGGAGGTTAGCATGACGTAACTCCATGCAGCCCAAATGGTGGTTACACTCCCAGAGTGCCTGAAGTCCCTGTGCTCGAGATGCGCGGCCTCGTCCAGTTGGTGAACGAGTACGCTGACCGCCCGCGCGTCGTCAGCGGGGAGCGGGACATGCCCTATCCCGAGATCGCCGGTATCGCAGGCGTGCCCGCGGACCTGGCCGCCATGCCCCCGCGCGAGCTGGTGCCGGCGGCGAACGAGGCATACCGGGTCTTCTCCGCCGCACCGGAAGGGCACGCCCTGGAGGCATTGAACAGGCTCCTGCGGTCCACCGCTCCGGCACCGGTCGCGACGGAGCACGGTACCCGCTGGTCGGTCCGGGCGCCGTGGCACGTGCTACCCGGCGCCATGGCGATCTGCCTGCTCGACTGGCTCGGCGCGCACGGGCAGCACCGGCTCGGCCTGTGCCACGCCGCGAACTGCACCGACGTCTACGCGGATGCCTCCCCTGCGGGGCGCAGGAGGTTCTGCTCCCCGACCTGCCTGAACCGGCACAAGGTCGCCGCGTATCGCAGCAGGTCGAAACGGCGGTAGGAAGGGCAGACCGTGAGGCCGGCCCCGCCTGCCGGTCAGCGTTCGCGCAGGCGCACTATCCGCAGCTCGGGTGAGGTCCGGATGTCCCACTCGCAGAACCGGGACCGTACCCACTTGCCCTGGGCGAACAGCCGGGTCTGGTCGGCGTGGTGCGGCGAGCTCGGATCGCTGGATTGCGAGTAGGTCAGCAGGGTGGCCGCGTCCGGGCAGTAACCGCGGCCGAACGAAACCGCCTGGATATGACTGGACCCGTGCACCACCTCGGTGTTGCCGCGTTCCGGATCCCACTCGGAAACGATCATGTTGAGCACACCCTGCGTCCCGTGCCCACCGTGCACCGGGATCCGGTCGCCGCCGCGCACCACGTAGTGGTTCTCGCCGAGTGGGGCGTCCGGTTCGATCCCCGCTGCCCGGAGTTCGGTGATGGCGTCGCCGAGTGCCTGCCGCACCCGCGGCTCGGTGGTGTCCAGCGTGTGCGGGGTGGCGATCGGGTCGGCCGGGTCGAAGGGCACCTGCCACAGGTCGCGGAGCCGGGCGACCTTCAGCCAGTACCGCTCGAACAGCAGACCCCCGCGGCTGTCCGTGGCCATCCGGTGGTCCCATTCGGACAGTGCGGTGCAGGCACGGCCGACCTGGACGGTGCCGCCGCCGGAGGTGGGCGCCTGCCCGTCCGGGAGGCCGGCGCACATCCTTGCCGTATCGGCTGCCGCCTGTCTTCCTGCCCAGCTGCGATCGTCGAACAGCAGCTCCTGCATGTCCCGGCGGGAGAACCGGCCACCGGCGAGGTGCTCCTCGATCGCGGTGAGCGCCATCCGGGTGCGGGCGCCACGCTCGGTGCCGATATCACCCATGATCCGCGGGTAACCGGTGATCGGCTGGCGCGGGTTCGACAGCCAGGCGCTGTCGTTGGAGTTGGCCACGTAGTCGGTGCGGTAGAGCACCGGCATCCGGTCCGGGCCGAAGATGCCGGGTATCAGCGCGTCTTGGTCGGTGCCCCAGGCGCATTCGCCCCGCGAGCCTTCCAGCACCGGGAGGCCGCTGGCCGGGAAGATCCGCGCGCCGAGCGGGGTACTGCATTGCCGCGCCAGCTCGTCCGTCACATGCGGGACGACCTGGATGTCGGCGTAGAGTGCACGGCCGCGCCGGTCGGCTGCCACCGTGTTGACCCAGGGCACACCCTGGGTCTCGGACAACGCGCGCTCGATATCGCGGGTGTCGCGCGCCCTGCCGAGCTCGAACCAGGTGTTCAGGCCGCGCAGGTTTCCGTGGTTGGCGTCCCGGAGCGTGTAGGCGCTGGTTTCGGTCCAGGACAGCGGCAGGCCGAACGCGGGGGAAAGCACCGGCCCGTAGCGGGTCGAGTAGAGCGTGCGCTCGACGGTGTCCAGGGAGCCGTCCGGCCCGCGCACCTGCACGGAGACCGCGCGGCTGGTCATCTTCTCCTGGCGGCCGTCGACCAGGTAGGTCGTCGGCTCGCCGGGTACGAGGTCGACCTCGTACAGGCCGAACGTGGTCGGGGTGGCGACGGTGTGGCTCCACGCGACGTTGCGGTTGAAGCCGATGTGCACCAGCGGCAGCCCGAGCAGGCTGCCGCCGCTGACGTTGAGCCGTCCCGGCACGGTTAGCTGGGACTGCCAGAACCGCCTGCCGCCGTGCCAGGGGAAGTGCGGGTTACCCAGCAGCAGGCCCCCGCGGTTCGCCGTACCGTCGCTGCCGATGGCGAACGCGTTGCTGCCCATGTCCTGCTTACCCATGGCACGGCGTACCCGGTCCGCGGCATCGGCCGGGATCGCCGGTTCGGCCGGTGCCACACCCGCGGCTGGGTCGGGTGGCGCGGCCGCGGTGATGCTGTCGGCCAGCTGGCCCTGCCCGGAGATCGTGGCGACCGCGTAGAAGTGGCGGTACACCTCGATCTCGGAGATCGGGCGAACCCATTCGGCGCCACGGCAGGCCGGGTCCGAGATGCCGGCGACCCCGGTGTCCCGCAGGTAGCGGTTGTATCCCGCCACGTAGCCGCGGATGATCTCGCGCACCTCGGGCCGCGGCCCGCGCGGTGGCGGGGCCGCCAGCGCGCGTTCGACCACCCCGGAGTCGATGATCTGCTGGAAGTACAGGTCGCTGCTCAGGCTGGTGCGCGCCGACCCGAGCGCGCTGTTGCCGGGTGCGTCCGGGCCGAGGTAGCGGGACCGCTGTGCACCGACGGTGAGATAGGTGTCCGCGAGTACGCAGATGTTGTCCTTGGCCGTGGCGAAGCCGTAGCCGTAGCCGAGCCCGGCGAAGTCGGCGGCCTTGATATGCGGGATCCCGTACTCCGTATAGCGGATGTTCGCGGCGAGGCCACGTCCCGCCGCCTCCTTCAGTTCGGTCTCCCCAGCGGCCGGTTCGCCCGCGGCGACTCCGGAAATCGTGGTCAGTACCGTGGTGGCGGCGAGGGCGAGCGCCGCGAGCCGCCTTCCGAAGGGCGTGGCCTTTCGCATGCGCCTCTTTCTACCGCAGCAGGCTGGAAGGTGGATCAGGGATCACCCTGATTCCGGTCCGGCTCAGCTGGTCTCGCCGGTGAGGGTGAAGGAGCGCAGCCGGGTGGTGGCCACGGTCGCGCCCAGCGCGGTGAACGCGATGGCCAGCAGCGCGGCCGTGAGGGGCAGGATCTGGCCGGTGAGCAGTTCGGTGTCCGCGATCCCGCCCGCCAGGGTGGTCGAGTACTGCTGCACGCTCAGCACCCTGGCGCCGTCGACGAACCTGGTCAGCACGTTTTCCCAGAGCATGATGTAGACCAGGCCGACGGCGACCGGCCTGCGGGACAGTAGGCTGAGCGCGAGGAACAGCGCGGTGTAGACCAGCGCCCCCACCGCCGTGCCAAGGCCGAGCCCGATCGCGAGCAGGGGTGACTCGGCGATGGCCCCCGCGATGGCCAGCGGCACGGCGGTCGCCGCGACCGTCGCGGCCCAGGCAACGACCAGCTTGCTGAAGATGATCTCGCTGCGCGGCACGGGTTTGGAGAGGATGTGGGTGATCGTGCCGTCCTCGATCTCCAGCCCCAGCACGCTGCTGCCGATGATCAGCGCGGTGAGCGGCAGGATCACGCCGAGGCCGAGGTCGCCGAGCACGATCGGACCCCACCCCGCCGGATCCGCCGAGGTGCCGGCCGCCAGTGCGGTCAAGCCGATGAGCAGGATGGGCATGGGCAGCAGGAGCAGCAGCCTGCGCCGGCCGAAAAGGGCCCGCGCGGTCAGGCCCGCGATGGTGAGGTTCATTGCGCCACCAGGTAGGAGAAGACGTTTTCCAGGGAGTCGTCGCTGGGCTGCACCGTGGTCAACCGGATGTCCTCGGCCCGCGCGAGCTTCGCCAGCGCACGGGTGAAGGTGCCGCTGTCGCTGGTGCGCACCTGCAGCCCGGCAGGCTCCAGTTCCACGCCGGAGACCACGTCCAGGCCCATCAGTACCGTGCCCAGCCTGCGGTCGTTCGAGGAGCGCAGCAGGTACACGCTCGGCCGGTTGGTCATCAGCTTGCGGATGTGCCGGTAGTGCCCGGATGCGGCCAGCCTGCCTGCCACGATCACCTGGATCGTGCCGGACAGCTGCTCGACCTCCTCCAGGATGTGCGAGCTGAACAGGATCGTGCGCCCCTCCTCGGCCATCCGGTGCAGCAGGTCCATCATGTGCAGCCGCTGCCGCGGGTCCATGCCGTTGAAGGGCTCGTCCAGCATCAGCACGGAAGGCTCGTGCACGAGTGCGGCGGCCACCCTGGCTCGTTGCCGCATTCCCTTGGAGTACGTGGATATCTTGCGGTCCTTGGCCTCGCCGAGTTCGACGATGTCGATCGCCATGGCGGTGGCGGCGGCCGGATCCTTCAGGCCGTGCAGCTTCGCGCTGCTGAGCACGAACTCCCGCGCGGTCAGGAAACCCGGCACACTCTCCCGTTCGGTGACCAGCCCGAGCTTGCGGTAGACCTCCGGATCGCGCCAGGTCGGTTTCCCGTCTAGGTGCACGGTGCCCTGCGCGGGGCGCAGGAAACCGGCCATCATGTGCAGTACGGTCGTCTTGCCCGCACCGTTCGGGCCGAGCAGGCCGGTCACGCCGGGACCCACGGTGAGCGTGATGTCGTTGACCGCGACCACGTTGCCGTACCAGTGGCTCACGCCGGTGAGTTCTACTGTGGACGAGCGGGTGGCCGGGGTGTTCTCGACGACCATGGTCATGACTTCACCTTTTTGTATCGCCTGAGCAGCAGGGCGGTACCGGCCGCGGTGAGCGCGACCGCGGTCAGGCCGTAGAACGGGCCGTACGAGCCGACCCGGACGAACTCCTCGCCGAACAACCAGTTGTCCACACCGGACAGCAGGTCGACCGGGTTGAGCAGCCCGGCGAGCTGGCTCGTCGCGCCATCACCCAGCTCGCGCAGGGTGCCGGAGATCGGGGCGGTCAGCAGGAAGATTCCGATGATCATTCCGGTGGCGAACACCCGCCGCCCGGTAAGCGATGCCACCGGTAACGCGATGGCGCCGATCACCGTGGCGTGGATCGCGCCGGAGATCAGCCCGAGGACCAGGTTCCCCGCCTCGGTGAACACCCCGGAGATTCCCTCGTCGGTGGATAGCGCCAGGCCGGCGAACATGAGCAGCATCGGGCCCGCGAACATCACGAAAGCAGCGGTGATCAGCGCGCCCAGCTTCGCCAGCGCGTAGTCCGAGCGTTGCGGCGGGCGGGAGAAGTACAGCGGCAGTAGCGTGTTGCGTAGGTCCCTGGACACCAGCTCGGGCGCGACGATGCCGACGAAGGCGGTGATCGCGTAGGAGAAGGTCGAGGCAACGCCGACGTAGCTGAGCACCGTCATCCCGAGCTGGCTGCTGACCACCACGAGGATCAGTGCGGTGATGCAGGCGATCCCGAGCAGCCCCATGGGAAGCAGTTTCGCCTTGACGCCGCGGCCGAGGCCGAAGGCGGTGCGCACGCTGTGCAGGTAGATGGCAAGCGCCGCGTACCGGCGACCGAGCTGCGGACCCTCGTAGTGCTGGTAGCCGATGTCGTGAATGACGCCGGCTTCACCCGATGCGGACATCGCTCACCTCCGTCGGGTCGGCACGGAACAGGTCGGCGATCTGGTGGCGGTGCCGCTCCAGGCGGTGCAGCGAAAGATCGCAGTCGGCGACGGCGTCCCGGATGGCGTCGAAGGTCTCGTCCCCGGCCAACCGCACCATCAGGACCCGCTGCTCGCGCCGCACCGACAACCCGGCGCTGGTCAACCGGTCCGCCAGCAGGTCATCGCCCTCGTCCACCTCCACCATCAGCAGATCGCTGTGCTGGGTCATCGAGGACAGGGACGCCGAGCGCAGCAGGCGGCCACCCTCGATGGCCACCAGTGAGGTGCAGATCCGCTCGATCTCGCCGAGCAGGTGCGAGCACACCACCACCGAGATACCGAACTCGGTGCCGATCCGGTGCACCAGCTCGAGCATCGCCCTGCGCCCCTCGGGATCCAGCCCGTTGGTCGGCTCGTCGAGCAGCAACAGCTCCGGATCGTGCACCAGCGCCTGGGCCAGCTTCACCCGCTGCTTCATCCCGGTCGAGTAGCCACCGATCTGCCGGTAGCGCTCCTCGTAGAGCCCGACATGCCGCAGGGCCTCCGAGGCGCGCTCGCGCGCGGCGACCCTTGGCAGGCCGCTGACCCGCGCCAGGTGGGTGACGAACTCGGCGGCGGAGAGATCCGGTGGCAGGCAGTCGTGCTCCGGCATGTAGCCGATCCGGGCGCGGATCGCGGCACCGTCGGCGCCGGGGTCCATGCCCAGCACCCGGATCGTGCCACCGGTCGGCTCCAGCAGCCCGAGCGCAAGCTTGATGAGAGTGCTCTTGCCTGCCCCGTTCGCGCCGACGAGCCCGACGATGCCGGGTTCGATGGTCACCGTGAGCTCGGACAGCGCGGTGACCTTCGCGCCGTACCGCTTCTCCAGTGACTCCGTCTCGATCAGGTTCACGGCGCCGAGGCTACTGAAGCCGGACCCCACCGACATCCGGTATGACCCTGATGGTGCCCCGAGATGTCCGGGGCACCATCAGGATCGCAAGCGCGGCGTCAACCGACGTCGGTCAGTTCGAACACCCCGATGTCATCGGCATCCCTTCCCTGGGAAGGGACGGTCTGGTTCAGGGATGCCTCGACCGCGACCCAGCCGTGGAACCCGCCGTCGCTGTCGATGACCTGGAGCATCGGCTTGACGTGCGAGTTGCCGGTGTAACAGTACTCGTTGCGGCCGTCCGCGAGCGAGGTCCGCCAGTGCCAGATCGTGTCCCGCCTGCCCCGCGAGGTGGTGTTGGGGGTGGAAAGGTAGTACTCGGTTGGGCTGCTGGTACGGGAGCCGAGACAGCGGTCGCCGTCGCACCGGTGCCACTCGGTGACCCAGAACGGCCTACCGGACCCTTCGTCCAGATAGGGCGTTCCCTTGTTCGTCTTCCACAGGTGGAAGTTGTGTTCCATGGTGGAGTGGTCGAAGGCCGCGATCTCCGCCATCGAAGCCCGATCGTCCCACTCGGCATTGCTGCCATAGCCGTAGCCGTGGGTGGCGCCGAAAGAGGTGCGCAGGAAGGTGAGCTTCGCGAGCTTTCCTTCGAAGGGCTGGCTCACCCGCCACTCTTCCCAGCCGTTGCCTTCCCACTGGATGCGGAGCGTGGATCCGTCCACCGTGTAGGTTCCGGACAGGCTTTCCGGCATGCTGGTGGCCTGAAAGCCACCCGCCGTCTGCACCACGCAGTTGCGTGCCACGCAATTCCTGGCACGCACCCCGGTATAGCTCCGCTGCACGCGCTTGCGCTGGGACCAGTGGAAATGCGACTCATACACCTTGTTGTCCCTGGTGAACGAGTATGTTCCCAACCGCACCCAGTTCTGTTTCGAATCCGTTCGAAGCCCGCCGATCGAGACGGTGAAACGATGCATGCCTGCCGGAGCGTTGGTGTCCGGCGCGGCGATGGCCCCGGTGGGGGTGGTCAGCCCCACCGCGCCCACCACGGCCGCACAGGCGATGGCCAGCAACGATGCCCGCCTGCTTCTGCTCATCTGGACCTCCTCGGGGATCGAGTGAACTCCAGGATAGGGTCGCGGTCAACAACTAACCTCATCTTTATAGGACTAGTTAAGGATTAACTTAGGTGTGTCCGGGATGTGTCCGTATTTACTTAGTGGTGTTATACCTACGAAGGTCTGTTGAACGGGGTAGTGCCGGGCAATACGTTGGGTGAGTCCAGTTTTGGTGAGGCCAATCGCCCCACCTGATTCTCCCCTGCGTGCAAGGACACTGTCATGTTCAAAAATATGTTCATGAGGACTTTCCTGGCGGCCGCGGCTACTCTTTCCCTGGCATTTGCCGGACCGGTGGCCCAGGCAGAGGTCGCCGCGGAAGGTCACGCCATCACGGCCACCGAGATCGAAGCCATGGCGCAGCAGCAGGCCGCGCCACCGCCGGGCGGGTGGCAGACCCCGAGTCGTCGTAGCTACTACCTGCTGAGTTCCTGTCGACCGTACGCCTCGGCGATCCGGCAGGGCGCCGCGGCCTGGGCGGGCCTGAGCGAGGGCGGCGGCACCCCGGTGGAGTGCCGCAACAGCTACATCACCGACTGCGGGGGCGGCTCCCGGGTCGTCGGCTGCAACTGGGGTCGCGGCCAGCGGATCGCGCTCTACATGGGTGGCGTCAACGATGACGCGTTGCTGGCGGCGCACGAGTTCGGCCACGACTGGTACGGCCATTCCAGCTACCGGTGCGCGGGCTGGAGCAGTCCGGCCCATGTGATGGCGCCTTCGATCTGCAACGGTCCGAGCTTGACGAGTGACGCCGGGCTCGCCCATCAGTCCAGCTGAGGCAGGATTCGCGACAGTCAATGAATGTTGCGGGAGTTCGTTCGGTTGCGAGCCGGACTCTCGCAACATTCCTGTGTGTCACCCGGACGGCCGTGTACCCTCACTCGAACATGAAGCATACTCACAAGTAGCTCTCGTTCTCGGGTGGAGGGAAGGTACATGCTTGGCAACAGGCGGTTCGTGACCCTCGCCGCGGTGCTGGCGCTGGTCGCGGCGGTCCCCGCGGTGTCAGCCGCGGTCGCGGCACCGGCGGACCCCCGGACCAGGCAGGCGCTGTTCGTCGGGAACAACTGGGACGGAACGGTGGACGTGCTCAGCCCGGACGCCGGGCTGGAGCGGATCCGCCGGATCGACGTCGTGCCCGACCTCGACCAGCGGCTGCGCGAGATCTACACCAACCCGGTGCGGCTGCTGTACTTCCTCGGGATCCGGCTCGCCATCGGCGAGGGACACGATCAGCTCGTGGACGATATGTACACCACGGCCGACGGCCGCACCTTGGTCGTCTCCCGGCCCAGCCTCGCCGATGTCGTTGCCATCGACCTCGCGGGCGGCGGGCTGAAGTGGCGGTTCCCGGTGGAGGGCCAGCGATCGGACCATATGGCGATCTCACCGGACGGTCAGCACGTCGCGGTGTCCGCTTCCACCGCCAACCTGGTGCATATCCTCGATGTCCACACCGGACAGGAGGTCGGCCGGTTCCCCTCCGGGGACTCGCCGCACGAGAACGTGTACTCCCGCGACGGTTCCCGGATCTTCCACGCCAGTATCGGCCACGTCTACACGCCGTTGGACGGGAACTGGGCCGACAGCACCAAGGGCGCCCGCTACTTCCAGGTGGTCGACAGCACCACCAACGAGGTCGTGCGCAGGCTGGACATGGGCGCCGAGCTTCGTGCGGCCGGGTACCCGGACATGAGCTCGGCCGTGCGGCCGATGACCTTCTCCGCCGACGAGCGATTCGTGTACTTCCAGGTGTCCTTCTTCCACGGTTTCATCGAGTACGACCTGGAGCGGGACCGGGTGACCCGGGTGGCCAGCCTGCCGATCCCGGAAGAAGCGCAGGACATTCCGCGGGAGCAGTACCCGCTGGACTCCGCGCACCACGGTATCGCGATGAACCCACAGGGCACCGAACTGTGCGTGGCGGGCACGGTGTCGGACTACGCCACGATCGTGTCGCAGGAGACCTTCCGGAACAAGGGACTGGTGCGGTCCGGGACCAAGCCCTACTGGGCGACGCCGAGTAGCGACGGGCAGTACTGCTTCGTGTCCTGGAGTGGTACCGACAGCGTCTCAGCGGTTTCCTACCAGACAGGGGCGGAGGCCGGTAGCGCCGCGGTCGGTGACCACCCGCAGCGGATGCGGCTGGGCCGGATCGCGTTGCCGGGCTGAGCTCCGCCGCGGTGTTAGGGTGGCGCGGTGCGCGCTACTCCGGAGGCCGCAGGGGGCGATTCCGCTCGCCGCGCCGGTGGGCGTCTGCCCAGCGGCAGGCACGGCCTGAGCCGGGAGGACGTGGCGGCCTCCCAGCGGGAGCGGATCGTCCGCGGGCTGTTCGAGGTGGTGGCCGAGAAAGGTTATCCGGTGGCCACCATCGGCGATGTGGTGGAACGGGCCGGAGTGTCCCGCCGCACCTTCTACGAGCATTTCACCGGTAAGGAATCCTGTTTCCTGGCCGCGTTCGACGGGGCCGTCGCCGAGGTCGGTGCCCAGCTCGACGCCGCGCTCGAAGCCATCCCCCGGCACGAATGGCGGGCCAGGGTCCGGCAGTCCTGGCGGGCCTTCCTCGGTGCGCTGGCCGCGAACCCGGCGGCCGCCTGGTCGCTCTACATCGAGACGTTCGCCGCCGGTCCCGCGCTCGCCGCGCGCACCACCGCCGTGAACTCGGGTTTCGCCGAGACCTTCCGCAGGCTGCACCGGCTGGCACGACGGCAGGACCCCACCATCAGGGAACTGCCGCCGGAGGTGTTCGAGCTCTACATCGGCGGTACGGCCGAACGCATCCGTACCTGCCTGCACACCCGCGGCGCCGGCGCCCTTCCCGAGCTCGAGGACCTCTTCGTGCACACTATCGTTCTGCTTTTCGGCAAGTCCTGAGCCTGCCGCCGCCAGGTTTTGTCATCGTATGCCGAGGCGTCCGGCCGCGCGTGGCCGCCGTTTGACAAAATATCGATTCTCCAGAATTGATCATTGTCCCGCCAAGTACGGGTACTTTACCGTACCTCAGTGGTACGTGTCAGTTTACGAACATTTCTGGAAGGAATCCGGTAAATGGTTTCAATGCAATCGTGGCGGTTCGGTGCCCGGTTGGGCGCCGCCCTGAGCGGAGCGTTGCTGCTCACGGCGGCCCTGCCGGGTGCCGCGACCGCCCTCGAGCCGGAGGACCTGCCGCCGATCGGTGCCGATTCCGGCCGGTTCAACCTGCCGATCAGCTGCGCGGTCAGCCTCGGCCACGAGGCCGGTGGGCTCAAGCTCATCGACCTGCCGATGAACGTCGACATCCAGGGTGTGGCACCCACCCAGCTGCGGCCCGGCCAGGACTTCTACCTCACGCAGGGCTCCGGCAGCATGACCTTTCCCCGGTGGCTGACCGACTTCGGCTCCCTGTTCGGGGTCAACCGGGCGGACGCGGTGGTCACCGAGATGAACATCGGCGCGGCCAACGCGAACCCCGAGCAACGCAATATCGCCGAGGACCCCATCGAGATCAAAGATATCGGGCTGGAGCTCGGCAAGGAGCTGACCGTGCGCCTGCCGGTCGACCCCGCGGCGACGTTTCCCGACATCGGACCGTTCACCTCGCCTGGTGCTGGGGTGGTGACCCTGCAGTTCAACAGCGCCGCGGTGCTGATCGACCTCAAGCCGGTGTGGGGAGGGTCGATCAAGGTCCGGGCCGACTGCGAACCGGTGGCCGGCAACGCGCTGTTGTCCATGGCGGTCGGTGGCCCGGCTGGTGGCCCGCCGTTGGCATTCCACGACGTTCCGTTGAACTATCCTGCGGTCCCGGTCAACAACCAGGCCGGAATCATCAACGCACCGTACCGCTGCACGGTGCTCGGTTCCCGGTTCGACGTCGGTATCGCGGTCGGCGCCTTCACCCCGCTTTCCGTGTCGCGGAATGGCAGCATTCGTTTCACCGAGGCATCCGGAGCGCTCATCATTCCCGCCGCCACCGTCGGCGAACTGCTGGACGCGGGGATCAACACGGTGTCCGGCCGGGTGCGGGAGCTCAACCTCATCGCCGAGGGCGGTGCCCCTGGGAGGTCCAACGTGCTCGGGGACGGCTTCGACTTCCCGGAGACGACCCTGACCAGGGGCCAGGACCTGGTGGTGGAACTGCCGCCGGATGACGGCACGCTCACCGCGGGTCCATGGCGGCCCGTGGCCGGATCCGGCCACGTGAAGATCACCCTGGGCACCGCGGCGGCGGAGCTGAGCTTCAATGGCCAGGACCCGACGTCCGCGACCTGTGCCGCGCCTGATCCGGAAGTGATCCTGCTCGACGCACCGGTCACCGGCTGACGTCGATCGCGGGAACGGGGTTGTGGATTTCGGCCAAGGTAATCCACAACCCCGTTTTCGGCGGCTGGTAGGTACCTATCGGCGCACCGCGTGCAGGTGCCATACCGGGCCGGTGATCCGGCCCTTCTCGTCCAGCTGGAACTCCTCCGGATCGACCGGGACCCCGGCGTCGCCGAGCCAGCTCTCGCCCGCCCGCTCGAACGCTTCCTTGGTCATCGCGGTGGCGTAGCGGGTGAGCTGAATGTCCACAATGTTCCAATGTTCGCCGAGGTTGGTGCGCAGGTTCTCCTGGCTGATCGGCTGTGGCAGTGCTATGCCGGGACGCTCGACATCGGCGAAGCAGAACAGGTGCAGGTCCGCGCCTGGCTTCGCCACCCGGTGCAGCGCCGCCGCGTACTGCCGCTGCTGCTCGTCGGTCAGGCAGTGGTACAGCGCGCTGTCCAGCACCGTGTCGAACCGTTCGGCATCGAGTTCGGTGAGCCGGGTGGCGTCGGACTGGACGAACCGGATCTCCACCTCGTGTTCGGCGGCTCGCTGCCTGGCCTGTTCCAGGGCGGTCGCCGCGCCGTCCACGGCGGTGACGGGGTAGCCCTGCGCGGCGATCGCGATCGCGTTGTTGCCGAGGCCGCACCCGGCGTCCAGCACCTCGCCGTGGATGCGCCCCTCCGCGAGGAGCCCGACCACGGCGGCCTGGGGCTCACCGATGTCCCATGGCACCACGTCGAAGGTGATGTCCTCACCCTTGATGGGTGGTTTGCCCTGGTAGAACGCCTCGAAGTCGACCTCTTCCACGGCGAATGGCTGGCCGGGCTGCTCGTCAGGCACGGTGACCCCTTCCCTGTGAATAGAATTCAACGCCTGCTGAGATCGTCCTCCTGTCCGGTCGATCATGTCAACCGAAATCCTTTGCCTCCGAGCCGTGCCGTGATAGAAAGGGCAGGCGGAATGACAAGTCATTCCGCACACGGAGGTTCAGATGGCGGAGCAGCCGGACTACCAGGTCGTCGTGGTCGGCGCGGGGTTCGGCGGCCTCGGCGCGGGTATCGCGCTGCGGCGCGCGGGCATCGAGGACTTCCTGATCATCGAGCGGGCCGGGGACATCGGCGGAACCTGGCGGGACAACACCTATCCGGATGTCGCCGTGGACCTGCCCTCGTTCACCTACCAGTTCTCCTTCGAGAAGAATCCGGACTGGTCCCGGGTTTTCCCCAAGGGCGGCGAGGTCAAGGCCTATATCGATCACTGCGCGGAGAAGTACGGCCTGTGGCCGTTCATCCGGCTGAACACCGAGATGACCGCGCGGACCTGGGACGAGGGCAACCACCTGTGGCGGATCAGCCTGCGCGAGGGCGAGCTCACCTGCCGGTACGTGATCACGGCGCTCGGCGCGTTCATCGATCCGCGCACCCCGGACATTCCCGGCCTCGCGGACTTCGCGGGGACGGTGCTGCATACCGCGGCCTGGGACCATCGGCACGACCTGAGCGGCGAGCGGGTCGCGGTGATCGGCACCGGTTCCACGGCGGTGCAGTTGATTCCGAAGGTGGCGAAGGTGGCCGGCAGGCTCACCGTGTTCCAGCGCCGGGCGATCTGGGTCTTCGCAAAGCCCGACCTGAAGATCCCGCCCGCGGTCCGGGCGCTGTTTCGCAGGCTGCCGTTCACCCAGAGCGTGGTACGTGCGATCACCGCGGTGATCGTCGAACTGCTGCTGGCCGGCGTGATCGTGTCCGGCAAGCCGGGTGCCTTCGTGGCGAAGCGCGCCGAGCGGGCGATCCGGGCCTACCTGCGGACGCAGGTGCGGGACCCAGAACTGCGCCGCAAGCTCACCCCGGACTACGGGTTCGGCTGCAAGCGCCCCAGCGTGTCCAACACCTACTATCGGACCTTCACCAGGGACCATGTGGAACTGGTGACCGAGGGCATCGAGCGGATCACGCCCACCGGGGTTCGTGCCAGGGACGGCCGCGAGCACGAGGTGGACACATTGATCCTGGCCACCGGGTTCCGGCTGGCGAACGACCCGGAGAACTACCGCAAGGTGCCGGTGCGCGGGCGGGACGGTTTCGATCTCGCGGAGTTCTTCGCCACCGAGCAGGTGCAGGCCTATGAGGGCGTGAGCATCCCCCGGTTGCCGAACAGTTTCTTCATCTTCGGGCCGTTTTCCTGGACCGGCAGTTCCTGGCATGTGATGGTCGAGACGCAGGCGCATCACGCGCTGCGGGTGATCACCGAGGCGCGGCGACGTGGCGCCACCGCGGCCGAGGTGACCCAGGAGGCGAACGACCGGTTCTTCGCGTTCGCCCACCGCCGCGCGAGCAGGTCGTTGCTGTTCACCAACGGATGCGAG
Source organism: Amycolatopsis aidingensis (assembly GCF_018885265.1). Lineage (GTDB taxonomy): Bacteria > Actinomycetota > Actinomycetes > Mycobacteriales > Pseudonocardiaceae > Amycolatopsis > Amycolatopsis aidingensis. The sequence goes on from NZ_CP076538.1 coordinate 1,539,281, forward strand.
AGCGCGAACACGTACTACATCGATCATCACGGCGACTTCTCGTTGCTGCGCCCGACCACGGCGTTGCAGGCCTGGTGGTCCAGCCGCCGGTTTCCGCTGGACGACTATCGGTACCGGTCCCTGCCGCCGTGAGTTGAGCACGTCTGGCGTCGCCGCGCCGCGCGATATGCCTTACCTTCGACTGATCTGGACGACGATATGTACCGGGTGAGCAGATGAGTAGCAAGTGGACAGCGAAGGACATCCCGGCCCAGCATGGACGTACCGTGGTGGTCACCGGGGCGAACAGCGGGCTCGGCCTGGTCACGGCGAAGCAGCTGACTGCGGCGGGCGCGCGGGTGGTGCTGGCCTGCCGGGACGTCGCCAAGGGTGAGGCGGCTGCCGCCGGGCTGACCGGTGACGTGCAGGTGCGTGCGCTCGACCTCGCCGATCTCGGCTCGGTGCGGACATTCGCGGGTGAGCTCGAGGGTCCGGTGGACGTGTTGATCAACAACGCGGGCCTGATGGCGGTGCCGAAGGGGCGCACCAAGGACGGTTTCGAGACCCAGTTCGGGGTGAACCACCTCGGGCATTTCGCGCTGACCGGGCTGCTGCTGGACCGGATCACCGACCGGGTGGTCACGCTGTCGAGTTTTCTGCACCGGCTGGGCCGTATCCGGCTGGAGGACCCGAACTTCTCTAGCGGGTACCGGCGCTGGGCGGCCTACGGCCAGTCCAAGCTGGCGAACCTGATGTTCGCCTATGAGCTGCAACGCAGGCTGGAGGCGGCGGGGTCCGGCGTGCGCTCGATGGCCGCGCATCCCGGGTATGCCGCGACCAACCTGCAGACCAGGACCGAGTCGATCCAAGACCTCGGGATGAGGTTGATGAACCGGGTGATCGCGCAGAGCGCGGAACGTGGCGCACTGCCGACGCTGTACGCCGCAACCGTGCCGGACTTGCCCGGTGGGTCGTTCATCGGGCCGAACCGCCCGGGGGAGATGAGCGGGTACCCGCATCGGGTCGGTTCGAACAGGGCTTCCCGCGACGAGGAGATGCAGCAACGGCTGTGGGAGCTGTCCGAGGAGCTGACCGGCGTGCGCTACCAGTTCGAGGCCGCCCGGAGCTAGCGTCGGCCGGGCCAGACGCCGACGGGTGAGATACTCGGTGTCGATGACGACAGCAGCGGATCGAGCGGCGGAACGGGCGGAGCAGCGGCGTGCGGAGATCGTGCACGCGGCCTTCAAGGTGTTCACCGAGCGCGGGTACCACCAAGCAGGGATCGCGGACATCGCGAACGAGTTGGGGATCGGCCACGGCACGTTCTACCGGTACTTCGCCAACAAGCGGGACATCCTGATGCACGTGCTGGCCAACGCGGCCGAGCGGCTGATGTCGGTGATGGCCTTCGCCGACCCGCAGGCGACCAACACCGTGGCGGAGTACCGCCAGCAGGTGGAGCAGATCTGCGACCGGCTGTTCACGCTGTTCGTCGAGGATCCCGAGGTCGTACGCCTGATGTTCGTGGAGGCCCTTGGCGCGGACCCGGAGATGACCGCCCTCACCCTGGACACCTACCGCGGCCTGGCGAAGGGCACGGAGCTGTACCTGCGTAACGGCGTCGAGAAGGGCTTCTTGCGCGCCGATCTGGACACCGAGGTGACGGCCGAGGCATTGATCGGCGTGATCATTTCCTGTGGCCTGTCCCTGCTGACCGCGAAGGACCCCGCCGCCCAGCGGGACAGGTGGATCCAGGCGGGTACCAGGGTGATGTTCGAGGGCATCCGCTCGCCCGAGTAACGTCCTCCGCCATTTCAGAAGGGTGGTTTGTCGTCCTCTGGGGTGAGGGGTTCGTGGAGGGGTTCGCGGGGGCTTTGGTGGATGTCTCCGTGGGGTGTGGTGATGGTGGGTATGCCGTCGATGACTTCGTATTTCCATCCCGGCAGGTCTTTGAGGTGGTGGTCGCGTTCGCAGTACCCGACCAGTTCTTCTTCCCGGGTGGTGCCGCCCTTGGCCCAGTCGGTGGTGTGGTCGTTCTGGCACTGCTGGGAGGGCCGGTGGCACCCGATGCCCTGACATTCCCGGTCTCGTACCCGCACGAACTCATCCAGCGCCGCCGGGGGCCGGTACCGCGTACGCCCCAGATCGGTGGGATGCCCGGTGGCCGGGTCGGTCAACAACCGTCGCCACACACTGTCGGGGTGGGTGGCCAGCTCCCGCGCCAACGACGCCGGGATATGCCCATGCCCGGCCACATATCCCGGCTGCTCGTCCAGCCCCAGCAGGGAGCTGGCGGCGAAGTACAGGTACACCTCCGTCCGCGGCGCCCGGGTGGCGCCGTCCTCCCGGAGGGCCAAATCGGCGAACACATCCGCCCGCAACTGCTCCAACGTGCGACTGTCCCCTTCCTTCCGCATCCGTCGGGCGGCCCGGTCACACCGCGCGTAGATCGCCGTGGCCACCTCGGTGGCCAGATCGGCCGTGAGGCTGGACACCCCATCCTCCTGATGGATGAGTTCTAGGGATCGTTGTGCCCGCCGCGCTTTGGTGCGCTGCGCCGCTCCGTCGGGGTCGACCGCGAGTACCTGGTAGCGCACCGACCGCCGCAGGCTGGTGCGGTCTTTGCGTTCCAGTTTGTCGCCCATCCGCTTATCCACCTCGCGGGCTTGTTGGTCGGTGAGGACCGCGGTGGGTTCGACCACCGCTTTCACCTTCTCCTGGTCAATCCGGCCCTCGCGGAAGGCGGCGAGGGTGTTCGGTAGCCGGGTGAGGTGCTGTCCCAGTGCCAGGGCTTCCTCCACCCGGTGCCGGGTCCAGTAGAGGCGTCCGGCGATCTCGGTCACCAGCGAGACCCGTTCGTCCCCGTCGTGGGCGAGGTCGGCCACCAGCAGCACCCGCCGCGCTTCCAGCCGGGCGATGGCGCGTTCGTTGGCCTCCAATAGGTCGAGTGTGGTGAGTGCGTCTTCGGCGGGATCCGTGTGCGGATCAGAACTGTGTCTGTCCATACCCACAATTGTATCGACGGGACCGACGAAAATTCCCCGTGTGAATGTATACCCGCTGGTATTCACTCGAATGCGTGTTCGACATGGAGTGTGTATGTCGGGTCGGGGGACGGTGCTCGTTCCGTGGGGTGCTGGCGCTAGCAACCAGCCCTGCTAGTGGTGATGTGTGCAGCGCCAGTGCCCCGCGGCGCGCCGGAGGCGTGCTTGAAACCCAGCCACAACCACCCCTCACCACCCACGCGAACAGCAAACTCGCCAACGCGAACAGCAACGATGTACGGGAACGGCCAAAGCATGCGCGTGGGCAGCCAAAGCGTGCGCGGGAACGGCAAACACACGCGCGTGGGGAGCAAACACGCGGGTCAGCTGTCGGTTCGGTGTGGGCGCATCCAGCCGAAGGTGAGTTCGACGGCGCGCTGCCAGTTGGCGTACTCCTCGGTTCTGCGCCGCTCTTCCATCTGCGGGAGCCACTGGGCGGCCCGGTGCCAGTTGCGCCGCAGCCCTTCCAGGTCCGGCCAGTATCCGACGGCGAGCCCGGCGGCGTAGGCCGCGCCGAGCGAAACCGTCTCGGCGACCATCGGGCGCATCACCGGAACGGCGAGCACGTCGGCGAGGAACTGCATCAGCAGGTGGTCGGCCGTCATCCCGCCGTCCACCTTGAGTTCGGCCATGCTCAGCCCGGAGTCGGCGTTCATCGCGTCCACCACCTCGCGGGTCTGCCAGCCGGTGGCCTCCAGCACGGCGCGGGCAAGGTGGCCCTTGGTGATGTAGGAGGTGAGCCCGACGATGATGCCGCGAGCCTCACTGCGCCAGTGCGGGGCGAACAGGCCGGAGAAGGCGGGCACGATGTAGCAGCCACCGTTGTCCGTCACGGTACGCGCCAGCGTCTCGATCTCGGGGGCGCTGGTGATCAGGCCGAGCCCGTCCCGGAACCACTGCACCAGTGACCCGGTGATCGCGATCGAGCCCTCCAGGGCGTAACGGGCGGGCTCGTCCCCGATCCGGAAGGCGACCGTGGTGAGCAGGCCGTGGGTGGAGTGCACCGGCTCGGTTCCGGTGTTCATCAGCAGGAAGCTGCCGGTGCCGTAGGTGCACTTGGCCTCGCCCGCGGCGAAGCAGGTCTGCCCGAACAGGGCGGCATGCTGGTCGCCGAGGGTGGCGGCGATCCGGATACCGGGCACCACCCTGCGGGTCTGTCCGTAGACCTCGGTCGAGGAGCGGATCTCCGGGAGCATCCGGCGTGGAATGTCGAAAAAGGACAGTAGCTCCTCGTCCCAGTCCAGGGTGCCGAGGTTCATCAGCAGGGTGCGGCTGGCGTTGGTGACGTCGGTGACGTGCACGCCGCCGTCCGGCCCGCCGGTCAGGTTCCAGATCAGCCAGCTCTCCATGGTGCCGAACAGCACGTCCCCGCGCTCCGCCCGCTCGCGCAGCCCGGGAATCCGCTCCAGCAGCCAGCATACCCGCGGCGCGGAGAAGTACGTGGCCAGCGGAAGCCCGCAGCGTTCCCGCACCCGTTCCGAGCCGGGGGCCACGCCGAGCCGCTCGACCAGCTCGTCGGTGCGGGTGTCCTGCCATACGATCGCCCTGCTCACCGGGGCGCCGGTGTGCCGGTCCCAGAGTACGGTGGTCTCCCGCTGGTTGGTGATGCCCAGTGCGGCGACCTGGTTCGCCTCGATGCCGGCCTCGCGCAGTGCCTGCGGCACGATCCGGTCCACATTCCGCCAGATCTCCACGGCGTCGTGCTCCACCCAGCCCGGTTTCGGGAAGTGCTGGTGGTGCTCGCGCTGCGCCACGGAAACCAGCCTGGCGCGGTGATCGAACAGAATGCACCGGGTCGAGGTGGTGCCCTGGTCGATCGCCATCACGTACTTCTGTGCCATCAGCAGCCTCCGTTACCTGGCGGCCCCGAGATCGCGGGACACCGCGCGGGCGGCATCACGGACGTAACCGACCAAAGTGGAGCTCGGCCGGGACCGGGAGTCGCAGATCCGTTCCATGGCGCCGGATACGCCGATCGCGCCGACCACGAGGCCGCCATAGGAGCGGATCGGGGCGGCAATGCCGGCCTCGCCGGGCATCGACTCCTCGACCTCGGCAGCCCAGCCCGCGTCGCGCACCTCGGCCAGCACCCGGGTGAGTGCCTGCGGGCTGCCGATCGTGCGCCGGGTGAAGGACTCCAGCTCGCCGCGCTGCACCGTGGCGGCGAGGTCGGTGTCGTAGGCGAGCAGCACCTTGCCCAGCGCGGTGGCATGCAGCGGCAGCAGGGTGCCGACATCGAGGGTTTGCAGGGTGTCGTCCGGGCGGAACACGTGGTGCACCACCAGCACGCTGCCCTCGGCCACCGCGCCGATACGCACGGCCTCCCCACTGCGCGAGGCGAGCGCGTCCGCCCAGTTGATTGCCCGGGACCTGAGCTCGTTGACGTCCAGGTAGCTGGTGCCCAGATGCAGCAGGGCCGCGCCGAGCTGGTACTTGCCGCTGGTGGCGTCCTGCTCGACGAAGCCGACCGCCTGCAGGGTGCGGAGGATGCCGTGCGCGGTCCCCTTCGCCAGCTCCAGCGAACTGGCGATCTCGCCGACGCCGAGGCGCCCCGAGCCACGGGCGAGCAGCCGCAGGATCGCGGCCGCGCGCTCGATGGATTGGACCGGACCAGGCACGCGCTCGAACCTATCGCGTCGACGTGGGTTCGACAATGTCGAACGCGCGGTGGCCTGCGAACGTGTTCATCCGGGCAGGTCATGAGCTGGGTCACAGTCGCGGCAGAGTAATCGGGCGAACCGGATCAAACCAGGCCCCAGCGTTCGACATTGTCGAATCCGGTTCGTTGACCCCTCGGAAACCCGTACTTAATGTCCAGCGCGACCCCGCGGGTTGTTCCGAACAGACGTCAACGCTGCCGCCGCTTCGGCGTGCAGCCCGCTTTTTCCGGAGGAGACATGGTCGAACGGCTCAAGGCCCGTGGGCTCGTCGGCGAGATGGCCGCCGAGTTTGCAGGCACGTTCATCCTCATCATGTTCGGCTGCGGGGTCGTGGCCCAGGTCGCCGCGGCCGGGATCGGTGACCACGACAGCATCGCCTGGGCCTGGGGGCTCGGCGTGATCCTCGGGGTCTACGTGGCCTCCAGGGTCAGCGGCGGGCACATCAACCCCGCGGTGACCGTGGCACTGGCGGTGTTCCGCGACTTCCCGTGGCGCAAGGTCGGCCCGTACGCGCTGGCGCAGACCGCTGGCGCCTTCGTGGCCGCGTTGCTGGTGCGCTGGAACTACTCCGAGGTGCTGGCCAGTGTGGACCCCGGGCACACCATCGAGACCCAGGGCGTGTTCTCCACCCTGCCGGGCAACGGGGTGCTGCCGATCAGCGACCTCGGCGCCTTCCGGGACCAGATCATCGGCACCGCGATCCTGCTGTTCCTGGTGGTGGCCATCACCGACCTGCGCAACCTCGCGCCGCCGCCCTTCCTCGCCCCGGTGGTGGTCGGCTTCGTGGTGGTCGGCATCGGCATGGCCTGGGGCAGCGCCGCCGGTTACGCGATCAACCCCGCCCGCGACTTCGGGCCCCGGCTGGCCTCCTATCTCACCGGATACGGCACGGCCTGGCTCGACCAGCACGGCCATCCCTACTTCTGGGTGCCGATAGCCGGGCCACTCATCGGCGGCATCATCGGCGTCGGGGCCTACCGCCTGCTCATCGCGCGCTTCCTGCCGCCGCCCGAACCGCCGCTCGAACCCGCCCCCGTCCCGGCCGCCGCGGCCCGCAACGCCTGAGGAGCAAGCCATGAGTGACTACATCGGCAGCATCGACCAGGGCACCACCAGCACCCGGTTCATGGTGTTCGACCGCGGCGGCAACGAGATCGCCCGGCACCAGCTCGAGCACGAGCAGATCTTCCCGCAGGCGGGCTGGGTTGAGCACAACCCGACGGAGATCTGGGAACGCACCCGCGCGGTGATCGAGACCGCGATGAACAAGGCGAACCTGCGGGCGGGCGATCTGGCCGCACTGGGGGTGACCAACCAGCGGGAGACCACCGTGGTGTGGAACCGCCGGACCGGGCGGCCGTACCACAACGCCATCGTCTGGCAGGACACCCGCACCGACCGGATCGCGGCCGCGCTGGACCGGGACGGCCGCGGCGAGGTCATCCGGCGCAAGGCAGGCCTGCCCCCGGCGACCTACTTCTCGGCAGGCAAACTGCAGTGGATCCTGGAGAACGTGGCGGGGGTCCGGGAGGCGGCCGAGGCCGGGGACGCGGTTTTCGGCACCACGGACAGCTGGCTGCTGTGGAACCTCACCGGCGGGGTGGACGGCGGCGTGCACGTCACCGATGTCACCAACGCCAGCCGCACCATGCTGATGAACCTGGAGACCCTGGACTGGGACGAGGAACTGCTGTCCTTCTTCGGCATTCCGCGCCGGATGCTGCCCGCCATCATGCCCTCATCCCACCCCGAGCTGTACGGGACGACAAGGGCGGACGGCCCGCTGCGCGGTGCGGTCCCGCTCGCCGGTGACCTCGGCGACCAGCAGGCGGCCACCGTCGGGCAGCTGTGCTTCCGGCCGGGCGAGGCCAAGAACACCTACGGCACCGGGAACTTCCTGCTGCTGAACACCGGGCACGAGCTGGTGCGTTCCCAGCACGGCCTGCTCACCACGGTCTGCTACCAGTTCGGCGCGGAGAAGCCGGCGTACGCACTGGAAGGTTCCATCGCGGTCACCGGTTCGGCCGTGCAGTGGCTGCGCGACCAGCTCGGCATCATCGGCGGTGCGTCGCAGAGCGAGGCACTGGCCAGCCAGGTCGAGGACACCGGCGGGGTCTATTTCGTACCTGCCTTCTCCGGGCTGTTCGCGCCCTACTGGCGTTCCGACGCCCGCGGCGCGCTGCTCGGGCTTTCCCGGTACAGCACCAACGCCCATGTCGCGCGGGCCACCCTGGAGGCAATCTGCTACCAGACCAAGGACGTGGTGCAGGCGATGACCGCCGACTCCGGGGTGAGCCTTGACGTGTTGCGAGTGGACGGTGGGGTTACCGCGAACCAGCTGTGCATGCAACTACAGGCGGACATCCTCGGCGTGCCGGTCTCCCGCCCGGTGGTCGCCGAGACCACGGCGCTGGGTGCGGCCTACGCGGCCGGGCTTGCGGTCGGGTTCTGGCGCTCCACCGACGAGCTGGAGCAGAACTGGCAGGAGGACCGGCGCTGGTTGCCGAGCTGGGACGACCAGCAGCGGGACAAGGGTTACGCGGGCTGGCAGAAGGCGGTATCGCGAACCCTGGACTGGGTCGAGATCGAGGAATGAGTACGCGACTGCGGCTGGGCCGCGAACAGCACGGGAGGGCAATGATGGGGACCGCACGGCTCGGGCCGGAGTACCGGGAGGCCGCGCTGCACTCGGCCGGGGAGAGTGAGCTGGACGTCCTGGTCATCGGCGGGGGAGTGGTCGGAGCGGGCGCGGCGCTGGACGCGGCCTCCCGTGGGCTTTCCGTGGCGCTGGTGGAGGCGCGGGACTGGGCGGCTGGAACCTCCAGCCGGTCCAGCAAGCTGATCCACGGCGGGCTGCGCTACCTGGAGCAGCGGGACTTCTCGCTGGTGCGGGAGGCGCTCAAGGAGCGTGGCCTGCTGCTGCGCAGGCTCGCGCCGCATCTGGTCCGGCCGGTGCCCTTCCTGCTGCCGCTGCGCCACCGGGTGTGGGAGCGGGCCTATATCGGGGCCGGGGTGCTGCTGTACGACACCATGGGCGGTGCAAGGGCGCTGCCCATGCACCGGCACCTTTCCCGCGCCAAGGCGCTGGAACTGGCGCCCTCGCTGCGGCCGGATGCGCTCACCGGAGCCATCCGGTACTACGACGCGCAGGTGGACGACGCGCGGCACACCATGATGATCGCGCGTACCGCGGCCCAGCACGGCGCAAGCGTGCTCACCAGGGCGCGGGCCACCGGGCTGCTGCGCGAAGGGGACCGAGTGGCCGGCGCGACGGTACGGGACCTCGAGAACGGCAGGGAGATCACCGTCCGGGCCCGGCGGGTGATCAGCGCGACCGGGGTGTGGACCGATGAGCTGCACCAGGCCGCCGGGGCGAAGGCGCCGTTCTCGGTACGGATGTCCAAGGGAGTGCACCTGCTGGTGCCGCGGGCGCGGATCCGGTTGGACACCGGGCTGATCCTGCGTACCGAGAAGAGCGTGCTGTTCGTGATCCCGTGGGGACAGCACTGGATCATCGGCACCACCGACACCGAATGGCGGCTGGACAAGGCCCACCCCTCGGTCAGCAGGGCGGACCTTGACTACCTGCTGGAGCACGTGAACGCGGTACTGCGCACACCGCTGACGCACGAGGACATCGAGGGCGTGTACGCGGGCCTGCGCCCACTGCTGGCCGGGACCTCGGCGGAGACGGCGCAGCTGTCCCGTGAGCACGCGGTGGCCGAACCGGCGCCGGGGCTGTTCGTGGTTGCCGGTGGCAAGTACACCACCTACCGGGTGATGGCCAAGGACGTGGTGGACGCCGCGGTGCGCGGGTTCGGCGCGGCGGTGCCGCGCTCGCTCACCGACAGGTTGCCGCTGCTCGGGGCGGTCGGATACGCCGAGCTGTTGGCGCAGCGGGAGCAGGTCGCGGCGGACAGCGGGCTGCCGGTGCACCGGATCGAGCACCTGCTCGGCCGGTACGGATCGGCGGTCCGCGAGCTGCTGGAGCTGATCCGGCAGCGACCGGAGCTGGCCGAGCCGATCCCTGGCGGGCAGGAGTACCTCAAGGCCGAGGCGGTGTATGCGGTGACCCACGAGGGTGCCCTGCACCTCGAGGACCTGCTCACCCGGCGGATGCGGATCTCGGTGGAGGCCGCCGACCGCGGGCTGGCCGCCGCGCCGGAGGTGGCGCAGCTGGTGGCCCCGGTACTCGGCTGGTCGGCCGCCCGTACCCGGCGGGAGGTTGAGCACTACGCGGAGCGGGTCCGGGCGGAGCTCGCGGCCCAGGACGCCGAGGACGACCTGGCCGCGAACACCGCCCGGCTCACCGCGCCGGAGCCGGTGGAAACCTGAACCGGCTCAGCGAGGGTTATTCAGAACGACCCAGCGACCGCGGGCCGCCAGGCCCGTGCGAGCGGTCGTTGCAGGTCACCGCGCTGGCGAGGCGCGTTGCGGACCTGAATAACCCGACCGCGGAATAAGACTCAGCGCATGGCCGAGGCGAACCCCTCGGTCAGGCTCGGCGGCATCGGCAGGGCCGGCTCGGCCGACCGCGTCGCCGGGCCCTCCTGCGCAGGGCAGTGGGTGCCGTCCGGCGGGGTCTTGCCGGTCAGCAGGTACTCGTGCATGTACTCCCGGGAGCAGGAGTCCACGAAGTACATACCGTGGCCACCGCCGTCGTAGGTGAGCAGCGGCATGCCGCTCTGCTCGGCCACGGCCTGCGCCCAGGGGTACACCGTCGCCGGGTCGAACCGGGCGTTGGCGATCAGGATCGGCGGAACCTCCTCGCTGAGCTCCAGCTCGTGCGGCTGGTTGACCGGCTTGCGCGGCCAGCCGAGGCAGGCCACCGCCCAGTAGTCGTAGCTGCTGAACCGGACGTTGGGAGCCTCCTTGGCGAGCCTGCGGGTGAGGTACTCGGCCTCGGCGAAGGTGTGCACCCGGTAGTTCCAGTCGTTGCACCAGATCGGCTTGCTCGGATCGTTGCCGACCTCCTGGACGCTCGCGGTCCGCAGCTGGCGATCGGCCTGCTGCTCCAGCGCCAGCAGGTGGTCGGCGAGCTTCGGCCACTGCCTGCCGAGCACCAGGTTCTCCATGGACAGCGCAAGGCCGATCTCGTCCAGCTTGCGACCCGGTTCCTCCGGGTCGGTCAGCTCGCCCCGCTCCGCCCGCTCGTACAGCCGGTCGGTCAGTGCCTCGATGTCCCTGCCGTGCAGCGCGCACTCCTGCCGCTCGGCGCACCGCTCCACGAAGATGCCGAACATTTCCTCGCGTAGTCCGGTCTCGGTCCGCATGAAATCCCACGCGTTGTCGATGCTGTGGTCCATCGTGGAGTCGAGGATGAGCCTGCCGACTCTTTCCGGGAACATCTCGGCGTACTGCTGGCCGCGCAGCGTGCCGTAGGAGACTCCGTAGTAGTTCAGCTTGTCCTCGCCGAGGGCGGCGCGGATGGTGTCCAGGTCACGCACATCGCTGCGGGTGTCCACATGGTCATAGACCGGTCCGGTGCGCTTGCGGCAGTCCGCCATGTACGCCCGGTTCTTCCACAACTGCCGGCGGAACTCCCTGCGGGTGGTGGGCCAGTCGCGCACGAAGTTGTCGGTCTCGCAGCGGATCGGGCTGCTCTCCCCGATCCCGCGCGAGTCGTAGCTGACCACGTCGTAGTGCTGGTAGACGGGGTCCTGGAAGATCGGGTCGGACTTCAGGTCGGCGACCCCGGAACCACCCGGCCCGCCGGGGCCGTAGACCAGGGTGCCCAGCTTGTCCCCGGCCTTGCTGCTGCCCTCCCGACGGACCAGGGAGAGCTCGATCCGTTCGCCGTCGGGTTCGGCCCAGTTCAACGGCACGGAGAGGGTGGCGCAGTCCAGCGCGGCATCGTCCGGACAGGGCTGCCAGTCGAGCCCGGCGGCCTGTGCCGGTGCCGGACTCGCGATCAGGAGCGGTGCCGCGACCAGTGCCGCGGCCGCGATGGAAAGGAATGGATGACGCATCGGCGCCTTTCGGTCAAGATCAACACGACGGTCCGAAGCTACCGATGCGCACGGAAAGATGGCCACCGACGAAGGTCGCGCCGCGACCCCGAAATATCCCCTAGAAGTCCTGGGCGGTTTCTCCGGGTGACCCGCTCCGGACCCGGCGCAGGTGCACCCTGCGGGAGAGCCGCAGGACCGGCCGGATCATCAGTTCGATACTGCCGATGAGGAAGAACCAGGTTCCGGCCGTGGTCAGGCTTTCGTAGAAAAAGAAAACACTGCCCAGCACGAACCAGAACGCGATGAGGATGTCGTTGACGATGCTGGCCACCTCGTAGCGCTGGCGGATGACCAGTTCCTCGTGGCCGAAGGACAGCAGCAGCGGTGGCGGGTCGGCGGACTCGGGCATGGTCGCACCCTCGCAGCGGGCCCGGGCGGGCGCAATCGGAGGCCACCTATGTGGCCGAGCACTACAGCCGCGGGGGCAGTCATGGGCTCCCGGCACATGGTGCCGATGGGTGCTCGCCGTCACAGTATGTCCGATGAACCCGACGAATCCGGCCGCGACGCCGCTGCGTGGCCGCACCGCCCTGGTCACCGGGGGTGGAGCGGGCATCGGCCGAGCCTGCGTCCGCGCGCTCGCCGAGTCCGGCTCGAGTGTGCACGTGGTGGACCGCGACGCCAAGGCTGCCAAGGCCGCAGCCGAGGAGGCCGGCGGCACGGCCCACGTGCTCGACCTCGCCGACCCGGCGGCGGTGCACGAGCTGCCGTCCGAGGTGGACGTGCTGGTGAACAACGCCGGCCTGCAGCACATCGCGCCGGTGCAGGACTTCCCGCCGGAGCGGTTCACCCAGCTGCAGCAGGTGATGGTGACCGCCCCGTTCCTGCTCGCCCGGCACTGCCTGCCGCATATGTACGCCCATGGCTGGGGGCGCATCGTGCATATCTCCAGCGTGCACGGCCTGCGCGCCAGCCAGGGCAAGGCCGCCTACGTCGCGGCCAAGCACGGGCTGGAGGGCCTGAGCAAGGTGCTCGCGCTCGAGGGCGCTCCCTATGGCGTCACCAGCAACTGCGTCGCCCCCGGCTACGTGCGCACCGCACTGGTCGAGGACCAGATCGGCAGCCAGGCGGCCGCGCACGGCATCGAACCCGGTCAGGTCGTGGACGAGGTGCTGCTGCACCGCACCGCGATCAAGCGGCTGCTCGAACCCGAGGAGGTGGCCGCGGCCGTGCGCTGGCTGTGCGGTCCGGAAACCGGCTACCTCAGCGGCTCCTCGCTCACCCTGGACGGAGCCTGGACGGCTTCCTGAGTCCTGCCTTTCCTGCCCAACTCCTACCGCGGATCGGTGATCGTCAATGACAGCGAGCCAGGCACCCCAGCAGAAGTCGATCATCCGGGTGGTGACCGCCAGCATGATCGGCACCACCGTCGAGTGGTACGACTTCTTCCTCTACGGCTCAGCCGCCGCCCTGGTGTTCAACAAGCTGTTCTTCCCTTCGGCGGATCCGCTCACCGGAACCCTGCTCGCCTTCGCCAGCTTCGCCATCGGCTTCGTCGCGCGGCCGCTCGGCGGCCTGGTGTTCGGCCACTTCGGCGACCGGGTCGGCCGGAAGAAGCTGCTGGTGGTCAGCCTGCTGATGATGGGCGGTGCGACGGTGGCCATGGGCCTGCTGCCCACCTACGCCGGTATCGGCGTGGCCGCGCCCCTGCTGCTGACCCTGTTGCGGCTGGTACAGGGCTTCGCACTGGGCGGCGAATGGGGCGGCGCCGTGCTGATCGTGTCCGAACACGGTGACGAGCGCCGCCGCGGCTTCTGGGCCTCCTGGCCCCAGGCCGGGGCCCCGGCGGGAACCTGCTGGCCACGGCAGTGCTCGCGGTACTGGCCGCGGTGCAGTCCGAGGCCGACTTCCTGGCCTGGGGCTGGCGCATCCCGTTCCTGCTGTCCGGCGTGCTGGTGCTGATCGGGCTGTGGATCCGGATCAGCGTCGCCGAGACCCCGGTCTTCCAGGAGGCCGCGGCGGCCGCCGCGCGCCGGGCGCAGCCGGAACGGGCGCCGATCATCGACGTGCTCCGCACCCAGTGGCGCCAGGTGCTGATCGCGATGGGTGCCCGGATGGGCGAGAACATCTCCTACTACGTGATCACCTCGTTCATCCTGGTCTACGTCACGCAGGCCCTGGAACTGCCGAAGTCGACGGCGCTGAACGCCGTGCTGATCGGTTCGATGGTGCAGTTCCTGGCGATCCCGGTATGGGGCGCGCTGTCCGACCGGCTCGGCCGCCGCCCGGTGTACCTGGTCGGGGCCATCGGGATGGCGGGCTGGGTGTTCGCCTTCTTCCCCCTGCTGGACACCGCCTCCGGGTTCGCCATCACCGCGGCCACCACGGTGGCGCTGGTGCTGCATGCGGCGATGTACGGCCCGCAGGCAGCCTTCTTCGCCGAGCTCTTCGGCACCAGGGTCCGCTACTCCGGCACCTCCATCGGGTACCAGCTCGCCTCGATCCTCGCCGGCGGGCTCGCCCCGCTGATCGCCACCGCCTTGCTGGACGCGTTCGGCTCAGCGGTCCCTGTCTCCGGTTATGTCGCGTTCGGGGCGCTGCTGAGCGTGCTGGCCGTGCTCGCGGCGAAGGAGACAAGGGGTGACTCGCTCGCCGAGCGTGCACGCCGGGAAGGCGATGGTGCGCCCGTGCCACGATGACCCGGTGACCAGCGACCCGGTGACCAGCACGGTGACGGTGTTGCGCGAGCTGCTCGACCTGCTCGACCAGGCGGCCCCGGTCGAGCGGATCGCGCAGGTCGCGGCCGCCGCGGGCGCCGATGCCGAGGTCGAGCACGCGGCCGAGGCGGCACTGCGGGTACGCCGCAGGCTGTCCGAGCACTCGCGGCGGGAGGCCGAGCTGACCGCGCTGTTCGACACCGCGAGCGACCTGGCCCTGCTGCGGGACACCGATGCCGTGTTGCGCTCGATCGTGCACCGCGCGCGCAGCCTGCTGCTGACCGACACCGCGTACCTCACCCTGAACGACCCGGAGGCCGGGCAGACCTACATGCGGGTCACCGAGGGCTCCACCTCGGCGCTGTTCCAGCGGCTCACGCTGAACCTCGGGGAGGGCCTCGGCGGGCTGGTCGCGCAGACCGCCCTGCCCTACGCCACCGCCAACTACGGCACCGACCGGCGATTCGAGCACACCCCGGCGATCGACGCCGGGGTCGCCGACGAGGGCCTGGTGGCGATCCTCGGCGTGCCCCTGCTACTGGGCAGCACCGTGATCGGGGTGCTGTACGCGGCGAACCGCTCGGCGCGCGAGTTCTCCGCCGCGGAGGTGTCCCTGCTGACCTCGCTGGCCAACCACGCGGCGATCGCGCTGGACACCGCGCGGCTGCTGGAGGAATCCCGCACCGCGCTGGCCGAGCTGAATGCGGCCAACGAGGTCATCCGGGCGCACAGCGACGCGATGGCACGGGCCCAGGACGCCCACGACCGGCTGTCCGACCTGGTGCTGCGCGGTGGCGATACGGCGCAGGTCGCCGCCGCACTCGGCAGCGTGCTCGGCGCGCGGGGCATCGTGGTGCACGACGCCGCGGGCAGCGAGCTCGCCGTCGCGGGTCACGGTCCGCGGGAGCTGCCAGCCGGGCTGGTCGAGCGGTCCAGGACCGCGGGCCGCGCGATCCAGGACGGCGGCACCTGGGTATGCGCGATCCTCGCCGGGCCCGAGCTGCTCGGCAGCATCACCCTGACCGCGGACACCGAGCTGACCGAGGCCGACCGCAGGCTGTTCGAGCGGGCCAGTGTGGTCACCGCCCTGCTGTTGCTGCTGCGCCGCTCGGTGGCGGAAACCGAGGACCGGCTGCGCGGCGAGCTGATCACGGACCTGCTCACCGCGCCGGAGCGCGATCCGGACGGCCTGCTGGAACGCGGCAGGCGGCTGGGCATCGACCTGCGTGATCCGCATCTGGTCGCGGTGGCGCACGCCGGGGACGTCAGCAGGCGGCGGCTCACCGCGGCCGTGCCCTGGCTGCCCCCGGCCAGGATGGTGGGCGCCCATGCCGACACGGTGGTGCTGCTGGCGCAGGGCGAGGACCCCGCGGTCTTGGGCGAACGGCTGGCGGGGGAGCTGAGTACGGCGGTCGGCCGCCCGGTGACCGTTGGCGCGGCCGGTCCCGCCGCCGGTCCCGCCGGGCTGGTCGACGCGCATGCCGAGGCCCGCCGCTGCCTGCATGCCCTGCTGGCGCTCGGCCGTGGCGGAACGGGCACCGCGATGAGCGGCCTCGGTTTCGTCGGAGCGCTGCTCGGTGACCGCGCCGACATCCACGGCTACGTGCGCGCGACGCTCGGCCCGGTGCTCGACTACGACCGCAGGCGCGGTACCGAGCTGATGCGCACCCTGAACACGTACTTCGCCTGCGGCGGCAGCCTGACCAGGGCCAAGGACGAGCTGCACGTGCATGTGAACACGGTGGCGCAGCGGCTGGAGCGGATCGCAGGGCTGCTCGGGACGGACTGGCAGGAACCCGAGCGTGCCCTGGAGATCCAGCTCGCGCTGCGGCTGCATGCCGTCTCCGGGCCGGGGTAGCGGTCAGCTGCGAGCCCTGGCCCGGCTGCGGGTCCAGGGCCAGGTCATCAGCGCCCACACCACCAGTACGAGCACGATCTCCGGAATCAGGTACCAGGGCCAGGGGCCCAGCAGGTCCAGCATGGAACTGCGCTCCGGCTTCTCGTTGAGAAAGCCGTAGTTGGTGTCGAGGACGGCGTTCAGCCCCATGGTGGCCCCGGCCCAGCAGAGGGTCACCGCGACGGTACTGCGGAAGACCGTCCAATCCGGCCTGATTCGCAGCCCCCAGGTGAGATAGATCGCCACCCACACCACGAACAGGTGCATAGCCCAGAAAATCAGAAAACCCGTGCTGGGGAAGTCCGCGCCGCGGTAGAACGGGGTGAGCAGGGCCTGCGGGCTCAGCGCGATTCCCCAGTAATAGGTGAGGGCGCAGGCCCAGCGACGCTGGGACCACAAAGCGTATGCCGCGACGACACCGACCAGATCGGACAAATGCAGTGGCAGTCGATTCTCGATGTGCGTGGCCGTGAACGTCAGATAGGCCTGCCCTGCCACCTGGGTCGTGAGCATGACCAGCCCGAGCACCCGGCCGGACCACCACACCGCTCCGGCTCGCCCGTATCGGCGACCCAGCCAGACCAGCGCGGTCGCGACCACGGCGAACACCATGAGCGTGACCACGTGGGAGACGCCGAACACGGTGAACTCGTCCCTGCCCGGCATCGGCTCCACGCCGGCCAGGCTAGGCCGAAAAATGCTGAAAGGTCAACAAAAAGGTACTCCAAAGAGTCTCGTCACGGGGCCGGAATCGGGCCGCCATCCGATTGCCGGTGCTTCGACCATCCAGCTCATTGTTCGTAATGCGATCACGCCTAGGATGAAATAGAGGCATTGATCGAAAGGGGAATCATGCGAAGATATCTGACCTTGCTGATCGTTTCTTTCTTCGCGCTGGCCGGGCTCGTCGCGGCTCCGTCCGCCGGGGCCGGGACTCCGGCGGCCGTCCCGGTGAAGACCGCATCCCACGACGCGCTCACCGGGCTGCTGCCGGAGGGCAGCGAACCACGGGCAGGCACCCAGACCTGGTACGGCTGGGAATCGCTCGGCGGCTCGCTACGGTCCGCGCCCGCGGTCTCCTCCTGGTCGGCGGGCAGGCTGGACGTGTTCGCCGTGGGGCCGGACAACGCCCTGTGGCACAAGTGGTACCAGAACGGCTGGTCCGGCTGGGAGTCGCTGGGCGGGTACCTCACCTCGGCCCCGGCCGCGGTGTCGTGGAGTAATGGCCGGATCGACGTGTTCGCCCGTGGTGGGGACAACGCGTTGTGGCACAAGTGGTATCAGGGTGGTTGGTCCGGTTGGGAGTCCCTCGGTGGGTACCTCACCTCCGCCCCCGCGGTGTCCTCCTGGGCGCCGGGCAGGCTGGACGTGTTCGGCCGTGGCGGCGACGGCGCGCTGTGGCACAAGTGGTACCAGAACGGCTGGTCCGGCTGGGAATCCCTCGGCGGTTACCTGACGTCGTATCCGGCGGCGGTCTCCTGGAGTAGTGGCCGGATCGACGTGTTCGCCCGCGGTGGGAACGATGCGTTGTGGCACAAGTGGTATCAGGGTGGTTGGTCCGGTTGGGAGTCGCTTGGTGGCGTGCTGACCTCCGGGCCGGGGGTCTCCTCCTGGGCGCCAGGACGGTTGGACGTGTTCGTCCGCGGTACGGACAACGCCCTGTGGCACAAGTGGTATCAGGGTGGTTGGTCCGGTTGGGAGTCGCTTGGTGGCGTGCTGACCACCGGGCCGGGAGCCGTCTCCTGGGGCTACAACCGCATTGACGTCTTCGCCCTCGGCACCGACCTCGCACTCTGGCACCGCTGGTGGACCTGACCAGTTTCGTCAGTTGCCGGCTTGGCCGTTGGGCCGTCTGCCCATGCCATCCGGTGGGCCGCCGGCCGGGCGGGGCTCGGAAACGGTGAGCGCGGTCGCGGTGTCGCCATCGACCTCCGCCACCACCGTCCGCTCGTCCCCCGCCTCCGGCCGCTCACCGCTGACGGCCGTGTCGCCGTCCAGCAGGTAGCTCTGGGTGTAGCCGTCCTCGCTGGTCATCGTGATCGAGTCGGTGTCGATCGCGGTGACCTCCCCGGTCTGCATCCGCTGCGTGGAGTACCCGCCGTTCCCGTCGGAGGCCACGAAGTCGCCGTGCAGCGCCTGGAACGTACGAATCATCCCGCCCGGCGGTCCGGCGAACCGGCCACCCTGCATCCCGCCGCGTCCGTCGGTGCCCGCCGCGCTGGTGCCCGCGTACACCGCCACGCCACCGGCGGCGGCGATGCCCACCGCCACGGCGGCCGCGATCGCGGTCTTGCGGCCGGACCACCGGCGGGCGGGCGGCTGCTGGTCACCCCACGCGGGCGCGGGGGCCTGCTCCGGCGACGGGGTCTGCTCGTTGCTCATCGGTCTGATCCTTCCCTCGGTCGTGGACCGGCACCGGTGAGCATCCGCCGCGCGGCTGTGTACCGGCTGTGTGCCAGGTGGGCGCGCCCTGTGGGCCCCGGTAAAGCGTTCGGGCTCGCACAGCTCGCGCACAGGAAAACCACAGCCCCGGCTCAACCTCCCGCGCCAGAGTAGGCTTCGTGACCAGCATGAACACCGACCCGAACCGGGTCGAGCTGCGCAGGCCGGACGGCAGCCCGGTGCGGGTACTCGTGGTGGACGACGAGGCCAGCCTCGCCGAGCTCATGTCGATGGCGCTACGGATGGAGGGCTGGGAGCTGCGCACCGCGCCGGACGGCGCGACAGCGGTCCGCCTGGCCAGGGAGTTCCGGCCGGATGCCGTGGTGCTGGACATCATGCTGCCGGACTTCAGCGGTCTCGAGGCGCTACGCCGGATGCGTGCGGAGAACCCGCACCTGCCGGTGCTGCTGCTCACCGCGAAGGACGCGGTCGAGGACCGGATCGCCGGGCTGACCGCCGGTGGCGACGACTATGTCACCAAGCCGTTCAGCCTGGAGGAGGTGACCCTGCGGCTGCGCGCGCTGCTGCGCAGGGCAAGGGTGGTCGCCGCCTCCGAGGGCTCCCTGCTGGTGGTCGGCGACCTCACCCTGGACGAGGACAGCCGCGAAGTGCACCGCGGTGGGGAACCGGTCTCGCTCACCGCCACCGAGTTCGAGCTGTTGCGCTACCTGATGCGCAACGCCAGGCGGGTGCTGAGCAAGGCGCAGATACTCGATCGGGTCTGGAGCTACGACTTCGGCGGGCAGGCCAACATCGTCGAGCTATACGTTTCCTACCTGCGCAAGAAGATCGACGCCGACCGGGAGCCGATGATCCACACCATGCGGGGCGCCGGGTATGTCCTCAAACCGCCGCGGTGAACGTGCCCGGCGGCCGTGGTCGCTGCGCGGGCGGCTACTCGTCCAGGTGCTCGGCCTGCTGGCGCTGGTGAGCCTCGTGGTCGGGGTGGTCACCGAGTTCGCGCTGCGGGACTTCCTGCTGGACCAGCTCGACTCCCAGCTGGCGGCCGCCAGCGACCGCGGCCCCGGCGGCCCGGACCGGCTACCGCCGCCGCCCGGCCTCGGTTTCTACCTGCGGGTCCCTGGCCAGCCGGTGGGTACGGTCGCCGCGCGGCTGCTGCCCGGCGGGCTGAGTGAAGCGGCCCGGCTCGCCCCGGACACCTCGATCGACCCGCTGGAGCGGGAGCAGCGGGAGCCGCTGGAGCGCCTGCCCGCCGACGGCCGCCCGCGCACGGTGACCCTCGGCGACCTCGGTGACTACCGGGCGGTCGCGACCGGGACGCCGGAGGGCAGGCGGGTCACCGCCCTTCCCCTTGCCGGGCTGCACGACACCCTGTGGCGGCTGGGGTTCGTGCTCGGCGGGGTCGCGGTGACCGCGTTGCTGGCCGCGGGGGCGATCGCGGCGCTGACCGTGCGGCGGACACTGCGGCCGCTGGACCGGCTGGCCACCACCGCGGGCAAGGTCGCGGAGATCCCGCTGGACCGGGGTGAGGTCGCGCTCTCGGTCCGGGTGCCGGAGGCCGATACCGACACCCGTACCGAGGTCGGCAAGGTGGGTGCCGCGCTGAACCGGATGCTGGAACATGTGGCCGCCGCCCTGGCCGCCCGCCAGCGCAGCGAGAGCCGGGTGCGGCAGTTCGTCGCCGACGCCAGCCACGAGCTGCGCACCCCGTTGGCCTCGATCCGCGGCTATGCCGAGCTGAGCAGGCGGCACGGGGAGGCGGTGCCGCCGGACGTGCGGTACGCCCTTGCCAGGGTGGAGGCCGAGTCCGGCCGGATGACCAGCCTGGTCGAGGAACTGCTGCTGCTGGCCAGGCTGGACTCCGGGCGCCCGGTAGCGCGCGAGCCGGTGGACCTGTCCCGGCTGGTCGCCGACGCGGTGGCCGACGCGCATGTCGCGGGCCCCGAGCACCGCTGGCTGCTCACCGCCCCGCCGGAACCGGTGACCGTGCTCGGCGACGCCAGCCAGCTACACCAGGTGGTGCTCAACCTGCTGAACAACGCCCGCACGCACACCCCGGCTGGAACCACCGTGCGCACCATCCTGGCCGCGGCCAAGGGCGAGGTACGACTCGCCGTCGCCGACGACGGCCCCGGCATCCCGGCCGAGATCCGGCCCGAGGTGTTCGAGCGGTTCTCCCGCGGGGACACCTCTCGCTCCCGGGAGGCAGGCAGCACCGGCCTCGGCCTCGCCATCGTGGCCGCGGTGGTCGCCGCGCACCACGGTCAGGTCCGGCTGGACACCCATCCCGGCCGGACCGAGTTCACCGTCATCCTGCCCGCGCACAGCTCGCGCACAGGCAGTCCCCAGTAGGGGCACAGCGCGCGCACCGAGAGTGGACGCATGACCATGTCCACATCGGACGCGCGCGCCGTACGGTGGATGCGCCCGGCTGTCGCCACCCTGCTCCTGGCCACCGCCGTGCTCTACCTGTGGGGCCTCGGCGAGTCCGGCTGGGCCAATGCCTACTACTCCGCGGCGGCGCAGGCCGGCGGGCAGAGCTGGACGGCATGGTTCTTCGGCGCCACCGACCCGGCAGGCGGGATCACCGTGGACAAGGCCCCGGCCGCGCTCTGGGTGACCGGGCTGTCGGTGCGGCTGTTCGGGCTCAGTTCGTGGAGCATCCTGGTGCCGCAGGCGTTGTGCGGGGTGGCCGCGGTGGGGCTGACCTACGCCACGGTACGCCGTTGCTCGGGTCCGGTCGCCGGGTTGCTCGCCGGTGCGGTGCTCGCGCTGACCCCGGTGGCGGTGCTGATGTTCCGGTTCAACAACCCGGACGCGCTGCTGGTGCTGTTGCTGGTCGCCGCGGCCTATGCCCTGGTGCGGGCACTGGAACGGGGCGGCACGGGCTGGCTGCTGCTGGCCGGCACCCTGCTCGGGTTCGGTTTCCTGGCAAAGATGTTGCAGGCGCTGCTGGTGGTGCCCGCCTTCGTGCTGGTGTATCTGCTGGCGGCGCCGGTGCGGCCGGGGCGCAGGCTGGGCCAGGTGCTCGTCGCCGCGGTCGCGATGGTGGTCGCGGCGGGCTGGTGGGTGCTGGTGGTGCGGCTGTGGCCCGCCGGCCAGCGGCCCTATATCGGCGGTTCGCAGACCAACAGCGTGCTGGAACTGACCCTTGGCTACAACGGTTTCGGCAGGCTCACCGGGGAAGAGGTCGGCAGCGTCGGCGGCGGGCGTGGCTGGGGCGACCCCGGCTGGACCAGGCTGCTCGGTGCTGGGCTTGCCGACCAGGCATCCTGGCTGCTGCCGGCCGCCGTAGTCTTCCTCGGCTTCGGGCTGTGGCTGACCAGGCGGGCCCCGCGCACCGACCGCACCAGGGCCGCCTTCCTGCTCTGGGGTGGATGGCTGCTGGTGACAGCGGCCGTGTTCAGCTATATGGACGGCATCTTCCACTCCTACTACACCGTGGCGCTGGCCCCCGCGATCGCCGCCCTGGTGGGCAGCGGGGCGGTGCTGGCCTGGCGCTGGCGCTTCCAGTTCGGCGGACCGGTGCTGGCCGCCACCGCGGGAGTGACCGGGATCTGGGGGTTTCTGCTGTTGCGCGGCAGTGGCGGTGAGTGGTCCGTGCTGCCCGCGGTGGTGCTGTTCGCCGGGCTGCTCGCGGCCGCGCTGCTGTTCCTGGTCGGTGGCCTGCCCCGGCGGGTCGCCGCCGCGGCCGTGGGTCTCGGCCTGGTTGCGGCGCTGGCGGGTCCGGCAGCGTACTCGGTGGCCACCGCCGCCACCCCGCACAGCGGTGCCCTGCCCGCGGCCGGACCGGGCACGACACGGTTCGGCGGCCCTCCCGGCGGCGGAGGAATGGGCGGGCTCCTTGGCGCGCCCGAGCCGGGCGCCGAACTGGCGGCGTTGCTCGCCGAGGATGCCGGGGACTACACCTGGGCCGCCGCTGCCGTCGGGTCCAACAACGCGGCCGGGTACCAGCTCGCCGCCCGGGTTCCGGTGCTCGCCGTCGGCGGGTTCAACGGTACCGACCCCGCCCCGACCCTCGCGCGGTTCCAGCAATACGTCCGAACCGGACAGATCCACTTCTTCCTCGGTGGTCCGGGAATGCGCGGGGACAGTGGTAGCGACGAGTCGATAAGGATCGCCGCATGGGTAGCCGAGAACTTCACCGAGGCCACTGTGGACGGAGTGACCGTCTACGACCTGACCGCGTGACGACCGGGCTCACAGCGGACGCACAGCCACGCCACAAGGTGGGCACAACGGTACGGCGGAAGGTGGGGGCATGACTTCGACGACAGCGGAACCGGCCACGGGCCCGGTGGACGGTGGCACCAGGGCACCCGTGCTCGACCTGGTGATTCCGGTATACAACGAGGAAACCGATCTCGAGGAGTGCGTTCGCAGGTTGCATGCCCACCTGCGGGAGTCCTTCCCGTTCCGGTGCCGGATCACCATCGCCGACAACGCCAGCACCGACGGCACCCTGGCCATTGCCCGGCGGCTGGCAGGGGAACTGCCGGAAGTTCGGGTGACGCATCTGCCGGAGAAGGGCCGCGGCCGGGCGCTGCGCGCGGTGTGGTCGGCATCGGACGCCACCGTGCTGGCCTATCTGGACGTGGACCTCTCCACCGATCTCGCCGCGTTGTTCCCGCTGGTGGCGCCGCTCATTTCCGGGCACTCCGACCTCGCCATCGGCAGCAGGCTGGCGCGCGGGGCCAGGGTCACCCGCGGCGCCAAGCGGGAGGTCATCTCACGCTGCTACAACCTGCTGCTGCGCGGCACCCTGTCCGCCCGCTTCTCGGACGCGCAGTGCGGGTTCAAGGCCATCCGGGCGGATGTGGCCGCGCGGCTGCTGCCGCTGGTCGAGGACACCGGCTGGTTCTTCGACACCGAACTGCTGGTGCTCGCCCAGCGGGCCGGGCTGCGTATCCACGAGGTACCGGTGGACTGGGTGGACGATCCGGACAGCCGGGTGGACATCCTGGCCACCGCCATGGCCGACCTGCGCGGTATCGCCAGGCTCGGCCGGGCGACGCTCACCGGTTCGCTGCCGATCGCCGCGCTGCGCGCCCAGCTTGGCCGGGATCCCGCGCCCGCGGAGGCACCCGGGGTGCCGCCGCGGCTGGCCCGGCAGGTGATGCGGTTCGCCGCGGTCGGCCTCACCAGCACCCTGGCCTACCTGGCGATCTTCACCCTGTTCCGGGGCGGGCTCGGGGCACAGGCGGCGAACCTGGTCGCCCTGCTGCTCACCGCGGTCGGGAACACCGCGGCCAACCGCCGGTTCACCTTCGGCGTGCGCGGGCGGGCCGCGGCTGGCAGGCACCAGTTCGAGGGCCTGGTGGTGTTCGGGCTGGGCCTGGTCCTCACCAGCGGCGCGCTGGCGCTGCTGCACGCCTTCACCTCGGCGGGCCGGGGCACCGAGCTGGCCGTGCTGGTACTGGCCAACCTGGCCGCCACCGTCCTGCGTTTCCTGCTGCTGCGCAACTGGGTCTTCCACCCCGACCGCACGGAGAACCGCCGATGACCGCGACCGCACTCGCGCCAACCGCCCGGCCGCAGGCCACCGCCGGGGGTACCGCCAGGCCGCGCTGGCAGCGGCCCGCCCTGCTGGTGCTGCTGGCCGGTACCGCCGTGCTCTACCTGTGGAAGCTCGGGGCATCCGGCTGGGCCAACGACTACTACGCGATGGCCGTGCAGGGCGGAACCAAGGACTGGACCGCCTGGTTCTTCGGTTCGCTTGACCCCGGCAACGTGATCACCGTGGACAAGCCGCCCGCCGCGCTGTGGCTGATGGGGCTGTCCGGGCGGCTGTTCGGGTTCTCCAGCTGGAGCATGCTGGTGCCGCAGGCGTTGTGCGGGGTGGCCGCGGTGGGGCTGACCTACGCCGCGGTCCGCCGCTGGTCCGGTCCGGTCGCCGGGCTGCTCGCCGGTGCCGCGCTGGCCCTCACCCCGGCGGCGGCGCTGATGTTCCGGTTCAACAACCCGGACGCACTGCTGACGCTGCTGCTGGTGGCCGGGGCCTACTGCGTGCTGCGGGCCACCGAGCGGGCGTCCCTGCGCTGGCTGCTGCTGGCCGGGACCGCGATCGGGTTCGCCTTCCTCACCAAGATGCTGCAGGGGTTCCTGGTGCTGCCCGCGTTCGCGCTGGTGTACCTGGTGGCCGCGCCGAGCACTCTGGGCCGCAGACTGGCGCAGCTGCTCGGCGCCGCGGGTGCCGTGGTGGTGGCCGCGGGGTGGTGGATCGCCGCCGTGGCGCTGTGGCCGGCCGCAAGCAGGCCCTACATCGGTGGCTCGGAGACCGACAGCGCGCTGGAACTGGCCCTTGGCTACAACGGGCTCGGCCGCATCCTCGGCACCAACGGCAATATGGCAGGCGGCGGGCCGGGCGGAATGAGCACCGCCTTCGGTGGCGAGCCCGGTTTCGGCAGGCTGTTCGGCGACAGCATGGGGGTAGAGGTCTCCTGGCTGCTGCCCGCGGCCCTGCTCGCCCTTGGCGCGGGTCTGTGGTTCACCCGGCGTGCACCCCGCACCGACCGCACCAGGGCGGCGTTGCTGCTGTGGGGCGGCTGGCTGCTGGTGACCGGCGGGGTGTTCAGCTTTATGAGCGGGACGCTGCATCCGTACTACACCGTGGCGCTCGCCCCGGCCGTCGGCGCGCTGGCCGCGATCGGCGGCCGGGAACTGTGGCGGGGCAGGCACAACTTCGCCGCCTTGCTGTTGCTCACCCTGATGGTGGCGGTGAGCGGGCTCTGGGGCTACCTGCTGCTGGCCCGGTACGACCTCGGCCCGGTCGCGGTGCGGGTGCTGGTACTTGTGCTGACCGGGCTGGCCGTGGCCGGGTTGCTACTCGGGGTGGACCGGTTACGCAGGCTGGGTACCGCGCTGGTCGCGGTGTGCGCGCTCGCCGCCCTGCTCGGGCCCGCTACGGTCGCCGTGGCGGATGTTTCGGTGCCACACCACGGTTCCATCCCGCAGTCCGGTGGCTCGGCGGACGGTACGCCGGGCGGGTCGACGGCGGCCGATACCGCACTGCTCGACCTGCTGGCGGCCACCGGCACCCGATGGGCCGCGGCCACCGACGGCGCCCGGCAGGGCGCGAGCCTCGCGCTGGGCAGCGGCACCGCGGTGATCGCGATCGGCGGGTTCACCGGGGCCGATCCGGCGCCGACGCTGGCGGAGTTCCAGCGCTATGTCGCGGACGGCCAGGTGCGCTACTACATCGGCGAGGGCACCGGCGGATTCACCCGCGGTTCCGGCGAGATAGGGGAGTGGGTGCGGAACAACTACACCGCGGTCACCGTGGGTGGCAGCACGGTGTACGACCTCACCCTCCCCGCGGGCTGACCGGCGAGCTTTTGTACGGATCGTGTATCCGGTTGCCGCACACTCCGCCATGCACTCCAACCCCGAACACGTTGAAGGGAAACCGACATGGCGCGGAACTCGATACCGAGCAGGCGAAGACTGGCTTGCGCCGTGGCCGCGGCGCTTTCCGTACCGCTGGCCGCCGGGCTGGCCGCGATCCCCGCCCAGGCGGCGCCGGCGCAGGGCACGGGCGCCTGGAACATTGATCTGTCCGTTGTGGATGGAGACGACGTCAACGTGCGGTTCGCGGGGGGCAATCTTACACTGCGTGATCGGGGTGCACGGGGCGCTTCCGTGCGGGCCACCGGCGGCCAGGGCTACCTGCTGCTGCCCGAGCGCAGGCTGGGGCGCTCGGTGAACCGGATCGCCGCGGAGACCAGCGCGACCCTCCCGGAGGGCACCGCGGTGGAGGTGGACGTCCGGGGTACGCGGGATGGCGAGTCGTGGACCGAGTGGACCCCGGCCACCGGCGGGGCGGCCGTACTGGACCGGCAGGTGTCCACCGTGCAGGTGCGGGTCGGGCTGGCCGGAACCGGGACCGCGAGCCCCGCGGTGTCCGCGGTGCGGCTGAGCGGGGACACCGTGCCGCAGGCCAGGGCCGGCGCCGCGGCGGCGCCGAAGACCTACCGGGTGTTCGCCACCAGGGAGGGCCTGGTCGGCGGGACGACCGCGAACGGGCACGTGATCAAGCGCAGGGATCACTTCGTCGCGCTGCCCTCCCGGCGCGGGCTGGCACCGAAGAACGCCGGGGACTACACCGTGCGGGTGTGCCGCACCGACAACAGCCGGTGCGAGTACGCGCCGGTATGGGACGTCGGCCCGTGGAACACCAAGGACGACTACTGGAACCCCTCCTCGCAGCGGCAGATGTGGCAGGACCTGCCGCGGGGTAAGCCGGAGGCGCAGGCCGCCTACCAGGACGGGTACAACGGCGGTAAGGACCAGTTCGGCAGGCGGGTGGCCAACCCGGCTGGCATCGACCTCGCGGACGGCACCTTCTGGGACGGGCTGAAGATGTCCGACAACGGCTGGGTGAACGTCAGCTACCTGTGGACCGGATCAGGGAAGACCGGTGAGGTCGTCACCGCTGGCGACCCGCTGAAC
This sequence comes from Amycolatopsis aidingensis, assembly GCF_018885265.1. Taxonomy (GTDB): domain Bacteria; phylum Actinomycetota; class Actinomycetes; order Mycobacteriales; family Pseudonocardiaceae; genus Amycolatopsis; species Amycolatopsis aidingensis. Next base: position 1,566,380 of record NZ_CP076538.1, read on the forward strand.
GTGCGCGCGGGTGCCAGCACCAGCACCGCCATAAAGGGTTTCGCGGCGAAGCACGCCGAGGTGATCCTGGAGTGCTATGTGGAGGGTGAGACGGTCAGTGGCCACTTCGGAACCAGCAACATCTGGAACCGGATCGGCCCAGGGCATTACGTTTCCGACACATACCTGCTGACCGGTTCGGATGAGCCGGTCGTCGACAGGTGCTGACCACCCGTATCCAGTCGTACGCCGCCGCCGCGACTCCCGCGGCGGCGGCGCGAGCACCCCGGGGACCCGCGGGCGCACGCCATCGAACCGAGATCGCCGAACGGCCAGGGGCACGGTGGTTCGGAACCGGAGCGGTGATATCCGTGCCGCCGTGGACTCCTGTACCTACGCGGCCGATCTCGCCGATCGGCTGCCGGCAGGCCCGGCCGGGCCTGCTGCGTTATGCGGCGAACCAGTTCGCCGAGCACGCCCCCAACACCTGGGCCTGCCTCGATGGCGGCAACGCCAGCTGGATTCCGGCGTGGACCATGGCGCCCCGCCTCGACCAGGCCGGAGTGCGCGGCGCGATGCGCCTGATCGACGGCCGCTGACCGGGATAGCGGGTGTGCGCGGCCGTCTGCGCACACACCCGCTATGCCTGCGTGTTCAGCCCGCTCAGTCGCAGTGCTCGAAGGGGCTCTCGTAGTCGGCCGAACCCGCCGAGCCACCCCAGCGGACGCAGGTGTTCGCGGCCTCGGCCCGGACCGGACCGGCGAACCAGGAGAAGTTCCCCGAGTCCGTGCGCCTGCTCGATCCGCTGACCTCCAGAAAGGCCGAGGTCGGAGTGGGCGAGCCGACCGCGGCCGACTTCATCGTGCTGACGCAGTTGTGTCCGTTCGCGGCGTTGTAGGACAGGTACACGGTCCCGGCGTCACCGAGTGGCCTGCTGTCGATCACCCCGTACCCGCTGCCGCAGACCGGAGCGCCGAGATCCGCCGCGGTCACCTTGGACCAGCGGATCGTCTCGTTGGCGTTCCAGGTCGGTCCGGCCTCGTACAACACGCCGACCGAACCCCGGCCGAGGCGCACCAGATCGGAGTAGGCCGCGTCCTTGTCCCAGATCCGCACGCCCTGCGACTTCGTGGTCCAGTTCCCGCCCTCGTCGAAGGAGGAACTGAGTACCAGCTCCTTGCGGCGGTCGCAGGTGGACGGTGCGGTGAAGACCAGGCGGTTGTACTCGTCACCCTGGTCGGTCGCGCTCATCCGGGAGACCGCGCCCTGCACGTTCGGGGCGATCAGGTCCGGTTCGAAGGCGAACCCCTGGCTGAACGACTCCCCGCCGTCGGCGGAGAGGGCGTGCAGCCGGTTGCGGCGGCCGTCGGCCGTGCATTTCGCGTCGGCGTAGGCCTGGTTGCGTGCGGCCACATAGATCCGGCCGTCGACCAGCTGCACCAGGTTCAGCTCCTGTGGGTGGATCGTACCGGTGGAGCTGGTGTAGGTGGCCCCGCGCTGCCAGGTCCTGCCCTGGTCGTCGCTGTAGATGATGGCCGCGCTGTTCTTCCCGTTGTCCGAGTAGTTGATTCCGGCGACCAGCCTGCCCGCGTGCGGGCCCCTGCTGAGCACGATCCCGTGTGCCGGCCCGGTCGCCAGCCATCCCGGCGCCTCGGTGAAGCCCAGCTGACCGGTGAGTACCCGGGGCGCGTTCCAGGTCCGGCCGTGGTCGTCGCTGTGCTGCACCCGGGGAATCCGGCCACAACTCGGGTTCCGCACACACTGCATCGTGGACAGCAGGACGATCCGCCCGGTTTCCGGGATCAGGATTGGCGTCGGATTGCCCTTGGTGTCGCCGTGTCCCTCGATGACCACCCTGGGGGCGCTCCAGGTCCGGCCGCCGTCACTGGACCGCTTCAGCACCAGGTCGATATCGCCCGCGTCGGAGCAGAACCTGTTCCCGCCGTTACGGCCCTCGGCGAAGGCCAGCAGATCACCGTTGTTCGCCTTCAGTACGGCCGGGATGCGGAAACAGTCGTAGCCCTCCGACCGTTCCTGGTACACCACCGTGCTGCCGACCGCGGCCGGGGCAGGAGCGGCGGCCGCGGGGGCCGCCCGCGCCGCCGCCATCGAGCCCGCGATCGCCGTGGTGGCGGCCAGTACCGCCACCGCTTTCCGCGTTGTTCTCACCTCGAGATCCCCGGCTCTCAGTCGCAGTGCTCGAAGTCACTGTGGTAGGAGTCGGATCCGACCGATCCGCCCCATTTCACGCAGGTACGGCCGGCCGCGGCGGACACCGGGCCCGCGTAGTACGAGAAGTCGCCGCTGTCGGTCTTGCGCGCCGAGCCCTGCACCTCGAGGTAGGCCGAGGTCGGGGTGGCCGTGCCGATGGACCTGCTCTTCAGCGTGGTCACGCAGTTGTGCTGGTTCCCGGAGTTGTAGAGCAGGTACACCACACCGGAGCCGCCGACCGCGGCGGAGTCGATCACCCGATAGCCGTCCCCGCAGACTTCGGCCGCGCTGTAGGGGTTCTTGCCGGCGCAGGTGTTCTTCGAGGTGACGTTCTGGATCGGGTAGCCGAACCGCACCCCGTCGAAGTAGGCGGGCTGGATGTTGCCAGGGTAGCTGCCGTCGGTGCGCACCTCGTAGTGCAGGTGCGGGCTGATGTTGTTGCCCGGCTTGCTGGTGTTGCCGACCTCGCCGATCCGCTGCCCGAGCCGGACCTGGTCGCCGACCGCGACCGAACGCACGCGCAGGTGCGCATAGTAGGTGTACCAGCCGCCGCCGTGGTCGATCTTGACCAGGTTGCCGTAGCCGTTGGTGGAACCCTGGTGCGAGGAGATCACCACGGTGCCGCCCGCGGCCGCGACCACGGTGTCCCCGAGGTCCGCGCCCGCCGAGCCGCCGCGGTTGAAGTCGATCTCCCACGAGCGGTGCGCGCTGCTCGCGCTCTGGTTGCCGTTCCAGGTCTGGCCGCAGGGGAACGGCAGCTGGAAGGCGGGGCGCGGTCCGGCCTCGTCGGCCGCGCTGGCCGTTGTGGCCACCGCCGCCGTGCCCGCGAGCCCCATGACCAGTGCCAGGCACAGGGTGATCGCTCTGCTGAGCTTCATATGTGATCCCTTCGGATGAGGGTGGAACTCCCGCGGACAGGCTGCCGCCCGCCCGCACAAAACCCGTACAACCGCGTTTGCCCTCCACATCCGTGTGTTTGCCAGCCACATGCACGCGTTGGCCCGCCACATACGCGCGCCGGACGTGCCAGGCCGATACCGCCCCGCCGGTCCGTACGGGAACGGCAAACTCGCGTACGTGGGCGGCAAACGCGTGCGCGTGGGCGGCAAACGCGTGCGCGTGGGCGGCAAACACGACGACTACGGCAGCGCCTTCGCGCTCAGCACCGCTTTCCCGGTCCGGTGATCAGACGCCGGGGCCACCCGTACCGTCGAAATAGTCCTTGAACAGGATCTCGCTGATCCGGGTCGTGGTCTCCTCGCCGACCTGGTAACCGTTGTCGACCACCTGCGTGTTGTTCATCATCGCAAGTGTGTAGCGCGCATCCGGTCCGGCGAAACCGACCGAGTTCATCAGCCAGGACCCATCGGCGTTGTCATCGGCCCAGCCGTTCTTGTTCCCCGGCCGGGCCGCGGTGCCCGCGCCCCAGACGCCCCATTGCTGGTTGGGTGCCACCGTACGCAGCTCGCGCACGAGGTAGTCGCGATCCCTTGCAGGCAACCGCTCGAGTGCGTAGTCGACGAGCCTGCCGAGATCGTCGGCGGTGGTGCGAATCCAACCCCAATGATGCGGATGGTCCTCGCTGAACCGCATATCGGTCATCCCGTAGTCCGGAAAGCGGGTCGCGAACTCGGTACCGCCGTAGCGGTCCCACAGGATGTGCGCGGCATCGTTGTCACTGGAGTGCAACATGGCGCGCATCAGGGCACGATCATCGGCGGTGAGGCTGACCGCCCCGGACTCGGCCCGGACCAGCAGGTCCACCACCATGGCCAGCTTCGGCGTCGAACACGCCCAGATCAGGGTGCCCGAGTGGGCATTGCGCCAGATCGCGCCGGTCCGCCGGTCGCGGAGCACGATGCCGGTGAATCCGGGCCTGCTGCGCGCGTACCGCTCGGCGGCCACGATGCGGGCGCGCAGTTCGGGGTCGAAGGCTTCGATGCCCTGTGCCTCCCCAGCGGCGGCCGTTCCGGTGCTCGCCTGTGCCGCTGGTACCGGCAGGATTCCGGTCAGTAGCGCGACCAGCATCACGTGTATGGCCATCCGTCGGCGGCGAGCTCTCACGGCGCGACTATAGCCACCCCGTGGGGTCAGTGCCGGTCGGCGGGGATGATGATCCACAACGCCAGGTAGGCCAGCAGCTGCGGGCCGGGCAGCAGGCAGGAGACCACGAACAGGATCCGTACGGTCTTCGGCTTCCAGCCGAACCGCTCGGCCAGGCCGGCGCAGACGCCGCCGAGCACCCGGTCGTGCCGCGACCTCGTCAATGTCGTCTTCACTGTTGTCGTCATACCAGCAACGATGCCGCTGCCATGGCGGCCGCGGCATCGGTGATCACCCTGATCCCACCCGGAGATCAGTCCCCCGCCGCGTTCCTTGACATCGCGACCTCCACCCCGTCCAGCAGTACCCCGAGCCCGGCCTCGAACATCTCGCGGGCCTGTCCTTCCAGGTAGGAGGTGTCGCCCCCGGCCTGGGGCACCCGCTCCTCGCTCTCCAGCCAGACCAGCAGCGGGAACCGCGCGGTGAAGTCCGGCACGACCTCCTGCAGGATCCCGGTGCGGGAGTACCACCACTCTTCCTCGGAAACCCCGGTCTCCGGGACCGCCTGCCGCGCCTCGGCCGCGGTCTGCGCGGTGGCGCGCACGAACTGGAACACCGTGCCGATGATCCGCCGCAGTTGCCCGGCACCCAGCCCGGTCTCCCGGAAGAGGCCGGTCACGGTCTCGATGAGGGCGTACTCATGCGGGCCGAGTACCGGACGTGCCTGCGACACCTGCAGCATCCACGGATGCCGGAGGTAGAATGCCCACAACTCTCGTGCCCAGCTGGTCACGGCCGCCCGCCAGCCGGTGTCCGCAGGGTACTCCGTGGGGAGCTCGGCAAGCGCCTGATCGTACATCAGGTCGATCAGTTCACTTTTCTTCGGGACATACGTGTAAAGGGCCATCGCAGTGCGTCCGAGACGCTCACCGACCGCTCGCATGGACAGGGCCGACATGCCATCGGCATCGGCAACCGCGATGGCCGCGGCCACGATCTCGTCCACGCTCAGGCCCGGTTTGGGTCCTGGTCTCGTGCCGGGTTCCGGGACGTCGTGGCCGGCGTTGCGCCAGAGCATCGCTATCGAACGACGTGCGTCCCCCTGCCCGGCAAACACGACCACTTGCGACTCCTTACAGCATAAACTAATCTGGTCGGGGCAAATCTTTACGTCGTAAATATATCAGGAGAGGCGGTAGGGTTTTGATCCATCCAGAGGCTGCGTCGGTATCGGCCGGGCAGCGCTCGGCCGCGGACAGTCACGGCATGATCGAGGTCCGTGGTGCCAGGGAGAACAACCTGACCGGGGTCTCGCTCGACATCCCCAAGCGCAGGCTCACCGTGTTCACCGGGGTGTCCGGCTCGGGTAAGTCCTCGCTCGTGTTCGGCACGATCGCGGCCGAGTCCCAGCGCCTGATCAACGAGACCTACACGGCCTTCCTCCAGTCCCTGATGCCGAGCCTCGGCAGGCCGGATGTGGACGCCCTGCGCAATCTCAGCGCGGCGATCGTGGTCGACCAGGAACGAATGGGCGCCAACTCCAGGTCGACAGTGGGCACCGCGACCGACGCGCAGGCCATGCTGCGGGTCATCTTCAGCCGGATCGCCACCCCGCATATCGGCGCCGCCAGTGCCTTCAGCTTCAACGCCGAGGGGATGTGCCCGGAGTGCGAAGGCATCGGCAGGGTGTCGGACCTGGACGTGCACGAGCTGGTGGACATGGACCGCTCGCTGAACGAGGGGGCGATCACCGTGCCAGGGTTCGAGGTCGACTCCTGGTACTGGCGGATCCTCGCCCATTCCGGCTTCGTCGACCCGGAGGTGAAACTGCGGGACTACACGCCCCAGCAGTGGGCGGACTTCCTGCGCAAGCCCACGACCAAGATCAAACAAGGTGGCAGCACCATCACCTACGAAGGGCTCGCGGTCAAGGTCCGGCGGCTGTTCCTCAGCAAGGAACGGGACTCGATGCAGGCGACCATGAAGTCCTTCGTGGATCGCGCCGTGACCACGACCGGCTGTACCGCCTGCGGCGGCACCCGGCTGAACGAGGCCGCCCGTTCGGCCACCATCGAGGGCCTGAACATCGCCGAGTGCGCTGCCATGCAGATCAGCGACCTCGCCGAGTTCATCCGCAAGATCGAGGTCGAGTCGGTGGGCCCGCTGCTGGAGACCCTGCGCGACACCCTGGACTCCCTGGTCGAGATCGGTCTCGGCTACCTGAGCCTCGACCGCGAGTCCGGCACGCTTTCCGGCGGCGAGGCGCAGCGGGTGAAGATGGTCCGGCACCTCGGCTCCAGCCTCTCCGACGTCACTTACGTGTTCGACGAACCCACGGTCGGGCTGCACCCGCACGACATCCAGCGGATGAACGACCTACTGCTGCGGTTGCGGGACAAGGGAAACACGGTGCTCGTGGTGGAGCACAAACCCGAGGTGATCGAGATCGCCGACCACATCGTCGATCTGGGCCCCGGCGCAGGGCCCGCAGGGGGACGGCTGTGTTTCGCCGGTGACCTGGCGGGGCTGCGCCGGTCGGACACCCTGACCGGGCGCTACCTCGACCACCGGGCCCGGCTACGCGAGCGGCCGCGGCCCGCCCGCGGCCAGTTGCCGATCACCGGGGCCACCACGCACAACCTCCGGAACGTGAGCGTGGACATCCCGCTCGGGGTGCTGACCGTGGTCACCGGCGTCGCCGGTTCCGGGAAGAGCTCGCTGATCCATGGCTCCCTGTCCGGCCGGGAGGGCGTGCTGGTGGTCGACCAGTCGCCGATCCGTGGGTCCCGGCGCAGCAACCCGGCGACCTACACCGGCCTGCTCGACCCGATCCGGAACGCCTTCGCCAAGGCCAACGGGGTCAAGCCCGGCATGTTCAGCGCCAACTCCGAGGGCGCGTGCCCGAACTGCAAGGGGATCGGGCTGGTCTACACCGACCTCGCGATGATGGCGAGCGTGCCCTCGGTGTGCGAGGACTGCGATGGCAAGCGGTTCGTCCCGGAGGTACTCGGATACACCCTGCGCGGTAAGAACATCAGCGAGGTACTCGGCATGTCGGTGACCGAGGCGCGCGAGTTCTTCACCAGCGGGCAGGCCAGGGTGATTCTGGACCGGCTGGTCGATGTCGGCATGGGCTATCTCGGCCTGGGGCAGCCGCTCACCACCCTCTCCGGAGGCGAACGGCAGCGGCTGAAGCTGGCCATCCACATGGCGGAGAAGGCCGCGACCTACGTGCTGGACGAGCCGACCACCGGACTGCACCTCGCCGATGTCGACCAGCTGCTGGCGCTGCTCGATCGGCTGGTGGGTGCCGGCAACTCGGTGGTCGTGATCGAGCATCACCAGGCGGTGATGGCCCATGCCGACTGGATCATCGACCTCGGCCCGGGGGCGGGCCATGACGGTGGCCGGATCGTGTTCGAAGGCCCTCCGGCCGAGCTCGTCGCCCGCGGGGACACTCTCACCGCCCAGCACCTGCGGTCCTACGTCCGGCGCCCCGCCTGCTGAGCCGGGAGGGTCAGCGGGTGGCGAAGCGGTCGAGGGCGTCGCGGATGCCTGCGCGCATGGTCTCGCTTCCGGTGTGCCCGGAGTCCTCGACCACCACCAGTTCCGATCCGGGCCAGGCGCGGGCGAGCTCCCATGCGGTCTGCACCGGCCCGCCGATGTCCTGCCTGCCGTGCAGCAGCACCCCGGGGATTCCGGCCAGCTTGCCCGCGTTGCGCAGCAGGTCGTCCTCGGGCAGCCAGGCGGCGTTGGCGAAGTAGTGCGTCACGATCCGGACGAAACCCTGCATATCGGCCCCGACATGGGTGGTGTAGGCGTTCGGCACCCCGCTCGGTTCCAGTGAGACGACGGTGTCTTCCCAGGTCAGCCACTCCCCGGCGGCCCGTGCCCGCACCGCGGGATCGGGGTCCTCCATCAGCTGCGCGTAGCCCGCGGCGAGGTTGCCGTCCCGGTACGCCTCCGGCGCGCCGGCCCGAAAGCGGTCCCATGCCTCGGGGAAGAACCGGCCGACACCCCGGGTGAGCCAGTCCACCTCCGCGCGCCGGGTGGTGGTGATAGCGGTGAGCACGATCTCGGAAACCCGCTCCGGGTACCGCTGCGCGTAGGCGAGGATCAGGGTCGAGCCCCAGGAGCCCCCGTGCAGCAGCCATCTCCCGATGCCGAGGTGCTCGCGCAGCAGTTCCATATCGGCGATCAGGTGCTGGGTGGTGTTGTGCCGCATGTCGGTGGCCGGATCCTCGGCGAGCGGCCTGCTCCGCCCGCATCCGCGCTGGTCGAAAAGGACGAGCCGGTAGGCGTCCGGGTCGAAGTACCGGCGGTGCCGGGGTACGCAGCCCGAGCCGGGACCGCCGTGCACCAGCAGCGCGGGTTTGCCCTCCGGGTTGCCGCAGGCCTCCCAGTACACCTGGTTGCCATCGCCGACATCCAGCATGCCCTGCTCGTACGGCTCGATATGCGGGTACAGCTCGACCATCTTCCGCCCCTTCGGATAGATACAACAGTGCTGTTATATTAACGCTGTGACATCTACTGCCGAACCGGGGCCCGAACTGCTCGGCACCCGGCTGCGTCACCTGCTGGAGCTGCTGGACGGCGGGGTCGCCGAGGTGGAAGCGGAACTCGGGCTGGTCGGGTTCCGCCCGCGTTTCGCACCGCTGGTGCGCACGCTGGCCGCGGCCGGTCCGCTGTCGATCCGGGAACTGGCGAACGCGGTCGGGGTGACCCACTCCGCCGCGAGTCAGACGGTGGCGCAGCTGGTCAAGCAGGGTCTGGTGACGCTGTCGCCGGGGGCGGACGCGCGGCAGCGCATTGCCCGGCTGACCCCGAAGGCGCGGCAGTTGCTGCCGACCCTGGAGACGGAGTGGGTGGCCGTCACCGAGGCGGCAAGGGAGCTGGACGCGGAACTGCCCTACCCGCTGAGCCGCCTGGTCGAGGAGGCGCTGGGCGCGTTGCGGCGACGGTCGATGCGGGAGCGGGTGGCCGCCGTGGCGCCCGATCTCCTTGCCCGGCGCACATGGCACGGCGGCGAGCACGCTCCTGAGGGCTAGGTGCGTGCCCGCCGCCGCGGGTCTACCGGGTCAGAACCCGGCGGTGATGCGGGTGAACTCCCATTCCGGTTGGGAGATCCCGCTGCAGTTGGAGGTCACGCCCCCGTTCGGGCAGGGGCGGTCCCTGTTCACCGCCCAGTACGCCAGCCTGGCCAGGCCGTTGCCCTTGGCCCAGTCCCGGATCTGCGTCCAGTCCGAAAGGCTGGTCAGCTCGCGCTGGTCGGAAAGGCCGTTCATGCCGGAGATGCCCATGTGCCCGTATGCGGTGGCATCCGACCAGCCGAAGGTCGACTTCAGCTTGTTCTTCAGCCCTTCGGAGGCGCTCACCGTGTCCTGGTACATGTCCGAACCGCTGAAGTTGAACGGCATGATGGTGAACACGTCGACCCCGACCTGCAGTTCCTGTGCCCGCTCGATCAGCCGGTTGCCCCAGTAGTTGGGGCCGGAGCGCAGGGTGGGGAAGGTGAGGATCGTTTCGATGCCGGGATTGTTCTGCTCCACGATCCGCAGCGCGTTCAGGATCCGGTCCTGCACCGTGGGGTTCTCGAACTCGTCGGTGTTCTCGATGTCGATGTCGATCGAGTTCAGGCCGTAGGCGTCGATCACCTCCTGGTAGGCGCCGGCGAGCGCCTCCGGGGTGGAGCAGTTCGGGCCCAGCTTGTTCCCGCTCCAGCCGCCGATGGAGGGCACGACCTGCCCGCCTGCGGCCTGGATGCTCGCGATGGTCCGCGCGTCCACGCTGCCCTGCAGCGGCCGGGTGCTGTCCCAGGCGGGGGAGCAGCCGCCGTCGGAGAGGATGAAGGCCATGGTGAACGCCTCGATGCCGGTCTCCTCCATGACCATTGTCGCCGAGGGCGGGTTGCCCCAGCCGAGATAGAGGTAGGGCGCGGCGCCGATGCCCTCGGGCTGGGTGCAGCCACCCGTCGTCGCGGTCACCGAGCCGCTGCGGGCGGACTCACCGGCGTCGTTGTACGCCGCCACGGTGTAGCTGTGCGTGGTGCAGGAGCCGAGCCCGGAGATGGTGGCCGAGGTGCCCGAGGTGGTCGCGCGCAGCGAGTCGCCCTCGTAGACACGGTAGCCGGAGACCGTGCCGCTGGATGCGCCCCAGGAAAGGGAAATGCTGGAGTTGCTGGTGCCGGTCACGCTGGGTGTGCCGGGGGCGCTGGGTGCGCCGGGCTCGCCCGGCCCGCCACCGCCGTCACAGGGATCCCCGTTGAACGTGCAGTTCTGGATCCCGCTGATGCCGCCAGGGGCACCGTTGAAGCCGAAGGAGGTGCTCGACCCGGCCGCCAGGGTGGGCGCCCAGCTCGGGTTGCGGAAGGTGTAGTGCTGGCCGCTGCTGGTGCGCTGGGCGTTCCACGAGCTGCTGATCGAGTAGCCTGCCGGCAGGTCGAACTCGATGGTCCAGCCGTTCAGCGCGGTCGCGCTGTCATTGGAAACCGTGATCTTGCCTTCGAATCCGGTGCCCCAGTCGGACACCTTGGTGAAGGTCGCCGTCAGGCCGGGCGCCGCGTTCGCCGGTACGGCCGCGAGACCGAGCAGGGCGGCCGCGGTGGCCACGGACAGCACCAGGAGTTTTCGGATTTTGGACATCAGTGTCCTCGCAGGGGTGCAGGGGTTGTGGTACGGCCGCGCGAGTGGGCTGGCACGGCCGTGACTCCTCAGTGTCGCCTCCTCAGTGTGGGGCAGAAACTCAGATTGGTCTAGACCTAGCCGCCGCGAGATGGCAGCATTCCGTCCGTTGTGCCACGCATCACAACTACGCTCAGCAAGAGAGGCGGCGATGCAGATGCGGAAGGCCCGAAATCCACGAACACGGATCGGGTACGCGTTCTCCGTGCTGGCCGTGGCCGCCGGCATGGTGGCTGGCAGCGCCCTGGCCGTGGAACAGCCCGCGGCCGCGGCGACGCTGGAGTCCCCACAGGACATCGTGCCGGCGCCGGTATCGGTAGAGCCCGCGGACGGGGTGGTCCACGACCTCACCGCGGACACCACGATCTACACCCAGGGGGGCTCGGCCGAGGCCAGGGCGATCGGCGAGCAACTGGCTGGCCTGCTGCGCGGATCGACCGGCTACCCGTTCCCGGTGGCCGACGCGCAGGGGCAGCCCACGGACGGTGTTTCCCTGCTGTTGTCCGGTGCGGACCCCCAGGTCGGCGCGGAGGGCTATCAGCTGGAGGTGACGGCGGAATCCGTCGTGCTGCGGGCGAACGAGGCCGCGGGCCTGTTCGCGGGCATGCAGACCCTGCGCCAGCTGTTGCCTGCCAAGGTGGAGAGTGCCACCGAGCAGGAAGGCCCGTGGCAGCTGCCCGGGGTGTCCATCACGGACTATCCACGGTTCCACCACCGGGGCGCGATGCTCGACGTCGCGCGGCATTTCCACCCGGTGGACACGGTGAAGCGCTACATCGACCAGCTGGCCCTTTACAAGGTCAACTACCTGCACCTGCACCTGACCGATGATCAGGGCTGGCGGCTGGTCATCGACAGCTGGCCACGGCTGGCGACCTACGGTGGCAGCACCGAGGTCGGCGGCGGTCCCGGCGGCTACTACACCAAGGCCGAGTACAGCGAGATTATCGACTACGCGGCGAGCAAGCACATCACGGTGATTCCGGAGATCGACATGCCGGGGCACACCAACGCGGCGCTGGCCTCGTACGCGGAGCTGAACTGCGACGGGCAGGCCCCGCCGTTGCGTACCGACATCGAGGTCGGGTACAGCTCGTTGTGCATCAACAAGGAGATCACTTACGAGTTCGTGGACGACGTGATCCGCGAGCTCGCCGCGCTGACTCCCGGGCCGTACATCCACATCGGCGGGGACGAGGCCAATGCCACCACCCCGGCCGACTACCAGACGTTCATGGACCGGGTGCTGCCGATCGTCGAGAAGTACGGCAAGAAGCCGATGGGCTGGCACGACTTCATCGAGACCACAACCGACACCGAAGCGGTTCCGCAGTTCTGGGGTACCACGACCTCGAGCCAGGCCGTTGCCGACGCGGCACAGCGGGGCAACAAGGTACTGATGTCCCCGGCGAACAAGGCCTACCTGGACATGAAGTACAACTCCAGCACCCCGCTCGGTCTCAGCTGGGCAGGCTACACCGAGGTGGACGACGCCTACGACTGGAACCCGGGTTCCTACCTGAACGGGGTCCCGGAGTCGGCGGTGCGCGGGGTCGAAGCTCCACTGTGGAGCGAGACCATCGAGACCCCGGCGCATATCGACTACATGGCGTTCCCGAGGTTGCCCGCGATCGCCGAGCTCGGCTGGTCGCCGTGGTCGACGCATGACTGGAACGCCTTCCGCGAGCGGCTCGGCGCCCAGGCGCCGCGCTGGGAGCAGATGGGCCTGGAGTTCTACCGTTCCCCGCAGGTTCCCTGGCGGACCGACGGTGGCGGTGAGCCAGGCGAGTGCACCGCACCCGCATGGAACTCCTCGACCGTGTACACCGGCGGGGACCAGGTCTCGCACAACGGATACAACTGGACTGCCAAGTGGTGGACCAGGGGCGAGGAACCGGGCACCACCGGTGAATGGGGAGTCTGGCGCAACGACGGCCCCTGCTGAGGGAGTAACGGTTCCGGTGGTGGGCGCCGCGCGGGAGGCGGGGCGCCCACCACAGCCGCGTACGGCGGCGAGCGTAACCGCGAAACCCGCTTCCCACCGGACGCGCAGGCCGGTTCCGCCCGGCGACCCTGGGTGCCATGAGCAACCCAGTAGAGACCACCGGGCTGACGAAGCGCTACGGCGACCTCGTGGCCGTCCAGGATCTCAACCTGACCGTGCGCCCCGGTGAGGTGTACGGCTTCCTCGGCCCCAACGGCGCTGGCAAGTCCACCACCCTGCGCATGCTGCTCGGCCTGATCCGGCCCAGCGCGGGCACCCTCGCCGTGCTCGGGCGTGGGCCCGGTCCCGGTTACCTGCGCGGGGTCGGCGCGCTGATCGAGGGGCCCGCGTTCTACCCGCATCTTTCCGGCCGGGACAACCTGCGCGTGCTCGCCGGGCACGCGGGCGTGGCCCGCGCCAGGGTGGCGGAGGTGTTGCGCGCCGTCGAGCTGACCGAGCGGGCCAGGGACCGGTACGCGACCTACTCGCTCGGGATGAAGCAGCGGCTCGGCCTCGCCGCCGCGCTGCTCAAGGATCCCCAGCTGCTCATCCTGGACGAGCCGACCAACGGCCTCGACCCGGCCGGGATGGCCGATATGCGGGTGACGATCCGCGGACTGGCCGAGACCGGCCGCACCGTCCTGCTTTCCAGCCACCTGCTGGCCGAGGTGCAGCAGACCTGCGACCGGGTCGGGGTGATCGCGGGGGGAAGGCTGGTCGCCGAGACCACGGTCGCCGAGCTGGGCTCCGGCGGCGTGTTGCGGGTGGTCGCCAGGCCCGCACGGGAGGCACGGGACCACCTGCACCGGCTGCTCGGTACCGCGGCGGTGCGCCGGGACGGGGATGCGTTCGAGCTGTCGGTGGACCCGGAGCGGGCGGCGTGGATCAACACCGAGCTGGTCGGCAGCGGCCTCGAGATCAGTGAGCTGCGCTGGTCCGAACCCGATCTGGAACGCACCTTCCTCGAGCTGACCGGAGGGCAGACCGATGCGCGCTGAACTTCGTGCCGAACTGAGCAAGCAGGCGCGCAGGCCGGCCTGCTGGCTGCTGCTGGCGGTGACCGTGCTGCTGAGCCTCACCTTCGGCTACCTGATCCCGTACGCCGGATACACCGGAACCGCCTCCGGCGCCCCTGCCGCCGACCGCGGCCTGGCCGCCATGCTGCCAGCCGAGTTCGTCGGAACGGCCGTGGCCGGACTGCCGGTGTTCGCCGGGGCACTGGCGTTGATCTTCGGCGTGCTGGTCGCGGGCAGCGAGTACAACTGGGAGACCTGGAAGACGGTGTTCGCCCAGCAGCCCAGCAGGCCGCGGGTGTACGCGGTCAAGGTGGCCACCGTGGCGGCAGGCTCGCTGCTGGCGGTGCTGGCCCTGCTCGGCGCGACCGCGACGGCCAGCGCGGTGATCGCCTCGCTGGAGAACCAGCCGATGAACTGGCCTTCCCTCGCCGGGATACTGCTGGGCGCGGGCGGAGGCTGGCTGGCGGCCACGATGTGGGGATCGCTCGGCATGCTGCTCGCGGTGGCCCTGCGGGCGGTCGCGCTGCCGATCGGGCTCGGCCTGGTCTGGCTGCTGGCCGTGCAGAACCTGCTGAGCAGCATCGCGGCCCCGCTGCTGGACTGGATCGCCGATGTGCAGCGGGTGCTGCCCGGTCCGAACGTCGGCGCGCTGGTGGCCGGGCTCGGCGCACCGGCCGGAACCCCCGGGGTGGAGGCCATCGTCGGCGCGGGCCAGGCCGCGGCCGTGGTCGCCGGGTACTTGCTGGTCTGCTGTGCCGCGGGTGGCTGGCTGCTCGCCCGCCGGGACATCACCTAGCAAGCACGCGCACCGGCCGGACCCGGCGGCCCCACCGCGGGGAGCGCCGGGCCCGGCCGGTGGCCGGGTCGTCAGGAACGGGTCAGGGCCACGCCGTAGTGGTTGGCGGCGTCGACCACCGGCTGGTAGTAGGAGTAGTAGCCGGTGGCGTTGTCACCCTCGTTGAACCCGCATTCCGAGCCGATCGGGCCGCCGGAGGTCATGCCCTGGGCGGTGTTGCCCGCGATGTAGGCGCCGCCGCTGTCCCCGCCCTCGGTGCAGACGGTGGACCTGGCAAGGCCGCGGGTCGTGACGCTCTCGCCGCTGTAGCGGACACTCTGGTTGTAGTGCGTGATCTCGCCGCAGGTCCAGCCGGTGGTGTTGCCTGCCTTGCACAGGTGCGTGCCGATCGGCGCCTTCGAGCTTCCGGTGACGGCGACGGTCCGGCCGGTCCTGGTGTCCACGTAGCCGCGGCCGGTGTCCTCGGAGTCGATGTCCATCAGGCCCATGTCGGTGCTGGGGAACTCGCTCGCGACACCCTGGCCGAGGTGGTTACCCGCGGCGTCGTAGATGTCCGGGTTGCCGGAGACGCAGTGTCCCGCGGTGAGCATCACGTTGTTACCGTCCGAAGTGGTGCCGGGAAAACCGAGCGTGCAGTTCGTGCCGGGAACGAGATCCATGATCTGGCCGGGGATCACGTCGGCGGTGGGCGTGTTCTGCGGCCCGGTGTGGACGCTCACCCCCGGCACGGCGTCCAGCCGCTCGATCAGGCCCGCGCTGGCCCCCGGCTGGACCGTGACGGTCACCGTGTCGGACACCAGGTCGGGTCCCCAGGAGCGGACCTGGTCGAGGTCGGCGCCGATCACCGACTCCAGCGAGTCACTGATCGCGTTCAGCCGCTGGGCACCCCGCACACCGGTGCGCGCCTTCAGCCCTTCGGCGCCGACAGCGCGGGCCGAGGCGGTGTCCGCGACGTTCACCACGAGTGAGCCCGCGGAGTCGAAGAACGCTCCGTCGGTCGCGACCCCGCGTTGCCGGACCTCGGCCAGCGCGGCGGTCAGCGCGCGCTCACGGTTCAGGGTGTCGGCGGCCTGCTCGGTGCTGACATCCAGGTGGTCAGCTAGGGCACGCAGCATCGCCGGGTCGTACGAAGGGGTTTCCGGGGCGGCGGCCGCCGAGGGGCTGAACAGCGCCGCGCCGAGTACGGCACTCACCATCGCGACAGCGACAGGACCGGTTTTCCTCATGAGTTCCACTTTCGATAGCAGGGGCGTGGAAAGGCGCAATGACACGGAAACGGCCCGGTAATGAAATGCTCCCGCTGGCGGGCCGATCCCGCGCCTACTACGCCCGATTCGTCCGTCCGTCCTTTTCGGCCGGACGATTCATGAGGTTAAAAATTCCGATCCGGTCGGCAGTACCAACGAAAGTCTTGTCAGACCATGTCCAGACTTTCGTCGGGTATTTCCGGCTCAGCCGTCATACCGGGAGGACCCGGCGGCTCGGCTGAGCCGTCAGCCCGCCCGGGTAGGGTTGTTGCCCTGTTCGTGTTGCCGTTGCTCGGCCATGGCGTGTGCGCCGAGCAGGGCGGCGACCGCCAGCAGCGCGATACCGCCGCCGATGCACAGTGGCACGCTCAGCCCGATACCGCTAAGGCTCGGACCGTCCAGCACGATCGCAAGCAGGAAGAGCACGGCGGCGAACACACCACATACCGTGGCATGCAGCCAATCCACATCGGGGCGGTCGTTCACCGCGAACTGCCCGGAAGGCACGCCAACCATGTTCCAACCTCCTGATCGACGGTTGTCACAGCGTGGATATCCCGATGACCTCAGTGTCCGCCGCTCGCGGGCCCGCGCGCAACATGACACTGCGCCAGCCCTCAAGTCCCAGCCCCTGGCGGTGGAGGAGGTTGCGTCTGGGTCTTCGCTCGGGGTCCAGGAACGTGGGTGGGATGAGTTCGGGTAGTCCGTTGCGTATGCGCATTGACCAGTCGGTGTGGTGGATGAGGTTGTGGTGGTACCAGCACAGCAGGGTGAGGTTGTGTAGGGCGGTGGGTCCTCCGAGGGCCCATGGGGTGACGTGGTGGGCGTGGCATGGTTTGGGTTTTCTGCGGCAGCCGGGGAAGGTGCATCCGCGGTCGCGCAGGATCAAGGCTCTGCGGATGGCCAGGGGTACGGTGCGGGTGCGTTGTCCGATGTCGAGGATCTCGCCTCGCCCGCCCAGGACGGCGGGCACGACGTAGGAGTCGCAGGCCATCCGCCGGATTTGGGCGGCGGAGTAGGACTCCTGTCCGTGTAGTAGCCCGTATCCGGTGCCGTGTTTGAGGTCGTCGAGGGTGATGGTCACCATGACGGTGAAGGGTTCGCCCGCTTCGGTGGGTCCTTCTTCGGGGCATCCGGCTGCCACGCGCAGCACGTCGGCGAACGCGTCCCCTTGCCGCTGGAACTTGCTGCGCCGGTCCGGTTCGTCTGTGGTGCTGGCGGGTTTGGCGCGGGGTTCGATCAGCCCGGTCAGTACCGCGGCGGTTTCGGCGTCCAGCTCGAAGGTGCCGCGGAGTCGTCCGCCGCGGGTTTCGCGCCAGTCCAGGGAGCGTTCCGGCCGGGCCAGTTCCTCCTCGCTCGGTGGGTTCCCGTCCTGGTCCAGCCGCGCCAGAATCTCTTTACCCAGGGCGGTGACGGTGTGGGGTTCGTACTCCCGCGCCGCCTTGGTCAGCAGCGCCTCGGCATGCTCCCGATCCGGCAGGCTGACCGGCTGCGGGAAGCGGGCGATGGTGGCGCGGATGGTCTCGATGTGCTCCGGCCCGATCACGCCCTCGGCCGCGGCGGCACCGACCTCGGGCAGGTCGGGCTCCAAGGGTATCCCACCCGGGCCGTAGCGCCGCACCACCGCCCGCGCATGGGCCACGCGCTGGCGGGCGTCGTAGGCGTTGAGCCGCAGGATCTCCCGGGTCAACGTCGGCAGGTCGCGGTAGCCCTGCTGGCTGGCTGTGTCGCGGCCGTCGAGTTCGGCCAGGACCGCCAGCTCCCGGGCGTACAGAGCTCGCCGCTGCTGTTCGAGGTCGCCCAGCGCGGTCAGGAGTTCCTCCTCGCTCATGCGGGAGGTGTCGATGCCGAAGGTCCTGGTCACAACCCCAGACTACCGCGATATCGACCACATGTTCGATACACGATCAGGTGATACGAGGTGGGCCGGACCCGTTTCGGCGTCGGCATGCCGTGGGTACTCCTGAGTTCGTGAGCAGACTGAGCTTTGCCGCTGTCTCGCTGTGCTGCGCGGCCGTGACCCTGGTCGGCTGCACCGGTGAGCCCGGCGAGAACGCGGCGGGAGACCCGGGGACCCAGCAGAACACCGCACCCGCGCAGGGTGAAGGGATCGGTGCGAGCTATGCCAATGTCGTGGAGCAGGTGGCGCCGTCGGTGGTGACGGTGCGCACCGAGCGGGGCGTCGGCAGTGGCGTGGTGTTCCGCGAGGATGTGGTGCTGACCAACCGGCATGTGGTGGCGGGCCGTTCCAGCGTGCGCATCGGGTTCGCGGACGGTACCGAGTCCGCGGGCGAGGTGCTGGCCACGGACCGGATCACCGACCTCGCCGTGATCCGTACCGAGCGGGCCGGGCTGCCGGTCGCCAAGTTCCGGACCGAACTGCCCCGGCCCGGCGACCGGGTACTCGCCCTTGGCAGCCCGCTCGGCCTGCAGAACACCGTGACCGCGGGCATCGTGTCCGGGCTGCACCGGGAGGTTCCCGGTGCGTCGAGCCGTACGCACGCGCTGGTGGACCTGATCCAGACCGACGCCCCGATCTCCCCTGGCAACTCCGGCGGCGCGCTCGTGGACGTCCAGGGCAGGGTGATCGGCATCAACGAGGCGTACCTGCCGCCGGAGAGCGGTGCGGTGTCCATCGGATTCGCCATCCCCTCGGCCACCGCCCAGGAGGTGGCCAAGCAGTTGCTGGCCGACGGCACGGCCGAGCATCCCTACCTCGGCGTGTCGCTGGCGCAGCTCACGCCCTCGATCCGGGAACAGCTCGGCGTACAGGTCGAGCAGGGCGCGCTGGTGCAGCGGGTCGAGGAGGGTGGTCCGGCCGCCAAGGCGGGACTGCGCACCGGCGACGTGATCGTCCAGTTCGGCGACACCAAGGTGGCCGCCGTGGAAGACGTGCTCGGCGCCCTGCGCGGTACGGAACCGGGCCAGCAGGTGACCCTCACCGTGGCCAGGGGCTCCGAGCGCCAGCAGATCGAGGTAACCGTCGGCACCCGGTCCGGCTGATCGCATCAGGTCGGCGCGGACACGAACCGGGCACCGGACACGTTCGTCACCTCGATCGCGGTGACCTCGGAGGGCCGCACGATCGCCGAGCCGTCCAGGGTGGTGCCCTCCGCGGCGCCCTTAGCGGACACCACCCAGCTGCCCGCGATCCGGCGCTTGCCCTCCTTGTCCACCACCAGCAGCAGGCACTTCTCGCCGGCCGGGATGCCGCTGACCGAGGCGTTCACCCGCACCCAGCCTGCCGCTGGCGTCACCCTGGCGGTCATCCGGGCGCCGGTCTCCGGATCGGTCCCGGAGACCACCTGGGTACCTTCCGGCAGCGCGGTACCGGTCACCGATGGCGGCTGGGCCACATTCGTCGTGCCCGTCGAGTTCTGCCCGACCAGGAAACCCACCGCCAGCACGAGGCCCACCACGATCGCCGCGGCGACGCCGGTGAGCAGCCTGCCGCGGGTCCGGCCCGCCACCGCCTCCCTGCGGACCTGCCGCAGGGTGCGGCCCAGCACCAGTTCACTGCTCTCCGGCGGGCCGTGCAACAGAGCCTCCGCCGGGAGCTCGCCCATCATCTCTCGTACCTCCATGAGCCCTTCGAGCTCGGCGCGGCAGGTCGGGCAGCTCGCGAGGTGCTGCTGGACGGCCCGCGCCTCGGCCTCGTCGAGCGTGCCGAGCGCGTACGCCCCGAGTAGCGGTGCCTGGTGTCCCTGGCCGGTCATGCCGGTACTCCTTCCCACGCCGCCCGCCGATCGGCAAGCGCCGCCCGCAGCGCCCGCAACGCATGATGCGAGCGGGACTTGACCGTTCCCTGCGGAATGCCGAGGATCCGCGCGGCCTCGGCCACGCTGCGGTCGTGGAAGTAGATCTCGAGCAACACGGTCCGATGGTCGTCGGAGAGTTTCTCGATGGCGCCGAGCACGCTCATCGAGTCCACCACCGTCTGCGCGTGATCCCCGTGCACCGGGGTCGTCGCGGGGGACTCGGCGACCTCGGTTGGCCGCGCCGCCCGCGCCCGTGCCCTGTCGATCACCAGGTTCCTGGCCACGGTGAACAGCCAACCGCGGATCGAGCCCTCGGTCGAGGCGAGTGACTCCGCATTGCGCCAGGCCCGCATGAGCGTCTCCTGCAACACGTCCTCCGCGGCCGCGCGGTCACCGGTCAGCCGGACCGCGTACGCCAGCAGCGCCTTGCCGTGTTCCTCGTAGAGCGAGCGGACCAGCGCCTCGTCCCTCGACGCCGCCCTGCGGGCAAACAGCCTCGCCATGCCGACTCCCTGGTTGGCCACGCCGCCGTTTCCGGCGGTCGTTGCTGACACGGAGCACGGGGTGGCCGCGGTTCAAATCTCGCCAGGGCACACCGGGAAGCGCAGGTCAGCTCGTGGTCTCGGCCAGCCTGCCGGCGAGGTAACGGCGTTCGGCCTCGGTACCGGCGAGTTCGATGGCCTCCCGGTAGGCGTCCGCGGCCTCCGCCGCCCTGCCGAGCCTGCGGAGCAGATCGGCCCGGGTGGCCGGGAGCAGGTGGTACCCGGCCAGTTCCCCCGCGTTCGCCAGGCGTTCCACCAGCTCCAGCCCGGCTTCCGGGTGGTACATCCCGACGGCGACGGCCCGGTTCAGCTCGACCACGGGGGAGGGCGCCTCCCTGGCGAGCCGGTCGTAGAGCCCGGCGATCTGCGGCCAGTCGGTGTCCGCGGCGGTTTTCGCGGTGGCATGGCAGGCCGCGATCGCGGCCTGGATCTGGTACGGCCCGGCGCGCCCCCGCTGCAAGGCGAGGTCCAGCAGGGCCACCCCCTCGTCGATCTTCTCGGTGTCCCACTGATCACGCCGCTGTTCCTCCAGCGGGATCAGCTCACCTCCGGCACCGACCCTGGTGGCCCGGCGGGCATCGTGCAGCAGCATCAGGGCGAGCAGGCCGCTCGCCTCCGGCTCCGCCGGCATCAGCTCGGCGAGCAGGCGGGCCAGCCGGATCGCCTCGGCGCAGAGGTTCTGCCGGACCAGGTCGGTCCCGGCCGTGGCCGTGTACCCCTCGTTGAACAGCAGGTACAGCACGCCGAGCACGGCCGCCGTCCGGTCGGCCAGCAGGTGGGCCGGCGGCACCCGGTAGGGGATGCCCGCATGCTGGATCTTGCGCTTGGCCCTGGTCAGGCGTTTGGACATGGTCGCCTCGCTGACCAGGAAGGCACGTGCGATCTCGGCCGTGGTCAGCCCGGCCAGGGTGCGCAGGGTGAGTGCGACCCTGGCTTCGAACGCGAGTGCCGGATGGCAGCAGGTGAACATCAGGCGCAGCCGATCGTCCGGCACACCGCTGTGCGCCTCCTCCTCAGCCTCCGACGGCTGGGGATCGGCCAGCAGCGCCGCCTCCCGCAGCTTGGCCTCGCCCACCGCCTCGCGGCGCAGCCGGTCGGTCGCCCTGTTCCGGGCCACGGTGGTGATCCACGCACCCGGACTGCGCGGCACGCCTTCCTCCGGCCAGCGCCGCAGCGCCTGCGCGAAGGCCTCCTGCGCGCATTCCTCGGCGAGGTCCCAGTCGCCGGTCGTCCGGATCAGCGTCGCCACGACCTGCCCCCATTCCTGGCGGAACGTCGCCGCGACGGCCTGCTCGATCTTGCTTGTCACCGTCGGTGCATCGCTCCCTTCCCGCCGTCCACAGTGGCGCTGCGAGCAGCGTACGCCCGACCGGTGACAAGAAAGGGCGCGTCGCCGGGGACAGACGGTTTGTCAGTAGGACACGCCGACCTCCGCCCGTACCGCCGCCGGTTCGGCCGCCAGCGCGAGCATGGCGTGTGCCAGGTCAGCGCGGGAAAGGGTGTGCCCGCCCGGCACGTTCCCGCCGATCCGCTGCCGGTAGCGCCCGGTGTGCGGGCGGTCCAGCAGCCGGGGCGGGCGCACGATCGTCCACTCCGCCTCGCTGCGGCGTAGCTCCTCCTCCATCCGGCCAAGGTCGGCGTAGGCATCCCGGAATACCCTGCGTACCAACGGGACGAGCAGCACCTTGCCGAGCAGGGGCTCCGCAGCGGGAGTCGGGCCGACCGGCACCGCGCTCACCACCACCAGCCTGCGGGTGCCTGCCTCCGGTAGCGCGCGCAGGATCGACCGCACCGCCGTGCTGGCGATATCGCCCCGCCGCCTGCTCGCCGCCAGCGCGGAGAACACCGCCTCCGCGCCCTCCAGCGCGGGCCGTAGCGCATCCGGATCGGTCACCTCCGCGGTCAGCACCGTGAGGGCCGCGTGCCGGACCGGCAGCCGGGCGGGATCCCGTACCACCGCCGTCACCTCGTGCCCTGCCGCCAGCGCCTGCCGGACCAGTTGCGTTCCAGTGCCACCGGATGCCCCGAACACCGTGAGTCTCATCAGGGTCCCTTCCTGGTTGGTGCGTGTTCACCCGGCACGATATCCTGGTGGGTAAGTACTCACTCACCGGAGGACTCCGATGTCATCGCAGCAGGCGCGGCCGACCCGGCAACGCATCCTGGACGCCGCGGAGCAGCTGATGCGCAACGTCGGGCTGGCCAAGGTGACCACCAAGGAGATCGCCCAGGCGGCCGTATGTTCCGAGGCCGCCCTTTACAAGCACTTCGTCAGCAAGGAAGAGCTGTTCGTGGTGGTGCTACAGGAGCGGCTGCCCCCGGTCGGCACCTTGCTTGCCGAGCTCACCGCGGATCCCGGCGGTAGGTCCACAGTGGAGTGTCTGGTGGACGTCGCTCGTGAGGTCACGGAGTTCTACGCCTCGACCGTGCCGATCACCGCCTCGCTGTTCGCTGAGCCCGCGCTGCTGCGGCGTCATCGGGACGCCATGCGGGCGCTGGACAAGGGGCCGCAGAAACTGCTCGATGCGCTGGCCGGTTTCCTGTATGCCGAGCGGCGGCGGGGCCGGATCGGTCCGGACGCCGATCCGGATGCCGCCGCGGCCGCCCTGCTGGGCGCCTGTTTCCAGCGCGCGTTCCTGAGCCACTTCTGGGCGGTACCCGACGACTCCGCGGCACTGGACGCCTTTGCCCGCGGGGTCGTGCGCACCGTGGCGGAGGGTATCCGGCCCGCGTTGTAACTACACCGACTAGTCGGTACAGTAACTACGGTGAGACCGAGTTCGAGAACTGCGATCCTGCGGGCCGCCGTACGTCTGGCGGAACGCAGCGGTATCGCCAGCCTCACCCTGGACGCCGCCGCGCAGGAAGCCGGGCTGAGCAAGGGCGGGCTGATCTATCACTTCGCCACCAAGGAGCAGTTGATGCTCGCCGTGGTCGAGCACATCACCGGCTGCTGGGACGAGGAGATGTGTGCTGCACTGGGCAAGCCGTTCGAGGAGGCGGGTCCCGCGGAGCGAGTGGTGGCTTACACCACCGTGGTCGCCGGTAGCACCGCGAGCCGGGCGGATCTTGCCGTGCTGGTCGACTCCGTGCACGACGCGAGCCTGCTCGCCCCGTGGCATGCCTTGCTCAGCAAGTGGATCGGCAGCCCACCGGCGCGGCCGCGGCCCGCGGAAGTGGACCGCGTGGTGGCCCGGCTGGCCGCCGACGGGCTGTGGATGGCCGAGGCGACCGACACCACGGGGTTCGGCGCGAGTATGCGGACGGCGGTGGTGGCCAGGATCGGCGAGCTGGCCTGCTCGGAAGGGAGCCGGGCGTGAACAAGTGGTTCCTGCTGGGCAGCGCCATCCTGCTGGAGGTGGTCGCCACCCTCGCACTGCGGGCAATGGACGGCTTCAGCCATCCCTGGTGGCTGATCGCGGTGGTCGCGGGCTACGGCGGTGCCTTCGTGCTGGTCGCCAAGGTGCTCGCGGCCGGGATGCCGGTCGGGGTCGCCTACGGCATCTGGGCCGCCTCCGGGGTCGCGCTCACCGCGGTCGCCGGTGCCGCGATCTTCGGCGACGACCTGACCTGGCCGATCACCGCCGGGATCGCGCTGGTGATCGGCGGGGTGCTGCTGGTGGAGATCGGGTCGCAGCGGGCTTGCAGGGGCCGGGCATGACCTGGTTGCTGCTCGCCTGCGCGATTGTGCTGGAGGTCGTGGCCACCCTCTCGATGAAGGCCTCGCACGGTTTCACCAGGAAGGCCTGGATCGTGCCGGTTGCGTTGGGCTACCTCGGAGCCTTCACCCTGCTGGGTGCGGTACTGGCGCGCGGGATGCCGGTCGGGGTCGCCTACGGCGTATGGGCGGCCTCCGGGGTCGCACTGACCGCCCTGCTCGGCCGCCTGATCTTCCGGGAGCCACTCAGTTTGCTGATGGCCGCCGGTGTCGTGCTGATCGCGGGCGGGGTGCTGGTGATCGAACTCGGTGCGCAGGCCGTGGCCTGAGATAGGACCCATTCCTGGGGTATCACTCAGCGGGACGTAGTGGTTTCACCGGCGCGTTTGTACTTTTCTACCGCACCGGCCGCGACCCCGAAGCCGGCAGATGCGGAGGATCCGTCATGGAAAAGCAGCGAAGATCCATCGTGCCGGTTGTCGTCAAGGCGACGGCGCCGGTATTCCTGGCGGCCGGGCTCGCGCTCGTCCCGGTCGGCACGGCCAGCGCGCAGCAGCCGAACTGCAACGGTATGCCCGCGACGCAGGTTGGTACCGCCGGGGCCGACGTGCTGTTCGGCACCGCAGGGCAGGACGTGTTCGTCACCCTGGCCGGAAACGACATCGTCTTCGGCCTCTCGGGCAACGACATCGTCAACGGCAACGCGGGCAACGACACGCTGAACGGCGGTGCCGGTATCGACAACCTCGACGGCGGCGCAGGCAACGACATCGTCAATGGCAACGCGGGCAACGACACCTTGACCGACCCGGCCGGAGTGGACGCAGGCAATGGCGGCGCGGGCGGGGCCGACCGGTGCGACTCCCGGTTCGAGGCGATCGCCAACTGCGAGATCATTTTCTGACCGGGTTGCGGAGATCGCGGAGTCAGGCCTTCTTTCGGGTGGCAGAACGAGTGGCCGGTCCCGCCGTGGCCGGCCACTCCCGTCCGGCTGCCGACCGCCGCTACAGCACCGCCACCCTGCGCAGGGCCACCGCCGCGGCCAGCGTGTCCGGTACCACCCAGCACGCCTCCACCATGCCGTCCCGGACCGCGAGGGACACGGCGAAGTCCAGCACGAACCGCGCATTGGTCGCGCGGACCCGGCAGCGCGCGCTGCCGATCACCATGGCGTCCTCGTCGTCGACGATCAGCCTGCGCACGGTCAGCGTGTCCAGCCCGAACACCTCGTGGAACCCGAGGACGAAGGCCTCCAGTTCGCGCCGG
Organism: Amycolatopsis aidingensis; assembly: GCF_018885265.1. Classification (GTDB taxonomy): domain Bacteria; phylum Actinomycetota; class Actinomycetes; order Mycobacteriales; family Pseudonocardiaceae; genus Amycolatopsis; species Amycolatopsis aidingensis. The sequence goes on from NZ_CP076538.1 coordinate 1,591,563, forward strand.
GTGCGGGTGCCGTTGCCGAGCGAAAGATGGGCCGGAACCGGGCCGCGCCATTCCAGGCGTGGCGCGAACAACCTGGCGACTCCCGCGGCATCGGCCGCGCCGAACCTGCCAAGTAGTGACTGCACGAGTTTGAGCGTGGAAGAAGCCACCACCGGCCAGACACCCTTCTCCGCGGTCGCCGTCCCCCAGCCTACCGGAAACCGACACTAATAGTGTGGTGCCGTTGGTTCCTTTCGGGGAAAGGGGCGGCACTAATCCGGTCGCCCGATCAGAGCAATAAACCGGGAGTACGGCCTGATCTACTACTCGCGTTTCACCTGTTCGCGTTCAAAATTGAAACTTTTCGCCACACTTGCCGGAATAGGGTGTACTGCCGTCGATCGCGTGCCATAGTCGGCGATGCCGTGAACGTCGACATCGCAGGGGGTTGCTGATCATGGAAGGTAGCGGAGTGGGCGAGCAGGTGGCGGCGGATCCGCGCCGCCCGTTCCTGGATCGTCTCGACCGCAGGTCCAGCGAGCAGCTCCGCGGCCTGGGCACCCCGCAGCGGTTCTACCGGGGGGATGTGCTGATGCGGCAAGGCGAGCCCGGCGAGTTCGTGATGCTGCTGACCGAGGGGCGGGTGAAGATCACCGGGCAGGGCCGGGAGGGCTCGACGGTCATCCTGGACTTCGGTATCCGGGGCGACCTGTACGGCGAGATCGCGGTCGTGGCCGGTGGTACCCGGCTCGCCGATGTGGTGGCGATGGGCCCGGTCGAGGTCAGGCGGATCGCGGCCGTGGAGTTCCACCATTTTCTCGATCAGTTCCCGAGCGCGACCAAGGAACTGTTGGTCAGCATCGCGCGGAGATTCCTGGTGGCGCAGGCGCAGCGCAAGGTGCCGAGGAAGACGAGCCCGCTCAGCCGGGTGGCGGAACGGCTCTCCTACCTGGTGGACATCTGCGGGGTGGCGACCCAGCAGGGCTGGCTGATCGATATCCCGTTGAGCCAGAGCGAGCTCGCGCAGTTCGTCCCGCTCGGCCGGACCGTGGTGGCGGAGGCGCTGGAAAGCCTGCGCACCCTCGAGGTGATCACCAGCTCCCGGATGACCATCGTGGTCACCGACCGGAGCAAGCTGGATACACTACACCGGCAGCAGGTGTGACGTAGAGCACACCGGACGGGGGAGATTACTCGCCGATATGTTCAGTGGCGAACAGAACTCTCGCCGGCTACTCGACAGACTTCTCCCTGCGGACTGATCGAGTACTGTGCCGGTACAGGGGAGGGCTTCATGTTTCCGCTGACCTCCAGTCGATATAACGCTCGGTCCCACGCCGTTCTGGCCGTCGACATCGTCGGCTCCTCGCAGGCCACCGATGACCTGCTGGATCCGATGAAGTCCGAGATGGAACACGGCGTGGCCGAGGCGTTGAGCACCGTCGGACTGGCGTGGAGCGATGCCCGGCACTTCCGGGAGACCGGGGACGGCGTCATGCTGGCGTATCCCGAAGAGACGATCGGCCAGGTGGTCGAGGTGGTGTTCCATCTCGACCACCTGATGCGATCGCGTAACCGCTACGCACGGACGCCGATGCGGGCGCGGGTGGCGGTGCATTGTGGTCCGATGGCCGAGAACCACCGGTACCACCGGACATACATCACGCTGACCCGGTTGCTGACCGCGGGCGCGTTCACCAACGCGGTCGCGCACTGGTGCCGGCTCGACCCGGTGGGGGAGAAGTTCGGCGCCGGCATGGTGCTGTCCCAGCAGGTGTGGCGCAATGTGGTCGAACCGTTCACCGTCGCGCTGGTACCGCCCGCGCGGTGTGCCCAGATCACCGCCACGGCCGCCGACTTCGTGGAGAACGCGTGGGTGCACTTTCCCGGACTGGATGCCGAAGCCGCACTGGCGGACATCGGCGTCCAGCGGCCCGCCGCGCGCCGCGCGCAGGTCGCCGGCGCCGAACTGGACGGCTTCGTAGCCGGACCCGACGCGGACCCCGGCGGGGATGTCGTTTCGCTCACCGGCTCGCCCTCGTCGGGGGTCAACGGCAGCCACGCGTTCCCGGTTCCTCGTCGATCGGACGAGGGGGCCTGAGGGGGAGTGAGTGTTCCGGGCGGTACCACCATGGACCGTCCGGAACACTCACGGTTGAGCGCGTTCCCATGCCGCCTGGGTGGCGAGCGTGACATCGGGTTTCAGCATGGTGCCTTCGAATTCCCGTGGTGCCTCGCCTGCGGCCAGCCTTCGCGGCCAGTCCGGGTTCGCCAGCGCACCCCGGCCGAGCGCGACCAGGTCCGCGTGCCCATCGGCCAGCACGGACCGGGAGGTGGCAGGCACCTGCATCCCGCCGTTGGCGATCACCGGCAGCCCGGTCACCGTGCGCGCGAGCCGGGTGATGGGGACGCCGTTGTCGAGCATCGCGGTTGCGGCCCAGTCCCGCCCCTCGCTGGCCAGATGCAGGTAGTCGGCGCCGGCTTCGGCGACGGCACGGAAGATCGTCTCGGCTTCGGCCGCACCACCCGGCCAGCGGTAGTCCAGATCGTTGACCTTGGTCTGGGAGAGCCGGATGCCGACCGGGAACTCCGCGCCAACGGCCGTGCGCACGGCCCCCAGCACCTCGGCCGCGAACCGGACCCGTGCGGCGGCGTCCCCGCCGTAGCGGTCGGTGCGCAGGTTGGTGTAGGTGGTGAGGAACTGGTCGATCAGGTACCCGTTCGCCCCGTGTATCTCCACCCCGTCGAAGCCCGCCGCCCGTGCGCGTTCCGCCGCACCCGCGAATCCCGCCACGGCCTCGGCGAGGTCGGCCGCCGTTGCCGCTTCGGGCAGGGCGAACGGTCCCGCTCCGCCGTACGCGGGCATCTTGGCTCCCTTCGGCGCGACCGCCGAGGGCCCGATGGTGGTCGTGGTGTGGTTGTTGTGCTGGGACAGCGCGCCCGCGTGCATCAACTGCAGCACGATCGCCGCTCCCGCCTCGTGCACGGCATCGGTCACCTGCCGCCAGCCCGCGAGCTGTGCCGTGGTGACGATCGCGGGCTGAGCAGGGTATGCCTGGCTGTACCGCCCGTCCGGGTAGGTTCCCTCGCTGATCACCAGCCCGAACCCGCCATCGGCGAACCGGCGGTAGTAGGCCGCCATCTCGGCGGTGGGAACCCCGTCACCGCGGGTACTGACCCTGGACATCGGGGCGACGACGGCGCGATTGGACAGCTCCATTCCGCCGATCCGCACCGGTTCCAGCGCGGGATGCATCGACATTCGTGACTCCTTGATACGCAACGGACGCTATGCCGTGAACAGCCGGAATACCCGAACGGGCTTGGTCTTCGTAGCTTCCGCCGTTCCGTTGTTGCGCACAAGTACGGTCTTGAATGTGCCGTGGTATCACTCCGGATACCACGTGCCTTGTTCAAGGTCGGGTTGTCAGCCGAGTTCGAGCCATTCTCCCGGCGGGAGGATCCGGCTGGTGACGCCCAGTTCGCCCGCACGCAGCCGGAAGGACTCCTCGGGATCGTCCACTTCGGTGTAATAGGGCGGCCGGTGCAGGGCCTGGTAATGAATCGGGACGGCCAGGCGCGCGCCGAGGATCCGGGCCGCGACCGCGGCCTGGTGCGGATCCATCGCGGCGGCCAGCGGGCTCGGCGGCTGCAGATGCGGGAAGTCGACCACGGCGCCGTTGATCGGCAGGAACACCGCGTCGAACGGCCCGTAGCGGTTCGCGATCAGCCACCACATGCCGTGGAACATCGTGTCGCCGCCGTGGAAGATGCGCCTGCCTCCCGCCTCGACCACCCAGTTGACCTGCGGGTCGCCGAGGCCGTCCACCGCGGGGACCGCGGTGACCTGGAACGGGCCGGACCGGTGCCGCTGCCAGTCGCCGACCACCCGTGGGGTGAGCGGCTGCTCGGGGAAACCGGACTCGGCACGCGCGGTCCACACCACCTCCTCGGCGCTGCCCCGCGCGGGCGGCGGGCGCAGGATGCTCGCCCCTGCCCGCGTGGCCGCGGCGATCGCGGCCGGGTCCGCGTGGTCGGCATGCAGGTGGGTCACCAGCGCCAGGCGCGCGTTGCCCGGCCGGGAGACCGGGGGGAACTGCCCCGCGAGGTCTCGTACCGAGAGCAGCGGGCTGGTGTCCTGGACCAGGTCGATCACCGCGGTCTCACCCCGGGTCTCGAGCTCGAGTCCGGACCAGCCAAGTCTCCGGATCCACATCACTCGCCGCCTTCCGTCGTGTTCCGTCCCGATGAATATAGCGTCCGATCGTTCGGACGCCAAATGCGAACAACCGGACGCTAAACTGGGGGCATGTCGCCACGCCGATCGGCCGTCGAAGCCAAGCTGACCTACACGACCATCGTGACCAGGGCTACCGAGATCGCGTCCGAGGAAGGGCTGGAGGGGGTCACCATCGGGCGGCTCGCCGCCGACCTGCGGATGAGCAAATCCGGCGTGCTCGGTCACTTCGGTGCCAAGGAGTCGTTGCAGCTGGCCGCGCTGCGGCACGCCTTGCGCATGTTCGAGCGGCAGGTGGTCGATCGGGCCGGGCATGAGCGAGCAGGCCTGCCCCGGTTGCTGGCGCTGTGCGAGGCATGGATCGAGTTTCTGGCCACAGTGGACCTTCCTGGCGGCTGCGTACTCACCGCCGCATCCACCGAGTTCGACGGTAGGCCGGGTCCGGTGCGCGATGCCGTGGCCGAGGCTTGGGCAGGCTGGCGGCAGACCCTCGGCGCCGAGGTCACCCGTGCGGTGGCGGACGGCGACCTGCCAGGGTCCGAGGTCGAGCAGGTGGTCTTCGAACTGGTCGCGATCGGACCCGCGGTGAACCAGGCCCTGCAACTACACGGCGACCGGGCTGCCGTGCGGCACGCCCGCCGTGCGGTGCGGCGGGTGCTCGGCTTGACGGAGTGACCAGCGCCGGCTGATGCGGCGCCGATTTGCCATATCGGCAAAAAACTTTGCCGTGTGGTTCGGCCGCGGCGCATGGTGGCCGCGGAGGTGGTCGTGGTGACCGATGAGTTGCGAAACAGCTATGACGTGGTGGTCGTCGGTGGCGGTGCCGCGGGGTTGAACGGGGCACTGATGCTGGCGAGGTCGCGCCGGTCGGTGGTGGTCATCGACGCTGGCGCGCCGCGTAACGCCCCGGCCGCGGGCGTGCACGGGCTGCTGGCCCAGGACGGGCGGGCGCCCGCGGAACTGCTGGAGCAGGGGCGAGCCGAGGTCCGTCAGTACGGCGGCTCGGTGGTGTCCGGCGAGGTGGCCACCGTGGCAGGCCAGGACGCCGGGTTCGTCGTGACATTGGCCGACGGGCGGCTGGTCCGCGCGCGCCGGTTGCTGGTGACCACCGGGCTGGTGGACGAGCTGCCGGAGGTACCGGGGCTGCGGCAACGGTGGGGCCGGGATGTGCTGCACTGCCCGTACTGCCATGGCTGGGAGGTGCGGGACCGCGCCATCGGCGTGCTGGCGGGCGGCCCGATGTCGGTGCACCAGGCACTGCTGTTCCGGCAGCTGAGCGCCGATGTCATCTTCTTCCCGCACACCCGGCCGGAGCCGACGGCGGAGGAAGCCGAACAGCTGGCGGCGCGGGGTATCGCCGTGGTGCCAGGGGAGGTGGCCTCGTTGGAGACCGCGGGGGACCGGATCACCGGCCTGCGGCTGGGCGACGGTTCACTGGTCGAGCGCGAGGTGGTGACAGTCGCGCCACGGATGGTGGCACGGGCCGGATTCCTGACCGACCTCGGGCTGTGCCCTGCGGAGCACCCGATGGGTGAGTACATCCCCACCGACCGGACCGGGCGCACCGAGGTGCCCGGGGTGTGGGCGGCCGGAAACGTGACCGAGCTGTCCGCCCAGGTCGGCGCCGCCGCGGCGGCGGGCGCGCTGGCCGGCGCCCAGATCAACCTCGACCTGGTCACCGAGGACACCCGGCTGGCGGTCGTCGCCTTCCGGGACCCGTTCTCGCCGGAGCGCGAGGCGCGGGTGGCCGAGCTGGTAATGGGCGACCGCAGGCACGGGCTGTGAGCGGCCGCGCGCTCATCCCGCTGCGCCCGTAGGTGACTTTCGGCCCTTTCTGGCTCGCCGGTTCCGGATGAGAGTGGAACCAGGCGTCACGTGGCTTCGCAGCCGAACGCGGCCAGTAGCAGGGGACCGGTCGCGAACTCGGGCTGCATACGGGTCGCGGGGCGGCTGGACGGGCCAGCCAGCCGCCCCGCAGGCCAGCTCGGCGCCGGACGGCCTGCCCCTATGGCAAGCGGACCAGGCGGGACGCTGTCTCGTCGAACGGCTGGACCGTGACGGCGGGGAGTCCGGGGAAGTCGTCTGGCCGATGGGTCACGATCAGCGCCGGACGGGTGGCGGCCAGCGCCGTGAGATCGGCCGCCAGTTCCGCGGCGTTGGCCCCGTCCAGGTGCGCGGTGGGTTCGTCCAGCAGAAGCACCGGCCGGTCGGCGAGCAGGGTTCGGGCGAGGCCGATGCGCTGCCGCTCGCCGCAGGAAAGGGGCGTGCCATGTGCGCCGAGCGCGGTGTCCAGGCCGTCCGGCAAGCCGTCAAGCCAGTCACCGAGCCGGGCCCTGCGCAGGGACGTCACCAGTTCCGCTTCGGTCGCACCCGGCCTTGCGAGCAGCAGGTTGGCCCGCAGGGTGCTGTCGAAAAGGTGGGTTTCGGGCCCGCACCAGCCGATCCGGGCACGTGCGTCGGTACCCCGGCAGATGCGGGTGTCGGTCCCGTCCAGCAGCACACGGCCCGCTGACGGGTCGAGGTAGCACAGCAACGCGGCGAGCGCGGTGCTCTTTCCGGCGCCGGATGGCCCGGTGAGCAGGAGGCTGTGCCCTGCCGCCACCTGAAGGTCGAGGTCTCGTACGGTGTCGAAGCGGGAGTCCGGCCAGCGAACCGAGAGCCGTTCGGTCTCGAGACTGCCTGCCGGTGGGGGAAGCTCGCCTGGCGCGGCGGGATCCGGACTCGGCGAGGGCAGCCGGTCCAGCTCGGCCAGCCGCCCCGCGCTGTGCCTGGCGCCCACCAGCCGTTGCGCCGCCTCGGGTAGGCCGGCGACCAGTTCGGCGGTGGCCAACGGGGTCAGCGCCAGCACGGCGAGTTCCGGGCCGGTAATCGTGCCGGAGCCGAGCGCGATGATGCCCAGCACGAGGGAACCGATCATCATCGTGCCGATGGCCAGCGTGGCGAATCCGGCGCAAAGGCCACGGGCCGCGGCTGACCGGCGCAACGCCGCGGTCAGCGCGGTGTCCGCCCGGACCAGCTCGGCCTGCCGCCGGCCGGCCGCGCCGAACGCGATCAGGTCGGGTGCGGCGGTCAGCAGCTCCACCGTTCCCGCGAGGACATCAGCTCGCAGCCCGGTGCTGCGCCGTTCGGCCCTGCGGGACAACAGCACGGACATCGCCGGCGCCACCAGGCCCGCGGCGAGCAGTCCGAGCAGGACGGCGAGGCCAGCCGACGGCAGCAGGATGCCGATTCCGGCCGCGGTGCCGATGCCGACGACACCGGCAGCGGAAGCGGGCACCATCCCGCGTACCAGCACGTCCTGCTGTGCATCCACATCGGACACAAGCCGGTTGAGCAGGTCGCCCCGGCGCAGCCTGCCAGCGGCTGCGGGGCCGACCCGCACCAGCGCCGCCCATACCTTGACCCGCAGCTCGGTCAGTGCGCGCAGGGCCACGTCGTGCGCGAGCAGCCGCTCGAGATACCGCAGCACCCCCTTGGCAAGGCCGAAGGTACGGACCGCGACGATGGCAACCATCAGCGAGAGCACTGGCGGTTGCAGGGCGGCCGAGGCGATCAACCAGGCCGAGGTCGCGGTCAGCGCGACCCCGCTGGCCAGCGCGGCGGCACCGGCAAGGCAGGCCATTCCGAGCCGCAGCCGGTACGGCCGGATCGCGATGCGCAGCCAGCGCCGGGCGTGCCCGGAACTCACCGCGGGCCGCTGCACGGGTTCGCCGGGTGCGGGCTCGGCCGGTCCCGGTGCGGGCGTGGCCGCGGGCGGTGCGGGGGCGGTGGCGCCGCGCTCGGGAGCCGCGCCGGGTAGCCGCACGGTCCGGTCACAGCGGTCCAGCACCTCCCCCCGGTGACTCACCACGACCGCCGTGCGCCCGCGCAGCAGCATGGGCAGCTGCTCGAGGATCGCCCGCTCGGTGGCGGAGTCCACGCCCTCGGTCGGTTCGTCGAGCAGCAGTAGTGGACGGTCCAGCAGCAGCGCCCTCGCCAGCGCCACCCTCCGCTGTTGCCCGGTGGACAATCCGGCACCCAGCTCGCCGACCGGGGTGTCCAGTGGCACGTCCAGCGCCGCCTGCCGGGCCGCGGCGGCCACCTCGGCATCGCTTGCCGCGGCGAAACCGAGCCGGATGTTGTCCGCGACGGTGCCCGTGAGCAGCTGTGGTTGCTGGGGTACCCACGCGATCCGGCGTTGCCAGGCCGCGCGTTCCAGCTCGGCGAGGTCGACGCCGTCGACGAAGACCCGCCCCGCGTCCGGCTGGTACCAGCCCAGCAGCAGGTCGAGCAGGGTCGACTTGCCCGACCCGCTCGGCCCGGTGACACCGAGGATCTCGCCGGGCTCGATCCGAAGGGTGAGGCCGTCCAGCACCGGCCCCGAACGCCCCCGCACCGTCACCGCGGACAGCCTCAGCGCCACCCTGGCGGGGTCGGGTGCAGGCGACCGGCCGCCGGGGCACGGGCCGGTGTCCTCCAGCAGTGTGAAGATCTCCTCCGCGGCGGCGACACCCTCGGCGCTGTCGTGGAAACGAGCACCGACCGCCCGTAGCGGCAGGTAGATCTCCGGCGCCAGGATCAGCACCACGAGCGCGGTATGCAGGTCCAGCTCCCCGACCACGAGCCGGAGCCCGACGGAGACCGCGATCAGCGCCACGGACAGGGTGGCCAGCAACTCCAGTACCAGCGCGGAAAGGAAGGCCACGCGCAGCGTGCGCATCGTCCGGGCCCGGTACCGTTCGGTGATCTCGCGCAGCGTGCGCAGCTGGTCGCGGGCCCTGCCGAAGGCGGTCAACACCGCCAGCCCGGACACCAGATCGAGGAAATGGTTGCCAAGCACCGCCATCTGCCGCCACTGCCGGCGCGTGTCCCGCCTGGTGTAGAGCCCGATCAGGATCATGAAGATCGGGATGAGCGGGACGGTGAGCCCGGCGATGGCCGCGGCCACCCAGTCGGCGGTCAGGATGCGCACGCCGACCACGGCCGGCACGATCGCGGCGAGCAGCAGCTGGGGCAGGTAGCGGGCGAAGTAGCCGTCGAGCCGGTCCACCCCGCGGGTGGCGAGCGCGGCAAGGTCGGCGGTGGACCTGCCAGCGGCGCGTCCTGGGCCGGTGCGCAGCACATGCTCCACCACAGCGGTACGCAACTGGGCCAGCACTCCGGCGCTGGCCCGGTGTGCCGCGGTCTCGGCGAGCCAGGACACCACCGCCCTGCCGAGCACGATCAGGGCGAGCAGGCCGATCGGCACCGCGAGCGCGTCCAGCCCCGCGCCGCCGAGAAATGCCCCGGTCACCGCGGTCGCCAGCAGTTCGGCCTGGCCGAGCACCAGTACCGCGGTGAGCGCCCCGAGCGCGGCGCAGACCAGGATGAACGGCCTCGCCGCGCGTGCGTACCGGAGCAGCCGCGGGTCCAGCGGCCTCATGCCTCACCGGCCGGAAGCCCCTGCGCGGCCGGAATCGTTCCGCGCCCGATCCGCTTGCGGAACACCCAGTACGTCCAGCCCTGGTAGGCCAGCACGACCGGGGTGAAGACCACCGCGACCCAGGTCATGATCTCCAGCGTGTACGGGGTGGACGCGGCATTGGTGGTGGTGAGACTGTTCGCGGCCGCGGACGTGGAGGGCAGCACCTCGGGGTAGAGCGAGCCGAACAGCGACACCGTGGTGGCCACGATCGCCACCGCGGTACCGGTGAACGCCCAGCCCTCGCGGTCGGCCCTGGCCGCGAGTACCCCGCCGAGCAGGGCGCAGGCGGCTACCGCCACGGCGAACCAGGTCCAGCCGGCGCCGTGCGCCAGTTGCGTCCATACCAGGAAGGTGCCGGCGAGTACGACGGCGAGGAGGCCGAGCGGCCAGGTGAGTGCGGCGGCCCGCAGCCGCACCGCCCCTGTGGTCTTGAGCGCGAGGAACACCGCCCCGTGCAGGGCGAACACCGAAAGGGTGGTGAGCCCTGCCAGCAAGGCGTAGGGGTTGAGCAGGGTGAAGAATGTGCCGGTGAAGTGGTGCTCGGCGTCTAGCGGTACCCCGCGCACGATGTTCCCGAACGCCACGCCCCACAGCAGGGCCGGTACCAGCGATCCGGCGATGATGGCGCGGTCCCAGTTGCGGCGCCAGCGCACGCTGTCGATCTTGCCGCGGAACTCGAACGCGACCCCCCGGAGGATCAGCGCCACCAGGATGATCAGCAGTGGCAGGTAGAACCCGGAGAACAGGCTCGCGTACCAGAGCGGGAAGGCCGCGAACGTCGCCCCACCCGCGACCAGCAACCAGACCTCGTTGCCGTCCCACACCGGGCCGATTGTGTTGATCATCACTCGGCGATCGGTGTTGTCCTTGCCCAGCACCCCGAGCAGCATCCCGACGCCGAAGTCGAAGCCCTCGAGTACGAAGTAGCCGGTCCACAGCACCGCGATCAGCAGGAACCAGATGTCGGTCAGCGGCATGATTGTCTCCAGCGCTCGGCTCGGTTGCGGCTCAGTAGGCGAATGCGGCCGGTTTGGCCTCGTCGTCCGATGTGGACTCTTCTGCGGATTCCGGCTCCGGTGGCCCAGCCTTGGCGTAGCGGACCATCAGCACACCGTCCACCACGGCGAGTACCCCGTACAGCACGGTGAACACGATCAACGAGGTGAGTACCGTTCCGGCTGGGACCGAGGGGGATACGCTGTCGGCCGTACGCAGCACCCCGAACACCGACCACGGCTGACGTCCCATCTCGGTGAAGATCCAGCCCATGCTGTTGGCAAGGAACGGGGTCGCCACCGCGGCGATCGCCGCGCGGTAGAACCACCGTGAGCGCGGAACACGTCCCCTCCGGAAGGCCCATAGGCCGATCACCGACAGCAGGCCCATCAGGAAACCCAGCCCGATCATCACGCGGAAGGTCCAGTAGGTGACCGGGATGTTGGGCGTGTAGTCGCCGGGTCCGTGCGCTCGCTCCTGCGCCGCCTGCACGTCGTTGATCCCCTCGACCTCGCCGTCGAAGGAGCCGGTCGCCATGAAGGACAGCACCCTGGGTACCCGGATGCTGAACACCTCCTCCGAACCGTCCAGCGAGCCGATGGTGAACAAGGAGAAGGAGGCCGGCGCCACGGTGTCGTACAGCGCCTCGGCCGCGGCCATCTTCATCGGCTGCTGCTGGGTCATCAGCCTGGCCTGGAGGTCGCCGGTGAACACCACGCCTGCGCTCGCGATCAGCACCGTGACCAGCGCCAGCCGTATCGAGGGCCGGAAAACCTCGGTGCTGCGCCGCCGCTTGAGCTGCCAGGCGCTGATCGCGACCACGAAGACGCCGCCGGTGAGGAAGCAGGCGGTGATGGTGTGCGCGAACGCGCCCACGGCGGTGGAGTTGGTGAGTACCGCGCCGAAGTCGTTCAGCTCTGCCCTGCCGGTTGCCTCGTTGATCGTGTATCCGACGGGGTGCTGCATCCAGGAGTTCGCGGCGAGGATGAAGTACGCGGACAGCATGGTGCCGATCGCGGCCAGCCAGATCGTGGCCAGGTGCAGCCGCTTCGGCAGCCGGTCCCAGCCGAAGATCCACAGTCCGAGGAAGGTGGATTCCAGGAAGAACGCGAGCAGCCCTTCGATGGCGAGTGGTGCACCGAAAATGTCACCGACGAAGACGCTGTAGTCGCTCCAGTTCATCCCGAACTGGAATTCCTGCACGATGCCGGTCACCACACCCATGGCGAAGTTGATCAGGAACAGCTTTCCCCAGAACTTCGTCATGCGGCGGTACTTCTCGTTGCCGGTCCGGACCCACGCGGTCTGCATCATGGCGACGAGGAAGGAAAGGCCGATCGTCAGCGGAACGAAGATGAAGTGGTAGACGGTGGTGATACCGAACTGCCATCTCGCCAGGTCCAGTGCGCTCATCAGTTCTCCCCGTGGTCACCGTGGATGCGCTGAGGATCATGCGCTGACCAGCCGGTTCGTCGTGAGGGCCCTTGGTCCCCAGCCGAGTGGACCTTGGTTCATCGGATCCGGGAAATCCGGCCGCATCCCGGTTGGGCGGCGCGGGGTTGGCTTGGGGCGGGCCGCTGGCCGCACTCTCGCCGAGGAAGAAGGAGGCCGGAGCAGGATGCGGGTAAGAGACTTGATGAGCAAGCCGGTGATCACGGTGACCGCCGACTGCCCGGTGCGGAGGGCCGCCGGGGTGCTGGCGCACCACGGGTTCAGCGCCTTGCCGGTAGTAGACGAGAGTGAGCGTCTCGCCGGCATCGTGACCGAGGCGGACCTGATGCGTGGCCGGTTCCCTCGGGACCGGACGCTGCTGACCGCGCGGGGTGAGCGCCTGCCGCCGATCGAACCAGCCACCACGGTGGGCCAGGTGATGATCACCAGGGTGATCTCGATCGGCGGCGAGGCCGATGTGGTCGACCTGGTCCGGTTGATGCTGGACGAGCGGCGACGCAGCGTGCCCGTTGTGGATGGTGACCGTTTGCACGGCATCGCCACCGGGCGGGACGTCATGCGGGTGCTCGGCAGGAGTGATGAGGTGCTGGCCAGGGACATCAGGCACCGGCTTGCCTTCTTCGGCGGTCCGAGCAGGTGGACTGTCGAGGTGCACGACGGCAAGGCACGGATCGTCGACCGGTTCGACAGCGAGGTCGACCGGAGGGTGGCGACCGTGCTCGCAGAGAACGTGCCCGGGGTGGTCCGGGCCGAATGTGTCGCGGCGGAGTCGGCTTCCGCGGCCGGTGGGCGGTGATCCCGGTGACCCCGGCCTCGATCCTGGTGGGCGTCGACGGCTCCGAGCAGTCCACGCGTGCGGTCCGCTGGGCTGCCGAGGAGGCGGCCCGCCGCGGCCGACCCGTGCGGCTGCTGCATTCCTACGGCCTGCCGAGCCTTGGCTATGACGAGGGACTGTTCTCCGCCGACTGGATGGATCCACTGCGGCTGCAGTCGGCGGAGCTGCTCGCCGCGGCGCGGGAGGCCGCTCTGGACGAGTATCCGCAGCTGGACCTGACGGTGGAGTCCGTCGTGGACAGTCAGATTACGGTACTGATCGAATACTCTCGGTGGGCGGGTATGATCGTGCTCGGCGCGTCAGGAGCGGGCGGCTTTGCCGGCCGGCTGACCGGGTCTACAGCGGTGGCGGTCGCCGCGCATGCGCGTTGCCCGGTGGCGGTGATCCGGAATCGTCCGGACGGTACGACGGCCTGGGCCGGTCCGGTAGTCGTCGGCATCGACGGCAGCCCGGTGAGCGAGGCGGCGACGGCGTTCGCGTTCGAGGAGGCCGCGGTGCGGGGCGCGCCGCTGGTCGCGGTGCACGCGTGGAGCGACGCCGACTACGAGCAACTGTTCAGTGAGGCCCGGTTCGCGGCCGACTTCGAGCCGCTGCGGAATACCGAGGAACGCCTGCTGGCCGAGCGGCTGGCCGGCTGGTCGGAGAAGTACCCCGAGGTCCAGGTCGAACGTGTGCTGATGCTGGACCGGCCCCGTGCGGCGTTGATCGAGCGGAGCACCAAGGCGCAGCTGATCGTGGTGGGCAGTCGCGGCCGGGGCGGGTTCCGTGGGTTGCTGCTCGGCTCGACCAGTCAGGCGCTGCTGCATCATGCCGGCTGCCCGGTCGTGGTGGTCCGACCTACCGGCGGCAGGCACTGAGCGGTCGAGGTAGGTAACCGGCTGGGCTGCGTGTGGAAACGACGGCGGTGCCCGCCGGAGGTGACTTTCGGCCCTTTCCGGTGCACCCCGGCCCGAAAGAGAGTGGACGCAGGTTTCGTGTTCGGGGCTTCGCAACCGAGTTGCGGTCGGCAGCAGGGGCCGGATCGAGGCGCGGTTGCCCGCGGAGCGGGGCGGCTGGACCGGCTGGCCAGCCGCCCCGCTGACTACCTCCCATAGTTCGGTCGTTTCGAGAGGAGAGAGCTGTGCAGGAAAAGCAATGGAGAATCGATGTCTTCATCGACGAGCACGAGGATCGAACCAGGGCGCAAGCGCGGCTGCACAACCGGGATGAGACCAACCTGGTCGGCGTCGGCATGGCCAGGCGGAATCCGCGCGATGTGAACGTACCGGAGATCGGTGACGAGCTGGCAGTGTCCCGAGCGCTGTCCGAACTCGCGCACAAGTTGTTGGAGGCGGCGGCAGGCGACATCGAGGCGATCACCCACAAGCCGGCGAACCTGGCGGGGTGAGCGAGCAGCCGCAGGCCGGTGCCGCCAGCTCGGCCCGGTTGTGGCCCTCGGGAACTGGTGGCTCAGGTGAAGACGATCTCCCCACCAGCGGCGAGATCGTAGAACTCCCCGACGGTGATGATCCCGTCCACCCTGTCCACGAAGTCCTCCTTGCCGAGGCCGAACAGGTCCGCCGAAGCCTGGCAGGCGTAGATGCCGGCACCGGTGTCGGAGATGAGGTCGACGAACTCCGGGATCGACGGGATGTCCAGTTTCGCCATCTTGCGGTTCAGGTACGTGGTCAGCAGCGTTGCGACGCCGGGTATGCCGCCGACCCAGGTGGGCAGGCGCAGGCCGGGATTTCCGACTGCGGCGAGTTTGATGTTCCGCTGCCGGTTCCGGCGGATGGCGTCCATCCCGAAGAACGTGAAGAACACGTTCGCTTCGATGCCTTCGGCGCGCGCGCCGTTGGCCATGATCAGACCGGGGTAGATGCCTTCGAGTGACCCCTTGGAGATGATGACGGATACCTTCGTGATCTGGTCGGTCATGGTCGTTCCTCGTTTCGCTGGAAAGGTACTCGTGGGTCAGACACAGCCTCGCGGTTTAGGGATTCCGGCGATCTTCGCTGCGGTTTTCGCCGGGCCTTTCGGGAAGAGTCGGTAAAGGTCCTTGATGGTCACGCCGGAGGTCTTGCCGAGCGCACGCACCGTAGGTCCGGTTCCTTTTGCGGCGAACTCGTGTCGCATGTGCTTGATTACCTGCCAGTGTTGCTCGGTCAGTTCCTCGATGCCCTCGGCGCGGGCGATCTCGGACGCCATTTCCTCGCGCCACTGCGCGGGGTCGGTGAAGAAGCCGTCCTCGCCGAGGGGTACCTCGGTTCCGGCATAGGTCGCGGTGGGCATGAACGGAACTCCTCGTCCTGATCGGTGTTACCGGATGTACTGGGCGGGAAACTGCTTTCCGGCCACGGGCATGGCGGCATGAATACCGGGAATGTCTCTCCCTGGTAGCAGCCCGTGCCAGTAGAACGGGGCGAACATCAGCTTCCCGAGGTGGTTGAGCCGGGATTCCTTGAGCAGCGGTAGCCCCACCTCACCAGGGTAGTGTCCCGGAAGCGGCTCGGTCTCGTAGTTGAAGTCGATCAGCAGGGCCTTGCCGAACCCGCTTTCGATGAAGCAGTTGGTGTGCCCGTCGAAGGCGGGCTCCGGCTCATCCCCCGCGAGGAAACGCCGGATGTTGCGCACCAGGATCTCGCCTTCGAAATGGGCGACCGAGCCCGCCTTGGAGGCGGGGATCGTGGTAGCGTCGCCGATCGCGAAGATGTCGGGCCGAACCGTGGACTGTAGCGTTCCCGGGTCGGTCGGCACGAATCCGAACTCGTCCCCCAGGCCGGGGGAACGGTCGACATAGGCCGCACCACCGTGCAACGGCACCACCACGGCGAGATCGAAGTCGATCGTGCGCCCGCCGTAGCAGGTGAGCAGTCCGGTCCCGCCGTCAACCTCGCCGGTGTTGAACTCGGTCACCAGCTCGATGCCCTTCTCCGCCAGCATGCCGCCCAGCGCGCGAGCGGCGACCGGCTTGGTGAACGCGGCGTCCAGCGGGGTGGCGTAGGTCAGCCGTACCCGCTCCCGGATGCCACGCTTGGTGAAGTACCAGTCGGCGAGGAAACAGAACTCCAGCGGCGCCACCGGGCATTTGATCGGCATATCGATCACGTTGACGACGATGTGCCCACCGTCGAAGTGGGTCAGCGCCGCGCCCAGCGCGGCCGCGCTCTCGAGCTCGTAGAAGGTGAACACGCTGGATCCCCAGCCCGGCCCGGCCAGCCCGGCGGTTTCCGCCGGCAGCAGCCTGGCGCCGCTGGCCACCACGAGCACGTCGTACCGGGTGATCACCCCGTCGGCGAGATGCACCCGGTTGTGCTCGATGTCGACGTGCCGCACGGCACTGCGGTGGTAGCCGATTCCGGAACGGAGCTGGCGAGCTCGTGGCCGGACCAGGTCCTGCGGGCGGGCGAGCCCGAACGGGACGAAGAGCAGCCCCGGCTGGTAGACGTGGTCGTCGTCGCGGTCGATGACCGTGATGGTCACCTCCGCGCCCAGTGCCCGCCGCAGCCGGTTCGCGGTGAGCGTTCCGCCGGTCCCGCCGCCGAGAATCACGATGTGTGTGTCCACTCACCCAGTCTCGGCCGACCGGCGCGGTGGCACAGGGGGAGATCGTCCCCGCCCGTACGGCCGAAAGTCCTCGCGGTCAGCGCCGGGTGGGGCTGCGGGGCGATCCAGGCCAGCGAACAGGTTCTCAGACGTTCCCGCCTGCGTGTTCGCCCGGATTCATCGGCCGCCGGCCGAAGCCGAGGTAGGCGAGTGGTCCGGCGAAGTTGATCCCGATGACAAGGGCCCATGCCCGCTTCGGCCCGCGCACCTCGTCCGCGGGCCGCAACGCGAGGTCGGTCCAGGCGACGGCGGCGAGCGTGAGCTGGATGCCGGTCAGGAAGGCGAACATCAGCTGGGTTCGTCTCCCGAGATCCCGCCAGCGGGTGTGTTTCATGGCGTTCCCATCTCCGACTGCACCGAGTATTCCAGGATGCTCTGGACGATCGGTGGTCAACCAGGGACTTTCGGCTCCATCTCCGGGCCGGGCGACGCTTGCGGCATAGGTGCGCGCGAAACACGGTCGCGCGGCTGGCTGAGCGTGGGCGGGCAGCCAGCCGCGAAGGCGAGCACCGGGTTCGTCCGGGTCCTTGACCGCCCACGTCGACAGCAGTCGCTACGCCGGTTGCATGGCGCGCGCGTCGTGCCGGCCGATGGCCCGCCGCACCGTCGTGACGGTGAAGACCAATGCCGCGGAGGCCACTGCGGTGAGGGCGCCGAGGCCGAGGGCGTAGGTGCCGAACTGGCCGTAGGTGACTCCCATGATCAGCGGCGGTACGAATCCGCCCAGGCCACCCGCGGCGCCGACCACGCCGGTCACGGCGCCCACCCTGTTCGCGGGTGCCAGCAGCGCCACGAGCGCGAAGGTCGCTCCACTGGCCGCGCCGAGCGCCGCGGCGATGCTGAGGAAGGTGATGGTGCCCAGCGGCAGGAGACTCGGCGTGAAGCTCTGCACCAGCGCGCCCGTGGCCACGACGGCCATGGAGCCGCCGAGCACGTGCAGCGGACCGAGCCGGTCGGAGAGCCAGCCGCCGACCGGGCGCATGAGTACGGCGAGCAGTACGAACCCCGCCATCCGGTTCGCCGCGTCGGCGGGGGTGAGCTGATACGCGGTACGGAGATAGGCTGGCAGGTATACCGAGAAGGCCACATAGCCGCCGAACGCCACGGTGTAGAGGGCCGAGCACTCCCAGGTCTCCGGCAGGCGCAAGGCGGCCCCGAGCCGGCTGCGCAAGGGTTCGGTCGGCACGTTCCGGCCGGGGGCGTCCCGCAGCACCACGGCGGCCACCGCGGCGTAGCAGGCCAGCGCGGCAGCGGTGAATACGAACGGCGCGGTCAGCCCGAAGGAGCCCGCCAGGTCGACGGTGGTCAGCGCGCTGATCGCGGTGCCGCCCATGCCGGCACCGAACACTCCGATCGCCAGCCCCCTGCGGTGCGCCGGGAACCAGTCCCGGACGAACGGGACCCCGATGGCGAAGGCCGTGCCAGCGACGCCGAGGAAGAATCCGCCGGTGAGCAGGCCTGCGAACGAGGTGTGCCCGGCGACCCCGAGGTACAGCACCGGCAGGATGGTCACACCGGAGACGAGCGGGAACATGATCCGCCCGCCGAACCGGTCGGTGAGCGCGCCGACCGGGATCCGACCGAGGGAACCGACCACGACCGGCACCGCGACCAGCAGCGCCTGCTGGAAGGCGGACAGCCCGAGGCCGTCCTTGAAGCGCGGGCCGAGTGGGCTGAGCAGCGCCCAGGCCCAGAAGTTGAGGGCGAACCCGAGCGTGGCCATGGCGAGCATCAGCCATGGCCGAACACCGATCTTCGGTTCTGGTCGGTTCTGGTATCCGGTTGTCATCGCATTTCCATCCGGTCTGCCGTGAGGTGAACGTGCCGGTGAGCGTCGTTCCTCCGGCGATCTTCGGGATAGGGCGTCCGGCCATGAAACCCGGAAGCAAAGGCCATCCCAGACGGTGACCTTGGTCCCTGGCTTGCGCTCCCGCTGTTCGGTTTGGGTAGGCCCATGTCTGACCCGCTGCTGCCCGCTCGCCGGTTGCTCAGTCGCGCGGAGGTCTCCGCGGACGGGCACACCCTGCACCAGATCGACCCTTCGGAATGGGATCGGTTCTATCGAGACCGCTGGGCACATGACAAGGTCGTCCGCTCCACCCACGGGGTGAACTGCACCGGGTCCTGCTCCTGGCAGGTTTTCGTCAAGGACGGGCTGATCACCTGGGAGCACCAGGCCACCGACTACCCGTCGGCCGGAGCCGACTCCCCGGAGTACGAGCCGCGTGGCTGCCCGCGCGGTGCGTCCTTCTCCTGGTACACCTACTCGCCGTCCCGGGTGCGCTATCCCTACGTCCGTGGTGTGCTGCTGGAGATGTGGCGGGAGGCGCGGCAGCGGCTCGGGGATCCGGTCGCGGCCTGGGCCGAGATCACCGGTGACGCCGAACGCGCGCGAACCTACAAACGCGCTCGCGGCAAAGGCGGATTCGTCCGGTCCACATGGGAGGAGGTAACCGAACTCGTCGCGGCCGCGCACGTGCATACCACCAAGACCTTCGGCCCGGATCGTGTCGTCGGTTTCTCGCCCATTCCGGCGATGTCGATGGCCTCCTTCGCGGCGGGTACCCGTTACCACTCGCTGATCGGCGGTACCTTGTTGTCGTTCTACGACTGGTACGCCGACCTCCCGGTCGCCTCACCACAGGTGTGGGGCGACCAGACCGATGTGCCGGAGTCCGCCGACTGGTGGAACTCCAGCTACCTGGTCATGTGGGGTTCGAACATTCCGGTGACCCGCACTCCGGATGCGCACTTCCTCACCGAGACGCGCTACCGCGGCGCCAAGATCGTCGCGGTCAGCCCGGACTACGCCGACAACGTCAAGTTCGCAGACGACTGGCTGGCTCCGCATCCGGGAACCGACGGTGCACTGGCGATGGCGATGGGGCACGTGATCCTCACCGAGTTCTTCCGCGACCGTGAGGTGCCGTACTTCTCCGGTTACGTGCGCCGGTACACCGATCTGCCGTTCCTGGTCACCCTCGAGCGACGGGGTGACTCGTTCCAGGCAGGCAAGTTCCTGACCGCGGCCGACCTCGGCGAGGAAGGCGAGGGAGCGGAGTTCAAGACGGTGCTGCTCGACGACCGCACCGGCGGGACGGTGATCCCGAACGGCTCGCTCGGTTTCCGGTGGACGGAGTCGGGCAAGGGCCGGTGGAACCTGGAGCTCGGCGACGTCGATCCGGCGCTGTCCCTGTACCGCTGGGCCGGTGAGCACCTGCCGGTGGAACTTCCCCGGTTCGATGTCGGCGGGGGTGAGGGCGGCGGCACGATGCGGCGTGGCGTGCCCGCGCTGCGCGTCGGCGACCGGCTGGTCACCACCGTTTTCGACTTGTTGCTCGCGCAGTACGGCGTGTACCGGCCCGAGCTTCCAGGGGAATGGCCACGGTCCTACGCGGACGCGAGCCTGCCGTACACGCCGGCATGGGCCGAGGAGATCACCTCGGTCCCCGCCGCGACGACGGCCCGGATCGCCAGGGAGTTCGCGCGCAACGCGGAGCGCTCCGAGGGCCGTTCGATGATCGCGATGGGTGCGGGGACCAACCACTGGTTCCACTCCGACACGATCTACCGGGCCTTTCTCTCTCTGGTGCTGCTCACCGGCTGCCAGGGCCGCAACGGTGGCGGGTGGGCGCACTACGTCGGACAGGAGAAGGCCCGCCCGGTCACCGGGATGCAGCACCTGGCGTTCGCGTTCGACTGGCAGCGGCCGACCAGGCATATGGCCGGCACGGCTTTCTGGTATCTGGCCACCGACCAGTGGCGATACGAAGGTTTCCGCGCCGACGAGCTGGCCAGCCCGCTCGGCAAGGGGGAGCTCGCGGGTAAGGCGTTTGCCGACTGCAATGCCAAGGCCGCGCGCCTCGGCTGGCTGCCGTCGCATCCCACCTTCAACCGCAACCCGCTCACCGTCGCGGAGGAGGCCGCGCGGGCAGGCCGCGACCCGGCCGAGCATGTGGTCGCCGAGCTGCGCGCCGGGTCCCTCCGGTTCGCCGCGGAAGATCCGGACGATCCGGTCAACTTCCCGCGCGCGCTGACCGTGTGGCGGGCCAACCTGCTGGGTTCCTCAGGGAAGGGCAACGAATACTTCCTGCGCCACCTGCTCGGTGCCGATGCCTCGGTGCGTAGCGAGGAGACGCCGGCAGGGAGCCGGCCGCAGGAGGTGGCATGGCACGCCGACGCTCCCGATGGCAAGCTCGACCTGCTCACCACGGTGGACTTCCGGATGACCTCGACCGCGCTGTTCGCCGACGTCGTTCTGCCCGCGGCGACCTGGTACGAGAAGCACGATCTGTCCACAACAGACATGCATCCGTTCGTACATGCCTTCAACCCGGCCATCGCGCCGCCGTGGGAGACACGTTCGGACTACGACACCTTCCTCGGCATCGCCGACCGGTTCGCCGAGCTGGCCAAGGACCACCTCGGTACCCGTACCGACATCCTCGCGGTACCGCTCGCCCACGACACCCCGGACGAGCTCGCCCAGCCCGGTGGGCGGGTGCGGGACTGGAAGCTCGGGGAATGCGAGCCGGTACCGGGCAAAACGATGCCAAAACTGATCACCATCGAACGCGACTACCCCGCGATCGGGGCGAAGATGCGGGCGATCGGTCCGTTGCTGGACGAGCTCGGCACCACCACCAAGGGGATCACCTACGATGTGTTACCCGAACTCGGATACCTGCGCAGCCAGAACGGCGTGCGCACCGGCGGTGTCGCCGACGGCCGCCCGTCGCTGGCGACGGCGGAACACATGTGCGAGGCGATTCTCGCCCTGTCCGCCGCCACCAACGGGCGCCTTGCCGCGCAGGGCTTTCAGACACTCGAGCGGCGTACCGGCACCAGGCTGGCCGATCTCGGCACCGAGCACGCGGGTAGCCGGATCTCCTTCGAGGACACGAAGAAGGGGCCGCAACCGGTACTCACCTCCCCGGAGTGGTCGGGCAGCGAGAGCGGAGGAAGGCGGTACTCGGCCTTCGTGATCAACGTCGAGCGGGACAAGCCGTGGCATACACTCACCGGGCGCCAGCAGTTCTTCGTCGATCACGACTGGATGACCGAGTTCGGTGAGCAGCTCCCGGTGTACCGGCCGCCACTGAACATGTCGGGCCACTTCGGGGATCAGCGGCTCGGCACCGGCGGGGCCGAGGTCACCGTCCGTTACCTTACGCCGCATTCGAAGTGGTCGATTCACTCCGAGTACCAGGACAACGCCCACATGCTGGCGCTGTCCCGCGGCGGGCCGACGATCTGGATGTCTACAGTGGACGCCGCGAAGATCGAGGCGGCGGACAACGACTGGGTCGAGGCATACAACCGCAACGGGGTCGTCGTCGCGAGGGCTGTCGTTTCGCACCGGATGCCTGCCGGAACGGTCTACATGTACCACGCCAAGGACCGCAACGTGAACGTGCCGAGGACCGAGCTGGACGGCAAGCGGGGCGGTGTGCACAACTCGCTGACCCGCCTGCTGCTCAAGCCGACCCACCTCATCGGCGGCTACGGCCAGTTCACCTACGCCTTCAACTACTACGGCCCCACCGGAAACCAGCGCGACGAGGTCACCGTGATCCGTCGCCGCGGCCAGGAGGTGACCTACTGATGCGGGTCATGGCGCAGATCGCGATGGTGCTGAACCTGGACAAGTGCATCGGCTGCCACACCTGTTCGGTCACCTGCAAGCAGACCTGGACCAACCGGGACGGCACCGAGTACGTCTGGTTCAACAACGTGGAGACCAAG
The DNA here is from genome assembly GCF_018885265.1 of Amycolatopsis aidingensis. GTDB lineage: Bacteria > Actinomycetota > Actinomycetes > Mycobacteriales > Pseudonocardiaceae > Amycolatopsis > Amycolatopsis aidingensis. The sequence goes on from NZ_CP076538.1 coordinate 1,613,835, forward strand.
CCGGGAGTCGGTTACCCGAAGCGTTACGAGGACCAGCAGCGCTGGCGCGGTGGCTGGCAGCTGGACCGGCGCGGGAGGCTGAAGCTGCGTTCCGGGGGCCGGGTCAGGCGGCTGCTCAACCTGTTCGCCAACCCGGACCTCCCCTCGATCGACGACTACTACGAACCGATCACCTACGACTACGACACCCTGCTGAACGCACCGGCAGGCGCGCATACTCCGGTCATCCGGCCCAAGTCCGCGCTCACCGGTAAGGACACGGCGATCACCTGGGGCGCCAACTGGGAGGACGACCTCGGCGGCGCGGCCGAGCACGCGGGAGGTGACCCGAACATCGGCGGGATGCCGAAGGCGGCCGCGGACAAGGTCCGGTTCGAGTTCGAGCGGACGTTCATGTTCCACCTGCCCCGGATCTGCGAGCACTGCCTCAACCCGGCCTGCGTGTCGGCCTGCCCTTCCGGGGCGATGTACAAGCGCGTCGAGGACGGCATCGTGCTGGTCGACCAGCACCGTTGCCGGGGGTGGCGGATGTGCGTGTCGGCCTGCCCCTACAAGAAGGTCTACGTCAACCACCACACCGGCAAGGCCGAGAAGTGCACTTTCTGCTTCCCCCGGATCGAGGCGGGGCAGCCGACCGTGTGCGCGGAGACCTGCGTCGGCAGGCTGCGCTACATCGGGGTTCTGCTCTACGACGCGGACGCGGTGGCCGCGGCGGCAAGCGTGCCCGACCCGGCCGATCTGCTCGAAGCCCAGCGCGAGGTCTTCCTCGATCCGGCCGATCCCGCCGTCATCGAGGCGGCGCGCGCCGAGGGGATCCCGGAGGACTGGCTGGCGGCGGCGCGCCGCTCCCCGGTGTACGACCTCGCCATCCGCTACCGTGTCGCGCTCCCGCTGCATCCGGAGTACCGCACCATGCCGATGGTCTGGTACATCCCGCCGCTGTCCCCCGTGCTGGACGCGGTTTCCGATGCGGATGGTGACAACGCCGACCCGGACGATGTGTTCCACGCCATCCGTGACCTGCGCATCCCGGTGGAGTACCTGGCGAGCCTGTTCAGCGCTGGCGACACTGAGGTGGTCGCGGGCGTGCTGATGAAGCTCGCCGCGATGCGCGGATACATGCGCGAGCGCACGCTCGACGGGAGCGCGCCGGAGGAGCTGGCCGCCGCTGTCGGGATGCCCGCGACGGACATCGAGGCGATGTACCGGCTGCTGGCGATAGCCAAGTACGAGCAACGCTACGTCATCCCGGCGACCCACAAGGAGGAAGCGGCCGGGCTGGCCGGGCTGACCACGGGCTGCAGCCTCGACTCGGCCGGCGGGCCGGGCATGGGCAGCACCGATGGGAACGGGGGCCGAAGGGTGCACCTGCCGCTGAGCGTGGTGTCCGGCAACCGGGGCAGGGAGGCGAGGTCATGACCGATCGGGCTCGCGTGCTGCGACTGGTTTCGTTGCTGCTCCAGTACCCGGACGAGGAACTGCTCGCCGGGCGGGCGGAGCTCGCCGGTGCCGTGCGGCGACTGACCGATCCGGCGCAGCGCGCGCATCTGGACGGGTTCCTCGACTGGTTCCTGGCCGCGGACCCGCTGGAGCCTGCGCGGCACTACGTGGAGACCTTCGACCTGCGCAGGCGCAGCAGCCTCTACCTGACCTACTACCTGCACGGCGACACCCGGCGGCGCGGGATGGCGCTGCTGTTGCTCAAGCAGCGGTATCGCGCCGCGGGTCTCGTCCCGCCGGCGGGTGAGCTACCCGACTTCCTGCCCATTGTGTGCGAGTTCGCGGCGCTCGAGGGGCAGCGGGGCGAGGCGCCGTTGCGGCAGCACCGCCAGGGCATCGAGCTCATCCGTACCGCGTTGCACGAAGCCGGATCCCCGTACGCGGGCGTGCTCGACGCGTTGTGCGAGCTGCTGCCCGGGCTGTCCGCCGCGCAACGCAGGGCGCTGACCGAGCTGGCTGCGGACGGACCGCCTGCCGAGGAGGTCGGCCTGGATCCCTTCGTCCCGCCGCAGTACCTGACCGGAACGGAGGCGAGGGCATGACCTCGGGTATCGCGTTGTGGGTCGTGTTGCCCTATGTGGCGTTGACCGTGTTCGTGCTGGGACACGTATGGCGCTGGCGAGCCGACCAGTTCGGCTGGACCACGCACACCTCGCAGTTGCTGGAGAGCCGCTGGCTACGGCTCGGCTCGCCGCTGTTCCACCTCGGTGCCTTCGCGGCGATCGCGGGGCACGTACTCGGGCTGCTGGTGCCGAAATCGTGGACAGCGGCGCTCGGCGTCTCCGAGGATACCTATCACCTGGTGGCGGTGGGGGCAGGCACGGTGGCCGGGGTGATGGTCGTCGCCGGGCTCGCCCTGCTGCTGGCTCGCCGTTTCGTCAACGGGAGGGTGCGCCGCCGGACGAGCCGGATGGACAAGGCGATGTTCGCCATGCTGGCGCTGGTGGTGGGGCTCGGCATGGCCGAGACCGTCGGGATCAACCTGCTCGGGCCCGGCTACGACTACCGGGAGACCGTCGCGGTGTGGTTCCGCGGCATCTTCTATCTCCAGCCGGATGCGGAGCTCATGACCGGGGCGCCGCTGGTGTACCAGCTGCACGCGCTCACCGCGTGGGTGTTCCTTGCGATGTGGCCGTTCACCCGGCTGGTGCACGTCTGGTCGGCGCCGATCGCGTACCTGTGGCGCCCGTACGTGGTGTACCGCCGCCGTTCCGCGGGCCGGACGGCTGCGAGGGCCGGACGATGAGTGAACCACTCGACCTGCGCCCGCCGGGAAGGCCGCCGCGCGGTTTCAAGGGCCCGTTCATCGCATGGGGCAACCTACTGGTGCTGGCCTGGCTCGCGGTCGCGGTGCTGTTGTTTGCCGTGCATCGGGAACTCGGCCTGCCGGTATGGCTCCCGTTACATGCCTTTCTGCTCGGCTCACTGACCAACGCGATCGTCGTCTGGTCCATGCACTTCGTGGTGGCACTGTGCCGTGTGCCGTCCCCTTCACCGCGGCGGATGGGTTTCGGGCTGGGCGCGTTGAACGTCTCCGTGCTGCTGGTGCTGCTCGGGGTCGGTACCGGGGTGCACTGGGTGGCTGGTACCGGTGCCGCCGGGATCACCGTGCTGGCCACGGTGCACGCGATACACCTGCTGCGGCTCCGGCGGCATGCGCTGACCGGCGGATACGGGTACCTGGTCGGGTACTACGCGGCCGCCGCGGTCGCACTGGCCATCGGTGGCACCCTGGGCGGCGCGCTGACCGCGGGCGGGATGGGGCTGTACGCCCGCCTGCTACCCGCGCACGCGCACCTCAACCTGTTCGGCTGGCTCGGCCTTTCGGTACTGGGCACGCTGTTCACCCTCTGGCCCACCGCGCTGCGCACCCGGATGCCCGCGGACTCGATGCGGCTGGCTCGGCGGGTGCTACCGCTGCTTCTCGCCGGCCTGGCCGCCATGACCGCCGGTTTCGTGCTTGCCAGTGCCTGGACCGTGCTGGCCGGCCTGGTCGCCTACGCGATCGCCGCCGGTGTGAGCCTGGCCCCGTTCGAGCTCGCCATGCTGCGACAGCGCCCGCGCAGGCCCGCGCCGTGGATGCTGGCCGCTGCCTCGTTCTGGTTCGTCGCGGCGGTCCTGATCGAAGCGGGTCTGCTGCTCGGCGCGGGGAAACCGGATGCCCCGGCCATGGTCGTCGGTGACCTGCTGCCCGTGCTGGTCGTCGGATTCGGGGCACAGATCCTGACCGGTGCGCTGACCCAGCTGCTCCCGGTCGTGCTCGGTCGGGGTCCCGCCGAGCACAAGCGGGTCGCCGCGGTGCTCGGCCGCGCCTGGCAGGTGCGGGTGATCGGCGGAAACGTGGCGGCGGTGCTGGTTGCCGTTGACCTGCCCACCCCGCTGCCGTCGCTGGGCTGGGTCCTTGCCGCGATCTGCTTCGGTGCCTTCGTGCTGCTGGCGATGTCGGTGACCGTGCCGGTCGTCGTCCGTGGGGCGCTGCCCGCGTCGAACCATGGAGGGGCGACGACGATCGGCATCGCGGTCGGGCTGGCCGCGACGGTCGGCGCGGTGCTGCTCGGGGCAGGCGGTGCCCCCGGCTCCCCGGAACCGTCCTCGGCTGCCCCGGTGCGTACCGTGCAGGTCGAGTTGGCGGAGATGCGTATCGACCCGCCCGTGGTGCGGGTGCCGCCCGGCACCCGCTTGATGCTGCGCGTGGTCAACAACGGCGCCGCGCCACATGACCTCCGGCTGGCCAACGGCGCGCGCACCGACCGGCTCGGGAGCGGGGACAGCGAGCTACTGGACGCCGGCGTGATCGACGGCACGGTCGATGGCTGGTGCACGATCACCGGCCACCGCGCGGCCGGGATGACCATGACGATCCGGCCCGCGGGGGACGGGCGAGCCGGGCCCGAGGGCATCGACCCGGCGGCCCGGCCCGGCCCCGGCTGGCGCCCCCGGGACGCCGCGCTGCCTCCCGCGGACGCGGGCACGCTGCACCGGGTCGAGCTGCGGGTGTCCGAGACGGAGCTGGAGCTCGCTCCCGGTCACCGGCAGCGCAGGTGGACCTTCGGTGGGACCACACCCGGTCCCACGCTGCGCGGCGAGGTCGGCGACCGGTTCGAGATCACCCTCGTCAACGATGGTTCGCTCGGGCACGGCGTCGACTTCCACGCCGGAGCGCTCGCCCCGGAGGAGCCCATGCGCACGATTGCGCCGGGGGAACGCCTTGTCTACCGCTTCACCGCGCGCCGGGCCGGTGCGTGGCTGTACCACTGCTCGGCCACCCCGATGTCCCAGCACATCGCGAACGGCATGTACGGCGCGGTGATCATCGATCCGCCCCGGCTGCCGCCCGTGGACCGGGAGTACCTGCTGGTCGGAGCGCAGCTCTACGCCGGAGAGCCAGGAAGTGACCCGCAGGTCGCGAAGATCGACGCGGGAGCACCGGATGGCTGGCAGTTCAACGGAACGGCGGGGCAGTACGTGCACGCACCGCTCGCGGCGAGGGCGGGGGAGCGGGTGCGGTTCTGGGTGGTCAACGCGGGTCCCGGTGGCACGCTGAGCTTTCACGTGGTCGGCGGCCAGTTCGACACGGTGTATCGCGAGGGAGCCTGGGCGTTGCGCCCCGGCGCGGACGGCGGAGCCCAGACCTTGGGTCTCGCCCCGGCGCAGGGCGGGTTCGCCGAGCTGACCTTCCCCGAGCCGGGGCGTTACCCCTTCGTGGACCACGACATGCGGCATGCCGAGGGCGGGGCGCGAGGATTCGTGGACGTGGTTCCGTGATCGACGTCTGGACGCTGGTTCGCTTCGTGCACATTGTGGGTGCCGCGCTGTGGGTCGGCGGTCAGCTGACGATCAGCCTGGCCGTACTGCCTCCGGTGCGTACGCTACTGGGGCCGGACAGGCGCGTGAGCGTGCTCAGGTCGGTCGGCCGCCGGTTCGCGGTGATCACCATGGCGGTGTTCCTGCCCAGCCAGCTCGCGACCGGCCTACTGCTGGCCTGGCACAACGGCGTGACCTGGCAATCGCTGACCGAAGCGGGCTACGGCCGGCTGCTCCTCGCGAAGCTCGCATTGTTCGCCCTGGTCATGGTGGCGGCGTCAGTACACGGTATCGCGCAGGGCAGAGGCAGGGCGTGGCTGGCGAGGGCCGCCGCGACCGCCGCGCTCACCGGCTCCCTCGGTGTCCTGCTGCTTGCCACCGGCCTGACGGCGGGCTGACGCCCAACGGTCCTCGTGGCGCGGGCTGTACTCGGTCGCGCTCCACGGTATCTCGCCGTGCGCCGTCTCAGGCGCCGGTCAGTAACGGAGCAGGGCGGCGACCGTGGATCGGCCCGGTGCCCCGGGGTAGACGGTGCCGCCGGTGCGCAGCGTGCCGACCACCGCGGGCTCCAGCGCCGGGTCCGCGCCTTCCGGCAGGAACAGCACCGCTATCCGGCCGGACTCGGCCGCCGCGAGCACCTCGGCCTGCCGGTCGAGGGCGAGGTCGGTACCTTCCGCGGCGCGGAAGGCGGCCGCCGCCTCGGCGGCGCGGCTGGCGAAAAGCGGTTCCACCAGTGCCCATGCCCGTGCGTGCAGTTCGGCGGCCGTCAACCTGTCCGGGCTGCCCTCGATACCTTCGCGCAGCACGTGCGGGTAGCTGGTGAGTCCGCGGTAGGCGGCCCTGATCCGGTCTACCCCGGCCAGTACGAGGGGCACTCGTTCGCTGGGCAGGCTGCCACGCAGTGCCTTGTCCACGATCCGTAGGTATCGGTGCAAGCGTTCGTTCTCGAGTTCGGCACCGACGCCCTGGCCGTGCTGGATCGTCCGCACCCGCAGTCCGAACCGCTCCCCGGTGTGGAACCCGTGCTCACGCCCCGGCTGGTCGAACCGCAGTGCCCCGGCGATCCCGTGTGGCAGGTCCGGTACCGCGACCTGGTGTATCCGGTCTCGCGTCCCGGACAGCAGCCTGGTCTGGTTCTCGCTCAGCGCCAGCACGAGGAAGCGCCCGTCCTCGGTGAGCAGGGGAAGCAGCGGGGAGATGTGGAAGCGGTCGGCCACGAGCACCCGCTCGGCGAAGGCGCGTGGCAGGCGGAACCAGCGGGCCCAGCCCGCGCGCAGGAACAACGCGAGCCCATCACTTTGGTGCCGCCAGAAACCGGCGTTCGCCACCAGCTCGTTCGCCGGCCGCAGGATGTCCGCGATCCGTGCTCCCCGCAGCCCCGTGCCGAGCAGTTCTGCGCGCGCGCTGTCGAGGAGGTTACGCAGCCGGATGGGGTCCTGTCCGGTCGCCGATCCGCTGCGGTGTGTCGGCAGGTAGACCGACACGCTGGGTGCCGGTGGCTGCCTGATCAGCAGGTCCAGCTCCGCGCGGGAAAGCAGGTCCACGGCAGCTCCTTAGGATCGCCCGGTGAGCTCGTCCAGCTCAGCCTGACCGCAACCTCGCGGCGGGCGAGAGAGCCGATGGTCCCTGGTCCGGAAGGGCTCAGGTCCCGTCCGCGGCCACGCACCGGCACGCCGGCCGTCAGGCGGGTTTGCGGGCGGCGAGACGTTCCACGATGCCGAGCTTGAAGCGCTCGTGCCGCTCGATGTCGAAGCCCTGCTCGCGCACGTGCAACAGTGGCCTGCGCCGGAAGTTCTCCCCGCCGACCGGAACGGACACCACCTCCAGCAGGCGTTGTACGGCGCGGGCGAACAGCGCGGTGCTCACCACATGGTCGGCGAGCAGCAACAGCCCGCCGGGGCGCAGTACCCGCCACATCTGCCCGACGGCCACCCGGTCGTCCGGCACCGCGCACAGCGAGAAGGTGCAGACCACGGTGTCGAAGGAGGCGTCGGGGAACTCCAGCTCCTGGGCGTCCCCGAGGCGCAGGTCGGCCGCCGACCCGGCCCGCTCCGCCCGCATGCGTGCCTGCTCCAGCATGGCGGGGCTGAAGTCGATGCCGGTGAGCCGCACGTCCTCGGGGTACCGGTGCAGGTTCAGGCCGGTGCCAACGGCCACCTCGAGCACCTCGCCGCGCGCCTGGTCACAGATCCACTGTCTGGTGTCCCCGAAGAACTTCCGGTCGGCGAAGGCCATTTGCTGGTCGTAGGACCGGGAGTGCCGATCCCAGTACCGGCGCAGCTTCTCCTGCCTCGAGACGCTGGACATGGCGACCATCCCTCTCCCGCTATCGGCGCCGGAACCGGTGAGCCTTCCGCACCACGGCGTGCCCGGCAACCCTTATCCGGGTACGGAGCCGCTGAGCCGCTGGCCAGCCGCGCGGAGGTAGTCCAGCACCTCGGCGGAGCCCTCGACGGTGAACCCGGCGCCCATGCCGAGTACGCCTGCCAGCTGCCAGAAGACCTCGGCCAGCGAGTCGGCGCCGAGCCGCAACCGGCACTCGCGCTCGCCGAGCGGCTCGACCTTGCGGGGTAGCGGGGCGTACAGCGCGGCGGACACCTGCTCGGCAGGCGCCCGCACGGTCACCACCGCCGCGTACCGGTAGGGCGCGGCCGCGATGGACTCCGCGACATAGCCCGCCGGGTCCCCGGCCGGCAGCGGGCGTGGCTCGAACCTCCGCCCGGAAGGCACCGGCGCGGCGACCCGGTCCACCCGGAAGGTGCGCCAGTCCTCCCGGCCGCGATCGAAGGCGACCAGGTACCAGCGCCCGTACACGGTCACCAGGTGATGCGGCTCGGCCCGGCGGCCGCTGACCTCCTCGTCCCGGGAGCGGTAGTCGAAGGAAAGCAGCTCCCGGTCCCGGCAGGCCACCGCCAGCACGGTCAGGATCGCCGGGTCCACCCGGGGGCCGGAGCGCGGCTGCAGGTGGACGGTGGCCTCGCCGAGGGTGGTGACCCGCTGGCGCAGCCTGCTCGGCAGCACCTGTTCCAGTTTCGCCAGCGCCCGCACCGAGGATTCCTCGATCCCGCTCACCCCGCTCGTCGCGGTGCGCAGCCCGACCGCGACGGCCACCGCCTCCTCGTCGTCAAGCAGCAGCGGGGGCAGGTTCTTGCCGGAGGCCAGCCGGTAGCCGCCCGCGGTGCCGGTGGTGCCCTCGACCGGGTAGCCCAGCTCGCGCAGCCGCTCGATATCCCGCCGTACGGTGCGCCCGGCCACGCCGAGCCGTTCGGCCAGTTCGGCACCCGACCATTCGCGCCTGCCCTGCAGCAGGGACAGCAGGCGCAGCATCCGGGCGGGCATGTTGGTCGTCACAGCTCCAGCCTCCATGGGCTTGAGGACAACTTACGTCCTAAAGCCTTCGTACTGTCGGTCCGGTCGGCACCCCGGAAGAAAGGAACGAGAACATGAGCGACGTCGGCACGGTAGCGGTGGACGTGAGTGCACTGACCGGCGCGGTGCGTGGCCCGGTGGCGGTGCCGGGGGACGAGGGGTACGACGCCGGTCGCTCCGCCTTCCAGACCGCGGCCTGGCACCGGCCGGACGTGGTGGTGAGCGCCACCGGCCCCGCGGATGTGCGGGCCGCGGTGGCCTTCGCGATGGAGCACGGGCTGGCGGTGGCGGTGCAGGCCACCGGGCACGGGATGCCGGTGGCGGCCGAAGGTGGGCTGCTGATCGACACCAGCCGGATGACCGGCCTCCGGGTGGATCCGGACACGGGTTCCGCCTGGCTGGCCGCCGGGGTGCGGTGGGACCAGGTGATCCACGAGGCCGCCCCGTACGGGCTGGCGCCGCTGTCCGGCAGCGCCGGGCATGTCGGTGCGGTCTCCTACACCCTCGGTGGCGGCGCCGGCCTGCTGAGCAGGCGGTATGGCTACGCGGCCGACCACGTCCTTGCCGTGGAGGTGGTCACCCCGGACGCGCGGGCGCGCAGGGTCACCGCGGAGTCGGATCCGGACCTGTTCTGGGCGCTGCGGGGCGGGCGCGGCAATTTCGGCGTCGTCACCGGGATCGAGATCGACCTGCTGCCGGTCGCCCGGCTCTACGGGGGCGGGCTGTACTTCGCAGCCGACCTGATCCCCCGGGTGCTGACCGCATGGCGGGAGCTGACCGCGAGGGCCCCGGAGGAACTGACCTCCTCGGTGGCGATCATCCCGTTCCCCGATCTGGAAGGGGTTCCCGAGGCGTTGCGCGGCAGGCTGCTCGCCCATGTCCGGGTCGCCTTCCTCGGTCCGGCCGGGCAGGCCGAGCGGCTGCTCGGGCCGTTGCGCGCGCTCGGCCCGGAGCCGGTCGGCGGACTGCGGGACATGCCGTACTCCGAGTCCGGAACCATCCACAGTGAACCACCGGTTCCGATGCCCTATCACGCCAGCCATGCCCTGCTGCCCGAACTGGATGACGCCGCCATCGACGCGGTGCTCGAGGTCGCCGGTCCGGACGCGCCGCGTCCGCAGATCGCCGAACTGCGGCATTTCGGCGGGGCCATGGCTCGCCAGCCGGCGGTCCCGAACCCGGTCGGGCACCGGGCAGCGCGCTATATCGCGAGCACACTGTCCGCGGTGGACTCGGCCGGGCTGGACGCCGTACGCCCGCTGCACCAGCGCTTCCTGGACGCGCTGGCCCCGCGCAGCCTCGGCAGCTGCCTGAACTTCCTCTACGGCGAACGGGCCGGGGTCGAGCGGGTGCGCGAGGCCTATGAACCGGCGGACTACCGGCGGCTGGCCGAGCTCAAGGCCAGGTACGACCCGGACAATCTGTTCCGGCTCAACCACAACATCCCGCCTGCCTGAACAAAGGTGGCTCACCGCTGCCGCGGCGGTCGCGTCCGCCGCGGCGCGGAGTCCTCCGGCCTGCCGGTGAGTTCGATATCGCGGTCCCCTGGGAGGCCGCGCAGCGAGATCGCCTGCATCGGGCAGCAGCGTGCCGCCGCGGCCGCCGCCGCGTAGTCCCGCTCCGTCAGCCTGCGCCGGTAGCGCAGCCGCCCGTCGGTGCCCAGTTCGAACAGCCCGGGCGCCTCGGCCTGGCAGATCGCGTACAGCTCGCACCGGTCGTTGTCCACGCTGATCCGCGGCCCACTGCGAAAACGTTCGAAGCTCACACCCGCTCCTCGAGAATCCCGAATCTTTTCAAGGTCCGTGTCGGCAGGAACCGCAGCGCCGCCAGGGTCACCGCGGGCACCAGCAGGGTGGTCCCGCCCAGCCACAGCACCGCCAGGCTGCCGCCCGCGATCGCGCCGAACAGCGAGTGCAGCACCAGCAGCAGGAACGCGAGATACGCGGTGCGGTGCAGCCAGATCCAGCGGCGATAGGCGGTCCACCGGTACAGCCCCGCGGTCAGGGCGATGGCCAGCATCAGCTGTAGCCCCACCACGCCGAGCGTGTGCCGCAGCAGGCTTCCCGGCAGCAGCGGCACCATCAAGGTCGGCAGGCCGAGCGAATCGGGCCCGAGGAAGCGGTAGCTCAGTGCGTGAATAGTGCCGAAGCACAGCGTGATGGTGGCCAGCACCAGGTGCCCGCCGCGCACGGTCCGGCGACCGGCGAGCCGGTGTGCCCAGCCGGTCGTGGTGAGCACTCCCCAGCACAGGGTCAGGCACATGAACGCGTAGGCGACCCGTGCGGACAGCGCCGCGACACCCCTGACCCCGGTGCCCGCCGGTGCGGCGGACACCAGGGCAGGGGAGAGGCTGTCAGCAAGAACGCCCACTGTTGATGCACCTCACGGCGAAGTTCATGAGTCGCCGCGGCATGACGTTGATGAAGGCAGCATGATCGGTCTTGGGGTTGTGCGCCTCTTCGGGGAAGGAGTCCAGGGCGAAGCCCTGCACCTCGTTCGGCGCGTCGTAGACCAGCGTGTAGCGCAGCTGTGGCACCGCCCTGGTGCCACGCGGGCACTCACCGTCCTGCTCGGCGAACCGGAGGTGATCCCGGTGGTTGTCGCTGTCGGTGTTCTCGCCGTCCCAGCAGCCAGGGAAGTCCAGGATACGCATCAGACTGCTGCCTTCGGGGCAGATCGGGTACTGGGTCGTCCGCCGGTCCTCGAAGCCGGTGCAGGTCCACTGCGCGTTCACGTTGTCGTCACCGTTGGTGACGGCCTTGGCGTCACCGGTGACACCGCGGAGGAAGCGGGGCATGGGGGAGACCTTGTCCTCCGCGTTACCGCGGAACTCCACGGTGACCTCGGCCGGGGTCAGGATCCTGCCCACGTTGCCGTCCACCGCGCCGCCCGGCTGGTTCTGGTCGGCGCCCTGCACTCCGAGCTCGCGTACCACCGGCCAGTAGTAGGTGGAGCGATCGCCGAACCGGCAGGTGGTGTCGCCCGCGGCCAGGCTGCGGTTGTCGGACTTCTCGGTGGTGGTGAGGTTGCCGACGTAGTCGTGCACATGCTGTGCGCCGTTGAAGACACCGGGACTGATCACGACGTTGGCCGAGTTCAGATGCCTTTCCTCGTTGCGGCCGCACCGGGTGACGAACCTGCCGGGGGACGCAGCGAGTTCCAGGTCTCCGGCATTCGGCTCGACGTCCTGGATGTCGACGTAGAAGTCCTCCGAAGGCGGTGCGAGCAGATCCTCCTCGGGTGACTGATCGTCCTGGTCGCGGTCCCGGTCGCGATCTCCACCACGGTCCCGGTCCCGGTCGGATCGGTCACCACGGTCGGATCCACCACCGGTGTAGTAGAAGCCGCCGTGCGCCGACGCGGTGGCCACGCCGACGGCGGCGCCGACCGTCATCAACCCGGCGATCATGCCGGCGATGAGCCGTTTACGTTTGCGGCTTGGCGTCTTGTGCAGTGCCATGACTGCCTCCTGATCGGATCGGTCCTCAACAACTGGTCTGGCCGGAGGGGGTGGACTGTGGGTTCGCCGGGCTCGCCGGGCCGGCCTCGAGCGGTGCGGCGGCCTCGTACCGCGGGGACCCGCCAGGGGCCTCCTGCTGCGCGCTGCCCTCGTGGCACGCGGTGGCGAGCAGCACGAGGGCGCAGGTCAGGGCGGCGAGGGGAATGAGTGAGCGACGGGTTTGCGTCATATCGTCCTTCCTGTCGCGAACGTGGCCGCGCAGGCGTCAGCACGACGGAACCGTCATGGACACAAGTTTTATCCACTGTGGATAGTTTCGTCCACAGTAGAATTGGACAATGCCGTCGCCGGGGGATGCGACGCTGCGGGGCCTTCACCCGTAGATACGATGCGCGTCAGGTCACGGTTCAATGAACTCCCGCCGGATATTCGCCCGGTCCTGGCTCCGGAGAGCGGAAACCGCCCGCGCCACCGGGGCTGTGGCGCGGGCGGTTACCGGCGGATGGACGGTCAGTAGCTGTAGCCGCCGTCCTCGGTGGAGCCGGAGCCCGAATCGGAGTCCCCGGCCTCGGACTGCTCCACCGGCGGCGCCTCGGATTTACATCCTTCCGGCATCATGGCGTACCACTTGCCACCGACGCCGTGGCCGTTCGCCTGCCCGGGCTCGGTGTCCTTGGCGTAGCGGTACACCGGCCAGCCGCCGATAGTGATCTGCTCCGAGCCGTCGGCGCGTTCCACGGTGCTGACCAGGTTCTCGTCGATGCCCTGCACGTCCACCGTGCCCTCGGCGATCACCGGCGGCCAGTTCTGGGCGCATTCACCTTCGCAGTTGGATTTCGATGGCTCCTTGGTGTCATCGGTGAACAGGTAGAGTGTGAAGCCCTCGGCATCGGTGACGATCCGGCCGACGCCCTGTGCCTCGTCGGCGATCAGCGTGGTTCCGGTGGCCTCTGCGGAGTCCTCCTCCTGCGCGGCGCCCGCCTTGCCGCCGGTGGGGTTCACCGCGTACCAGGCACCGCCGACGCCCTGACCGGAGCTCTTCCCAGGGCCGCCGTCCTTGGCGTAGCGGTACACCGGCCAGCCGCCGATGGTGACCTGCTCCGAGCCGTCCGCGCGCTGGACGCTGCCGACCAGGTTGGCGTCCACGCCCTGCACGTCCACCTGCCCGTCGGCGATCACCGGTGGCCAGGTCTGCGCGCAACTGCCCGAGCAGTTCGAGGCTGGAGGCTTCGCGGTGTCCTGGTCGAAGCGATACAGCGTGAAACCGTCCTGATCGGTGACCGCTTCGCCGATGCCGTCGAGTTCGGTGGTGCTGAGCGTGACCTGCCCCGCCGGTGCGCCACCACCGGCACCCGCGGCCTGGGAGGTGTCGGCCACCGGGGCCGGGTTGCCGTTCGACACCCCGCCACCGGACTCGCCGAGGTCGGCACACCCACTGAGCGCGAGCAGCCCAGCCGCGGCCGAGGCGAGCGGCACGACGATACGCTTGTGGAACATGGACTTTCTCCTCGTTTCGTAGGAAGGCCGTGTCGTAGGAAGGTTTTGCTCGACCTGTGCCCCCAACCACGGGCCCGGGCGCGCCCCGGTTCACCCGACTTCCCGCCGCCAGGAAGGCCACCTTCGGGGCACACTGGTCGGCGGGAACCGGTTGCGTGGAAAGGGGTGTGGTCGTGCCTGCTCCGCCGGTGGCCGCCGGGGCGGTGCCGTTGCTCGGACATCTGCACCGGCTACGGCGGGATCGGCTGGGATTCCTGGACGGCCTGCGCGCGCAGGGCCCGGTGGTCCGGATCAAGCTGGGTCCGCGGCCGATCTGGGTGGTCACCGAACCGGCCGCGACCCGCGAGGTCCTCGTCGTCCAGGCGAAGTGGTTCGACAAGGGGGAGGGCGGCAGGCAGCTACGGCCGTTGGTCGGGGACGGCCTCGGCACCTCGGAAGGGGAGACCCACCGCAGGCAGCGGTTGCTGATGCAGCCCGCGTTCCACCGGGAGCGGATCGCCGCCTACGCCGCCGCCATGCGGCAGCAGGCCGAGGTCACGGCGCGGGGCTGGCAGGAGGGCAGGCCGATCGATGTCCGCGCGGAGATGTACGGGCTCATCCTCGGGATCACCTCCCGTGCGCTGCTGTCCTCCGCGCTGGACGCCGACCTGCATGCCGAGGTACGGCAGGGTTTCCCGGTGGCGCTGCGTGCGGTGCAAGGCCGGATGTTCAACCCGGTGAAGGCGGTCACCGGCAGGCTGCCGACCCGGCACAACCGCGCCGAGGCGCGCCTGCGCGCCCGGTTACACGGGGTGGTGGATGCCGCCATCGCGCGTTACCGCCGCTCCGGGGAGCGGCACCCGGATCTGCTTTCCACCCTGCTTACCGCGCGGGACGCCGAGACCGGGGCCACGCTGTCCGACCGCGAGCTGCGCGACCAGGTGATGACCATGCTCTTTGCCGGTGGTGAGACCGCGACCAGCGCGCTGGCCTGGTCCTTCCACGAGCTGGCGCGACATCCGGAAATCGAGGTCCGGCTGCACGCGGAGGTGGACGAGGTGCTGGACGGCCGCCCGGCGGAATACGCGGACCTGCCCCGGCTGGCGTTCACCGGGCGGGTGATCACCGAGGTGCTGCGGCACTACCCACCAGCCTGGATCATCACCCGCAGGGCGGTCACCGAGACCGAACTGCATGGTTTGCGCGTGCCCGCGGGCAGCGCGGTGCTGGTCAGCCCGTACGTCCTGCAGCACGATCCCGCGCTGTTCGCGCAGCCGTGGCGCTTCGATCCGGACCGCTGGCTGCCGGAGCGCGCGGCCGGCGTGCCGAAGGGAGCGTTCATCCCGTTCGGAGCGGGTACGCGCAAGTGCATCGGGGACGACTTCGCGGTCACCGAAACCACGCTGGCGCTGGCCACCCTGGCCGCCCGCTGGCGGCTGCGGCCGGTGCCGGGGCCGCCGGTACGGCCACGGCCCGCCATGACGCTGCTACCCGGCAACCTGCGGATGTGCCCGGAACGCCGGTGAAATACCTTACCCCGCTGGGGTAGCTGAACCGGCATCGTGGTGACATCCGTTTGTCAGAGCAAGGCAAGCGGTGCGTTCGGGGCCGATCGTCGGTTGACCGACCTTACCCCCCTAGGGTATCAACGAGGTGTGGCGGGCAGCCGCGAACCGAGAGTGAACAGGAGCATCGTCGTGGTCGAGACCACTTACACCGTGACCGGAATGACCTGCCAGCACTGCGTCAAGTCGGTGACCGAGGAAGTCGGCGAGGTGCGCGGGGTGACCGCGGTGTCGGTGGACCTGCCGACCGGTGCCGTCACCGTGACCAGCGAAAGCGAGCCGGACCTCGCCGCGGTGCGGGCCGCCGTGGAGGAGGCCGGATACCAGCTGGCCACCACATGACCTCCGAACTCCGATCCGCCCCGGACTCCGCGCGGGTGGAGCTGGCGATCGGGGGCATGACCTGTGCGTCCTGCGCCGGCCGGGTCGAGCGGAAGCTGAACAAGCTGGCCGGGGTGTCCGCCGAGGTCAACTACGCCACCGAGAAGGCCGTGGTCTCCTACTCCGGCGAGATCCGCCCCGCGCAGCTGATCGAGCAGGTGGAGGCAGCCGGGTACACGGCCCGGCTGCCGGAACCCGAGTCCCCCGAGGAGGACGCGAGTCGCCCGCTGCGGGCGCGGCTGCTCGGCGCCATCCTGCTGTCGGTACCGGTGATCGCGCTCGCGATGCTCCCGGCGCTGCAGTTCCCTGGCTGGGAATGGGTCTCGCTGGTCCTGGCTACTCCTGTGGTGCTGTGGGCTGCCTGGCCGTTCCACCGCGCGGCGCTGGTGAACCTGCGGCACGGCGCCGCCACCATGGACACGCTCATCTCGATGGGCACGCTGGCGGCCTTCGCCTGGTCGGTGTATGCCCTGGTGTTCGGCACGGCCCATATCTACCTCGAGGTTGCCGCCGGGGTGACCACGTTCATCCTCGCCGGCCGTTATTTCGAGACGCGGTCCAAGCGCCGGGCCGGGGCGGCGCTGCGGGCGTTGCTCGAGCTGGGTGCCAGGGACGTGGCCGTGCTGCGGGACGGGATGGAGCGGCGGATCCCCACCGGGGAACTGGCGGTGGGGGACGAGTTCGTGGTCCGGCCAGGGGAGAAGGTGGCCACCGACGGGGTGGTGGTGGACGGCAGCTCCGCTGTGGACGCCGGGATGCTCACCGGAGAGTCCGTGCCGGTCGAGGTGCGCCCAGGGGACAACGTGGTCGGCGCGACGGTGAACGCGGGCGGGAGGCTCCTCGTGCGGGCCACCCGGGTCGGGTCGGACACCCAGCTGGCGCAGATGGCCAGGCTGGTCGAGCAGGCGCAGTCGGGCAAGGCCGCGGTGCAGCGGCTGGCCGACCGGATCTCGGCGGTGTTCGTGCCGGTGGTGATCGCACTGGCACTGGGGACCCTCGCGGTCTGGCTGGTCACCGGCGGTTCGGCCACCGAGGCGTTCACCGCGGCGGTGGCGGTGCTGATCATCGCCTGCCCCTGCGCGCTGGGCCTGGCGACGCCGACGGCACTGCTGGTTGGCACCGGGCGCGGGGCACAGCTGGGAATCCTGATCAAGGGGCCGGAGGTGCTGGAGTCCACCAGGGTGGTGGACACCGTGGTGCTGGACAAGACCGGCACGGTCACCACCGGCCGGATGGCGCTGGTCGGGGTGCACCCGGCGGAGGGTGAGGCCGCCGCGCGGGTGTTGCGCCTCGCCGGTGCGCTGGAGCACGCCGCGGAGCACCCGATCGCGCAGGCGATCGCCCGCGGGGCCAGGGAGCGGGCCGGTGAGCTGGGCGCGGTCGCTGAGTTCGGCGTGCTCGAGGGCCTCGGCGTGCGGGGCGTGGTGGACGGCTACCAGGTGCTGGTCGGCCGGGCGGCGCTGCTGGCCGAGTCCGGGCTGCATATCCCGGCCGAGCTGGATGAGGCCAGGCTCGCCGCGCAGCGGCAGGGCCGGACGGCCGTGCTGGTCGGCTGGGACGGCCGGGCACGTGGGGTGCTCGTGGTCGCCGACACCGTCAAACCGGGTTCGGCCGAGGCGGTCTCCCGGCTGCGTGAACTGGGGCTGACCCCGATCCTGCTCACCGGGGACAACGAAACCGTGGCGCGCGCCGTGGCCGCCGAGGTCGGAATCGAGCGGGTCATCGCCGAGGTGCTGCCGAAGGACAAGGTGGACGTGGTGGCGCGGCTGCAGGCGGAGGGCGCCGTGGTGGCGATGGTCGGCGACGGGATCAACGACGCCGCCGCGCTGGCCACCGCCGATCTGGGCCTGGCCATGGGCACCGGCACCGATGTGGCGATAGAGGCGGGCGACCTCACCCTGGTGCGCGGGGATCTGCGCGCCGCCCCGGAGGCGATCCGGTTGTCCCGGCGCACCCTGCGCACCATCAAGGGGAACCTGTTCTGGGCCTTCGCCTACAACACCGCGGCCCTGCCACTGGCCGCGGCCGGGCTGCTCAGCCCGATGATCGCGGGCGCGGCCATGGCACTCAGTTCGGTGTTCGTGGTCAGCAACAGCCTGCGCCTGCGCCGCGCCTGAGGCGATGCGTGCGCGCAGGCCTACGACCGGACCAGGCGCGCGATGGCGTCGGAAGCCTCCCGCACCTTGGACTCGGCCTCCTTGCCACCCGTCGTGGCCGCCTCGACCACGCAGGTGGAAAGGTGCTCCTCGAGCAGGCCGAGGGAGAACGACTGGAGTGCCTTGGTGGCGGCCGAGACCTGGGTCAGGACGTCGATGCAGTACTTGTCCTGCTCGATCATCCGCTGCAGGCCGCGAATCTGGCCTTCGATCCGGCGGAGCCGCTTCAGGTACGCTTCCTTGTCCTCGCTGTAGCTGACCATCACCGTGCCCGTTCTGTCGTGCCTGTGCCTCCAGGATACCCGCCCACCGTATCCGGAGCAGGCCCCGGACCGGGCGGTTCATTCCTCCACCCCGGTGAGCCGGTTCCGGCCTTCGCCACTGCGGCGGGGTGTGACCAGGCCACTTTCGTACGCGATGATCACCAGCTGGGCCCGATCGCGGGCATCCAGTTTGGTGAGCAGGTGGCTGACGTGTGTTTTCACCGTACCGAGGCCGACGGTGAGGTGACCGGCGATCTCCTGATTGGTCATGCCCCGCGCGATCAGGCCGAGTACCTCGCGTTCCCTGGTGGTCAGCAGGTTGAGCTCCGCGCCGAGCGGTGCCACCGGCTCCCTGCGGCTGAACTCGGCGATGAGCCGCCGGGTCACGGTGGGCGCCAGCAGGCCCTCGCCCGCGGCGACCACCCGGATCGCGGCCAGCAGGTCCTCGGGCGGGGTGTCCTTGAGCAGGAAGCCACTCGCTCCTGCGCGCAGCGCCGAGTACACGTAGGAGTCCAGGTCGAACATGGTGAGGATGAGGACCCGCACCCCGGCCGTCTCGGGTGCCGCGCAGATCCGCCGGGTGGCCTCGATTCCGTCCAGCTCCGGCATGCGCACGTCCATCAGCACCACATCGGGTTGCCGCTGGTGGGCCAGCTGCACGGCCTCGGCGCCGGTCACCGCCTCGCCCACCGTGCTGAGGTCGGCAGCGGTCTGCACCAGCGCCCGGAAACTGCCACGCAGCAGCGCCTGGTCGTCGGCGATCAGGACCCTGGTCGGTTGCTCGGTCACGCTGGCCTTCCCCCGTTCGCCGCCACGGCCGTGTAGGGCAGCCGTGCGGACACCGCGAAGCCGCCTTCCGGGCGCGGCCCGGCCGCGAACTCGCCCCGGTACATCAGCACCCGCTCGTGCACCCCGATCAGCCCGCTGCCACCCGGCCGGCTCCCGCCCGGTCCGGCCCCGCCGCCGTCGTCGGTCACCTCGATCCACACCTGCGCGTCATCCGCATCGACGGTGACCGCGCAGTGCGCGGCGCCGGCATGCTTGAGCACGTTCGTCAACGCCTCCTGGACGATCCGGTAGGCCGTCAGGTCGACGCTTTCCGGTAGCCGGTCCACCCCGCGTACGTCCACTTCGGTCCGGATCCCCGCGGCCGCCAGCTGGCCGGTGAGCTCGGCGAGCGAACCGAGCCCCGGCCGCGGGTGCAGTGTGGCATCCGGGTCCGACGCCGGGTCCTGCGAACGCAGTACCCCGAGCATGCGGCGCAACTCGGTGAGTGCGTTGCGGCCCGCGTTCTCGATATCCCGCAGCGCCTCCCGCGCCGCCGGGTCGGCCTCCGGCCGCGCGTGCAGGACATGCCTGGCCACCCCGGCCTTGACCGCGATCACCCCCATTCCGTGGGTCACGATGTCGTGCAGCTCACGGGCGATCCGCAGCCGTTCCTCGGTGACCGCCTGCCCGGCCAGCCGCTCGGCGGCCAGCGCGGTGGATGCCCTGCGGTCCCGTACCGCCCTGCCCAGCGTCCACCCGATGCCAAGGGCCACCACACCGACGATGAGCGTGGCCGCGCGGGGCGTCCGTTCGCCGGGAGCACCCGCCATCAGCGGCAGCAACAGCGCGGCGGTCACGCTGATGACGGCGATCATCCTGGTTGGCATCCAGCGCTGGGCCGGCTCGGTCAACGCGACCAGATACAAGGCGTAAGCGGCGGCGAGCATCGGCTCCCGCACCGCACCAAGGCCGAGGCCCAGCGCGGAGCACACCAACACCCAGGCGAACACCCAGCGCGGCCAGAGCCTGCGCAGCGCGATCGGCAGCCCGATCCCGGCCGCGATCAGGCAGGCAGCCCAGGCCGGTGGCTGCGCCCCGGGCGGGGTGCCGCGCAGCACAGACAGCACCAGGATCGCGGTGTAGGCGATGGCGGCCGCAAGATCCAGCGCCATCAGCTTGCGGTGGCTGAGGCGCTGCGGGAACGGCGTTGCGGGCTGTGTGTCCGGCACGATCTGAAGGTAGCCGGATTTCCGTCCGCGCACGTCTGAGCAGGGGATGTCATCCCCAGGTCAGAGATGTGTCCACACCCCGCCCGGGGCTATGACCTGGGTGAGAGCGGATATTTCCGCCCGTGCGCAGACGCGGCCGGTGGCGCGGCGCGGCAGCGTAGGGGCCATGACCAGACGACTTCGCAGCAGGCTGCTGGCGCTCGCCCTGACCATGGCGTGCGTACCGGTGTTCGTGGCCACCGGTGCCCCCGCGGCCGCCAAGCCACGTACCGGTCCGCACCTGGAATGGGGACCCTGCCCGGACGGGGCGGGTGCGGCCGGGGTCGAATGCGCCACCCTCCGGGTTCCGGTGGACTGGCAGCGGCCTCGCGGGCCGAAGCTCACCCTCGCCATCGGGAGGCTGAAGGCGACCGGGCAGGCCGAGGGCTCGGTGCTGGTCGGCTTCGGCGGGCCGGTCGGCAGCTACATCGAGCTTCTGGGTGGTTACGCCAGGGATTCGTTCACCGACCTACGTACCCGGATGAACGTGGTCACCTGGGATATCCGCGGCGGGCCGGGCAGGCCGGGGCTGAGCCGCCCGGTGCTCGACTGCCAGTGGCGAGTGGAGCGGGTACCGGAGTATCCGCGCAGTCCAGGTGAGTACGCCCGGCTCGCTGCGAACAACAAGGCCGCCGCGCAGCGATGCCGCAGCAAGGATCCGTTGCTGTTCGACAACATGGACTCGGCGAGCAACGCGCGGGACATGGAGGCGATCCGGCGGGCGCTCGGGGAGCCGGGGCTGAACTACTACGGCTCCTCCTACGGCGGCCTGTTCGGCCAGGCTTATGCGCGGCTGTTCCCCGATCGCGTGCGCACCATGGTGCTGGACGGCAGCCTCAGCCACAGCGCGGACAGCTGGTGGCGCGAACTCGGCAGGCGGGCGGCGGACAACGAGCGCAGCATGCGGCGGTTCTTCGACTGGTGCGCGGAGGACACCGGCTGCGCCCTGCACGGCCACGACCTGCCGCGCCGTTGGCAGGCGTTGACCGCCAGGGCGGACCGGGAGCCGATCCCCGCGCCCAAGGTCGACGCCAGCTATGGCGGCCGGGACCTGCGCAATCTGGGACTGATGGCCGCACGGCAGGGACCGTCCCGATGGGGCGAGCTGGCCGAGGCGATCATGCGGGCCGAGCAGGGTGACGCCTCGGGTTTCGCGCCCCAGGGCCGGATCCCCTATCCGGCGGTGCCCGTTCCGGCGCCGGTGGAGTGCCTCGAACTGCCCAGGGCCGGAAACTACTGGCGGCTCACCGCGCTCACCGGATGGCTGCGCCGGATAGCCCCGAACGTCGGCGCCGCTTCCCCGCTACCGATGAACACCCTGCACTGCGAGGGCTGGCCCACCCCGGTTACCAATCCGCCCCGGCCGCTGCCCCGTGGCCTCCCGCCATTGCTGGGAGCCGGGTACTGGAACGAGTTCGACGCGGTCAGCCGGGTCATCGCCCAGGTGCCGGGCAGCGGTTCGATCCGGCACGAGGGGCCTGGGCACGTGCTGTACTTCAGCAACGCCTGCGCCCGGGCACATATCGACAGCTATCTGACCAACCAGGAGGTGCCACCCAAGAACACCGAATGCTGAACCGTGTCCGAGCGAGGAGGCGGGGCGCATGGCCGGCGGTGGGCACGGCCGGGACCGAGCCCGAGCCCTGCCGAGTCGATCGTGTCGCGCACCAGTACCTTCTTGACAGCTTCTGGACCCGATCGTGGGGTTAGTCCGGCCCGACACCGAGCGACAACCACCAGCTTTGTCAGAGGTTGCCGATACCCTGCAGTACGGTGAGTTGCCGGCTTGGTGTCCGGCCGGCCCCCGGGCACGCTGGTCAGCAACGTGCCCGTACGCCACGATCTGGGAGAACGACCCTGTGACTGTCTCTGCCGAGTCCCTGTACGGGGCCGACGACCTGACCCACCTGGAGGGCTTGGAAGCGGTTCGGAAGCGACCCGGGATGTACATCGGGTCCACCGACAGCCGTGGTGTCAATCACCTCTTCGCCGAGGTTGTGGACAACTCGACGGACGAGGGCGTGGCCGGGCACGCGAGCAAGGTCGTGGTCACCCTGCACGCGGACGGCAGTGTGCAGGTGGACGACGACGGCCGGGGCATCCCCACCGGGGTACATGCCAAGTCCGGGCTTTCCGGGGTCGAGTTGGTGCTGACCAGGCTGCACGCGGGGGGCAAGTTCGGTGGCTCCGGTTACAAGGCCTCGGGCGGGCTGCATGGTGTCGGCGCCTCCGCGGTGAACGCGCTCTCGCTGCGGTTCGACGTCACCGTGAAGCGGGATGGCAAGGTGCACGAGATCTCCTTCGCCCGTGGGGTGCCAGGGGTGTTCGACGGGGCGGGCCCGAAGGCCAAGTTCGCCAAGCAGGCCGGGCTCCGGGTGGTCCGCAAGCTCAAGCGGGGCGAGGCCACCGGCACCTCGATCCGGTACTGGCACGACGCCCGGTACTTCGAGAAGGGTGCCGTGCTGGAGACCGAGACGGTGCGTGCCAAGCTGCGCAACACCGCCTTCCTGGTCCCCGGCGTCACCTATGTGTTGCGGGATGCCACCGAGGGCGGGATCGACGAGGAGACCTTTCACTTCCCGAACGGCCTCTCCGATATGGTCGACTTCCTCGCCCCGGCGGGCGACAAGCCGGTCTCCGGGACGATCTTCATCAACGGCACCGGCACCTACAAGGAGAACGCCGCGGACGCCAACGGTGTCATGCAGTCCAATGTGGAACGCCGGGCCGAGGTCGAGGTGGCGCTGCGCTGGGGGACCGGCTACGAGCGCACCGTCGAGTGCTTCACCAACACGATCCGGAACGTGCACGGCGGCACGCACCGCAAGGGTTTCGAACGGGCGGTGCTGCGTTCCATCCAGGACGCCATCTCCAAGAGCAGGGGCCTGCTCAAGCCCAAGGAGGACCCGCCGACCCTCGAGGACGTGCTGGAGGGCATGACCGCGGTGCTCCATGTGCGGATCCCCGAGCCGCAGTTCACCTCGCAGACCAAGGACGAGCTGTCCACGGCCGGGATCACCAAGGTCGTCCAGGGCGTCGTGGAGCAACAGCTCAAGTCCTGGACCGAGGCCCGCAAGACCAAGTCCGAGGCGAAGACCGTCCTGCAGAAGATCGTGGACGCCGCCAGGGTGCGGCTGGTGCAGAAGCAGCAGAAGGACGCCGCCCGGCGCAAGACCGCGCTGGAGGGCGCGGCCATGCCGCCGAAACTGGTGGACTGCCGCACCACCGGGGTCGCCCGCAGTGAGCTGTTCCTTGTCGAGGGGGACAGCGCGCTCGGGTCGGCGCGGCTGGCGCGGGTCTCGGAGTACCAGGCGCTGCTGCCGCTGCGCGGCAAGATCCTGAACGTGCAGAAGGCCAGCCTCGGGGACACGCTGAAGAACGCGGAGATCGCCGCCATCGTGCAGGTGCTCGGGGCGGGCACCGGGCGCACCTTCGATCTGGCCGCGATGCGCTACGGCAGGGTGATCCTGATGGCGGACGCCGATGTGGACGGCTCGCATATCCGCACCCTGCTGATCACCCTGTTCGCCAAGTACATGCGCCCGGTCATCGAGGACGGCAGGCTGTACGCGGCCATGCCCCCGCTGCACAAGATCGTGACCAAGGGACGCAACCCACAGACCACCTTCACCTTCACCGAGCGGGAGATGGAGTCCACGGTCGCCAAGCTGGAGAAGTCGGGCAAGCAGATCGTCAAGCCGGTACCGCGGTTCAAGGGGCTCGGCGAGATGGACGCGGACGAGCTGTGGGACACCACGATGAACCCGGCCACCCGCTCGGTCCGCCGGATCACCATCGCGGACGCGGAAGCCGCGGAACAGGCGCTGGAACTGTTGATGGGGGAGAAGGTCGAGCCGCGGCGCAACTGGCTGGTCGAATCGGCGGCCAGGGTGAACCAGGCAGCGATCGATATCTAATCCTTCCCGAACTTGCTAGGACACAGGAGACGCTGAGCAATGGCACGCCGCAAGGGCCCTCAGACCAGGGTCGATCCGACCGTGTTCGACCAGGCGGGCGCACAGATATTCGAGAACCCGGTCAAGACCGAGATCGAGGATTCCTATCTGGAGTACGCCTACTCGGTCATTCACTCCCGTGCGCTGCCGGACGCGCGGGACGGGCTCAAGCCGGTGCATCGCCGGATCCTGTTCTCGATGAGTGAGAACGGCTACCGGCCCACCCATGCCTACGTGAAGTCCTCCCGCGTGGTCGGCGACGTGATGGGCCGGTACCACCCGCACGGTGATGTGGCGATCTACGACGCCATGGTCCGGCTCGCCCAGGACTTCTCGATGAACGTCCCGCTGGTGGACGGGCATGGCAACTTCGGCAGTCCGGACGACGGCCCCGCAGCCAGCCGGTACACCGAGGCACGGATGTCCCCCGAGGCCATGCAGCTGGTCGGCGAGCTCGGTGAGGAGACCGTCGACTTCCGGCCGAACTACGACGGCTCGCTGCAGGAGCCGATCGTGCTCCCAGCGGCGTTCCCGAACCTGCTGGTGAACGGCACCTCGGGGATCGCGGTCGGGATGGCGACCAACATGATCCCGCACAACCTCGGCGAGGTCGTGGCCGCGGCCCGCTGGCTGATCAACCACCCGAACGCCACCCTGGACAAGCTGATGGAGTTCGTGCCAGGGCCGGACCTGCCGACCGGCGGGATGCTGCTCGGGCTGGACGAGGTCCGGCGGGCCTACGAGACCGGCCGCGGGGTGGTCCGGATGCGGGCCAAGGCGGAGACCGGCCCGCTGGAGGGCAGCCGGGGGCGGCAGGCCATCACGGTCACCGAGCTGCCGTACGGGGTCGGCCCGGAGAAGGTGATCGAGAAGATCACCGACGAGGTGAACAAGTCGAAGCGGCTGACCGGTATCGCGGACGTGAAGGACCTGACCGACCGGGAGAACGGCACCCGGCTGGTCATCGAGTGCAAGGTGGGGGTGAATCCGCAGGCGCTGCTGTCCGACCTGTACCGGCTGACCCCGCTGGAACAGTCCTTCGGGATCAACAACCTGGTGCTGGTCGAGGGGCAGCCGCGCACCCTCGGGCTCAAGGAACTGCTCGAGGTCTTCCTCGCGCACCGGTACGAGGTGGTCACTCGCAGGACCCGGTACCGCAAACGCAAGCGCGAGGAACGCCTGCACCTGGTCGAGGGTCTGCTCAAGGCGCTGCTTGACATCGACAAGGTGATCAAACTGATCCGGGAGAGCGAGAACGCGCAGGCCGCAAAGGACGGCCTGATGAAACGGTTCAAGCTCTCCGAGATCCAGGCGACATACATCCTGGACACCCCGCTGCGGCGGCTCACCAAGTACGACAAGCTGGAACTCGAGGCCGAGCAGGATCGGCTGCGCGAGGAGATCGCCGAGCTGTCCACGATCCTGGACGACGAGTCGGTGCTGAAGAAGGTCGTGTCCAGGGAGCTGGGCAAGGTGGCCAAGGACTTCTCCGCCGAGCGGCGCACCGCACTGATCGACGGCGACCTCAAGGAGGTGCTGGCCGCTTCCAAGCCCTCCGGCCCGCTGGAGGTGGCCGATGACCCCTGCCAGGTCATCCTTTCCGCCACCGGGCTGGTCGCCAGGACGGCGGCCGAGTCGGAGGAGGCGTCGGAGAGCCGTCGCCGCAACGGCAGGGTGAAGCACGACGCGGTCGCCGCGCTGGTGCACTCCACCGCCCGCGGCCAGGTGCTGCTGGTCACCAACCACGGCCGCGCGGTCAAGACCGAGGTGCTGCCGTTGCCGGTGCTGCCGGAGCAGGCGGGCACGGTCTCGCTGCGCGGCGGGATGGCGGCAAGGGAACTGGTCGGGCTGGCCAAGGGCGAGAAGGTGATCGGGCTGGCTCCGGTGGGTGAGCATGCCACCGGATCACCTGGGCTGGCATTGGGCACCCGCAAGGGCGTGGTGAAGATCTGCGCCCCGGACTGGCCGGTGCGTGCCGACGAGTTCGAGGTGATCGGGCTCAAGGAGGGTGACGAGCTGGTCGGCGCGACCTGGTTGGCGGACGGCACGGAGACCTGTGTGTTCGTGTCCTCGCAGGGCGCGCTACTGCGTTACCCGGCCTCGCTGGTGCGGCCGCAGGGCCTCAAAAGCGGCGGCATGGCCGGGATCAACCTCGGCGCCGACGCGCATGTGGTCTTCTTCGGCGCGATACGGGCCGATGAGGCGGACGCCGAGGCGCATGGCGAGCCGATGGTGGTGACCGCGACCGGGTCCAGCGTGAAGGTGACCCCGTTCGCCGAGTACCCTGCCAAGGGCAGGGCGACCGGTGGGGTGCGCGTGCAACGGTTCCTCAAGGGGGAAACCGAGCTGACCGTGGCCTGGGTCGGCCCGCGGCCCGCGGGCTCCACGAAGAACGGTGACCAGGTGGAGCTGCCCGAGGTGGACATGCGCAGGGACGCCTCCGGTTCCGCGCACCCCGGGCCCGATGTGGTCGGTCATCTCATCGAACGGGGCTGATCCGCCCGGCAGGATCGGTGAATCCGTGCACCCGCCAACACCGACCGCAAACGCGACGACCGATTCGCTGTGATTGCGCGCACAGCGAACAACAATCGTTGGCATTGCTCGTCGTACTGTCAGTAGCCTCGGTGCGGATGACCGCTGCTCGGGGGCGTGCGGTCCTTTTTCACGGTTACAAGGTTTGTATATAGAAATCTTCGAATACCCGTTTCGTGCGGGTATTCCTGCGGGAAACGGATCTTCATGGCAACCCCAGAGCAGAAACCGGACGCTGGGCAGGGGTCGAACGCACTCGACGACAAGCTGGACAAGGGCGTACTGAAGGTCGCCGCGGTGGTGATCCTCGGCGCCATCATGGCCATTCTGGACACCACGGTGGTCAACGTGGCGCTGCAGGCGCTGACCATCGAGTTCGAGACCTCCTTCGACACCGTCCAGTGGATCGTCACCGGCTACATGCTGGCCCTGGCCACGGTCATCCCGGTGACCGGCTGGGCCTGTGACCGGTTCGGGACGAAACGGCTCTACCTGCTGGCCATCATGTTGTTCCTGATCGGCTCGATGCTGGCCGGGCTGGCCTGGAGCATCGAGTCGCTGATCCTGTTCCGGGTGTTGCAGGGCCTCGGCGGCGGCATGCTGATGCCGGCCGGGATGACCATCATGACCAAGGCGGCGGGCCCGCACCGGGTCGGCAGGGTGATGGCGGTACTCGGGGTGCCGATGTTGCTCGGCCCGATCGGCGGCCCGATCCTCGGCGGCTGGCTGGTCGACTCGGTGAGCTGGCGCTGGATCTTCTACATCAACGTTCCCATCGGGATCATCGCGCTGCTGCTGGCCTGGCGGCTGCTGCCGAGGGACGAGCCCGAACCCGCGGAGCGGTTCGACTTCATCGGCATGCTGACGCTCTCGCCTGGCCTGGCCGCGCTGATCTACGGTGTGTCCAACATCCCGAGCGCGGGCGGGGTGCAGGCCACCGGTGTGTGGCTGCCCATCCTGGCGGGGATCGCGCTGATCCTGGTGTTCGTGCTGCGGGCGCTGCGGATCGAGAACGCGCTCATCGATCTGCGCCTGTTCAAGGACGGGACCTTCTCGGTCTCGGTGGTGACGATGGCGTTGTTCTCGGTGGCCTTCTTCGGCGCGATGCTTCTGCTGCCGACCTACTTCCTGCTGGTGCGCGGAGAGTCCGCGTTGCAGGCCGGGCTGTTGCTCGCCCCGCAGGGGCTCGGCGCCATGATCACCATGCCGCTGTGCGGCAGGTTGGCCGACAAGATCGGCGCCGGGAAGGTGGTGCTGCCCGGCATCGTGCTGATCGTGGCGGGGACGGCGATGTTCACCCAGGTCGGGGCGGACACGCCGTACTGGCAGCTGCTGCTGGCGCTGTTCGTGATGGGGCTCGGCATGGGCGCCACGATGATGCCGATCATGTCGGCCGCGCTGCAGACGCTGACCCGCAAGATGGTGGCCCGCGCCTCCACCGCGCTGAACATCATCCAGCAGACCGCGGGTGCGGTCGGCTCGGCGGTGCTGTCGATCATCCTGGCCGACCTGCTCGCCGGGAAGTTCGGCGTGCCGACAAGCGACGGTCAGCTGGCCGCCACTGCGGCGATCGCGAACCCGGCCACCAGGGACGCTGCCGCGACCATGGCGGCCGACTCGTTCGCCTCGACCTTCGTCTGGGCACTGGTGCTGATCGCGGTGTGCCTGGTGCCCGCGCTGTTCCTGCCGAAGCGCCCGCCCGCGCCACCGCAACCGGAGGACTCCGGGCACGGCAACGACGAGTCCGCCGCGCCGGTGCTGATGCACTGAGCGCAGGCCGTCCCAGGGGGCTGGCCTACTGGTCGTCCTCGGTTTCCCTGCGCTCGGCGGCGCGCATGAGCTGTTGGGCACGCAATGCCAGATGCATGCCCAGCCGGTCGTCCGCGTCGTCGAGCCGGTCGCCGAAGAGGTCCTTGAGCTGGTGCAGCCGGGCCCGCACGGTCTGCGGGTGCACCTGTAGCCGCTTGGCGATCTCCGGCGCCCCACCCCGGGTCTCCAGCCAGGCCAGCAGGGTCTCGCTCAGCCGGTCGCGCTGCTTCTCGCTGAGCGGGTCGAAGGGGTCGAGGCTGCGCTTGGCCACCTCGGCCCCGAAGAAGTCCTCGGCCAGCAGCCACAACGTCGCCAGGTGGTCCTGGCACCAGATCACCGGATCGTCCTCGGCGGAGTCGGTGATCAACCGCAGCGCCCGCCGCGCGGTACGCAGAGCGGCCGGGGCGTCACTGAGCGGCACCATGGGGGAGACAGCGGCACGCCAGCCCGACCACTGGCCGCGGAGCGCGTCCAGCTGCCGTCTCGGGTCGGTGGTGAGCAGGTAGGGCTCCCCGGCCTCCAGATCGATCAGCACCTCGGGGTCCAGCAGCCGCACCGGAAACTCCGGGGCGTCGGCCGCGGCCTCCAGCGCCACGATCGCGGCGCGCTCCGGTAGCGGCCACTCGGCCGCTTCGGCCATGCTGGCCAGGGTCTTGGGCGAGGCCTCGGCGTCGGTGACGATCAGCTCGAGCAGGGCCCTGCGCCTGCGGTCGCCCGGCCCGGCGTCCTGGCGCTGGGCCTCGTGGTAGCCCTCGACGGCCGCGGCGGACAGCTCGTCCACATAGGCGAAGATCCCCTCGGCGCCCAGCGCGACGAAGTCCGGCGAGATCTCGGTGAGCTGGTCCGTCAGCGCGGAGATGTAACGCCATGCCGTGCGTCCGCCGATCCGGGCGGCCGCCTGCAGGGCGTCCATATTCCTGCGCTCGCGGTATTCGATCCGGCCACGGTCGCGGAAGAAGTCCAGCCAGGGATCATGCGCGACCGCCGGGTTACCGACCCGGTCGATGCAGTGGATCACCGCCTGCTCCACGCTCTGCACCAGCACCTTGCCGAAGGTGCCCTCGATCGGCTGCGCATAGGCGGGCACGGTGCGCTGCACCTCGCGGATGATCGCGGCCGCGATCCGGCCCGCGTGCGGTCGCAGCTGGGCCGCGACCTCGCGCGGCAGCTGCGCGAGCAGCTCGGTACTCCGGTATGCGACCACCGCGATGAACCTCCGGCTTCCACGAGACGAACAGGATAGAAGGGCCCAGCCTTCGACACAGCGAGGATGGTCCCATTACATAACACGTCACGTTCGTGTTTCGCAGGTTCTGACGCGATTAGTTACAGTATGATCATGACTGTCACTTCTGGTCGCCCGGCAATCAAGTGATTAACGACAATTCCAGATTATCGTGAAGTTTCCACGGAACGTGGCTTTTTCCGTCCGAACGCGAGCGTCGAATATCGGGGACCACTCACCGTGGTGATATTTTCCTGGTGCTCAGGAGTTGCGGTACTGCGGGGGCATGAAGGTCAGCCGTGGGTCGGTCTGCACGAAGCTGCCCAGCAGGTGGTCGATCTGGGTGAGCACGTCCAGCTCGAGCTCCCTGCCGCAGGCCTTGGCGTTCTCCACCACCTGGTCCGGGTGTGATGCGCCGGTGAGCACCGCCGCGACCTGGTGGTTCTGCAGGGCCCACGCGATCGCCAGCTGGGCCATGCTCAGCCCGGCGTGCTCGGCCACCCCGCGCAGGGGCTCGATCCGGGCCAGCAGGTCGGAGTGCAGCAGCGGGGCGATCGAGCCGCGGGCGAAGCCGGCACCGGCCGCCCGGGAGCCCGCGGGCAGGTGACCATCCGCGTACTTGCCGGTCAGTACGCCCTGGGCCAGCGAAACCGAGGCGAGCTGCCCGACCCCGGCCCGCTGGCAGGTCGGCATCACCTGCGCCTCGGGCACCCGCCACAGCATCGAGTAATGCGGCTGGTTGGCCACCAGTGGCACCCGGTACTCCGCGGCCAGCGTGGCGCCGCGCTGGATCTGGTCGGCGGTCCACTCGGCGGTACCGACGTAGTGGATCTTGCCCTGGCGGACCAGGTCGGAAAGGGCGAGGAAGGTTTCCTCCAGCGGGGTCCGGTAGTCGAAGCTCAGCAGATGGTACAGGTCCACGTAGTCGGTGCGCAGCCTGCGCAGCGAACCATGCACGGACGCGAAGAGATGCTTGCGGCCCAGCCCGCGCCGGTTCGGGCCCGCCCCCTCCGGCCAGAACGCGCCGGTGCTGAGCACCACGTCCTCCCTCGGCGTCCCGGCGAGCCCTTCGGCCATGGCCTCCTCGGCCGCGCCACCCGCCCAGGCCGCGGCGGTGTGGAACAGGGTGACCCCGGCGTCCAGCGCGGCCCGTACGCAGGGCACCGACTGCTGGTGGGTCAGCCAGTTTCCGTACCCGATTTCACTCACCGTGAGTCCACTGTTACCGAGCAGCCGGTACTCCATGGTCAGCCCCTTCCGGTCGCCGCCGCGGTTTCCGCAATGGTCCGTTCGATCCAGGCGTCCGGGGCGGCCGCCTTGCGCGCGTATGCCGCACCCGCGGACTCGTGCGGCAGGATCAGGAACTCCTCCGCGCCGATGCCTGCCACCACCGAATCGGCCACCTCCGCGGGTTCCAGCAGCGGGGCGGCGGCCGCGATCGCCACGGCGGCGGGGTGACCCGCCTCGACCCCCGGCATCAGCAGTGCGGTGCGCACCCCGAGCGGGCACAGCGCACTCACCCGGATACCCCGTGGCCGGTAGGTGACGGCCAGCCATTCGGCGAGGCCGACGGCCGCGTGCTTGGTGACCGAGTACGGCGCGTCCCCCGGCGCGCTCAGCAACCCGGCCCCGGAGGCAGTGATCAGCAGGTAGCCCGACCGGCTACCCAGCATCGCGGGTAGCGCCGCCTGGGCGGCGTACACGTGCTGCATCACATTCAGCGTCCAGGACCGTTCCCACTGCTCATCCGCGGCGTGGATCCCGGAGCCGAAGGCCATTCCCGCGTTCGAGCAGAACAGGTCCAGCCCGCCGAACTCCTGCCGGGCCGTGGTCACCAGACCGCGCAGCTCGGCCTTGACCGAGGCGTCCGCCTGCCGCGCGACGGCGGCGCCGCCTGCCTGGTTGATCGAGGCGGCGACCTCGGCCGCCGCCTCGGCGTCCAGGTCGGAAACGACCACGCCGCGGGCGCCGCCCGACGCGAACCGCCGCGCCATGGCCGCACCGATTCCGTGTCCGGCGCCGGTTATGACGGCAACCCGATCCGTCAGTTCCACGCGGTCTCCATTCTCGTACCGATTTCTTTGTGAAGGCGATGAGCCTGCCTGTGTCGCGTACGTGACAAAAGCATTCTGTGGCAAGGTTATCCGGTCGTCATCGAAGTCGAAGCTAGCACGGAAGTGGCCGTTCCGGCGTGGCTGAAAAACTGCTCAAGCCGGACTCAAATCGGATTTTTCCGCTAGCTGGACGGTGTCTTGTTGATGCAGGGTCAGCATCTCGCCTAATTGCGTGGAAATTGTTGGGACGCGGGAGGAGGCACCATGGCCGAGCCGGTGATCGGGGCAGCTGGCCGCACACCGCCCCGGTGGCGGGTGCTCGGGCTCGGACCGCTCGGCAGCACCGATCCGCGACTGGCCGCGGCGGTGACCCGTGGCGGCGGGCTGGGGGTGCTGGAGCTCGGTCCGGCGCTGGGCGCTGCCGAAACCGTGGCCAGGACTCGTGAGCTGGCGGGAAGGTTCGGCGTCCGGCTGCGCCGGATGCCTGCGGACCCCGGGATCCTGCGCGCGGGCGGGATACAGCTGCTGGTGCTGGCCGATGCCACCGAGGACACGCTCGCGGAGCTCGGCACGCGGTTGCCGGAACTGCCCGTACTGGCCGAGGTCGGCAGCCTGGAGCAGGCCCGCGCGGCCGCCGCGGCCGGCGCGCACGGGCTGATCGCCATGGGGAGCGAGGCCGGCGAGCTGACCTCGTTCGTGCTGCTGCAGCGCCTGCTCGCGGCCGGTCTCGACCTGCCGGTATGGGCCTGCGGCGGGATCGGCCCGCACACCGGCGCGGGCGCGGTTGCCTGCGGGGCCGCGGGCGTCGTGTTGGACAGCCAGCTCGGCCTGTTCCCGGAAAGTGACCTGCCGCGCCAACCGCGGGCGCGGTTGGCGCGGATGGACGGCTCCGAGGGCGAACTCGCGGCGTTGTTCGCGCGACGCTACCGCAGCGCCGAGACCGCCGTCCGGTCCATGCTGGACAGTCTCGCCTGGCCCGCGTCCCGCACCGACCCGCATGCCCAGGGCGAGCCGCTGCGCCGGACCCTCGGTGTGCGGCACGCCGTGGCGCAGGGGCCGATGACCAGGGTCAGCGACCAGCCGGGATTCGCGGCCGCGGTGGCCGAGCACGGCGGGATGCCGTACGTGGCGGTGGCAACGGCGAGCGGGGAGCGGACCGCGGAGCTGTTGCGCCGCACCGCGGAGGCAATGGGTGACCGGCCATGGGGCGCTGGCATCCTCGGCTTCGTCCCGGAGGAACTACGCGCCGAGCAGCTGGCGGCCCTGCGGCACGCCCGCCCGCGCAGCGTGCTGATCGCGGGCGGTAAGCCCGCGCAGGCCGCGGCGCTGGAAGCCGAAGGCATCGCCACCTATCTGCATGTGCCCTCGCCGATCCTGCTCGGCCAGTACCTCGAGGCCGGGGCGCGGCGGTTCGTCTTCGAGGGTGCGGAATGCGGCGGTCACATCGGGCCGCGCACCAGTTTCCCGCTCTGGGAGACCCAGCTGTCGGTGCTGCTGGACTTCCTCGACCGGCAGCCCAGCCACCCGGAGCTCGAGGTGTTCTTCGCGGGCGGGGTGCACGACGCGACCTCCGCGGCCATGGTCGCCGCGATGGCCGCCCCGCTGGCCGAACGCGGGGTCGGGGTCGGGGTGCTGATGGGCACCGCGTACCTGTTCACCACGGAGGCGGTCCGGCACGGCGCGATCACCGGCCTGTTCCAGCGCGAGGCGGTGCGCGCCGAACGCACCGCGACCCTGGAGACGGCGCCTGGGCATCTGACCCGCTGCCTGGACAGCCCGTACGTGGCCGAGTTCGGCCGGATCGCCACCGAGCTGCGCGACAGCGAGCTGCCGGCGCAACAGCGCTGGCAACGTCTCGAGGAGCTGAACACCGGCAGGCTGCGGATCGCCAGCAAGGGCATCCGCAGGCAGGGCGCGGAACTGCTGGAGGTGGACGAGGCGGCCCAGCTGGCCGAGGGGATGTACCTGGCCGGCCAGGTGGCGGTGCTGCGCGACGCCACCACCAGTATCGCCGAGCTGCATCGCGAGGTGACCGAGGGGGCCGCGGCGCTGCTCGCGGCCAATCGCGAGCAGCGGCCGCCCACCCGCACCGAATCCCCCGCGCCGCTCGATGTCGCGGTCATCGGGATGTCCTGTGTCTTCCCCGGCGCCCCCGACCTGCCCGCGTTCTGGTCCAATGTGCTGCGTGGCGTGGACTCGGTTACCGAGGTGCCACCGCAGCGCTGGGACACCGAGGTGTACTACCGCGAGCACGACGGGCAACCGGGTACCACGCCGTCGAAGTGGGGCGGGTTCATCCCGCCGGTCCCGTTCGATCCGATGTCCTTCGGCATCCCGCCTGCCTCGGTGGGCAGTATCGACCCGGCGCAGCTGCTTTCCCTCGAGGTGGCCCGGCGTGCCCTGCACGACGCCGGGTACGGCGAGCGGCCGTTCGACCGGGAGCGCGCCGGGGTGATCTTCGGCGCCGAGGCGGGCGGGGACCTCGCCAACGCCGGGGTGCTGCGCGCCCTGCTACCCGGCTATGCCGATATCCCTGCCGAGCTCGCCGAGCAGCTGCCGGAACTGACCGAGGACTCCTTCCCCGGCACGCTGGCCAACGTCATCTCCGGGCGGATCGCCAACCGGCTGGACCTCGGCGGCCCGAACTACACGGTGGACGCCGCCTGCGCCTCCTCGCTCGCCGCACTCGACCTGGCCTGCCGGGAGCTCACCGCGGGCACGAGCGACCTGGTGCTGTGCGGGGCGGTCGACCTGCACAATGGGATCAACGACTACCTGATGTTCGCCTCGGCCGGGGCGCTGTCCCCGACCGGGCGCTGCCGTCCCTTCGACGGCTCCGGGGACGGGATCGCACTGGGCGAGGGCGTGGCTTGCCTGGTGCTGAAGCGGCTGGCCGAAGCCGAGCGTGACGGTGACCGGATCTACGCGGTGGTCGATGCGGTGGGTGCGGCCAGTGACGGACGCTCGCTCGGCCTCACCGCGCCCCGTCCGGAGGGCCAGCGCAGGGCACTGGAACGGGCCTACGCCAGTGCGGGCCGCTCCCCGGCCGAGGTGGGAATGATCGAGGCGCACGGCACCGGAACCGTGGTCGGCGACGGTACCGAGCTCGGCACGCTGACCGAGTTCTTCACCGCGGCGGGTGCACGCCAAGGAACATGCGCCCTCGGCTCGGTGAAAAGCCAGATCGGGCACACCAAGTGCGCCGCGGGGCTGGCCGGGCTGATCAAGACCGCGCTCTCGCTGTGGTTCGGGGTCATCCCGCCCACCCTGCACCTCACCGAACCGGTGGCGGCCTGGCGGCAACACGGCAGCCCGTTCACCTTCGGCACGACCACCCGCCCGTGGGCCGTGCCGAGGCCGGAGCGGGTCGCCGGGGTGAGCGCGTTCGGGTTCGGCGGCACCAACTTCCACGCCGTGCTCAGTGCCGGTCCGGCCGCACCGATCGAGCGGCACGGCATGCGGGACTGGCCTGCCGAGCTGTTCCTGTTCCGCGGCGAGTCCGCGATCCGCGAGCTGCTCGGGCCTGCCGAGGACGGCGCGCACTCGCTGGCCGAGCTGGCCGCGCTGGCCTCGGGCTGGGCGGACGCCGGGTCGGAACCGGTGCACGCCGCGGTGGTCGCCCGCGACCACCGGGAGCTGGTCGCGGCCCTCCGTGCCGCCATGGACGGCGGCACGGACCCGAACCTGTACACCGCGGAGCCGGCCACCGAGGCAGGCGCGCTGGCCTTCCTCTTTCCAGGGCAGGGCAGTCAGCACACCGGCATGCTGGCCGAGCTGTTCACCGCCTCCGCCGATCTGCGCCGGTTCCTGGACACCGCACCGGCGGCCGCGGCCGCCGCCTTCCCGCCGCATGCCTTCACCCCCGAGGTCGGCGCGCAGCAGCAGGAGGCCTTGCGGGACACCAGGGTCGCCCAACCCGCACTGGGTTTCACCTGCTCGGCGCTCGCCGAGCTGCTCACCCGGCTGGACATCCGGCCCGAGCTGCTCGCCGGGCACAGCTACGGCGAACTGGTCGCGCTCTCGGTCGCCGGAGCCTTCGACCACCCCACCCTGCACCGGCTGAGCGAGGCCAGGGCCGAGGCCATCCTGGCCGCCGCGGGCGGCGAGCCCGGCGCGATGGCCGCGGTGCGAGCGGGCAGGGAGATGGTGTGCGCGGTGCTGGAACGGCATCCGGAGCTCGTGCTGGCCAACCACAACGCCCCGGAGCAGGTGGTGCTCTCCGGGCCTGCCGATGCGATCGACCGGGCGGTCGAGCAACTGCGCGCGGAGTCGGTCGCCGCCAAACGGATCCCGGTGGCCTGCGCCTTCCACAGCCCGCTGGTGGCGGGCGCGGCCACCGAGTTCGCCGCGTCGCTGGCGACCGAGCGGATCCAGCCGCCCAGCATCCCGGTGTGGTCGAACCGGACCGCGCGGGCCTATCCGTCCGATGTGGATGGACCGGGGGTGCGTGCCGAGCTGGCGGCGCAGCTGGGCGCGCCGGTGCGGTTCGCGGAGCAGATCGAGAACATGTATGCCGAGGGGGCACGCACCTTCGTCGAGGTCGGGCCGGGCTCGGTGCTCACCGGATTGGTTTCGGCCGTACTCGAAGGCAGGCCACACCGGGCGATCGCCTGCGAACCGGCGCCGGACGCGGGACTGCGCGGCCTGCTCACCGCCGTGGCCAGGCTGGCGACGGCCGGGGTGGAGGTGCGTACCGAATGGCTGTTCCGGGGCAGGGTGGAAGCCCGGCCCGCCGGCGCACCACGTCCCGGCTGGACCGTGGACGGGCAGCTGGCACGGCGGGCGGACGGCACCAGGTTGCCGGGGGGACTCGTTCCAGCACAACGAATCTCGAGGTGGTCCATGCCGGACAACGCGAACAACCAGACCCAGGCCGACCGGGACCAGGTCGTGGTCGACTTCCTGCGCGGAACGCGGGAGATGGTCGCAGCGCAACGGGACGTGCTGCTCGGCTACCTCGGCGGCGCAGCGGCCGCGCCGGTGCCGCCACCCGCACCGCCGGTGCTGGAAGCCCCCGCGCCACGGCAGGAACAGGTGGCCGAACCGGATGAGCCGCCGGTTGAGTCCGAAGTGGACGCATTCCGGTCGGTGCTCGAGGTGATCGGCGACCGGACCGGCTACCCGGCCGAGATGATCGACGGCGATCTCGACCTCGAGGCCGATCTCTCCATCGACTCAATCAAACGCACCGAGATCGCCGGCACCCTGATCGGCAAGCTCGGCCTGGACGCCGCGGAGTCCGACGACCTTGGCAGCAGGCGTACCGCGAGGGGGATGACCGAGTGGATCGAGGGGCGGCTACGACCGGCGCAACCACCGGAACCCGATGGGGCACAGCCGCGGCGGTTCCTGCTGCGGCCGGTGTCCGTCACCGCACAGCCCGCCGAGGGGGCGCTGCGCGGCAGGCGGGTCACCGTGGTGCACGGCCCCGCGCAGGAGGGGCTGGCCGCGGCACTGCTGCGCGGCCTGGTGGCGGCCGGTGCGGTGACCGACGGCAGCCCGGACACCGCCGTGCTGCTCGGCCCGCTCGGGCAGGCCGAGGAGCCGGTGGCGCCGCAGGTCTTCGGTGCGGTCCGGGACGCGGTGCACGGTGGGGTGACCTCGGTGCTGGTCGCCGCGCCGCATGCCGGTGGGCGGGTCGCCGAGCACGCGGCCGGCCTGCGTGGCCTGGTGCGGGCGATCGGCAAGGAGCGCGAGGACCTGGCGGTGCGGCTGGTCGAGCTGGACCCGGCCGAGGCCGAGCAGGAGCTGGTGGCCGGGCTGCTCGCCGAACTGGCAGGCGCGGAGCGGGTGCCGGTGGTGCGGCTGGCCGAGGGGCAGCGGTCCGCCTTCGAGCTGGCCGCGGCCGAGCTGGGCTCGGTGGCGCACGCCGGGGCCGGGCCGGCCGGTGCGGGGGAGGCCGAGGCGCGGGCGGTCGGGCTGGAGCGCGATTCGGTGGTGCTGCTGATCGGCGGGGCGCGCGGGATCACCGCCCGGTTCGCGGGCGCACTGGCGCTGGCCTCGGGTTGCCGGATCGAGCTGGCCGGGCGCACCCCGTGGCCACCCGAGCAGGAACTGCCTGCCGAGCTGGCGGAGGCGGGAGATGCCGAACTGCGCAGGGCGCTGGCGGCGGAGGGCCGCCCGCTGGCCGAGGTGGAAACCCAGGTACGTGCCATCCGCGCGCAGCGTGAGGTCGGCAGGACCATGGAGGCGGTACGCGCCGCGGGTGGCACGGCAGGGTACCGGCCGGTCGACGTGCGCGACGGCGCGGCGGTGCGCCAGCTGGTCAAGGACGTGCACACCCGGTACGGCAGGCTGGACGGCGTCGTGTACGCGGCCGGGATCATCGACGACCGGCTGATGTCCGGTAAGGACGACGCCTCCTTCCGTAGGGTCTTCGGCACCAAGGTGGACGGGGCGCAGGCCCTGCTGGGCGCGCTGGAGGCGCAGGCCGTGCGGCCGCGGTTCGTCACCTTCTTCGGCAGCATCGCCGCGGTGCTCGGCAACCGCGGGCAGACCGACTACGCGGCGGCGAACGATGCCCTGGAGACCCTGGGTGCCAACTGGGCCGCCCGCACCGGAAACCGCGTACTCACGGTGCACTGGGGTCCCTGGGCGCCCGCGGACGAGCACGGCGGCATGGTGTCCGGCGAGCTGGCTCGCGAGTACCACCGGCGCGGGGTGCGGCTGATCGACCCGGAGGAGGGCACGGCCTGTCTGCTGCGGGAGCTCGCCTACGGCAGCCACGACACGCGGGCCGTGGTGTACACGGCTTCGGTGTGGTGATGGCGGAACGGGAGCCGGTCGCGATCGTCGGGATGGCGGTGCTGCTGCCCGGCGCGGTGGATCTCGTCGCCTACTGGCGCAACCTGACCGGCGGCTTCGACGCGATCACCGAGGTGCCCGCGGAACGGCTGGACTCCGGTTTCCACGCCGCAGATCCCGATGGCGAGCTGCCGCCGGAGCTGACCTACTGCCGCCGGGGCGGTTTCCTGGACGAACCGGTCACGGTGGACGTGGGCGCGTTCGGGATCGTGCCGAACTCGATCGAGGGGATGGAGCCGGACCAGCTGATCGCCCTGCGGGTGGCGGCCGCCGCGGTTGCGGACGCGGGTGGGCTGCGCGGGCTGGGTGACCCGGCGCGGATCGGGGTGATCCTGGGTCGCGGCGGCTACCTCTCCCCTGGACTGATGCGGTTCGGCCAGCGGGTCCGCACCGTGCGGGAGGTGACCAGGGTGCTCACCGAGCTCGTACCCGGCCTGGCGGCCGAGCGGCTGGAGCAAGTGCGCGCGGCGCTGCTGGAACAGTTCGGTCCGATGCGGCCGGAGGCCACCATCGGGTTGGTGCCCAACCTCGCGGCCTCCAGGGTGGCCAACCGGCTGGACCTGCGGGGCCCGGCCTACACGGTGGACGCCGCCTGCGCCTCCTCGCTGCTCGCGGTGGATCAGGCGGTCGGTGAGCTGGCGAGCGGGCGCTGCGACGCGGTGCTGGCCGGCGGAGTGCACCACTGCCACGACGACACCCTGTGGTCGTTGTTCAGCCAGCTGCGCGCGCTCTCGCCGAGCCAGCGGATCCGGCCGCTTTCCCGCGAGGCGGACGGGTTGCTGATTGGCGAGGGGACCGGGGTGGTGGTGCTCAAGCGGCTGGCCGACGCCCGCCGGGACGGGGACAGGGTGTATGCGGTGATCCTTGGCACCGGGACCTCGAGCGACGGGCGTGGGCAGAGCCTGTTCAACCCGGACGCCGGTGGTCAGGAGGTCGCGCTGCGGCGGGCGTGGCGGGCGGCAGGCCTGGACCCCGCGGAGCCGGATTCGGTGGGGCTGCTGGAGGCGCACGGCACAGCCACCAGGGCGGGGGACGATGCCGAGCTGACCACCTTGGCCAGGGTGTTCGGTGGCCCGTCCGGCAGGCCCGCGGTGATCGGTTCGGTGAAGTCGATGATCGGGCACACCATGCCGGCCGCCGGGATCGCCGGACTGGTCAAGGCGGCGCTGGCCGTGCACCATGCGACCCTGCTGCCCACCCTGCACTGCGAGAACCCGAACCCGCTGCTGGAGCGGACCCGGTTCTGCCCGATCGCCGCGGCCGTGCCATGGGAGTCGGCGACCCCGCGCCGCGCCGCGGTGGACGCGTTCGGCTTCGGCGGGATCAACGCGCATGTGGTGCTGGAGGAGGAACCCGGCCAGCAGGCGAGGGCGCCGGTGCGCACGGTGGAGCCGGAGCGAGTGGTGCGGCTGGCCGCGGACGGCCCCGAGCGGCTGCGCGAGCTGCTGGACCGGCCGGATGCCGAGCTGCGGGCGGCCACCGGGCAGCAGGGCGGCTGCCGGCTGGGTATCGTCGGCCCCACCGCGAAACGGCTGGCCGCCGCGCGCAGGGTGCTGGCCGCCGGGAAGCCATGGCGTGGTCGCGGGGACATCTGGTTCAGTCCAAGGCCGCTGCTGGCAACGGGCTCGGCGGCGCGGGTCGCCTTCCTGTTCCCCGGTCTCGAGGCCGAGTTCGCCCCGAACACTGCCGACGTGGCCGAGCACTTCGGATTCGTCCAGCCCCCGCTGGGCACGGACACGGTGCTGGCCAGGGCCGTTGCAGTCACCGAGGTCGGCATGCTGCTGGACGCCGCGGTGCGCCGGATCGGGATCCGGCCGGACGGGCTGGCCGGGCACAGCGTGGGGGAGTGGACCGCCATGGCCGTCGGCGGGCTGTGCGCGCGGAGCCCACTGGATCACTTCGGTGCCACCGATCTCCGGCTGCCCGAAGTGGACTTCCTCGCGCTGGGCTGTTCGGCGGAGGAGGCCGGCGCGCGCCTGGAGACCGAGCCGGACCTGGTGGTCTCGCACGACAACGCGCCCCGGCAGTCGATCGTCTGCGGTCCGCCCGCGGCGATCGGACGGCTGGCGGCCACCATGCGCGCCGAGGGGATCGTCGCCCGGCCGCTGCCGTTCCGCTCGGGCTTCCACACCCCGGCCATGCGGCCCCTGCTGGCGCACTACGCAGAGGTGTTCGACGGGATGCGGCTCGGCGTGCCGGACATTCCGGTCTGGTCGGCGACCACGGCCGGGCCCTACCCGGATTCCACGGCGCAGCTGCGTGCCCTGTTCCTGGAGCACCTGGTGCGGCCGGTACGTTTCCGCGAACTGGTCGATCGGCTGTACCGGGAGGGCTTCCGGGCGTTCGTCCACCTCGGACCCGGGCAGCTCGGCTCGTTCGTCGACGACACCCTTGCCGACCGGGAGCATCTGACCGTCAGTGCCGGTTCCGCGCTGCGGCAGGGGATGGCGCAGTTGCGGCGGGTGGCGATCGCGTTCTGGACCGAGGGCGCCGAGCCCGACTTCGGCGTGCTGGAGCAGCGCGCGGAGCACGGGGTGCGGATCGGTACCGCCTGCCCACCGCTGTCCGTTCCGGCGCGCGCCCGCGGCCTGCTGGCCGGTGCGGTGGAACCGGAGGTGCCGGAGGGCCTGCCCGCTGGGGTGGCAGCCGAGTTCGCCGCGCTGCTGGCCGACACCAGGGAGGCGGCCCGGTCGGTGCTGGCCCGCTATGGCGCTACGCTGCGGGTCTCCCTGACAGAGATGCCGTACCTGCGGGCGCACCGGTTCTTCCGGCAACGGGAGGACTGGCCGGAGGAGACCGACCGCAGGCCGGTGGTTCCGGCGACCACCCTGGTCGAGTTCGCCATGCGGGAGGCCGAACGGACCCGTCCCGGCATGGTGGCGATCGCCGTGCGCCAGGCGCGGTTCCACCGCTGGTTGACCGCGGCGCCCGCGCGGTCGGTGCGGCTGGAGCTGGAACACCCCGCCGCCGACCGGGTCGCGGTGCGGATCGGCGAGTTCGCCTCGATGACCGTACGGCTCGCCGAACGGCATCCGGTCGCACCTTCTCCCTGGGTGATCGCGGATCCCGAGCAGGCGCCGCCGCTGCCGGCCGCGGAGATCTACCGCAGGCGGGAGATGTTCCACGGTCCAGAGTTCCAGGGACTCGCCGAGATCGAGGCGCTGGGTGCGGGGCACATCCGGGGCACGCTGACGGTACTGCCCGCGCCGGGGGCGCTGCTGGACAACGTGGGCCAGCTGCTCGGATGCTGGCTGATGGCGACCCAGCGGGAGCGGCTGCTGGCCTTCCCTGCGAGTATCGACTCGATCGTGGTGTTCGGCCCGCCGTTGCCTGCGGGCACCAGGGTGGGTTGCACGGTCCGGGTACGTATCCCGCGCCCGGAGACCCTGGAGATGGCTGCCCAGATCGTCCACAACGGACAGGTATGGGCGGAGATCAGCGGCTGGCAGGATGTCCGGCTGGACTGCGACCGGCACGCGCACCGGGTGTACGCCTTTCCCAGGGACAATCTGCTCGCCCGACGGCAGCAGGACGGCTGGTGGCGGGTTGCCGACCCATGGACCTCGGTGGCCGCGCGGGAGTTGTACGCCGGGGTCTACCTCAGCGCGCCGGAACGGGCGGAGTACGAGCGCGTGCCGCCGCGGCGGCGCAGGGACTGGCTGCTCGGCCGGATCGCGATCAAGGACGCGGTGCGGTCCATGCTCGCGGAGCCGGCCTTTCCCGCCGAGATCCTGGTTACCGGGGACGAGGAACCGAGCGTGCGGGGCCACCACGGCAGATGGCTTCCGGAGTTGCGGGTCTCGCTCGCGCCCGGTGCCGAGCCGGGGGTGGTGCTCGCGAAGGCCGAACAGAGAGAGGACGTACCGGTATGACCACAAAGGACACCGCTGAGGACACGACCTTCGGCACCGTCGCGCGGCTGCTCGGTGAGATCGTCGGTGATCTGGACATCCTCGGCGTGGAGATCACCAGGGAGACCACCTTCCACGAGGACCTCGGTCTGGAGAGCATCGACCTGGTGACCTTCGCCGGGATCCTCACCGAACACTTCGGCGAGCGGGTGAACCTCGCGGAACACCTCGCCGAGCTGGAGCTGGACGAGGTCATCGGGCTGCGAGTGGGCGATATCGCCGACTACGTGGCCCGGTGCGTGGCGGGGGAGCGCTGAACCGTGCCCGAGTTGCTGGTCAACGGCCTGCGCACGAACTACCAGACGCTGCCGGTCGATCCGGAGGCGGAGTCGGTGGTGTTCATCCACGGGATGGGCACCGACAGCCTGGCGAGCTTCTACCTGACCCTGGCCTCGCCGGTGGCGGCGGCCGGGATCAACGTGATCAGCTATGACCTGCGCGGGCACGGCAAGACCGAGCGGCCGCTGAGCGGGTACACGCTCAAGGAGTTCGTCGCGGACCTGGACGACCTGCTGCGCCAGGTGGCGGGTGAGCGGCCGGTGCACCTGGTCGGCAACAGCTTCGGCGGCACGATCGCCTACAGCTACGCGTGGACGTATCCGGAGCGGGTGCGCAGCATCGTGTGCATCGAGGCCGAGCCGCCCACCGAGATCTGGGCCGGGAAGATGGCGCAGATCCTTGCCGCGACGCTGGAGTTTCTCGCGGTGGAGGAGAACTTCGAGTGGATCGAGGCGAACTACAGCGCCCATCACCGCAGGCTGGCCAGGATGGCGGCGAAGCGGATCTCCGCAACCACGATGGCCGAGGAGGTGCCGAACGGCCCGCTGCTGACACTGGAGCAGGTGGCGTCGATCCAGTGCCCGGTGCTGTCCATCCTCGGGCAGTACGGTTACCAGGCGGACGATCTCGATGCGCTGACCTCGTTGCTGCCCCGCGGCGAGCTGTTCGTGTTCGAGGGGCAGGGGCATTCGGTGCTGGTCGAGCAGCACCGGGCGGTGCGCGGGTTGCTGCTGGACTGGGTGGCAAGGCACCGATGAGGTTGTTGTTCGTGGTGCCCCCGCTGGCCGGGCATGTGAACCCGCTGGCAGGCGTGGCGGCGGAGTTGGTGGCAGAGGGGCACCGGGTCGCCTGGGCCGGTCCGCAGCCGCTGGTCGGCGAGCTGCTGGGGGAGGATGCGCTGGTCTACCCGGCGGGTGAGGCGGCGGATTTCGCATTGTCCGGGCGTCCGGCCGGCCTGCGGGCCTTCGCCGCGCTGAAGTTCCTGTGGGAGAACTATCTGGTTCCGTTGGCCGACACCATGGTGGAGGGGGTCGGTGCCGCGGTCGCGGACTTCGTCCCGGACATGATCGTGGCCGATCAGCAGGCGCTCGCCGGTGCGCTGGTGGCGAGCAGGGCGGGGCTGCCATGGGCGACCTCGGCGACGACGTCGTCCGAGTTGGCCGATCCACTCGGCGCCATGCCCAAGGTGGCGGCCTGGATCCGCGGCCTGCAGCAGGGACTGCGCGAGCGGCATGCGGTGGACGGCGAGGCGGATCTGCGGTTCTCCCCGTACGCGGTGCTGGCATTCAGCACGGAGGAGCTGGCGGGGCGGCCGGTGGTGCCGTTGTCCGGCGAGCTGCACTATGTCGGTCCGTCCCTTTCCGAACGGCGGCAGACCGGGGATTTCCCCTGGCACCGCATCGACGAGGGCAAGCCGCTGGCGCTGGTCACACTGGGCACCGCGAACGGTGCGGCGGGCGGCCGGTTCCTGACCGAGAGCGGGCAGGCGCTGGCGAACCTGCGGGATGAGTTCCAGGGGGTCATCGTGGATCCGGAAGGCTTCCTTCCCGAGGGGACGGGCAACGGTGTGCTGGTGGCCCGCGGTATCCCGCAGTTGGATGTGATCCAGCGGGCGGCTGTGGTGGTCTGTCACGGCGGGCACAACACGGTGTGCGAGTCCCTGTGGCATGGCGTTCCCCTGGTCGTGGCCCCGATCAGGGACGATCAGCCGGTGCTGGCGCAGCAGGTGGTCAACGCGGGTGCCGGTATGCGGCTCCGATTCGACCGCGCCAGGGCTGAGGAGATCGGTCAGGCGATTCGTTCCGTGCGGCAGGAACCTGGGTACGCCGCACAAGCGCGGCGTATTCGCAGTTCGTTCCGCGAGGCCGGTGGCTCCACGGCGGCGGCCGAACACCTGTCGACGCTGGCTAGAAGGGTGGTTTGTCGTTGTCTGGGGTGAGGGGTTCGTGCAGCGGCTCCCGTGGGCTTTGGTGGATGTCCCCGTGGGGTGTGGTGATGGTCGGCAC
Organism: Amycolatopsis aidingensis; assembly: GCF_018885265.1. Lineage (GTDB taxonomy): Bacteria > Actinomycetota > Actinomycetes > Mycobacteriales > Pseudonocardiaceae > Amycolatopsis > Amycolatopsis aidingensis. Next base: position 1,658,424 of record NZ_CP076538.1, read on the forward strand.
CCCGTCGATCACCTCGTACTTCCACCCCGGCAGGTCCTTCAGATGGTGGTCGCGCTCGCAGTAGCCCACCAGCTCTTCTTCGTTGGTGCCTCCGCCCTGGGCCCAGTCGGTGGTGTGGTCGTTCTGGCACTGCTGCGAGGGCCGGTGGCACCCGATGCCCTGGCATTCCCGGTCCCGTACCCGCACGAACTCATCCAGCGCCGCCGGCGGCCGGTACCGCGTACGCCCCAGATCGATGGGATGCCCCGTGGCCGGGTCGGTCAACAGTCGGCGCCACACACTGTCCGGATGCGTAGCCAGCTCCCGCGCCAACGCCGCCGGGATATGCCCATGCCCGGCCACATATCCCGGCTGCTCGTCCAACCCCAGCAGGGAGCTGGCCGCGAAGTACAGGTACACCTCCGTCCGCGGCGCCCGGATCTCACCCTGCTCCCGCAGGGCCAAATCGGCGAACACATCCGCCCGCAACTGCTCCAACGTGCGACTGTCCCCTTCTTTCCGCATCCGTCGGGCGGCCCGGTCACACCGCGCATAAATCGCACTGGCCACCTCCGTCGGGAGGTCGGCCATCAGGCTGGACACCCCATCGTCTTGATGGATGAGTTCCAGGGATCGTTGTGCCCGCCGCGCCCGGGTGCGCCGCGCCGCCCCGTCCGGGTCGACCGCGAGTACCTGGTAGCGCACCGACCGCCGCACACTCGTCCGGTCCTTGCGCTCCAGCTTGTCGCCCATCCGCTCATCCACCTCGCGGGCCTGGTGGTCGGTGAGGACCGCGGTGGGCTCGACCACCGCTTTCACCTTCTCCTGGTCAATCCGGCCCTCCCGGAACGCCGCCAGGGTGTTCGGTAACCGGGTGAGGTGCTGCCCCAGCGCCAGGGCTTCCTCCACCCGGTGCCGGGTCCAGTAGAGGCGTCCGGCGATCTCGGTCACCAGCGAGACCCGTTCGTCCCCGTCGTGGGCGAGGTCGGCCACCAGCAGCACCCGCCGCGCCTCCAGCCGGGCGATGGCGCGTTCGTTGGCCTCCAAGGCGTCGAGTGTGGTGAGTGCGTCTTCTGGGGGATCCGTGTGCGGATCAGAACTGTGTCTGTCCATACCCACAATTGTATCGACGGGACCGACAAGAATTCCCCGCGTGAATGACTACCCGCTGGTATTCACTCGAATGCGTGTTCGACATGAGATGTGCATGCCGGGCCGGGCCCGGGGTGCTCGTTCCGTGGGGTGCTGGCGCTAGCAACCAGCCCTGCTAGTGGTGATGCGTGGAGCGCCAGTGCCCCGCGGTGCGCCGGAGGCGTGCTTGAAACCCAGCCACAGACTCGTCACCGGCCAACACGTTTACCTGAGCGGCCAACGCGTGCGCGGGAACGGCCAAAGCATGCGCGTGGGCAGCCAACGCGTGCGCGGGAACGGCAAACACACGCGCGTGGGGAGCAAACACGCGGGTCAGGTGGTGCTGGTTTGGGCCTCCGAGGTTGTCGAGTTGGCGGTGTCGGAGGCCGGGTTGGATGGGGAGGGGTCGGTTGTCGGGTCCGGGGAGTCCGAGGCGGTTGGTTCCGGCGGGTCGGTTGGCTCCGGGGAGCTGGGCGGATTCGTGGTGTCCGTGGGATCGGAGGGATCCGTGGGGTCAGAGGGATCGCTGGGGTCGGACGGGTCCGTGGGGTCAGAGGGGTCGGTCGGATCTGAAGGATCGCTGGGATCGGTGGGGTCCGAAGGGTCGGTGGGGTCGGGAGGATCGGTGGGATCAGGGGGATTCGTGGGGTCGGAGGGATCGTTCGGGTCGGAGGTGGGTGGTGGGTCCACCGGGTCGGGTCCGGGTGTGGTGATCGGGCTCGGGGCGCCGACGGGGACGTCGCTGTCCGGGGTGGGCTGCACGCCCTGCCGGTAGGCCTCCGCCCACAGGATCACCGTGTTCACATACGTCTGCGAATTGTTGTACCGGAACACCGCCGCCCGCAACTCACCATCCACCGTCATATCCAACCCACCCGAACACAAATACCGCCCCGTCGCCACGGTCGCGTCGTAAATATTGTTCGGATCCGAAACCCCATCACCATTACCATCCGCCGCATACCCCCGCCACGTCGACGGAATGAACTGCGTCGGACCCACCGCCCGATCCCACACCACATCCCCGTCAAACCGCCCACCATCCGTGTCCGGAATCGCCGCCACCGGACCCACACCATTCAAAACCGGACCCAAAATCGGCTCCAGCGTATTCCCATCCGCATCCACATACCCACCACGAGCATGATTCGACTCGATCCGCCCGATACTCGCGATCAACGCCCAGTCGATCCGGCACCCCGGCTGCTCCGCCCCCAACATCTCCGCCGCGTTCCGATACGCCCGCAACGCCGACCCCGGAATCCCCAACGGACCGGCGGGCAGGGTCTCACCGTAGGCCGGGCGGCGCGGATCGTTCGCCTTCTTCCTGGAGTCCTCGGCCGCCAGGGCCTCGGGCAGGGCGGGTTCCGGCAGGGTGCCGTTGACGTTCACCCTGGACGGCAGCTGTGCCGGGTCCAGCCCGCCCACCAGCGCGATGTTGCGGGTGTGCGTATCGGGCGCAGGCCCGGAGGCCAGCCACTGGGCGGCCGCGACCCCGGCAGCGGTGGTCGGCAGGACCGCGATCGTTCCACTGAGGACGGCGGCGGTCGTGCGGTGCCGTTTCCGGAACCGTCGTACCGCGTTCGCCCGGCGGATCCTCCGTGTCACGTCACGCCCCTCACTGTCGGGAACATCTCACGAAGCCGTCGGAGCGACGGCGGCCAGGTACATCGGGGAGTCGCCCGGCGTGGCGGGCGCCGTCAGGTGCCGGACGGCCCGCAGGTAGAGCGGGTCGATCCGGTACCGATAGCTTGCCTGCGACAGGTTCCGGCCGGGCGGCACCGGATCGGCGAGCCGGATCTCGACCAGCCGCTCGAGCAGGCTTTCCGCCGCCGGAAGGGAAATGTCCAGGTTCCTGGCGGTCCAGTCGACGGAGATCGAGCCGGGGCCGGGGTGCTGCCGTTCCAGCTGTACCAGCCCCGTCCACTCGACCGAGCCGAGTGCCATGGTGCTGCGCTGGACACTCGCCACCAGGTCGAGCGTTCCGGTGGGCAGCTCGACGAGGCTGTCGGGCGAGGTCACCTTGTGCAACAGCCGAGACAGCGACCAATGTGGACGGAGGCGAGCCAGGGATACGATCAGCGCTGCGACCAGCGGAAGTCCGGAGCACCATGCGACCAGCGAGTGCGCAGCCTCCGGCTCCCTGGCCACCCGCCTCCGCCCGATGCCTGCGCTGAGCAACTCGTACAGTTCGCCACCACCCAGCCTTGGCAGTTCCACCACCGCGGTGATGGTCGCATCGGACATCCGGGAGGAGCAGCCGAGCAGCATCCCGCCCGCGGGCGAGCCGGGTTGCAGCGCCGCCACGTCCATGCCCTCACGCACGTTGTCCAGCACGACCAGCACGCGCTTGCCCGCGGTCAGCCTGCGGAACAGCCGCACTCGCTCATGCACGTTGTCCGGAATGGAAAGATCGGCCCGGAAGGCGCGGATGAACCCGGCCAGCACCTCGGCCGGAGCCGCGGCGGCGAGGTCGGCGTGGAGCCGCCCGTCCGGGAAGGCCGCACCGGTCCGGTTGGCGAGGTGGATGCAGAACGTGCTCGTCCCTGCACCCGGCGCGCCGACCACGGCCACGGTGGCCGGTCGCGTCCGCCGGGCGCGGGTCAGGGCGCTGGTCGCCGCGTCCAGCTGCGCGCCGAAGCCGATGAAGGCGACGTTGTCCGGTGGGATCTGCGCGGGTGCCTCCACGGTCACCCCGGTGGGCCGCGGGGGCGCGATCGGTGCGGCAGGCTCGGCGGGCTCGTCGCTGATGACCTGCTGGAAAGCCGCACGTACGGCCTGCCCCGGCTCGAGGCCGGACTCGCGCACGCGCTTCTTGCGCAGGTCATGGAACAGGTCGGTCGCCTCGGCTCGCTGCCCGACCGCGGCGAAGGCACGCATCAGGTTCGCGTAGAGCTCCTCGTGGCGGGTGTCCTCGCGGACGACCCGGTCGGTTTCCGCCAGCACGGCTTCGGCCTGGCCGAGTTCGAGCCGGGCGCGCAGGTAGCGGTCCAGCACGGCGACCCTGCTGGCGTCAAGCCTGGACTTGTGCGTGTGCAGCACCGGGCCGAGCGAGACATCGGCGAGCACCTCGCCCCGGCACAGCCGGACCGCGGCCAGCAGTGTTTCGGCCGCGGGCTCGGTCTCCCCCGTGGCCAGCTGATGTTCGGCCTCGTCCCGCAACCGCAGGAAGTGCTCCGCATCCAGATACCCTGCCGGGCCGAGATGCAGCACGTACCCGACCCTCGGCGTATGCGCCAGCACGTAGGAGTCCGAAGTGGACGAAGCAAGCAGCTTGCGCAGCTGGGAGACATAGGTCTGCACGATCCTGGCCAGCTTGGCGCAGGGTTCGCTTCCCCACAGCTCCTCGGTGATCGTCTCGGTACGGACGACGGTACCCGCGTTGATCGCCAGCAGGCCGAGCAGCTGGCGCAACTTCGGCTGGGATGGCGTCACCACCTCGTCGCCGTGCTCGACCCGAAGGGGGCCAAGCACCTTGATCCGTACCGTCATGATGACTCCTGCGTTCCGGCGATCATCAACGGTAGATGTTAACCGCCAGGGCGCCCCCGGTCATCGGCCGAATTGCGGGTGAACGCCAGTTTCCGGAAAGTCAGCATGCCGACGGGAAGATCGATGCGGCGTACTGTCACGCATCCATCAGTTTTACCGGGATCTCACGTCTACTCGTTCCGGCGGAAGTTGCGCACCGCGAGCGTGCCCCCCAGCAACGCCGTGACCAGCACCAGCGCCAACGCGAGCAGCAGAGCGGAGCCGAACGGCCTGCCGAGGGCCAGTCCTCTGGTCGCGTCGATCGCGTAGGTCAGCGGGTTGAGCGTGGACACGGTCCGTATCCAGGCCGGCATCGCCTCCAGCGGCATGTACGCGCTGGAGGAGAACATCAGCGGGAACATCGCGAAGAAGGACACCGCCTGCATGGTTTCCGCCTTGCGCAACCAGGTCGCCATGGCCACGAAAACCCAGCCCAGCCCCCAGCCGACGACCAGGGTGAGCAGCACCGCGGCGGTCACCCCGAACGGTCCGCCACCGGGACGGAAGCCGAGCACCAGTATGCCCGCGACCAGGGTGGCCACCAGCTGCACGGCCAGCCGGGCGGTGTCGGAGAGGGTCCTGGCGAGCAGTACGGAGAACAAGCTGATCGGCATGGTCCGGAACCGGCCGATCACCCCGGTGTAGGTCTCGGCGAGAAGCCCCGCGCCCGAGCTCATCGCGGCGATCATGGCAATGTTGATCATGGTCGCGGGCATCAGGAAGTTGAGGTAGCCGTCGTAGCCCGCCATCCCTGGCAGCGACCCGATGCGCTCGAAGACCTGGCTGAACAGTAACAACAGCACTACCGGCTGCATCAGGCCGAAGAAGACCAGCCGGTAGTCCCCGAAGGCCGCGCGCAGGGAGCGCGTGGTGAGCACCCACACCTGGGTGGGTAACCGGCTGCCGGTCCAGTCGCTGGCGACCGATGCGCCGGAGCCCGTGCCGGCCCGCCTGCTGGATACCGGGCTACTCATGCCCGGCCAAGGACGTCCGGTGCAGGGAGAGATACACATCGTCCAGGCTCGGCTCGGTGACGGTAAGGTCGGCGATGCCGATCCCGAGGCCGTCCAGCGTGCGGACCAGCCCGGTGATCTGCCCGGCCGCCGAGATCGGCGCGGTCACCGTGCGTGCCCGTTCGTCGGTCACCGGCCGCAGCGCCAGCCGGTGCAGCGCGAAGGCGGCATGCCGGGTACTGGCCAGGTCGGCGAAGGTCAGGGTGGCGGTGCGCCTGCCGATCCCCGCCTTCAGTCGTTCCGGGGTGCCCTCGGCGACGATGTGGCCCATGCCCAGCACTACGACCTGGTCGGCGAGCCGGTCGGCCTCCTCGAGGTACTGGGTCGTCAGCACCACCGTGGTGCCCTCGGCGGCCAGCCGGGCGACGATCTCCCACATACCGGTGCGGCTCACCGGGTCCAGCCCGGTGGTGGGCTCGTCGAGGAACAGCACCTTGGGCGCGCCGACCAGCCCCGCCGCGAGGTCGAGCCTGCGGCGCATCCCGCCGGAGTAGGTGCGGGCGGGCCGGTCGGCCGCATCCGCGAGGCCGAAGGACTCGATCAACTCGGCCGCCCGCGCCTTCGCCTGCCGGGTGGACGCGCCCAGCAGCCTGGCGACCAGCACCAGGTTGCCCCGTGCGGAGAGGTTGTCGTCCACGGCGGCGAACTGACCGGTCATCCCGATATGCCTGCGTACCTGGTGGTCGTCGGCGACCACGTCGAACCCGCACACCCGTGCGGCGCCGGTACTCGGCTTGGTGCGGGTGCCGAGGATGTTGATCAAGGTGGTCTTGCCCGCGCCGTTGTGCCCGAGCACCGCGAGCACGGTGCCGGCATCGGCGCGCAGGCTCACCCCGGCCAGCGCGGTCACCTGCGGGTAGGACTTGCCGAGACCGGTGACCTCGATCCGCGGGTGTCGCATTTCCTGATCCCCCGACCTGGTTCCGGTTTGCCTGGACTTTCCGGACGATAGTGCCGGGGCAGGCCCGCCCGGCCCGGCTTGGGCGCGGCTTGAGTGGCGGTGGAGTGCGCCTTAGCGGGTCAGTTCCCGCACGTCCCACACCCAGACCCCGCCGGTCATCCGCGGTGGCTTCGCCAGCAGGGCCTGCACCGTCTCCAGCAGCGCATCCTGGTGCCTGCGCGGCGCGAGCACGACCACGTCCGCGCGCCAGAACCGCAGGTCCTGCTGCGCCCGCAGGCGATCCTTGAGGTCGACCGGCGCCGCGGCCCCGGTGTCGTCGACCCGTTCGAGCAGGCGGGAGGTCGGCCGCCGCCGCGCCCCGTAGTTGCCCTTGCGGTCCGGCCCGTGCGGGGCGACGAAGTAGCCCTCGGCAAGGGGGAAGGCCAGCCCCGCCTGCACCTGCCAGCGCAGGCCGCGCGCGTCCCCGGTGTCCGGGAGCGGCGCAAGGACCACGGACCCGCCGGGGTCCACGTACTCGCGCCAGCCGCCCTCGGCGAAGAAGTCGGGGGTGGGCGGCCGCGGCTCGGTGCGCAGCCCGGTCGGCGCGATCGGCAGCAGCGCGGCGAGCAGGGCCAGCACCCACACCGGCACCAGCAGCCTGCGCCGCCGCCGGGCCGCGGTGAGTACCCGGCGGGTAGCCATGGCGAGCAGGATTCCGATCAGCGGCACGCAGCCGAGGGCGAACCGGGACTCCAGCACCGACTCGTACAGCGGCAGCTGGAACAGCCCGAGCCAGGGGCCAGGCACCCCGGTCACCTCGCCGTCCACGACCAGGATCACGCCGGTGGAGAGCCAGGCCATGCCAAGCAGGGCCACCGTGATCGCCCGCGCCACGGCGTCCCGGCACAGCCAGGCCGCGACCAGGAGCACCAGTACCACCAGCGGCCAGCCGAAGAAGGCGTTCTCCTCGGTGCGGTTCATCGACAGCTCCCGTGCCGTCGCGGGGTCGCCCGCCAGCGACTCGGTGGCGAAGGCGGTGAACGCCGCCGCGTCGTTGCCCACCAGGCCGTGTTCCAGGCTGTGATAGCTCTGCGGCCCGAAGAACTGCCACCACAGTGGATAGGCCACCAGCAGCGTGGACACGCCCGCGGCCACCGCCAGCCCGATGCCGAGCGGGCGCAGCATCTCCAGCACCCGCTCGGCGCGCTGCACGGCGTAGGCGGCCGCGAAGAGCAGGAAGCCGGTGGCGCCGATCAGCAACGGTTCCTCGCCGAGGAAGATCTGCCAGGCCAGTAGCAGGCCCAGCAGGATGCCGGTACGTACCGGCCGGTGCCCGTGTGCCAGTTTGACCAGGCACAGCACCAGAAAGGGTAGCAGGAACAGCGCCACGAAGTTGGGATGCGCGTTGGCGTGCGAGATGATCGGCGGCGCGAAGGCGCAGAACGCCGCCCCGACCGCCGCGGCCGCCCTGCTGGGCACCAGGTGCCTGGACAGCACCCAGTACCAGGCGGTCGCGGTGGCCAGCAGCCCGCCGGACAGCACCATGGCCCAGGTCACGGTGGGTCCGAAGGCGAGGGTGAGCGGAGCCAGCGGCACGCCGAGTCCGAGCATGACCGTGTTGGCCATCAGGTTCACGCCGTCCGGATGGTTCTGCAGGGCGCTGAACAGCGGATTCTCGCCGTTGCTCAGCGCATGCGCGGTAACCGCGAAGAACCACTCCCACATGCGCTGGTCCTGCCCGCTGTTGACCAGGTAGCCGCTGCCCAGATTGTTCCATAGTGGACGGTAGAGTAGGAACGCGGCGAGCAGGAACACCGAGACGACGGCGAGGTCGGCGGGCTGCGGGCGGAGGCGTTCGGCCTCCGGAACGCGATCCGTCCGCTTGCAGGATGCGGTTTCGCTGGTCGTCGTCATCGCAGTTTCCACTCGTCCTTTGTCAGGTGCGTGACAGTCCCTGCCCTGCGGAATCGAGCACGGATGACAGTTCTGGGCTCACCTGTCACAAGCTTTACATTTACACGAATTAATTAATACTATGGTTCGTCTCATCGGGGAAACTGCCAACGGAGGTAGCCGATGGTACGCGGACGGCTACCTGGGAGTAAGCGGGCACGACACCGCAGGCGCAGGGTCCTGCTCGAACCCGCCGTCGGCGGATACCCCGGACTGTTGTTCAAGGGCGCAGGCGTGCTGGTGCTGCTCGGCGCACTCGGTGGCGCGGCTTTCGGTATCTGGGGTGGCTCGGATGGTGCGCCCGAAGCGCCGGCCGAGCGGACCATCCCGCCCATCAGCGATGTCGTCGAGGCCACCACGACCTCCACCACTCCGCCGGTTCCCCCGGTGCAGCGCCGCTTTCCCGGCTTCGGCGACCCGTGGGGCCGCTGAAGCCGGGCAGCCGGATGACAATGGCACGCCCGATTGTGCGCACCAGGGTGACAACCGGTGTGGTGCTTGCGGTAACGGGCGGGTAACCGTGCTCCTCACGTCCTGCCTTCCTTCTCGTCCACAGGTGACAACGTCCCGGCGCCGTGGTCGACCTGGGGTGACAAGTGTGCGATTTTCCGGTTCTTGACCAGATTGGTACGTGGCTGCCGATACTGTTTTTCTGCCATGCCTGCGCCGTTCGCGGGTCCGGGAGTCGTACGTATTTGACAAAAAGATCGATGTCGAGCCTTGCTCGATTCACGATTAGGTCGCCTTCTGCTCGGCTTCGTGGTTCTTGCGGAGCGGTAGGTCGCGAGGTACTTTAATCGCCCGTGGCCGTGATATTGCGGCCGCATTACCTGCATTTGGAGATGCCTGTCATCTCGGACGGTCGTCGAAAAGTCGCACGAAGCTGGGTGGCGACTCGTCTTTCTCTGCGCATCGTGCGATTTCTCGCGTCCGCCTCAATAGTAGGAGACAGCAGATGAAAGTTCGTTGGAAGTCTCGAAGAGTGGCCCACTCCCTGGCCTTCGCGACCGTGGGCTCGGTCGCGGTCGCCATGGTGGGCCTGGTCGGGATGGGTTCCAGCGCCGCCGAGGAAGTCTCGGTGACGCTGGACTACACGTGTGAGTTCCCGGTGGTCGGGGCACAGTCGATGTCGGTGACGATCGACGCCCAGTTGCCGGACAACGCGATTGCCGAGCAGCCTTCTACGCCGATCAGCTATGAGGCGACGGTGAACGTGTCGGCGAATGCCACCGACGGCCTTCGCCTGGTGGGTGCCGCAACGGTCGAGGGCTCGGCAACCACCAGCTCGACCCTGGAGGCCCCTGGCCGGGACGAGCCGCTCGACCTGTGGCTGGACTCGCCGATCCCGGTCACCGACGTGCCTGCGGAGGGGCCGCTGACCGTGGTCACCGGAGGTACTACTCCCGCGGTGACCTATGAGGCCGGTGGCACCGCTTCGGTCTACATCGGAGACATCAGTACCTTCCTGCACCCCAAGCGGGCGGACGGTACTGACACCGGTCTCGGGCAGTTCACCTCGCAGTGCACCCAGGACGCCGGTCAGGACAACCTGCTCGGCTCGTTCGAGGTGGCACCGCCCGACCCGAACCACACCCCGACCCCGCCGACGACTCCGACCGAGGAGCCGCCGGACAACCCGCATGGTGAGGCCAGCCTGCGCTACACCTGCCCCTTCCCGTTGATCGGGAACCAGGAGCTGGTGGTGGACGTCTCGTCCAACCTGCCGGAATCCCTTGACGTGGGCGAGGCGAGCGGCGACATCGCGTTCGACGCGGTGGTCACCGTTCCGGCCGAGGCCACCCAGGGGCTCAACCTGGTTGGCGCCGCCACGATCGAAGGCGACGCCACGGCGAAGGCCACCCTGACCGCGCCTGGGCTGAACCTGCCACTGGATCTGCCGCTTCCGGTGCCCTCCACGGAGATCCCGGACGAGGGTGAGTTCCAGATCCAGACCAGCGGCACCGCGCCGTCGATCACCTTCCCGGAGCCGGGTACCGCCGAGGTCACCGTTGGTGACTTCGCCAGCACCCTGACCCCGAAGAAGGAGGACGGCACGCCCACCGGGCTGGGTACGTTCACCTCGGAGTGCACGCAGCTGCCGGGGCAGAACAACTCCCTCGGCGAGATCGAGATCGTTGGCGACCCGACCACGGAGCCCACGGAGCCCACGGAGCCGACCGAGCCGACCGAGCCGACGGAGCCCACGGAGCCCACGGAGCCGACCGAGCCGACCGAGCCGACGGAGCCGACGGAGCCGACGGAGCCGACGGAGCCCACGGAGCCCACGGAGCCGACGGAGCCGACCGAGCCCACGGAGCCGACGGAGCCGACGGAGCCCACGGAGCCCACGGAGCCGACTGAGCCGACGGAGCCGACTGAGCCGACTGAGCCGACGGAGCCGACTGAGCCGACCGAGCCGACTGAGCCGACCGAGCCCACGGAGCCGACGGAGCCGACGGAACCCACGGAACCCACGGATCCGCCGGACGAGCCGGTTGAGCTGTCCTACGACGTCGATGGCGAGACGCTGATCAAGAAGCTGAACGCCATGCTGTCGCTGGACAACGGCAGCCTGGACGCCAAGCTCGACACCGCGAGCGGAGACTTCGAGGGTGACCTGACCCTGCCGAAGTCGAAGCTGCGGTTCAAGCTGTTCGGTCTGCTTCCGGCCAGCGCCAAGGTGGTGCTGGACGATGTCGGTGGCACCAACGGGAACGTGCAGGACGGCAAGGTGACGGCCAACTCGCAGGTCAGCATCAAGCTGGTCGACGTGCGGATGCTCGGGCTGCCGCTGCTCTACTCGAACAGCTGCCAGACCGTCGAGCCCGCTGATGTCGACGTCCAGTCCGGCCCGAACTTCGACCCGCTGACCGGTGGCACCCTGACCGGTGAGTACAGCATTCCGAAGTTCTCCGGCTGCGGCTTCATCACCGGGTTCATCAACGCGATGGTGCCCGGGCCGGGTAACACCCTCGAGCTGAACATCGACAGGAGGTAACGTCCCAAAGGAACCGCCCCCGGCATCCGTTGCCGGGGGCGGTTTCTTTGTTGCGGTGCCGCTACTTGGCCGGGGGAACCGCCCCCGGCTTGGCCTGCTGGCAGGGCGGAGCCTGCCCGAATGCCTTGCCCAGTTCCTGGCTCAGCCGCAGGTCGCGCAGCGGATCGTCCAGCCGCCCGAGCGCGGTCAGGTCCGCGCCAACCGAACCCATGGTGTCCCGGAACGCCGCGTCGTTCTCCGGCGTGGCCGCGGCGAGTTTCTCCTTGGCGCTGTTGATGGACTGCCTTGCCTCGCGCAGCTTGCCGACGGTCCGCTCGATGACCGGCGCGGCGTCCTCGGCGGGTGGCAGCCCGGCCTCGGTTATGCCGTTCGCCACGGCGCCGACCGCCTCGGCCAGTTCGCCGAGATGAGTCAGCATGAGCTGCTTGCTCTTCGCCAGGTCCTGTGCGTCCACGGCGGGACCGCCGGTCAGGGTGTCCATCTGATCCGCCGTCACGGTGCACACCTTGGCCGCCCAGTCCGTCGCGGGGTCCCGGATCGGCTCGGAGGAACCGGAGCCGCAGCCGGAAAGGGCAAGGCCACCCACGGCCGCGCAGGTCATGGTCAGTCCGAAGCGTCGTCTCAGTGCTTGTTTCGTCAGCACGGCTGACCTCATTCCCCCTCGAGCCGCTTGCAGGCCGGCGCCTCGGCGAAGGCGCTCTGCAGCACGGGGTTCTGCTTGAGGTTCTTCGTCGGGTCGTCCATGCCCTGCAGTTCCTGGATCTTCTTGCCGACCTCGGTCATGGTCGACTGGAACGCGGCCGGATCGCCTGGACTCGCACCCTCGGCCTTGGACCGCGCGTTGTCCAGCGTCTGCTTGGTCTCCCGCAGGGTGCCGATGGTCTCCTCGACCAGCTCACCGCCACCCGTCACCGGCGGCGGCCCCACCGCCTCGATCCGGCTGGACAGATCCGCGAACGCCCCGGAGAGCGTGTCCAGATAGGTGAGCATCGCCTGCCGGACCTCCTGCGGCTGGTTGGAGTTCAGCGCGGGCAGGGTGGTCATCTTGCTGGCCTGCGCCTGGATCGCGGTGCATACCTGGTCGGCCCATGCGCTGGCCTCGGATCCGGCTTCGGCGGAACCGGTCGGTGCCTGCTGGCCCGCGGGCTGCCCCGATGCGGCGGGCTCCTCCGAACCACCGCACCCTGCGGCCAGCGCCAGCCCGCAGGCCGCTACCGCACCAATGACGAGTCGAGGAATCATGCCGTTCTTCCTTCGTTGTCGGCTGAGTTGGAATGAGCGGCCGTCCACCGGCGCGGACTGCTGCCGCGATGTTTCCCGGTATGACTCTAACGACCGAATCGTCGCCCGGATATGGATTCGGTGCCGCGATAACAGGTCTCGATCGGGCCTCGGTGCGCAATTCCTCACCACGGTCCGACTAGCTCGGGTCGCGGATGTCACGCGCATGATAGAACCCGGTGTTCGGCCAGGTCGACGCCTGGTCCACTGGTGCTGTTGTGTTGTGCGGGCGAACCACGGGGTGCCGGATAGTCATGTGGGTAACAAGAAAACCGACCCCTGTCGATCTCATGTCCATGATTCGTGTCGAGTTCTTGTGTGCCCTGTGGCGCCCCAGTAACGTACACCAAAGTCAAGGGGCCGGTGATCCGGTAATTCGCGTTGCGCAATGCAATTCTGGTGAACATGAAGCCGCGTGGGAACAGGGGTGACGTGATGGGTGTGGAGGTGGTCGTCGAGGGCCTGCGCAAGTCGTTCGGCAGCCAGAACATCCTGCGGGACGTGGCGTTCAGCCTGCCTGCCGGTGAGGTCAGCGCGCTGCTCGGTCCGTCCGGCACCGGGAAGTCGGTGTTCCTGAAATGCCTGATCGGCCTGATCCGGCCGGAGGCGGGGCGCATCGTGGTCAACGGGGTGGACCTGTGCTCCTGCCCGGAACGCACTCTGTACGAGACGCGGAAGCTGTTCGGGGTGCTGTTCCAGGACGGCGCACTGTTCGGCTCGATGAACCTCTACGACAACGTCGCCTTCCCGCTGCGCGAGCACACCAAGAAGTCCGAATCCGAGATCAAGCGGATCGTGCTGGAGAAACTGGAGATCACCGGTCTGTCCGGGGCCGAGACGAAGCTGCCCGGCGAGATCTCCGGTGGGATGCGCAAGCGTGCCGGGCTGGCGCGGGCGCTGGTGCTGGACCCGGAGATCCTGCTGGTGGACGAGCCGGACTCCGGACTGGACCCGGTGCGCACCGCCTATCTGTCCCAGTTGTTGATCGACCTGAACGCGCAGATCGACGCGACCATCCTGCTGGTCACGCACAACATCAACGTCGCCCGCACCGTCCCGGACAACCTTGGCATGCTGTTCCGCAAGGAACTGCTCATGTTCGGCCCGCGCGAGGTACTGCTGACCTCCGAGGAACCCGCGGTCGCGCAGTTCCTGAACGGGCGGACCCTCGGCCCGATCGGAATGTCGGAGGAGAAGGACTCCGCGCAGCTGGCAAGGGAACAGGCCAACGCGGAGGCCGGGCACCGGGACGGGTCCGGCGAGGACGTGCGCGGGATCGTGCCGCAGATCGAGCCCACCCCCGGCATGCCGGAGCGGATGGGCGTGCGCCGCCGCAAGGACCGGGTGATGAAGATCCTGCACACCCTCCCTGCCCTTGCCCAGCACGGGATCGTGGCGAGCCTCAGTGCCGAGGACCGGCACCGTTACGGCCTGCGGCCGGTGACGAAACACCGGCAGGAGGCCCGAACCACCCAGTTCGCGACGGAATCCGTGACCGGGCGCTGGGAGCTGCCGTGACCACACCGACCTACCGGCTGCCGGGCCTGGACCGCGTCGCGGCGGCGATGCGGGAGTTCGGTCGTGGCTTCTCGCTCGGCCTGGACGTGATCGTCGCCATCTTCAAGCGCCCCTTTCAGGCCCGCGAGTTCATCCAGCAGTTCTGGTTCATTGCCAGCGTGTCGATCACCCCGGCGATCCTGGTCGCGATCCCGTTCGGCGCGGTGATCTCGCTCCAGCTCGGCACCCTCACCAGCCAGATCGGTGCCTCCTCCTTCAACGGCGCGGCCAGCGTGCTCGCCGTGGTACAGCAGGCCAGCCCGATCGTCACCACCCTGATCATCGCGGGCGCGGGCGGCTCAGCGATCTGCGCGGACCTCGGCTCGCGCAAGATCCGCGAGGAGATCGACGCGATGGAGGTGCTCGGTGTCTCGCCGATCCAGCGGCTGATCGTGCCGAGGGTGCTTGCCGCGATACTGGCCGCGGTACTGCTCAACGGCCTGGTCAGCGTGGTCGGCGTCGCCGGGGGCTACTTCTTCAACGTCATCGTGCAGGGTGGTACCCCCGGCGCGTACCTGGCCAGCTTCAACGCGCTGGCCCAGCTGCCGGACCTGTGGGTCGGCATGATCAAGGCGTTCATCTTCGGTTTCCTCGCCGGTGTCGTCGCCGCCTACCGGGGGCTGAACCCGCGAGGCGGACCCAAGGGCGTCGGCGACGTGGTGAACCAGTCGGTGGTGATCACCTTCCTGCTGCTGTTCTTCGTCAACACCGTGATCACCGGGCTGTACCTGCAGCTGGTGCCTGCGAAGGGAACGTAGCCGTGACCACTGTGGGCGAGCGGGCGAAGGCGACGTTGCGGCGTCCAGGGGACAGTTTGTTCAGCTTGGGCGACCAGCTGCTGTTCTATGTGCGGGCACTGGCCGCGGCGCCGCTGACGATCCGGCGCTACTTCAAGGAAGTCGTCCGGCTGCTGGCCGAGGTGACCTTCGGCAGCGGTGCGCTCGCGGTCATCGGCGGCACCATCGGCGTGATGGTCGGCCTGACCCTGTTCACCGGGGTCACCGTGGGGCTGCAGGGTTTCAGCGCGCTGAACCAGATCGGCGTTTCGGCGCTGACCGGGTTCATGACCGCCTACTTCAACACCAGGGAGATCGCGCCACTCTCCGCGGGGCTCGCGCTGTCCGCGACGGTCGGAGCCGGGTTTACCGCGCAGCTCGGCGCGATGCGGATCTCCGAGGAGATCGACGCGCTCGAGGTGATGGCGGTGCGCAGCCTGCCCTTCCTGGTCACCACCCGGATCATCGCCGGATTCGTCGCGATCATCCCGCTGTACGTGATCGGCCTGCTGACCTCGTACGTGGCCTCCCGGCAGGTGACGGTATGGATACTCGGGCAGTCCGGCGGCACCTATGACCACTACTTCGCCCTGTTCCTGCCGCCGGAGGACGTGCTCTGGTCCTTCGGCAAGGTACTGGTCTTCAGCGTGGCGGTGATCCTCACCCACTGCTTCTACGGCTACCGCGCGGCGGGCGGGCCCGCCGGTGTCGGTGTGGCCGTCGGGCGGGCGGTGCGGACCTCGATCGTGCTGATCAGCGTCCTCGACCTCTTCCTCAGCCTGGCGATCTGGGGCGTGAACACGACGGTGCAGGTGGCTGGATGAGCAAGAAGGAAACCGGAAAGCGGCTGGGCACCCAGCTCGCCGGGGTCGCGTTCCTGATGATCCTGGTGCTGATGCTGTGGTTCACGGTCGCGATCTACGAGCGACGGTTCGAGGACGTGGAAACGGTCACCCTGCGCACCGACCGGATCGGGAACCAGATGGAGATCAACTCCGAGGTGAAGTCCCGGGGTGTCCCCTTCGGTTACGTCTCGGATGTCCGTACCACCGACGCCGGTGCGGAGATCGAGCTGGCGATGGACCCGGCCACGATCGAGCAGCTGCCGAGCAACGTCTCCGCCCGGCTGCTGCCGAAGACCGTCTTCGGGCAGCGGTATGTCAACCTGGTGCTACCGGAGGAGCCATCGAAGGACCGCCTTTCCGGTGGGGACGTGATTCCGCAGGACCGCTCGAAGAACGCCATCGAGCTGGAACGGGTGCTCGGCAACCTGCTGCCGTTGCTGCGGGCCGTGCAACCGCAGAAGCTGTCCGCCTCGCTGGGTGCGGTGTCCCAGGCGCTCGACCAACGCGGTGAGCCGCTCGGCGACAGCATCGTCAAGCTGAACAAGCTGCTGTCCGAGCTCAACCCACTGATGCCGGAGTTCAAGGCCGATATCAGCGGGGTAGCAGACGTCGCCGAGTTGTACGACGAGGCCGCGCCGGACATCCTGCGCGCACTGGCCGACCTCACCGTGACCGGGCGGACGGTGACCGAGCATCGCGGTGACCTCGAGGCGCTCTACGGCGATCTCACCGCGACCTCCGACGACCTGAACGCCTTCCTGCGGGAGAACAAGGACAACCTGATCGGGGTCAGCGATGCCAGCAGGCCGACCCTGGAGCTGCTGGCCAGGTACTCCCCGTCCTTCCCCTGCCTTTTCGACGCGGTGAACCGGTTCAAGCCGGTGATGGAGAAGGCACTGGGCGCCGGGACGAACGAACCCGGCCTGCATGTCGACATCTCGGTACAGCAGCCGCGCGGCAAGTACGTACCGGGCAGGGACACCCCGGTCTACAACGCGGGCGGCGGCCCGCGTTGCTATCCCCCCGGCGCGGGCCCGGGGCAGGGCGTGCGCCCGGCGGGAGGTGCCCGCGGCGCGGCGGGCACCGCCGAGGAGCCGGCCACGGGTGCCCCGCTGGCGCTGGAGCGCGGCGGGCTCGCCAACTCGCCCTATGAGCGGCAACTGGTCACCGAGCTGATGGCGGCCAGGCTGGGCACCACCCCGGACGCGGTGCCCGGTTGGAGCAGCCTGCTGGTCGGGCCGCTGCTGCGTGGAGCGGAGGTGACGTTGAAGTGAAGGGCATCGCGGCACCCCTGGTCAAGGGTCTGATCTTCCTGCTGGTCACCGGGATGGCCTCGGTGGTCCTCGGGATCACCATCGCCAATGTCGGGGTCGGGGACACGGTCAGCTATACCGCCCGGTTCACCGACGCCACCTCGGTGAACCCCGGGGACGACGTGCGGATGGCCGGGGTGCGGATCGGGCAGGTCGAGGACGTCGAGGTGGTGGAGCGGCGCTACGCCGACGTTACCTTCGGAGTGGACGCCGGGCGTCCGCTCGCGGCCTCGGCCACCGTGGCGATCCGCTACCGCAACCTGGTCGGCCAGCGCTACCTCGCCGTGGACCAGGGCGACTTCCCGATGGGGGAGAAGTTGTCCGCGGGCACGCATATCCCGCTGGAGCGGACCACCCCCGCGCTGGACCTGACCGCGATGTTCAACGGTTTCAAACCACTGTTCCAGGCGATGAACCCGGATGACGTGAACAAGCTGTCCTACGAGCTGATCCAGGTGTTGCAGGGCGAGGGGCCGACGTTGAACAGCTTCCTGCGGCACACCGCCTCGCTCACCTCCACCCTGGCGGACAAGGACAAGGTGATCGGCGAGGTGATCACCAACCTGAACACGGTGCTGGACACGGTGAACGCCAAGGGCGACGAGCTCGGCACGCTGATCACCACCACCAAGCAGCTGGTGGAAGGGCTGGCCGCGGACGCGAAACCGATCGGCCAGGCGATCGGCGGGCTCGGCGAGCTGGCCAGCAGTACCGCGGACCTGCTGCAGGAGGGCAGGAAGCCGCTGCAGCAGGGCATCAACACCCTCGGCGACCTCTCCCGCAACCTCGCCGACAACACCGCGGTGTTCGAGAAGTTCCTGAACAACCTGCCTGCCAAGTACGACCGGATCGGCACCCTGGTCTCCTACGGGTCCTGGTTCAACTTCTACCTGTGCTCGGCTTCCTCGGACGCCGACCGCGCACCGGGCGGGCCGCCGGTCGGAATCCCGATCACTCAGCCGAGGTGCCGCCGATGAAGCCCTTCCGCGAACGCAACCCGATCGTCGTCGGCACCCTCGGCGTGCTGATCATGGGGCTGATCGGCCTTGCCGTCTTCAATATCGACGACCTGCCGGTGGTGGGCGGCGGGACCACCTACACCGCGGAGTTCGACGAGGGCGCCGGGCTCAGGTCCGGCGACGAGGTGCGGGTCGCCGGGGTCAAGGTCGGCGAGGTCAGCGACATCGAACTGGATGGCGACCACGCGAAGGTCACCTTCCGGGTCCGGGACACCTGGCTCGGCGACCGCACCACCGCCAGCATCAAGATCAAGACCTTGCTCGGGCAGAAGAACCTGGTGCTGGACCCGCTCGGTGACACCGAGCTGGACCCTGGCACCCCGATTCCGCGCGAGCGCACCATGTCGCCCTATGACGTGACCGACGTGTTCAACGACCTCGGCAAGACCACCGGCCAGATCGACACCGACCGGCTGGCCTCGGCTTTCCGCACCTTGTCCGAAACCCTCGGGGACTCCACCCCGCAGGAGGTGCGCGGCGCGCTGGAAGGGATGTCCGAGCTGTCCAGGACGCTGGCGTCCAGGGACGACGAGCTGATCAAGCTGTTCGAGAACACCAAGGACCTTTCCAAGACCCTTGCCGACCGTAGCGACCAGGTCGAATCCCTGATCAAGAACGGGAACGTGCTGCTGACCGAGCTGAACGCGCGCAAGGAGGCGATCGGCAAGCTGTTCACCGGATCCCGCAGGCTCGCCGAGCAGCTCCGGGGCCTGGTCGCGGACAACCAGGAAACCCTGAATCCCGCGCTGCGGCAGCTGGAACGGGTCACCACCGTACTGCAGCGCAACCAGGCGAAGCTGGAGGAAAGCCTGCGCCTCGCCGGGCCGTACTACCGGCTGCTCGGCAACGCGGTCGGCAACGGGCGCTGGGTGGACACCTACATCTGCGGGCTCGTTCCCTCCGGCACCCCCGGTAGCTGCATGCCACCACGATCGGGAGGGCGCTGATGCACACCCTGCAGCTGGAGGACATGGGGCGGACGCAGCGCAGGCGTTCGTTGCTGCGCTGGGGCGCGCTGGGCGTGATCGCCGCGATGCTCGCCGCCGCGGTCTGGTTCATCGTCGACCCCGGCGGGGACCGGCGGATCACCGCCTACTTCAGCGCGGCCGTCGGTATCTATCCGGACTCCGATGTCCGGGTGGTCGGGGTCCCGATCGGTTCGGTGGACTCGGTCGAACCGCAGGGGGAGAAGGTCAGGGTGGAGCTGACCATCGACGGGGACGTGGACCTGCCTGCCGACGCCAAGGCGCTGGTGGTCACGCCGAGCCTGGTCGCGGACCGGTACGTGCAGCTGTCCCCGGTTTACCAGGGCGGGCCGCGGCTGGCCGACGGCGCCGAGATCCCCATCGAGCGCACCGTCACCCCGGTGGAGATCGACGAGCTGTTCGCCAGCCTGAACGACCTCACCGTCGCGCTCGGGCCGGAGGGCGCGAACTCCGACGGGGCGGTCAGCGATGTGCTGGAGCAGGGCGCGAAGACGCTGGACGGCAACGGCAAGGCCTGGGGCGAGTCGATCCGGCAGCTCGGTGAGTTCGCCAGAACACTGAACGGCTCCAAGGAGGAGATGTTCCAGACGGTCGACCAGCTGAGCAAGTTCACCAGGATGCTCGCCACCAACGACAAGCAGATCAACGAGGCCACCGAGCAGCTGTCCGAGATCACCAAGGTGCTCGCCGAGGACCGCGGGGACCTCGCCGCCGCACTGAGCGAGCTCGGCGGCGCGCTGGACACCGTGCAGGGCTTCATCCGGGACAACCGCGGACTCGTTCAATCCAATGTGGACAAGCTGGCCGGGGTCGCGCAGATGCTCGGCAGGCAGAAGGATTCTCTCGCCGAGGCCCTGGACACCGCGCCGAACGCGCTGACCAACCTGCTGGAGACCTACAACCCCGCCACCCGCACGATCGACGGGCGGGCGAACCTGCTGGAGTACTCCGCTTCGGGCGGAGGCGGCTCCGGCGGCCCCGCCCTTCCGCTGCCCCGTACCGGGGAGTTCCGGCCCGCTGGAGGTGAGTGAGGAGATGATCCGCAGGTTCGGCGCCCTGGCCGCGGTGCTGCTGCTGGTGGGCGTGGCCACGGGATGCAGCCAGGACGGTTTCGACGGGGTCTACGACGTTCCGTTGCCGGGGGGCCCCGACCTCGGCGCCAACCCGTATCACGTGACCGCCAGCTTCACCAACGTGCTGGACCTGGTGCCGCAGTCCGGGGTGCGGGTGAACGATGTCGGTGTCGGCAAGGTCCAGGAGATCGAGCTGGCGCACGACGGCAAGACCGCACTGGTCACCATGGCCGTGCGGGGGGACGTCCGGTTGCCGGCCAACGCGGTGGCGCTGCTGCGCCAGTCCAGTGTGCTCGGTGAGAAGTTCGTCGAGCTGGCCCCGCCGGAGCTGGAGCAGCCACGCGGCAGGCTCGCCGAGGGCGCCACCATCCCGGTGGAGCGGACCAACCGCAACACCGAGATCGAGGAGGTCTTCGGTGCGCTGTCCCTGTTGCTCAACGGCGGCGGGGTGGCGCAGATCCAGACCATCACCAGGGAACTGAACAAGGCACTCGGCGGGAACGAGCAGGAAACCAAGGAACTGCTGGGAAACCTGAACACTCTGGTCACCGGGCTGGACGAGCACCGCACCGAGATCAGCAGGGCGCTGGACGGGGTTGCCAAGCTCGGCAAGACGTTGAGCGGCCGCAAGGAGCAGATCGACACCGCGCTCACCGACCTCACCCCGGGGATCGAAACCCTTTCCCAGCAACGAGAGCAGCTGGTCACCCTGCTGAAGTCGCTGGCGAACCTGAGCGACGTCGCGGTGGAAACCGTGAACAAGAGCAAGGAGGACCTGGTCGCCGATCTCCGCGCGCTGGAGCCGATCCTGCGCAGGCTGGCCGAGTCCGGGGACGCGCTGCCCAAGGCCATGGAGATGCTGCTGACCTACCCGTTCCCTGATTCCGCGCTGGAAGCCATCAAGGGTGACTATCTCAATTCCTACGTGAACTTCGACTCCGCGACGGGGTGACCACCGATGCTCACCAAACTCGTTCGCTGGCAGATACTGATCTTCCTGGTGATCGCGCTGGTCGGGATCAGCTATGTCGGCGCGAACTACGTCGGTTTGCAGAAAATGCTGTTCGACAGCGGCTACGTCGTGCACGCCCGTTTTGTCAGTGGCGGCGGGATGTTCACCAACTCCGAGGTCACCTATCGTGGGGTTGGCGTCGGCAGGGTCGGTGAACTGCGGCTCACCGAGACCGGAATGGAAGCCGATCTTGTCATCGAGCCGGGCGCCCCGCCGATTCCAGCCGACCTGGAGGCGGTGGTGCGCAGCCGCTCGGCGGCCGGTGAGCAGTTCGTGGACCTGCGACCGCGCACCGATGAAGGCCCGATGTTGCACGACGGCTCGGTGATCGAGCAGGACCGCACCGATATCCCGCTGCCGGTGCACACGGTGCTGACGAACCTGGACGCGCTGGTGCAGTCGGTGCCGAAACCGGCGCTGCGCACCGTGGTGGACGAACTCTACGACGCGACCTCCGGTGCCGGGCCCAACCTGGAAGTACTGGTGGACAGCGGGATCGAGTTCATCCAGGAGGCCACCGAGCACGTCCCACAGGTCACCAGCCTTGTGACCGACTCGGAAACCGTGTTGCGGACCCAGGTCCGGCAGTCCGAGGCGATCAAGTCCTTCGGCGCGGACGCCAGGGCGCTCGCCGAGCAGCTGAAGAAGTCCGATGGTGACTTGCGGGAGGTGATCACGGCCGTGCCGCCGGTCGCCCGCGAGGTCGGTGCACTGGTCCGGGAGTCGGGTCCGCGGCTGGGCGTGCTGCTTGCGAACCTGCTGACCGTATCCAATGTGGTCGAAGTGCGCCAGAACGGGCTGGAGCAGCTACTGGTGAAGGCGCCGGAGGCGGTCGCGGCCGGCTCGCAGGTGGTCCGTGCCGACGGTGCCCACTTCGGGCTCGCGCTGACCTTCTTCGACCCGCCGCCGTGCACCAGCGGGTACGACACGCGGTACCGCAACGGCCTGGACACCTCGGCAGGCGGCCCGTTGAACACCGGCGCCCGATGCACCCTGCCGAAGAACGACCCCACCGGGGTGCGCGGCTCGCGCAACGTTCCCCGGCCGGGTGGCTGAGATGGCTGGGAAGTATTCGCACTTCGAGCAGATGTCGGCGCCGCATCGCTATTCCGTGGATAACAATTTTCGGCCAGGTGGGACCTTTTTCGTCCGCCTGTTATCGGAACGTCTTGTGTGCCGCGTTACACGGCAGTAAAGTATTTTATGGGCGGAAACGAAGCGGAAAATCGAAACCGTGGCCGCTCTCCGACATAACGTCCCTGTCTGAAGCGCCCTAAGGTGCGAGGAGATTTGAGATGAAGAAAATTCGTACGATGGCGAGCGTGGCGGCCGTGGGTGCCAGTGCTGCCCTCGTCGGCGGCGTGCTGAGCCCCGGCGTCGCCGCGGCCGAGCCGCTCGAGCTCAGCTACACGGTGACCGGATCGGCGCATGTGGCGAAGATGAACACCGACATCCCCATCGAAGCCACTGTGGACGTTCAGCTCGACCTGAAGACCGGTGAGTTCGACAGCCAGTTCACGCAGACCAGCGTGCCGCACGTGAAGTTCAAGGCTTTCGGCATGTTCGACAGCGAGCTGGACGTGGAGTTCTACGAAGCGGCGCCCTCCAGCGGCACCTTCAAGGCGGGTGAGGTGGACTTCACCCTCCCGCTGCAGATCAGGCTGAAGAACCTCACCGCGATGGGCTTCCCGCTGATGGTGGGCGAGAACTGCGTGCAGCAGCAGCCGCCGACGCTGAACCTGAGCTCGACGGACGAGTTCATCCCGACCGAGGGCGGCAGCCTGGAGACCAGCGAGCCCTACACGCTCTCCGAGTGGTCGGAGGACTGCGGGTTCTCCACCTTCCTGATCAACATGAACTCCGCGGGCGGGAACAACACCGCACAGGTGACGCTGACCGCGAAGGAGTAACCGCAGGACCGCCCCGGTTCGAAGGGAACCACAGGCCACGGCGGGCCGGGGCCGGTTCGTGGCGGGCCGTGCGATCGCAGGCGTCGGTGCACGGTCCGCCACGGGCCATTCCAGTGTGTGGAGAACCAATGTTGACGAGCTCGGATCCCATCCCGGCGAGCGGGACCGCGCCGGAGGCCGCCGGGGACGGACCACGGGCCGATACGCTTCCCGCCCTGCTGGAGAACTGGGCGAGGAACCAGGGCGAGAAGATCGCCCTCAGCTGTCTCGACCACCACACCGGCCCCGAGGACCGGATCGTGTCGCTGACCTGGAGCGAACTGGAGCACCGGGTACGGGAGACCGCGACCTGGCTGCGGCACCGGGTGGAACCGGGCGGGCGGGTCGCACTGCTGGTCCCGCACGGACCCGAGTACGTGCTCGGGTTCCTCGCCGCCCTGCATGCGGGCCTGGTCGCGGTGCCGCTGTTCGCGCCGGTCCGGCCGGCACACGGTGACCGGCTGGACGCAATCCTTGCCGATGCCGGGGTTTCGGTGGTGCTGACCACCCGCGCCCAGCAGTCGAGGACACAGGATGTGGTGCACCGGCTGTGCGCACCCCGGCCGGAGGTGGTGGCCGTTGAGGCCACCCGCGCCGATCCGGAACCCGCGCCGTTGCCTGCCAGGGACGATCTCGCGTACCTGCAGTACACCTCCGGCTCCACCCGCGTCCCCGCCGGGGTGATGATCACGCACGGGAACCTGGTGGCCTGCGCCCGCCAGGCCGCGGTCACCTACGGCGTGCTTCCGGGGCGTTCGGTGACGGTGAGCTGGCTGCCGCTTTACCACGACATGGGCCTGATGCTGGCCGTGCTGGCGCCCTGCGTGCTGGGGATCCGTTCGGTGCTGCTGGATCCCGCCGCGTTCCTGGAGCGGCCGGCCCGGTGGCTGCGCGCGCTGTCCACCTTCCCCGGCGCGATCAGCGCGGCGCCCAGCTTCGCCTACGGGTACGCCGCGGCCAGGGTCACCGAACGGGAGCGGTCCGGGCTGCGGCTGGACCAGGTGGGCGCCCTGATCGACGGTGGGGAGCCGGTGCGGGCCGAGTTGTTCGCCCGCTTCCGCGAGCGGTTCGCCTGCTGCGGGCTGCCCGCCACCGCGCACTGCCCCTCCTACGGCCTCGCCGAGTCCACGGTCCTGGTGGCAGGCGTTCCCGCCGCGGCCGCGCCGGTGTCCACCACCTTCTACCGCGCGCAACTGGCCAGGGGGGACGCGGTGCAGGCCGAGCACGGCGAGCAGAGCACGGTCACCCTCACCAGCTGCGGCTGGCCCGCGGGTCAGGAAGTCCGGATCGTGCATCCGCAGACCGGTGCCGAGCTTCCGGACGGCAAGGTCGGCGAGATCTGGGTGAACGGGCCGAATGTCGGCCGCGGGTACTGGCAGCGGCCCGCGGAATCCGCGGCCACCTTCTGCGCGCTGCTGGCCGGGGACGAGGAGCCCCGCTGGTGGCTGCGCACCGGCGACCTCGGCCTGCGGTTCGACAGCAGGCTCTATGTCACCGGCAGGCTCAAGGACCTGATCGTGGTGGACGGTCGCAAGCACTACCCGCAGGATGTGGAGGCCACCGTCGAGGGCGCCCACCCTGCGATCCGCCCGCATATGGTGGCCGCGTTCGCGGTACCGGACAGCAACGGGGACCAGGTGGTGGTGCTCGCGGAGCGGTCCGGCTGGGTGATCGAATGCGAACTCGATCCCGAGGAGGTCACCCGCGCGATCCGGCATTCGGTCGCAAGGGAACACGGCCTTCCGCTGCACGATGTGCTGCTGCTGGCCCCGGACGAGGTGCCGAGGACGACCAGCGGGAAGATCGCTCGCGCCGCCTGCCGGGAACGTTATGTCTGCGGTGGGTTCGCCGGGAGCCGGGTCTCGTGACCGAGGGCGCGGCGTCCGGTGCCTCCCGGAACGGGCACCCCGAGCCGGGGGAGCCGATCGCCGTCATCGGCGCGGGCTGCCGCATGCCCGGCGAGGTCACCGGGTTCGACGCCGGGTTCTTCGGTATCTCCGCGAGCGAGGCCCGCGCCCTGGACCCGTGGCACGGCGTGCTGCTGGAGGCCGTCTGGTCGGCGCTGGAACACGCCGGTATCCCACCGCGGGCGTTACGCGGCAGCGAGACTGGGGTGTTCGTCGTCGCCGGGCCGGGGGCCGTCGAACTGCTCGCGGGCCGGTTCGACCTGCGCGGCCCGTGCGCGCGGGTGGACCAGGGGCGCGCGCCCGAGGCGGTGCACCGGGCGGCGTGGAGCCTGCGCCGCGGGGAATGCGCGCTGGCGGTGGCCTGCGCGGTCGTGCCTGGCAACGGCTGCGGGGTGCTGGTGCTCGAGCGGCTCGATCGGGCAAGGGCGGACGGCGACCGGACACTGGCCGTGCTCGGCGCTGGCGGCAGTGCCGAGGGGCCACTGGAGGCGGTACTCGCCCTGCGTGAGGGCAGGGTGCCCGCGGGCTACGGCGGTCCCGGTGCGGCGATGCCCCGGCCCCGCCCCGGGTTTTCCGCAGGCAGGGAGCATGTGTTCGCGCTGTCCGCGCATACCGAGCAGGCCCTGCGCAGGCGGGCCCGCGATCTCGTGCGCTGGCTGGAGACGCCCGCCGGGCGCGCGGTGGAGGCATGCGATCTCGCGGCGGCACTCGCGGTGCGCAGGGAGCATCTGGACCTGCGGGCGACCGTGGTGGCCGCGGGCAGGGGCGGGCTGGCCAGCGGGCTGCGGGCTATCTCCATCGGTGCCACGGCGGCGCAGGTGTGCAGGGGCCGAGGCGAGGGCGCGGGGGGAGCGGTGTTCGTGTTCTCCGGCAGCGGGTCGCAGTGGCCGGGCATGGGGCGGCGACTGCTGACCGGGGAGCCGGCCTTCCGCGCCGAGGTCGAGGCGCTGGAGCCGGTTTTCCTCGGCACGGCGGGGTTCTCCCTGCGCAAGCAGCTGCGGCAGGCGGGGAAGCAGGCCGGTGCCGAGCGCTCCGGGATGGTGTTGTTCGGCATGCAGCTGGCACTGGCCGGGCTGTGGCGTGCGCACGGGGTGGAGCCGGTGGCCGTGCTCGGCCATGGCGCGGGGGAGATCGCGGCCGCGGTGCTGGCCGGCGCGCTGGAGATCCCGGACGGCCTGGCACTGCTCGGTTCCGGCGCGCGGCAGGTGCTGCCCGGCCCGCCGCGGCTCGCCTGCTATTCCGGGATGCCGGGGGATCCCGATCCGGTGCCGTTGCGTGCGGCGCTGGCCACGGCGATGTCCGAGGGGCACCGGGTGTTCCTCGAGGTATCGCCGCATCCGATCGCGCTGGCCGCGGTGCGGGCGACCGCGGTGGAGGAAGGCGTACCCGGGATTTCGGCTCTGCCCAGCATGAGCCGGTATGCCGGGCGGCGGGAGGAGTTCGTGGCCAGCCTCGCCGCCCTGCACGCCGCGGGCCACGCCACGGTGCTGGGACGCCGCTACCCGGATGCGCCGGTGCTGGACCTACCCGAACCGCCGTGGCCACCCACCGCCGCAGGCCCGGCCGTGCCATCGCAGGCGGAACCGGCGGGCGACGGCACCGTGTTCGAGCTCGGCTGGGAACGCGTCCCGAGCTCGGAACCGCCGCCCGGCCCCTCGCGGACCTGGCTGCTGCTGCCGGACGACTCCTCCACCGCGCTCAAGCAGTCCTTCATGGTGGCCGCGGGGCTTGCCCTGCGCGGCGATCGTGGTTACGCGCTGCCGCAGGACGACGCCGAGGAACTGCCTGCGGTGCTGGCCGAGCTGAGCACGGACCGGTCCTCGCCACTGGCCGGGGTGGTGCTGTTCGCCGGCTCCCTCGCCGAGTACCGGTTTCCCGAGCTCGCCCAGCACTTGCTGCTGACGGTCACCGAGGTGGTGCGCCGGGTGACCGAGCTGGGCGGGACGTTGCCCCGGTTGTGGCTGGTGACCGCGCACGGGACGGCCGTGCTCGACGGTGAGCCCGGCGAGCCGGGGCTGGCCTTCCTGCGCGGGCTGGTGCGGGTGCTGGCCTTCGAACATCCCGGGCTGCACGCCACCATGGTGGACCTGGACGGGCTGACCGGAACCGGGGCGCTGCCCGCGGAGCTGCGGGCGGGCCGCGCCGATGACGAGGTCGCCTGGCGCCGTGGCGAGCGGTTCGTCGCCCGGCTGCGCGGGGTCACGCTGCCCGCGCGGCGGGGCCCGGTGGCCGGTGCGGGTGCCTACGTGATCACCGGCGGGCTCGGCCGCCTCGGCCCGTTGCTGGCGACCTGGCTCGCGGAACAGGGGGCGAGCCGGATCGTGCTGTGCGGGCGTGGCGGCGCCGGGGCCGAGGCGCGGGCCGCGCTGGCCGGGCTGCGTGCCGCGGGGACGGAGATCGAGCTGGTGCGCGGGGATATCGCCGCGCCGGGCGTCGCCGAGGCCGTGGTCGCCGCCGCCACCGCGGGCGGGCTGACCCTGCGCGGGGTGGCGCATGCGGCGGGGGTGCTCGATGACCGTGCGCTGATCGAAGTGGACGGTGCGGACCTGGCGCGGGCCTGGCGGCCGAAGGTGCTCGGTGGCTGGCGGCTGCACAAGGCGACCGAAGGGTTCGAGCTGGACTGGTGGCTGGCCTTCTCCGCAACCACCGCGCTGT
Organism: Amycolatopsis aidingensis; assembly: GCF_018885265.1. Lineage (GTDB taxonomy): Bacteria > Actinomycetota > Actinomycetes > Mycobacteriales > Pseudonocardiaceae > Amycolatopsis > Amycolatopsis aidingensis. The sequence continues at coordinate 1,686,282 of NZ_CP076538.1, forward strand.
TCGGCGCGCCGGGGCGGGTCGCGGACGCCGCCGCGAACGCCTGGCTGGACGCGCTGGTGCGCTGGCGCCGGGCGAACGGCCTCACCGGAACCACGGTCAACTGGGGCGCCTGGGACACCGGACCCGGCCAGCGGGCGGACCCGCTGGCCGAGCCGATGGCCCCCGCGCAGTGCCTCGCCGCGCTGTCCGCCGTGCTCGCCGGTGACCGACCCGCCACCGCGGTGGCCTGTGTGGACCTTCCCGGCGCGTTACGCACCTTCCCCGGCCTCGCCCGCCGTCCGTTCCTGGAGGCACTGGCCCGCGAAGGCCGCCCGGACCCGTTGTACCTCCCCTCCGTCTGACCCGCCGGAACGGCCAACACGCCTGCATGAGCGGCAAACACAATCGCGCCGGCGTGTTTGCTCCCCACGCGCACGCGTTTGCCGTCCACATCCGCGCGTTTGCTCCCCACATACCCGATTCGGCCGCGATTCAGTCATGCAGGGCAGGGTCGTATTTCGCCGAACGCTGAGTCCGGTGACAATAATTTCGTCAACTGGTAAATGGTAACCGCGGCGACTTGTTGGGTCCGTCAATCACACACTAGCCTGTTGATTGGCAAGTCCGGGCCCGGGCTACCACTGGTTGTGAGTTTCGTTGCGCGTTCCGCGTTTGCGGACGGTGTTTTCAACGACGAAAGGGCTGGAAATGACGACTACCAAGGTGCGGGCCGGAATTGTCGCCGCCGTCGCGGCGGTCGGTTTGTTCGGTGCCGGCACGGCCAGTGCCGCGGACACGACGTTGACCTGGAAGGGCGCCTTCCCGATCATCGGCGAGCAGACCGTGGAAACGGTTGTGCACGTGGACATCCCGGAGCAGGCCACGCCCGGTGAGCAGCTTTCGGTCCCGTTCAGCATCGACGTGGACGCGGGCACCGCGGCGGCGGACGGGCTGCGGCTGGTCGGGGCGACCCAGATCTCCGGCGAGATCAGCAGTTCGGTGACCATCACCGCCAGCGACGGCCAGAGCGTTCCGCTCACCATCAAGCTGCCCATTCCGGAGACTCCGGTCCCCGCGGAGGGCTCGCTGACCTTCGCCGCCGAGGGTTCCGTCGACTTCGCCATTCCCGAGGGCGTCCCCTCCGGCCCTGCGGAGACCACCGTGGACCCGGAGGCCAGCACGCATGTGGTGACCGACAGCTCGCTCGGTGAGTTCGATGTCGAGCTGGCGCTGGACCCGCCGGACCAGGACACCCTGCTGGGCACCACCGAGGTCGGCTGACCGCGACACCCCTGCTGTGAGTGGCCCGTTCCCTGCGGAAAAATGCAGGGAACGGGCCACTCACTGCGGTCAGGTGAGCTGTTCGGTGTCCACCTCGCCGAGGGTGCCGCGTGCCCGCAGGGCGAGTACCAGCTCGAACCGCGCCTGCGGATCGTCCAGCTTGGCACCGAAAAGGGCCTGCAGCTCCTGCACCCGCGCCCGCACGGTCTGCGGGTGAATTGCCAGCGACCGGGCCACCTCGCGCACGTTGCCCCTGGTCTCCAGCCAGGCCAGCAACGTGCCGGAAAGCCGCCGGTACTGCTTGTCCTTGAGCTGTTCCAGCGGGGCAAGAGTGCGTTGCATCAGCTCGCGCACCAGGAACGGATCCTGCAACAACCACAGCGTGCAAAGATGCCGCTCACACCAGGTGAGCTGGACATCGGGCAGCACCCCGGACTGCACCAGGCGCAGCGCCCTGCGAGCCCATTCCAGCGAGCGGGTGGTTTCCTCCAGCGAAACGGTTGGCCCGACCGCCGCACGCCGGTTGCCGAGCCCATGGGCCAGCCTGCGCCCGCCGTCCCGCGGCTCGGCCAGCACGAGCACCGGGGCGCTGCCCTCGAACTCCATCAGCACGTCGTGGCCGAACGGCGGGGCCGGCGGGTCGTCCTGCCCCGTCCATGGCTCCACCGCCACCGTGACGATCCGCTCCGGAATCTCCCAGCGCGCGGCCCTCGCCAGTTCGGTGATCGGCTGCGCGCCCGCGCCCTGCCTGCCGAGCACGGCGTCCAGCAGCTTGCGCCTGCGGCGTTCCAACGTGCCAACCGCACGCTCCTGCGCGGCGGCGTACCCCTCGATGGAGAGCGCGGAGAGTTCGTCGATGTAGGCGAAGATGGCCTCGGCGAGCAGGCACAGCGTGGTAGCGCGGATGCCGGCCTGCGTGCCGATCTCCGACATCCGCCGCCAGGCCACCCTGGCGCCGACCCGGTAGGCGGTCTGTAGCACGTCCAGGCTGCGTCCCTGCTGGGCCTCGTGCTGGCCGAGCCGCTGGAACACCTGACGCCGGTCGGGCTGTGGCGCCGCCGGATCACCGATCCGGTCCAGGAAGGCCAGCAGCGCCTGCCGCACCCCCGCGGTGATGGTCCTGCCGAACCGGCCCTCCAGCGGACCGGCGTACTCCGGAACCGAAATCTGGATCTCGAGCAGCACCTCGTCGGCCACCTTGGATACCGAGGGCCGGAAGACATCGGCCAGCTCGCGGGGCAGCAAGGACCACAGCCGCACCACCCGTGCGTTGTCGCCCTGCCCCGCGCCGGTATGCCGGCCCGGCGGGGTCAGCAGGGAGTCATAGCTCGCTTCCAGTGGTGCTGCCTGCCGGACTGAGGTGTCGTTCCATGAGTCGGTCACCGTGCTCCCCGTGATCGGTTTCGTCGACGGCGCTGTCGCACAGGCCTGCAAATCGTCCAACGGAGTGGTGGCGGGACAACGAATCCCCTGAATTCGCGCCGAACCACGATCCGCGCCGACAACGTACAACGCCACGCCGCGCAAAATCTAGCGCACGACCATCGAAATAAATGGTCCTTATGGGTGTATTGAGCGGCACACAGGGATGGTTTTCGTTTAAATTGTTTCGTTAGTGACATCCTGGACAGGCGAAAAGCGTTCGCGGATGAGTAACCCTGGATGTCGTTCAGGGCTTGCCGGTGAGTCGTTCCGCGCGCAGCGCGATCTCCATCTCCAGCCTGGCGTCCGCGTCGGACAGCTTGTCGCCGAACAGATTCTCCAGCTGGTGCATCCGATACCGGATTGTCTGCGGGTGCACATTGAGCTTCGCGGCGAGTTCCGGGGCGCTGCCGCGGGACTGCAGCCAGGCCAGCAGGGTTTCGCTCAGGCGCGCCCGCTGCTTGGCGGTGAGCCCGTCGAAGGGGGCCAGGCTGCGCGCGCTCAGCTGCCGGACCAGGAACTCGTCGGTCAGCAGCCACATCGTCGCCAGGTGATCATCACAGCGGGTCACCGGTGCGTCCTCGATGGCGCCCCGGTGCACCAGGCCCAGCGCACGCCTCGCCCAGCGTAACGAGATGCGCGCATCGCTCAGCCGCACCGTCGGGCCCACCGCGGCCCGCCAGCCCTGCAGCTCCGCCTCCAGCTGGCCGAGGTCGCGCTCCGGGTCGGTGGTGAGCATGCACGGCTCGGCGCTCTCCAGGTCGAGCAGTACCTCCTCGTGCACGGCCGGGGTGGTCAGCTTGTGCTGGTCCGGCCGCGGCTCCAGGGCGACCATGGTGACCCATTCCGGCAGGGTCCAGCGCGCGGCGGCGGCGAGCCCGGAGATGGCCTGCGGGGAGGCAGGCGGGCTGGCCAGGATCATCTCCAGCAGCCTGCGCTTGCGCCGCGCGATCATCCCGGCCGCGCGGGTGCGTGCCGCCGTGTAGCCCTGGATGGACAGCGCCGAGATCTCGTCGACGTAGGCGAAGATCGCCTCCGCGGCCCGGCAGAGCTCGTCGGTGGACACACCGCGGGCGTGCGCGAACTCGGCGACGTGCCGCCAGGCGACCCTGCCGCCGACCCGGTAGGCCGTCTGCAGGCAGTCCAGGCTGCGGCCCTCGTTGAACTCCACCTTGCCGAGCTGCCGGAACACGTGCACCCAGTTGTCGGCGGGCGCCGCTGGGTTCTTGATGGTGTCCACACAGTGCAGGATCGCCTGCTCGATGCCCTGGGTCATGATGTCGCCGAAGGGGCCCTCCAGCGGCTGCTGGTACTCCGGGATCGCGCGCTGGATCTCCTGCACCATGTCCCGCGCCATCCGGTCCACATGAGGCCGGAACTGCTCGGCGAGGTCGTTGGAGAGCGAGGCCCACAGCTTGCTGGCCCGGCCGGCGCCGGTCGCGGGCTCCGTGGAGCTGCGCGGGCGAGGGGCAACCGAACGTGATCGAACTTCGCCCGCTCGGGTGAGAGCGGCATTCGACGACCTCCGCTGGAAGTTGCTCGGTGCCGGTAGGTTGTCCGCACGTCCGTTACTCAGGTCCGCCTTCATCGCCGCCCCTAGGTCGCAACAAAACCAGCGTCTTCACCCTCGAAGCTGATCCAGTTTTTGTGGCCCGGGTAACATAATTTCAGGCGCGAGAACCTGTCAACCGCACTTACCCGCTGCTTGCGCCCGCCCCCCTGCTCTCGCCCGGTCGAGTGGTGTGGATGCGATCCGGGGTGCGGGTTGTTCGTTTTGTCCCTCGTGTTCCGGTGACAAAAACACGTGTTACGTATTCGGCGCCGGTTCAACGTGTGCTCGCCGTGGGCTCGCTGATGTGCGCGTCGATCGCGGGGTCGTCGAGCAGCAGCGACCTGAGTTCTTCAATTTTCAACCGTGCCGCCGTGGTTCCGGCCAGAAACCCGGTCAGCACCTCGGCGAACCGCTCGGGCGCGGACACATGTGGGAAGTGTCTGGCCCCGTTGAACATCTGCACCTGCGCCCCGGGCATCAGCACGGTGGCGCGGTGCGCGTGCGAGGGCGGGATGAGCCAGTCCCGGTTACCCCAGGCGACCAGGGTCGGCACGCCGGCCGCGAGGTACAGCCGGTTGGTGGCGCTCACCCGCTGGCCACGCAGGTCGATCAGGCTGCGCGCGGTGTGCACGAACGCGGTCCGCCGTCGCGGGTCGGCCAGCGAGGCGAGATGCCGGGCCAGCTCCCTGCCCTCGGCGGAAAGGCGCAGCCCGAGCTTGCCTGCGAGCCAGGCGAGTCCCCTGGTCAGCGCCAGTGTCGCCCGGTTGACCGTGAGCCGCAGGGTCAGCTTGGCACCGGGCAGCGAGGTGGCCCGCAGCACCACGGTGACCTCGGGGCCGAGGCCGCCGCTGCCGACCAGGCCGAGCCGCCCGCACATCTCAGGGAACTGGTAGGCGAACTGCATGGCGATGCCGCCGCCGAGCGAATGCCCGAGCACGGTCGCGTGCTGGTGACCCAGCAGCAGAAGCAGGTCGCGGACGGTGTTGGCGAACGCTCCCACCGAGTAGTCACCGCCCGCGCTCGCCGACTCCCCGTGACCGGGCAGGTCGGGCACGAGCACCCGGCGGTCGAACCCCCTGCGCTCCAGTTCGGCCAGCAGTGGCATCCAGGTGTGCCCGCTGCCCGCGATCCCGTGCAGCAGCACCAGCACGTCCTCATCCGCGCTGGTGCCGGCACCGGCGATGGCCGCGTCCGGAACGTACTCCCAGAAGTGCAGTTGGTGGCCGTGCAGGACGGCGTCGTACTCGCTGATGGGCATGGCGGTTTGCTCCTCGCAATTCGCGGGCGGAAGGTGGTGCCGGAACAAATTACCGGAATTGAGCCGTTATAGGTAAACCAGTCATATTCGCGACAGTCGGGTGCGCTGCTTTTCGTTCACCGGTGACAGGTATCGCGGGAAGGCAATCACGAGAGCAATGTGCTGGCGGGTTTCCGGATTACCGTTGACACTTCCGGGGCGGCCCCAGAAACTCCGGCGGATGGCGTATCGTTCCTGGAACGACCATGCCCTGCCCGGCGACTGTGACATTCTCGCCGAGGTGGTCACGGTCGGCAGGGTGACCCGGGACCTGCTGAGTGTCGTGTTGCGACCGTCGCGCCGGTGGCGGGGGTTTCGCGCCGGTCAGTACGTGCGGCTCGCCGTGCGGGTCGATGGGGTGCGGCGCACCCGGTGCTTTCCGCTGGCCGGCTCGCAGCACCGCGCGGACGGGCGGATCGAACTCGCGATACGTGCGTGCGGGAACCCTTGGCTCGCCGGGTATACGGCGGCGATCCGGCCGGGAACCGTGCTCGAGCTCTCCCGTGCGCGTGGCGGGTTCCTGCTGCCGCAGCCCCGGCCGCGGCACCTGCTGCTGATCGGCGCCGGTTACGGAGTCGTGCCGCTGCTCTCGATGCTGCGCACACTCGCCGACGAGTGTCATACCGGCGCGGTGGCCCTGCTGCACTACCCCGGAGCCTGCGGCGAGGTCCCGTACCGGGAGGAACTGGCCCGGCTGCGCGATACCTGCGCCGATCTCCGGATCTCGTATGCCGATCCCGGCCGGCACGGTCCGTTCAGCCCCGCGCACCTGCTCGCCGTGGCGCCCTGGTACCCGGAGGCCGAGACCTACCTGTGCGGTGACGTCACGCTGACCGAGGCGGTGCGCCGGATGTACCGGGACACCGCGCTCGCTCACCGGCTGCAGAGGGCATGAGCCGTTCCCGGGTACCATCGCGGGGGACCGGCCACCCTCGCTTATCGGGAGCTCCTGTGTCCGTCGTCGCCGCGATCATCTCCCTCCTGCTCACGCTCACCTTCCTCGGTATGGGCGCGGGGAAGGTGGCGGGGATCGAGCAGATGCGACGGTCGGCCGATCATCTGGGCGTCCCACCCGGCCTGAACCGCTCGATCGGCGTGCTCGAACTGGCGGCGGCCGCCGGGCTGATCGCCGGATTCTGGATCCAGTCCCTCGGCCTCGCCGCCTCGATCGGACTGGTACTGCTGATGGTCGGGGCGGTCTACTACCACGTGCGGGCCAGGGACCCCGCCGGGCAGCTGCTGCCGCCAGCGGGCCTCGGCGTGCTCGCGGTGATCAATGCCGTGCTGCTCGGCCTGACCTGAACGCACCCGCGAAGGTCAAGTCCGGGACCCGGAATCGTGCCCGACTCGTTGTCTTGATCGATGCGTCCATCCTGGCCGGTCCGGGAGGATGAACCCCCTGGAGCTTGACGATCGTCGAGTTGGCAAGATACGGCTTTCGCCGGACGCGGACGAAGGAAGTGATCTCAGGTGCATTCCCAGACCGCGCAGGTTGACGACCTTCAGCTCGTAGCGATGCCGAGCGCCATGAACTGCGCCGACTTGTTCGTCCGGTTCACCCTCGCCGAGTGGTCCCTGCGGCCGATGCAGGAGGACGCGGCGAACGCGGTGCGCGGGTTCGTCTCGGCGGTCGTGGACCGGTCCAATGAGCGCTCGCCCGCGTTCATCACGGTCCGGTTACGGGTGAGCGGTGCCTACCTGGTGGTCGAGGTGTTCGACGACCAGGGGATCCAGCGGCCCTCGGTGCGGGAGCTGCCGCTGCCCTCCGGGGTGACTGCGGAGGCGGTCCCGCTGCCACGGCGAGAGGCGCGCCGGTCGATGGTGGACGAGCAGATGCAAGGCGAGAACGTGGAGGTCGACCCGCAGCTGGTGCGCCGGGTGCTGACCGGGTTGACCCGCTCCGCCGAGGAGCAGTGAGGTATAGGCTGAGTTCGCGCTTACCCCGGTACCCCCGATGGAGGTAGCAGATGGCGCGCTCGGCACCACGCGGTACCGATGAGCAGGTGACGGTGGCCGACCTCGTCGGCAGGGCCCGCACCACGCCACTGCGGCGCGCGCCCGAGAACGACGACACCAAGCCGTTCTTCACCGACGCACTCGCGGTCGCCCTCGGTGAGCAGGATGAAGCCGGCCGCGGAGCCCGGCACCGCGCCCCCGAGGCCGCCCCCGCGCGCGGGCGGGACCGCCGTGGCCTGCTGCTGCTCGCGGCGGGCGGGGTGCTGCTGTTCGGGCTGACCGGCGCCGTGGTGTTCGGCCTGGCGGGGGAGACCGTGCGCGGTTCGGCCCAGCCCGGCGGCCTGCCCCCGCCGGCCACCGGGGAGACCAGTACGGGGACCACCACGACCACGACGACCACCACCACGACCGCACCGCCCGCGAGCACGACGAACCAGCGGCCGCCCGCCGAGACCCGGCCGCGCCGCACGGTCACCAAGACCACCCCGCCGCCGGAGCGCGAGCCCCGCAGCGACCGGGAACGGGTCGAGGACGCGGTCAGCTCCATGCTGAGCGAGGTGTCCAGCAGGCTGGATGACTGGCCCTCCCGCGACTGGTGAACCGCCCGCTCAGCTACCCCGCAGCTGCTCCAGCAGGAGCGCGGCCATGGCGTCGGCCGCTTCCTCCGGTACCCAGTGCGTGACGTCCTCCAGCATCTCGAACCGGTAAGGACCGGTCACCCAGCGCTCGGTCGCCAGCGCCGCGGTGGAGCCGAAGGCCACGTCCTCGGTACCCCACACGTACATCGTGGGCACCGGGACGGTGTCGATCTTGCCGTCCGGCCTGCCGGCGCGGTACCAGTTCAGGGCGGCGGTGAGCGCGCCCGGCTCGAACAGCCGTTGCAGGTACTCCTCGACGTGACTCTCCGGCACCCGCCACTCGAACATCCTGCGCAGTGCCTCGCCTTCGTTGTCCAGCATCCGCCGCTCGGTGATCCGGGGCTGCCGCCATTCGGTGAGGTAGCCAGAGCGCAGCTGCTGGTCCTCGTCGGTGCGCAGGGCCTCGGCCAGCGCCGCCGGATGCGGGGTGGACACGGCGGTGAGCGAGCGCACCCGCTCGGGGTGCTCCGCGGCCGTCCACCAGGCCACCGCCCCGCCCCAGTCGTGCCCCACCAGGTCGAAGCGGTGCCAGCCCAGCTCGTCCGCCATCGCCAGCACATCGCCGACCAGCTCCGGCATCGCGTACTCGGCTGGCTGCTCCGGGCGCACCCCTGGGGAATAGCCCCGCTGGTCCGGTGCCACGGCGCGGTACTCGCGCGCGCCGAGTACGGCGAGCTGGTGCTCCCACTCGATCGCCGCCTCGGGGAAGCCATGCAGCAGCAGGACCGGCCTGCCGTCCGCCGGGCCTGCCGCGATCGCGTCGAAGCTGCCCGCCGGGGTGGGAATGCTGAGATGCTCGATCATCACGGTCACCGTAGCCTGGGCCACCGACAGCCGGGCACGGCCGCTACCGCCCTCCTTTCCGGAATGGGAGCACGGAAATCACGTGGATATGTGATCACCCGTCGGCGCGACGATTGGGTCGGGATTTTCCGGCTTCACCGGTAGCGTGTCCCCCGGTAGTCCAAACGGGGGTAGATCCTTAGGTCGCGCCGCCGAACGGGGTAGGCTTCCCCCTCGGTGTGCGCGGAACGGAATAGGTCGATGCCGGCTGTTCCCGGCCGTACGACAGTGTGCGTAATGTGGGCCTTCGTCGAAATCGGACAGGTGACATGACCTTGTCGCTCTCCGGCGATCTTTCCGCGTCGGCAGGCGTACCGGAGCCACGCGGTACCGACAGCCGATGGCGGGTGAAGCTCGCCCGCAAGTGGGCCCGCAGGCTCAGCGCGGGTGAGTCCCCCGGGCCCGGTGCGGATGAGCTGGAACGGCAGCTGGCCGAGCTGGTCGACCAGCTGTGCACGATCGTGACCGGTGAGCCCTTCTCCGCAGGGGAGGCGGTCGGGCTCGGCGCTCGCCTGGTCGAGCTGGACTGCACCGGTGAGACCACCCTGCGCTGCACCCTGGAGGTGCTGGGCAAGAACCTGCTGCGCGGCCTCGGACCACGCCGCGAGGGCGACCTGGCCGAGCGGGTGCTCGCCGCGCTGGCGGCGCTGGCCGCGGGCTACAGCGGTGCGCTGCGCTCAGCCGTGGCCGAGTCGCAGGAGAGTTCCCTTGTGGAGAGCCTGCGCCAGGCACACGGCAACCTGGAGCTGAGCAGGGCGCAGTTCGACGAGCTGTTCATCCGCTCGACGAGTGGGGTGGCGATCACCGACCTGGACGGCCGCCTGCTGCGCACGAACGAGGCCTTCCAGCGGATCCTGGACCGCTCCGCGGCCGACCTCGCCGCGTGCACGCTGTTCGACGTGGTGCAGGCTTCGGAGGCCGAGGCGCTGCGCGGGTACTGGCAGGACCTGCTGGACGGGATGCCGCAGCCGTTGCGGCAGTGGCGCACCCTGATGCGCAGCGATGGCGAGGCGGTGCTGGCGAGCCTGTCGATCTCGTTGCTGCGGGACGCCGATGGCAGGCCGGACCGGTACGTCACGATGGTCGAGGACGACACCGACCTGGCGTTGCTGCAGAACCGGATGAGCCACCAGTCCCTGCACGATATGACGACCGGGTTGCCGAACCGGCAGTTCTTCACCTCCTACCTGGAGAAGGCGCTCGGCCGGGCCGATCCGCTGACCGGGGTGACCGTCTACCACCTGGACCTGGACGCCTTCTCACTGGTCGCCGACGGCCTCGGCAGGCAGGCGGGGGACCGGCTGTTGCGCTGGGTGTCCGACCGGTTGCGCCAGGTGTTCGCCGGCGAGGAGTCGATGGTCGCCCGGTTCAGCGGGGACGAGTTCGCCGTGGCCGTGGAGAACGCGCCAGGCGGCCCGGACGTGGTGAGCACGGTGACCCGGATCAACGAGGCGCTTGCCGAGCCGGTGTACCTGGACGGCCACGGGGTGGCCGCCTCAGCCTCCATCGGCGTGGTGCACCGCCCGCCACCGGACATCCCACCGGAGGAACTGCTGCGCGCCGCCGATATGACCCTGCGCAGGGCCCGCCGGAACGGGTGCAGGCAGTGGGAACTGTTCGACGCGGGCAAGGATCTCGCCGAGCGCGAGCGGTTCAGCCTGGCCGCCGCCATGCCGGGTGCGTGGGAGACCGGCCAGGTCAGGCCGGTGTACGCCCCGATCGTGGATCTCGCGCGGGACAAGGTGGTCGGCATCGAGGCGATGCTGCGCTGGGAGCATCCCGAGTTCGGCGCGCTGCCGCACGAGAAGTGCGTCGAGCTCGCCGAGCAGACCGGGCTGACGCTGTCGCTGGGAACCTGGCTGATGAAGGTGGCCTGCGCGCGGATCAGCGAGGCAGGCGAGCTGCCGTTCAGCGTCAACCTCACGCCCAACCAGGCGGTCGATCCGGACCTCGTCGGCAACGTGCTGCGGGCACTGGAGGACAGCGGGCTGCATCCGCACCGGTTGCGCCTGGTCTTTCCGCTGCGCGAGCTGGTGACCGAGCGCGGCGAGGCGGTGGACAACCTGCGGGTGCTCGCCGAGGTCGGGGTCTGCATCGTGGTGCGCGACTTCGACGGCGGCCTGGCCGACCTGGCCTGCCTCGAGGACCTTCCGGTGTGCGCCGTGCGGCTGGCCAGGCGGCTGGTCGACCGGCTGGCCCCGAGCACGGGCCGGTTCCAGGTCGACGAGGTGCTCGGCGACCTGGTGCGGCTGATGCACTCGGCCGGGGTGCTCGTGGTGATCGACGGCGTGGAAACGGCCGAGCAGGCCGCCTGGTGGCGGGAGGTCGGCGCCGACCGGGTCCTCGGCAGCCTGTTCACGCCCGAGGGCCCGGTCGATGATCCCGCCGTCCTCCTTCCCTGACTCAGGGGGTGAGGGTGGTGGCCCAGTCCACCACCTCGGCGTGGAAGTGGTCGGCGTTGGGCGCGTAGTTGAAGGCATGCCCGTAGTTGCCCGGTAGTACGTAGGTCCGCAACCGCGCGGCCGCGGAGAAGTACGGTGCCTCGGCCTGATAAACCGTCTCCGCCGAGGTGCAGTCGATGGCCAGCGGGGAACACAGCAGCGGGTCGTGCCCGCCCAGCGCGAGCAGCACCGGGACGTCCACCAGCAGCGAGTACGGCGACACGTAGGCCACGCCGATCCCGTCGGCGGCCTCGGTCACGGAGAAGACGTCCTTGGTCGCCTCGTCCAGCGCGATCGCCTCCGGCTCGGCCTGCGCGGGCTGGTGGAAGGACTTGTCCCTGGTGCCCGGCTGGGTGGTCAGGTACACCGGGTCCAGAACCTTGCCGGTGAACTTCGGATCGAGCATCGCAGGGTAGAAGTTGGCGAAGGCGGCGGCGACGTTCACCGGGTCGATGCGGTGCGCCAGCCCGGTGAGCAGCACCCCGTCCACATCGTGGAAGGTGGCCGCCTCGATCAGGCTGATCGCCGCGCCGAGCGAGTGCCCGCCGATGATCACCTTTTCGAAGCGCGGCCCGAAGGCACCGGAACGCAGCCGCTGCACCACCCGGTGCATCAGCTCGGCCTGCTGGATCGCGGTGAGGGTGACGCCGAGCGGGATGCTGCTGCGCCCGGTGCCGAGCCGGTCGACCGTGAGCGTGGCATATCCGGCCTCGTTCATCGCCGCGCGGAAGGAGTGCACCCCGGAGGCCGCAGGCGGGTCCCAGTACGTGCTGTTGAACGTGCCGCCTGGGATGAGCAACTGCACCGTTTCGGCCGGTTCCGCGGGTACGCACAGCTTGCCGTACATGGTCGCGGGCAGCAGCGCCACGGTCAGCTCGATGTTCAGCTCGGTGCAGGTGGGTTCGCTCGCCGCGGCCGGTGGCTGCACGGGTGTCAGCGCGGTGCCAGCCCCGAGCGTGACCAGCCCGACGGCCAGGGCGCGCCGCCACCAGGCCTTCCCGTGGCCGGGACGTCGATTACCGGGGTGTCGCAAGGATATTCCTTTCTCTTTTCGGTTTTCCACCTGGATCCCTTTAAATCCTTTGTGGACTAATGACGGGGGATCGGGGTCATCGGGAGCCGGTCGGGGTAGGCCATCCCGAGCACCTTGGTGCGGACCCGCTTGCCCAGCACCGGAACCAGCCGCCAGCGCGCGCCGACCGTGGCCGCGACCACCGCCAGTTCCGCGTGTGCGAACAGCCGTCCCGGGCAGCGGTGCAGCCCTTCACCGAAGGGCAGGTATGCCTCCCTCGGCAGGCTCGCGGCCCGCTCCGGTGTCCAGCGGTCCGGGTCGAACCGGTCCGGATCGGCGAAGTTGCGCGGATCGTGGTGCAGCGCATGCGGGCTGAGCGCGACCTCGGTACCCTGCGGTAGCCGCAGGCCGCCGAGCTCGACCTCCCGCGTGGTCCGCCGCATGATCAGCCAGGGTGCGCGCACCCGCAGCACCTCGTTGATCACCTGCCCGGTGTAGGTCAGCCTGCGCAGGTCCGCATAGCCCGGCACGCGACCGCCCAGCACCGCGTCGACCTCGGCATGGAACCGCCGTTCCACCTCGCGGTGCCTGCCGAGCTCGTGGAAGAGCCAGGCGAGCACGATCGCGCTGGTCTCGGTGCCCGCGGTGAGCAGCGTGACCACCTCGTCCTGCACCTGCTGATCGCTCATCCCCTCGCCGGTCTCCTCGTCCCGTGCCAGCAGCAGCATGGACAGCAGGTCCCCGCGGTCCGTGCCATCGGCCCTCGCCTCCCGCACCATCGCCTGGACGACCCCGCGCACCCTGGCGATGGCCCGGTCGAACCGGCGGTTGCCGGGAATCGGTAGCCGCTCGACCAGCCTTGGCGAGAAGGCCCGCACGATCCCCTCCTTGAGCAGCACCGGGACCGAGCGCTGGATCTCGGTGACCGCGCGCCTGCCGAGTTCGGCCGAGAACAGCGTGCGGCCGATCACGGCGAGCGCGAGGTCCTGCATGCAGCGGTCCACCGCAACCACCCGGCCCGGTTCCCAGGATCCGGTCATCGCCTCGGCCAGCTCGGCCATGATCGTCGTGTACCGGGCGATCCGGCCGCGGTGCAGTGCGGGCTGGACCAGCCTGCGTTGCCGGCGGTAGAAATCACCCGAGGACAGCGCGAGTCCGTTGCCGAAATACGGTCGGAACTTTTCGAAGAAGATTCCTTTCTCGAACTTCTCCGCCTTGGCGGCGAGTACCGTGCCGGCCAGCCGGGGCTCGGTGACCATGTAGGCGGGCAGCGTGCCGAGGTGGATGGTGACCACATCGCCGTACTCGCGCAGGCCGCGGACGAATCGCAACGGCCGGTGCAGCAGCGAGATCGTGTGGCCGAGCAGGGGGAGCCCGCCGGGTGCCACCGGGGCGGCGGGAACCGGTCCAGGGTGGGTTCTCACGGGACACCTTGTCTTCGAGGCCTTCGAGTGATCGAATCGAGGATTTTCTACGGTGAGTGCGAAGCACTGCATACAAGACACCCGTTGCGGCCGTAAAAACATCGCACAATCGGGTGACGGTAGCTGATCTTTGTGGTCGGTAGGCTTCCGGCCGGACCAAATATGGTGAGGTGTCGAAGTGACCGAGAATCCGACATGGACTCCTGCCGGGATCGATATCACCGTACCCAGCGTCGCCAGGGTGTATGACTTCCTGCTGGGAGGCGCGCACAATTTCGAGTCGGACCGCGCGCTGGCAGGCAAGATCGAACAGAGTATGCCCGGGGTTCGGGACGTGGTGCGGCTGAACCGTTCCTTCCTGCGCAGAGCCGTACTTTTCATGATCGAGTCCGGGGTTCGACAGTTTCTCGACATCGGCTCTGGTATCCCGACAGTCGGTAACGTGCACGAGATCGCCCAGCAGGCCGACCCGGAGTGCCGGGTGGTGTACGTGGACAAGGAACCGGTCGCGGTGCGGCACAGCACGGCCCTGCTGGCCGGCGACGACCGGGCCGTCGCGATCCAGGCGGATGTGTGTTCGCCGCGGGAGGTGCTCGGCGATCCGGCCGTGCTGTCCATGCTGGACTTCGACCGGCCGGTCGGTCTGCTCAACCTGTTGCTGTGGCACTTCATTCCGGACGAGGCCGACCCGCAGGGCCTGCTGGCCGCTTACCGGAACGCGCTCGCGCCGGGCAGCTTTCTCGCCATCACCCACACCACCTATGACAGCGAGCCGGACGAGCTTCAGGAGGCGGTGCACGAGGTTCGCCAGCGCAGCAGGCAACAGGCCTTCCCGCGCAGCTACCGGGAGATCACCGCGCTTTTCGACGGCTACCAGCTGGTCGAACCGGGAGTGGTCGGATGCGCGGCCTGGCGGCCCGGCGGTCCTGGTGACATCTCCGAGGACCCTGCCGCCAACGTCCGGCTATACGCCGGCGTCGGCCGCAAGCCGTAGCGATGGTGGAACTCGCTGGTGGCGCGGACCCGGGACTCGCCAGGGCGGGGCGGATCCGGGACTTCCTGCTCGGGGACGGGCACAACCTCGCGGCCGACCGCAGGCTTGCCGCGGAGCTGGAGGCCGCGGTACCGGACATCCGGCAGGTGATCCGGCTGAACCGGATATTCCTGCACCGCGCGGTGTGTTTCCTGCTCGCCGCCGGAATCCGGCAGTTTCTCGATCTCGGATCGAGCGTGCTGGCCGCTGGCAACGTCCGGCAGATCGTGCGGCAGTCCGGCCCCGGTTGCCGGACAGTGCACGTGGACGCCGATCCGATCACGGTACGGCAGGGCAGGTCGCTGCTGGGCGAACTGGCGGACACGGCGGTGCTGCTGGCCGATCCGGCGGACGCGCGCGAGGTGTTCGATCATCCGGACACGCTCGGCCTACTGGATCTGGAGCAGCCGGTCGGAGTGATCATGGTCGACCTGTTGCACTTCCTTCCGGACGCGGCGGATCCGGCCGCGATCGTGGCCGGGTACCGGCGGCGGCTGGTGCCCGGCAGCCAGGTGGTGCTGTCGCACTTCACCGGCGACCACTGGCCCGCGCGGCTGACCCGCGCCACGGTCGAGGTGATGTCCGCCAGCGGGGACCCGATCCACCCCCGTACTCACGAA
Organism: Amycolatopsis aidingensis; assembly: GCF_018885265.1. GTDB lineage: Bacteria > Actinomycetota > Actinomycetes > Mycobacteriales > Pseudonocardiaceae > Amycolatopsis > Amycolatopsis aidingensis. The sequence goes on from NZ_CP076538.1 coordinate 1,701,780, forward strand.
CAGGTGACCGCGATGTTCGCCGGGTTCGAACTGCTCGAACCCGGTGTGGTCGGGGTCGGGGAGTGGCACCCGGATCGGCGCCTTGACCCGGCCGAGGAGCGGGCGGCCGCCGCCCTGCACGTCGGTGTGGCGCGGGTACCATGACTCCGCCGACTACCTCGTGCGAATCGCGAATGACTGTCCGTTCTGCGAATGGTCCGAACGAGGGTAGCGGCTTCGGGGAGATCGCGGCGAGGGGTAGGCTCCTGTTCTCGTGTGCACCGGAATCGAGGGCACCGTGAAAATGATTTTGGCCCGCCGTCAACACGAGTGGATCCGATTCGGGAAGGTGACCTGACGATGTCGCTCCCGGACGACGGCCCGCATCCACTCGCCAGTCACTCGACCGTCCGAGAACAGGCTCGCTGGCGACTGAAACTCGCCAGAAAATGGGCCTACCGGTTGAGCATGACGGTGTATCTCCCGATGCCGCATGAGCAGCTGGAAGAGGAACTGCTGCGGCTGGTCGACATGTTGTGCACGGCCGTCTCCGCGGAACCGTTCGGCACCGAAGCCGCGGCGGAGGCCGGTGCGCGCCTGGTCGAGTTGCACGCCACCGGCCGGACGAGCCTGCAGTGCACGATGGAGATCCTCGGCAGAGGCCTGCTCGCCCGGCAGCTGCCAAGGGACGGGGAGCGGACCGAACGGGTACTCGCGCTGCTGTCCGCACTCGCCTCCGGCTACAGCGAGCGACTGCGGATGTCGGTGTTCGACCAGCAGGAGAGCGTGAACGGCGCGCTGATCGACACCCTGCAGGAGGCGAGCCGGAACCTGCGGGCGAGTGAGGCGCAGTTCGACGAGCTGTTCGCGCGGTCGGCCAGTGGCGTGGTGATCACCGATCTGGACGGGAACCTGGTGCGGACGAACAGTTCCTTCCAGAAGATCCTGGACCGTGGCACCGAGGACCTGGCGGGGCTGAACGTGTTCGACCTGGTCGCACCGGGCGAATCCGCCTCGCTCCGGGATGCCTGGCAGGACCTGCTGCGCGGCGGGCCACAGCTCCCGCAGGTGCAGCAGTGGCGCCGGTTCACCCGCGGCGACGGCGAGACGGTACTGACCAACCTTTCGCTGGCGTTACTGCGCGACGGCGCCGACCGGCCGGAGCGGTACGTGGTGATCATCGAGGACGACACCGAGATCACCCTGCTGCAACGCAGGCTCAGCCACCAGTCCCTGCACGACATGCTCACCGGCCTGCCGAACCGCCAGTACTTCACCAGCAGGCTGGAACAGGTGCTCCGGCAGGCCGACCCCTCGGCCGGCATCACCCTGTACCACCTGGACCTGGACGGGTTCTCGCTGATCGCCGACGGCCTCGGCAGGGCGGCTGGTGACCGGCTGCTGTGTGTCGTGGCCGACCGGCTGGAGCAGGTCGTACGGGCGGAGCGGGCGATGGTGGCCAGGTTCGGCGGCGACGAGTTCGCGATCATGATCGAGAACGGCCCTGCGAGCTCGGATGTGCTCGGCATCGTGCAGGCGATCAACGACACCCTGGCCGAGCCGGTCCAGCTCGCCGATCGCGGGGTCGCCATACCGGCGAGTATCGGCGTGGTGCATCGCCCGCCGCCGGACCTCCCGCCGGACGAACTGCTGCGCGCGGCCGACCTCACCCTGCGCAGGGCGCGGCGCAAGGGCCGCGGGCAGTGGGAGCTGTACGACGCGAGCGAGGACGCGCGGGATCGCACCCGGTTCGGCCTGGCGGCGCAGATGGCGGGCGCCTGGGACAACGACGAGATCAGCGTCGGCTACCGGCCGGTGTTCGGCCTGGCCGAGGGCAGGACCGTCGGGGTGGAGGCGGTGCTGCGCTGGGACCTCGACGGCATGGGCGTACTGGACCACGACCGGTGCGTCGCACTGGCCGAGGAGACCGGGTTGACCGTGCCGCTGGGCGCCTGGCTGCTGCGCACGGCCTGTGCCCAGGTCGCAGGGTACGGTCAGCTCCCGCTGAGCGTGGTGCTGACGCCGAACCAGGCAGGCGATCCGGACCTGGTCAGCAAGGTACTGCGGGCGCTGGAGCAGGCCGACATGCTCGCGCACCGGCTGCGGCTGGTGTTCCCGCTGCCGGAACTGGTGGCCGGGCGCGGCGAGGTACTTGACAACGTGCGGGTGCTCACCGAACTCGGGGTGTGCGTGGTGCTCGGCGACTTCGCTGGCGGGCTGGCCGATCTCGCCGGGCTCGAGGACGTGCCGGTGTGCGCGGTCCGGTTCTCCCGGCGGCTGGTACGTCAGCTGACCCGCCCGGCGGGCCGCTTCGCCATCCGTGCGGAGCTCGCCGGGCTGGTGCGGCTGATGCACTCGGCCGAGGTGCTCGTGGTGGCGGACGGCATCGAGACCGAGGAACAGGCGCGGTGGTGGCGGGAGATCGGCGCGGACCGGGCGCTCGGCGGGTACTTCTCCCCTGGCGAGCCTGCGCAGGACGTCGGCTCCCTCCTGCGCTAGCCGGCCGCTGCTGCCAGTATTGCGGCATGAACCCGTTGACCACGGTCTCCGAACTGCGGAACGCGCTGGACGCGCAGCACCCTCCGACGCTCATCGACGTCCGCTGGAGCCTTGGCGGACCGCCGGGTATCGAGGCATACCGTGCCGGCCACCTGCCAGGGGCGGTGTTCGCCGACCTGGACACCGATCTCGCGGGCCCACCCGGCGCGGGCGGAAGGCACCCGTTGCCGGATATGGCCGACTTCGAGGCGGCCATGCGCAGGCTCGGGGTATGCGCGGGTCATCCGGTGGTCTGCTACGACCAGCGCGACTCCGTGGTCGCGGCGCGGTTGTGGTGGATGCTGCGGTACTGCGGGCACTCCGAGGTGCGGGTGCTGGACGGTGGCTACGAGGCCTGGATGCGGGCCGGGCTGCCGGTGCGGACCGGGATGCAGGAGGCTGCCCGGCCCGGTGACTTCCGGGCCGAGCCCGGCGCGCTGCCGGTGGTCAGCGCGGAGGAGGCCGCGGCCATCGCGCGTGGCGGGTTCCTGCTGGACGCGCGGGCGGGGGAACGTTACCGCGGCGAGGTGGAGCCGGTCGATCCGGTTGCGGGTCACATCCCCGGTGCGGTGTCCGCGCCCAGTATCGACAACGTTGACACCGAAGGATACTTTCGTTCCCCCGCGCGACTGCGGGAGCGGTTCACCGCGCTCGGCATCGATCAAGACGCCGAGGTCGCCGCCTACTGCGGTTCCGGCGTCACCGCAGCGCATGAGGTGCTTGCGCTGCATATGGCCGGGTTCCGGGCCGGGTTGTACGTCGGTTCGTGGAGCGACTGGGTGCGCGATCCCGCGCGGGAGGTGGCCGTGGGTGGCTGAGTTGCTGGTCTAGACCGGTTGGGCCGACGCGGGGTACATTCATCTGTGGTCTAGACCACAGGACATGTTCGCCTTCCACCCTGCGTTAGGGGAACAGCAATGAGATCCACCCTGCATCGAGTGCTCAGAGCCACGGTCGCCGCCTTGCTCACCATCACGGCGGCCGTTGCCCTGAGCACGCCAGCACGCGCGGCGGGCGACCTCACCGCCACGTTCACACTGTCCGGCAACACCGGCGAGTACACGGTCACCAACAACGGCAGTGCCGCGGTCTCCGGATGGGCGGTGACCTTCGAGCTTCCCGAGGGTGTCACCGCCAGCACCGGGGCGCACGGCACGGTGAGCCAGACCGGGACCAGGGTGACCCTGACCCCGGCCTTCTACATCGAGACGCTGCAACCCGGCGCCTCGACCTATCCATACAGTCCGACCTTCCGGCTCAGCTCACCGGTTGAGCCCACCATGTGCCGGGTGGACGACGCGAACTGCGACGGTTCACCGGACACCCCGCCGACGCCACCGGCCAATCCGCGGGTGACGGTCAAGACGACCACCACGGTGGCGCTGGCCTGGGACGCGGCCGGGCCGGGATCGCTTCCGGTCGCAGAGTACGAGGTGTACCGCGGGGAGACCCTCGCCGCCACGGTCACCGGTACCTCGGCCACGGTGACCGGGCTGACCCCGAACACCGAGTACACCTTCACCGTGGTGGCCAAGGACCGCAAGGGAACGGCATCCGAGCCGAGCGCCCCGGTGACGGTCAGCACCAACAACCCGTCCGACGACACGCAGGCGCCGACTGTCCCCGGCAACCTGCGTGCCACCGACGCGACCTCGAGCAGCGTCTCGCTCACCTGGAACGCCGCCACGGACAACACCGGGGTCGCCGCCTACGACGTGTACCGGGACGGCACGCTGAGCACCACGGTGACCGGTACCTCGGCCACCGTGGACGGGCTTTCACCGTCCACAAGCTACTCGTTCACGGTCCGGGCACGGGACGGCTACGACAACACCTCGGCACCAAGCTCCGCGATCACGGTGTCCACAAGCGACGTCGTGGAGGGACACGCCAAGGTCGGGTACTTCGTGCAGTGGGGTATCTACGGCAGGCAGTACTTCGTCAAGAACCTGGACACCAGTGGTGCGGCCGCGCGGCTGACGCATATCAACTACGCCTTCGGCAACATCGACCCGGACGACCTGACCTGCCTGCAGGGGGTCACCAAGGGAACCTCCCCCGACCCGCAGGATCCCAACCAGGGTGACGGCGCGGGTGACGCGGAAGCCGACTACGGGCGGCCGATGAGCGCGGCCCAGTCGGTGGACGGGGTCGGTGACACCGGCTGGGAGGACCTGCGCGGCAACTTCAACGAACTGCGGGAGCTGAAGGCCAAGTACCCGCACCTGAAGGTGATGATGTCGCTCGGTGGCTGGACGTACTCGAAGTACTTCTCCGATGTGGCAGCGACCGAGGCCGCCAGGGAGAAGTTCGTGCGCTCCTGCATCGACATCTACATCAAGGGCAACCTGCCGGAGTACAACGGGGCGGGTGGTCCTGGCAGTGCCGCGGGCATCTTCGACGGTATCGACCTCGACTGGGAGTGGCCGGGTGCCGAGGGGCATGCGGGTAACCACGTCAGCCCGGAGGACAAGCGGAACAACACCTTGCTGATCAAGGAGTTCCGGGAGCAACTCGACGCGCTCGGCGAGCAGACCGGGGAGCGCTACCAGCTCACCGCGTTCACCCCTGCGGACCCGGCCAAGATCGAGGCGGGCTGGGAGCTGAAGGAGGTCGCGAAGTACCTGGACTTCATGAACGTGCAGGGCTACGACTTCCACGGCTCCGGCAGCGACAACTCCTGGGAACCGAACCGCACCGGGCACCAGGGCAACCTGTTCGTGGATCCGGACGATCCCTACGACTTCCACTTCAGCGTGGAGAACGCGATCGACGTCTATCTTGACGCCGGGGTGAATCCGCGCAAGCTGACCATCGGGCTGGCCTTCTACGGACGGGGCTGGCAAGGGGTTGCCGATGGTGGCGCGAACGGTGAATGGCAGTCGGCGAACGGGGCCGCACCGGGGCAGTTCGCCGAGGAAGCGGGTACCCGCGGGTACAGCAACCTGATGTCCAGCGTGTCGAACTGTTCGGTGCACCACGATCCGGTCGCCGTGGCCAGCTACTGCTACACCGGCAACGGCGGGCAGTGGTGGACCTTCGACGACACCTGGTCGATCGAACGCAAGACCGACTGGATCAAGGAGAAGGGCCTGCTCGGCGCGATGATCTGGGAAATGTCCGGGGACACCCGGAACGGAACCCTGATGCGGGCCGTCGATTCCGGCCTGAACTAGAAGGCGGTGGGGTCGTGGGTGTTCCGGCGCGGGGAGCACCCACGACCCGCTGTCGTCAGGCGCTGTCCGCGGTCCGTGCGGCGCCGATCGGTTCGCCGCGGGGCGGGATCCGCTCGGCCGCTTCCGGGTCGATCTTCCGCAGCGAGCCGTTCGCCGTGCCCCGCGCGACGGCCAGCATGGCATGGGTCGCCCTGCGGATCTGTGCCTGCTCGTGCTCGGCCGGCATGGCGCTCAGCTCGACCAGCACGCTCCCGCTGCCACGCAGGCCGTAGGCGTTGCGGGCGATGCCCTGGTAGTTCCCGCCGGGGTACTGGGAGATGTTGCCGCCTGCCGCGTTCATTGCCGCCGCGGCGACCACGGTGACCTGCTTGGAAAGGGTGACGGCCCGCTCGGCCACCTCGGGGTGCGTCGGCCACTTGACCGAGCCGGTGAGCTCCCTGCCCGCATCGTCGCGGTACCGGCCCTGCATGTGGTAGTCCACCACGATGTCCGGCTGGAACCCGGCGTAGTGCCGCTGGATCAGCCCGGCCTCGGTGGCCGGGTTGTCCTCCGGCGCGAGCTCGGGGTTGTGGTAGCGGTTGATGTCGTAGCCCTTGCCCGGTTCGCCGAACTCCGGATCGGCCTCGGGCGCGTAGTTGTACCGCCAGTTCCGTTCATGCCCGTCGGGGTTGGCCCGCACCACGATGTCCACGGTCACTCTGGAGCGCAGCCAGCGCTGGTAGGGACTGTTACCGAGCCCGGTCTCGCGGAGGAACTCCAGCGCGGCGGGTGTACCAAGCGGCTCGTTCCCGTGTTGCTGGGTGAGGTACAGGATGCGCAGCGGGCCGTGGCCGACCCTGGCGCTCCACACCGGCCTGCCCTCGTTCGACCGGCCGATCGGGGAGACCTGGACGGCCCCGCGGCTGAACAGCCGCAGCTTGTGCAGCTCGAAGGCGAGCTTCGCGGTGCTCGGCCGCGGATCGACCCAGCGGTGCCCGCCCTGCTGCTCCGGCGCGGGCGCGGCCTGCGCCGGGGCTGCCAGCAGGGCAGGAAGGACCAGGAAAGCGGATAAGGCGGACAATACGGAAGCGAACCGTGTTTTCCCCATAACGGGTCAGTCTGCCCCGGTGGCGCGGCTACCGGCAAGGCGCCGGTGAAGGCGGTCCCGCCGGTGGCCGCCCGGAGCCGGAGCTCTACAGTTTGCGCATGCCCACCCCTTGGAAACAGGCGCCGCTCAACGTCGTCCGCGGTGGCCTCATCGGCACGGCGGAGACCATCCCCGGGGTCAGCGGCGGCACGCTCGCGCTGGTCACCGGCGTCTACACCAACCTGATCGACGCGGCGGGCGAGCTGCTGAGCGCGTTGCGCCTGCTGTTCGGCGATCTGGCCAAGGGCAAGGGCACCGCACGTGGCCGCACGGCGCTGCGCGGGATCGACTGGGCGCTGGTGCTGCCGGTGCTGGCCGGGATGGCGGTCGCGCTGGTGCTGGCGGCCAAGCTGCTCGCGCCGATCCTGGAGAACCATCCCGAGCACGCGCTCGGCGCCTTCGGCGGCATGATCCTCGCCTCGATCATCGTGCCGCTGCGCGCGATGGGCGCGGCTCCGCGCGGGCTGGACTACCTGCTCATGCTGCTGGCAGCGGTGGCCTGCGCCGTGCTCACCGGGCTGCCTGCCGGAGAGATCGCGGACCCCCCGCTGTGGCTGGTCGGCATCGTGGCGGCCTTCGCGATCAACGCGCTGGTGCTGCCCGGGGTGTCCGGTTCCTTCCTGATGCTGACGGTGGGCATCTACGGCCCGACGATCGCCGCGGTGAACGACCGCAACCTGGCCTACCTCGGGGCGTTCGCGCTCGGTGCGCTGATCGGTCTCGGCCTGTTCGTCAAGGGGCTGCAGTGGCTGCTGCACCACCGTAGGCAGGCCACGCTGGCGGTGATGACCGGGCTGATGATCGGTTCGCTGCGGGCACTGTGGCCGTGGCAGGACGAGGACCGCACGCTGCTTGCCCCCTACGGCGATGTCGGCGGGGTGGTCGCCCTCGCGGTCGCCGGTGCCGTGCTGGTGATCGTGCTGGTGGTGGCCGAGGCCAAGATCCATGCCAGGCAGCACGCCGGCCGGGAGAACGACGGCGCCACCGCGAGCGTGTAGCGGGCCTCAGCCGTGCCGCTGGTCCAGGAAGCCGGTGACCAGCGAGTAGAAGTCGTACGGGCGTTCCTCCTGCAGGTGGTGCCCGGCCCGGTCCATGACGTACAGCTGCCCTCGCTCGATCATCCTGGCCAGCATCAGCGGGTAGTCCGGGGTGAGGAAGGCGTCGTGCATCCCCCAGGCGAACAGCACCGGCGCGGTGATCCGGCCGAGCTGGTCGGTGAGGTCCTGCCACTCGCCCCGCGGCTGGTCGGAGGCCCCGGCCAGGGCCCGCTCGCCGGGGTCGAGGCTCTGCTCGTAGCGCAGCCGCACGGTGGACTCCGGGATGGCGTCCGGGTCGTACCACTCCAGCCGGGCCATCAGCGCGCGCATCTTGGCCAGGCTCGGACCCTCGCCGCCGTAGTAGGCGTCCCTGGCGTTGCGCCCGCGCCTGCCCCCTTCCGGCAGCGGGGCCAGCGGGCCGTAGTGCACTGGCATGCTGCCGGTGACCACCAGGGCCCGCACCCGGTCGGGATAATGGGCGGCGAGGTTCAGCGCGATCGTCCCGCCCCAGGAGTTGCACACGAAGTCGGCGCGGTCGATGCCGAGGGTGTCCAGTAGGGCGACGGTCCTTGCGGCGTGGAAGTCCCACATCGGCCCGGAGATGACGCACTTGTCCGACTTGCCGTACTGCAGGATGTCCACCAGCAGGCAGCGGCGGTCGGCGGCGAACAGCGGCGCCACCGGGCCGAAGTCCGACCAGGCGGTGCAGCCGGGCCCGCCGCCGTGCAGGAAGACCGTCGGGCTGCCGGCGCCGAGGTCGAGGTAGTGGTAGCGGACCCCGTCCGCTTCGGCGAAGTGTCCCGGTGGTTCTGGAGTCACCCTCGGCATCCTGGTCCCGCGCCCGCCCTGTGGGAAAGCGGGCTGTTTCGTTCAGCGGTCCGCCCCGCTGTCCATGGCGCGGGCTTCGCTTAGTCTCGGCTGTCATGCGAACCGAGTTGGAACTGGCCGAAAGCCGGGCACTGGCCCTGGTGGACCGCGAGGAGCACCGGGATCTCGGCCCGGTGCGTACGGTGGACGCGGTGGCCTTCGCCCGCGCGGCGGGGGAGACCGACCCCCGGTTGCTCGACGCCTCCCGGCCGGACTTCCTGGTGCACCCGATGTTCCTGCCCAGCCTGCTGCGCGGGCCCGCAGGGGCGCAGGCGGAGGAGTACCGGCCGGACGGGATGTACCGGGACGAGGTGCCCGGCACCGAAGGGCTGGACGTCCGGCTGATGGCGGGCGGGCAGGAGGTGCGGTTCACCGCGCCGGTGCCGACCGGCGAACCCGTGTGGCTCACCCGCAGGCTGGTTTCGGTGCAGCGCAAGGGAAGCACGGTGTTCCTGCTGCTCACCGTCGACAAGACCTACACGGCAGGCACGCGGGTGCTGGCCGAGGTGACCGAAAGGTTCATCGTCCGATGACCGAGCCCGTGGTGCAGCCCACCGAGTTGGCGGCGGATGCCGTGCGCCTGCTGCGGTTCGGCGCCGTCACGCGCAACGCGCACCGGATCCACTACGACGCGGGCTTCGCAGCCGCGGAGGGTCTGGCCGCCCCGGTCGTCATGGCCCAGCTGCATGGTTGCGGCTTCTTCCGCGCGGCGGCCGAGTGGGCAGGCGATCCGGCGGCCGTGCTTTCGGTGAACTGGCGCAACCGCGCGCCCGCACCCGCCGGGTCCCGGCTGGTCGTCACCGGGACGGTACGCGAGGTGCGGGACGGTCAGGCCGTGCTGGACCTGGAACAGCGCTGCGACGCCGAAACCGTCTGCTGCCACGGCACCGCCACGGTCCGCCTCACCTCCCCAGCGGGGCCCTGAACGTGGCTTTCGCGACGTCAGATGTCTCAATCGTGCCGTTCGCGACGTTGAACGTCCTGATCGCCACGTTCAGGGCACCCCTCCGGTGTGGGTCTGCTGAGCGGAACGGGGTGGTGGATCAGGCGCGGCAGGCGGGTCGATGATCCAGGCCCGCCGATCTCGTACGCGCAGGGAAGGTGTCCTCGATGGCTGGTCCCGATTCGCTGCGATGGCGCCCGCGCGCCGCTGGCAGGCAGGACTGGGCCTCCTGGCCGCACTACGACGCGGCGGGCAGCGGTTTCCCTGGCTACTGGTACCCGGTCACCTGGGGCAGCCATGTCGACGGTACCCCGCGGGCCTTCACCATCTGCGGGGAACGGCTGGTGCTGCTGCGCGACGGCGGGACGGTGTACGCGCTGCACGACCGTTGCCCGCATCGCGGTGTGCCACTGTCCGAAGGGGACCAGCAGTTCCCCGGCACGATCAGCTGTCCCTACCACGGCTGGACCTACCGGCTCACCGACGGCAAGTTGTGCGCGGTGATCACTGACGGGCCGGACTCCCCGATCTGCGGGAAGGTCACCGTCCGGACCTACCCGGTCGCCGAGCGCCTCGGGCTGGTATGGGTGTACGTGCCGATCGCGGACGAGCAGCCGCATCCGATCGACGAGCAACTGCCGGAGGAGCTGGTCGGGAACCGGTTCGTGGTGGGCGGGCGGATCGAACCCCGGCGCGGTAACTGGCGATTCGCCTGCGAGAACGGTTTCGACGAGGGACACGCCAAGTACCTGCACCGCACCTCGCTGTGGCGGCTGTTCAAGCCGATGCCGACCTGGAACCGCACCAGGGTCGTCGGCGACGGCCGATGGATCTACCGGGTGCAAGACGAGGTGCACTGGGAAGCCGACTTCCCCGGTGTGGGCAAGTGGAGCAACCAGCGCTGGTGGAAACTGCGGCCGCCGAAGGAGACCTTCAACATCGGCAACACCGGCAAGCCGAAGAAGATCGACCCGACGATCGCGGCACAGGAGTTCGCCGGGTTCGCCTCGCTGTCCATGCCGGGGGTGCTGCGGATCGTGTACCCCAAGTTCATCCACTACGAGTTCTACGTGCCGGTGGACGACGGCGAGCACCGCTACGTCGGGCTGATGGTGAACTTCACCGCCGGATGGAAGGCGCTCGGGTTCTATCTGAAGTATCTCGGCGGCATCCGCTGGCTGTTCCACGGCCAGTTCTCCGGGCAGGACGCCTGGATGGTGGAGGTGACCGACGCCCCGCCGGAACGGTTGTACCGGCCGGATGTCTCGCTCACCGCCTGGCGCAACCTCGCGGAGAAGGAGTTCACCGCGAAGCTGGAGGTGCACGGGTGCGCAGAATCCTGACCATCGTGGCCGGTGCGGCACTGGCGCTCGGGTGCGGCCTGCTGGGCAGGCGGCTGGCCCGGCGCAGCTCCACGCAGGTGCACCGGGTCGGACGATGAGCAGCCCTGTGTCGAGCCGCGGCAGTAACGGTGACCATCGGGCGCGCACGTGGCCGAAGGCCCCGCTATCGGGGCGGCGGGGCGCGTGCGGTGGTGAGCGTACGCCGGGTCGTGACGGGCGCCCCGTCGGCACGATAGCGGATGCGCGCGGAGCCGCGAAGGAGCAGCGATGACTGCGGCGGATGGGCTCGCCGGGCTGGACGCGCGGCGGCGCGAGTGGACGGAGCGCGCATGGCAGCAGGTCACCGCGGAGCGGTTGCGCGAACTGGTCACCGGGCTGGTGAACGTGCCAAGCCCCACCGGCGACGAGGCGGCGCTTGCCGAGCATGCCGTGGCCGTTCTCGGCGCGAGCGGGATCGAGTCCTGGGTGCAGCCACTGGATGATCGGCAGGCCAATGCCGTCGGCAGGCTGGGCGGCACGGGCAGCGGCCCGGACCTGCTGCTCTACGCCCCGGTGGACACGGTGACCACCGGGGAGGAAGCCCACGACCTGCCGTGGGCCGGTGCCGAACTGCGGCCGGACATGCTGCCCCGTGCGGTGTCGCATGGGGACCACGTGCTCGGGCTCGGCGCCTCCAACCCCAAGGGGCACGCCGCCTGCGTGCTGGCCGCGGCCGAGGCGATCCACCGCGCGGGCCCGGAGCTGAGCGGGGACCTGCTGGTCGCTCTCGGCGCAGGCGGAATGCCGAGCACCGGGCTGGCAGGCAACCCACGGCGCAACATCGGGCACGGCGTCGGCTGCTCCTTCCTGCTGGAGCAGGGGCAGTGGCCGGATTTCGCGGTGATCGCCAAACCGGGCTGGACGGTGTCCTGGGAGGAGGTCGGACTGGCCTGGTTCGAGATCGAGGTGGGCGGGACGCATACCTATGTCGGCTCGCGGCACCGGCTGCCGTACACCAACGCCGTGGAACTTGCAGGCAGGCTGGCGCACGGGCTGGAACGGTGGTTCCCCGAGTACACGGCGCGGAACAGCGACGGGCTGGTGGCTCCCCAGGGCGTGGTGGCCGCGATCGAGGGCGGGACGCGGCGCACGGCGGCGTTCACCCCCGCCTCCTGCCTGCTGCTGGTCGACCTGCGGTTGAGCCCGCGCACCACGCCCGCTGCGGCACGCAGGGAGCTGACCGCGCAGGTGCACCGGCTGGCCGCGGAACTGGGCGGCGTTCAGGCAAAAGTGCGCCAGGTGCTCGCCATCCCCGGGGTGAGTACCGATCCGGACAGCTGGATCTGCCGCGCCGCCATCGAGGCCTGGCGGGCCTTCGAGGCGGCCGAGCATGTGCCGGTCACCGACAACAGCGGGGCGACCGACGCCAACATCCTGCGCGGCAGAGGTGTGCCAACCGTCCGGATCGGAATGCCCAAAGTAGACGATTCCCTGTTCCCGATCGACTTCCAGCTCGGGATGAACACGGTGGACGTGCGGCAGGCGGAGAAACTGACCAGGCATCTCGTCCGGGTCGCGATCGACACGGTGTGCAGGTCACGCGCGGAAGTGGGGTTGGGCTAGATGGCCGAGATCGTACTGGGTATCGGTGCCTCGCACAGCACGTTGATGAACACCCACTGGGAGCAGACCAGCAGGAAGTTCGAGGCACGCCGGTTCCGGTACGCGCTGCACCAGGCGCGGGCCGCGATCGTGGAATCCGGGGCGGACTCGGTGCTGCTGATCGGTTCCAACCATTTCCGCGGCTTCTGGCTGGACCTGATTCCCTCGTTCACCATCGGGGTCGGGGAATGCGTCGCGAGCGGGGAGTCCGGGACGCCGAGCGGGCCGCAGGCGGTGGACGTGCCGCTGGCAAGGCATCTGGTGGACACGCTGGTCGGCTCCGGGCGGTTCGATCTCGCCTACTCCGCGCGGCTGCAGATCGACCACGGCCAGTCGCACGCCATCCAGTACCTGCTGGACGAGTTGGACCTGCCGATCGTGCCGCTGGTGGTGAACGTCTTCGCGCCACCATTGCCCACAATGGACAGATGTGCGAGGCTCGGCGAGGCGATCGGGCAAGCCCTGCGGGAGTTCGAGGGCCGCCGGGTGGCCGTCATCGCCTCCGGTGGCCTTTCGCACCGGCTGCCGTGGCCGGACTGGCGTGAGCCGGATGGCGAGGACGAGGAGTTCATGGTGCGGGCCTGGCTGGACGGCAGGCACAACTGGGCGGAGTACGACACCCGGCGCAGGGAGATCATCCGTGCCGCGGAACCGGTGATCAACAGCGAGTTCGACGAGTACTTCCTGCGCCTGCTGGAGGCCGGCGAGGCCCGCACGCTCGCCGGGTACTCCACCGAGCTGCTCGAGCGGGAGGCAGGCAACGGCGGCCAGGAGCTCCGGACCTGGCTGGTGATGGCGGCCGCGCTGGGCTACGCGCCCGCGCTGCGGCTGGCGTACGAGCCGATGCCGGAGTGGCTGACCGGCATGGGCGCAGCACTGATCGATCCGTGGAGGGCACAGGTATGAGCATCTGGACCGAGCTGACCGGCGTCGACTTCGCACTCGGCATGGTGGACGCCGCCGGGGTACCGACCCGCTCGTTGCGTGCGGGCCATGGCGAGCCGGTGGTGTTCCTGCACGGCACGAGTGGTCACCTGGAGGCCTTCGTGCGCAACATCCCCGCGCACGCGCCGCACTACGAGTGCCACGCCATCGACCTGCTCGGGCACGGCTACACCGGGAAGCCGGACTACCCTTACGAGATCCCGCGCTATATGGAGCACCTGGTGAACTACCTCGACGCCGCGGGGCTGGAGCGGGTGCACCTGGTCGGGGAGTCGCTTGGTGGCTGGGTCGCCGCGCGGGTGGCCGGGGAGTATCCGCACCGGGTGCGCTCGCTGCAACTGCTGGCCGCGGGCGGCATGGTGGCCAACCCTGAGGTGATGCAGCGGATCAAGACCTCCACCACGCACGCCGTGCACACCGACGACATCGAGCTCACCCGGAAGCGGCTGGAGCTGCTGATGTACGACGCGGAGCGCGATGTCAGCCAGGAGCTGGTCGAGGTGCGGCACCGCATCTACCACCAGCCGGAGTTCGTGCGGAACCTGCCGAACCTGCTCTGCCTGCAGGAGATGGAGGTGCGGCAGCGCAACCTGCTGCGCCCCGAGCAGCTGGAGCTGATCAAGGCACCGACCATGGTGATCTGGGGGCACCAGAACCCGTTCGGCGATGTGCCGGAGGCCCAGCGGCTGGCCGAGGCCATCCCGAACTCGGAGCTGCACCTGTTCGGCGAGTGTGGTCACTGGCCGCAGCACGAGCAACACGAGCGGTACAACACGTTGAGCCTGGAGTTCCTCGGGGCAACGAACTAGCGGCAGTTCCACCGGCGCGGTTGGTTGAGGGGACAACCATGTCGTAGGGTGGTCGAGCCGAGCCGACCGGAGGGGGTGCCCTGCTATGACGCTCGCGGATCCCCACTCGCTCCCGGCCGATTCGAAGTCGGTGCTTGGCAAGGCGAAGCTGATCCTGGACGCCTTCGACTCGGACAACGTCGACCTCTCGCTCACCGAGCTGGTCCGGCGCAGCGGGGTGGCCAAGGCAACCGTGCACCGGCTGGCCGGGGAGCTGCTGGAATGGGGCCTGCTGGAGCGGGTGGGTACCCGTTACCGGCTGGGGCTGCGGTTGTTCGAGCTGGGGCAGCTGGTCCCGCGCAGGCGGATCCTGCGGGACGCCGCCCTGCCGTACATGGAGGACCTGCTGATCGCCACGCAGGAGACCGTGCATTTCGGCGTGCGGGACGGGATCGACGTGCTGTACATCGAGAAGATCGCGGGTCATCGGGGCCTGCACTCGCAGTCGCGGGTGGCCGGGCGGCTGCCGTTGTACTGCACGGCCACCGGGAAGATGATCCTGGCGTTCTCCCCGCAGAGCGTGTTCGACGAGGTGGTGCGCGAAGGGCTCACCGCGCTCACCCGGAACACCACGATGTCGGTCGACCTGCTCGGCAAGCAGCTGGCCAGGATGCGGCGGGACCGGATGGCGGTGGAGGTCGAGGAGACCCGCCTCGGCTACATGAGCGTGGCCGTGCCGGTGTTCAGCGGCGGCACCCGCCTGGCAGGCGCCCTCTCGGTGACCGCCCCCACCACGCGGATGAACGTCAACCGGGTCACCGGCGCGCTGCGGGACGCCGGCGCCGGCATCAGCCGGACCCTGCAGTCGATGCGCTGCGCACTGTTCGCCGAGGACGGCGGGGGTTCCGGTATCACCTGCGGCACCGTCATCGACTGCCCCTTCCCCGGCTGCGGCCGCCGCTAACCGGCCAACGCGTGCGCGTGGACGGCCAACGCGTGCGCGTGGGGAGCAAACACGTGCGCGCCGACGGCAAACACGCCGAACCGGTGTGTTTGCCGCTCATGCGCACGCGTTTGCTGCTCATGCGCGTGAGTTTGCCGTTCCCGTGCGGTTGTTGAACAATCACCCGCAGGGGAGGACGACGGCGCGGCCGTTCACCGTGCCTTCGCGGAGCTTGCGCATGGCGAGGGCGATGTCGTCGAAGGCGAAGGACTGGACCCGGAGGCTCAGCGTGCCCGCGGCGAGCAGGTGGGCCATCTCGGGGCCGAGCTCGCGGGCGCGCTGGTCCTTGCGGATCATGTTGACCGGCAGCAGCCGGACATCGCGCAGCAGCCAGCTCGGCAGGTCGATGGACAGCTTGGTGCCGAGGGTGTAGCCGACCAGCGCGGCGCGGCCACCGGGCTGGACCAGGCGCAGCAGGTCGACTAGGCCCTCGCCGCCGACGGTGTCCACCAGCAGCGTGGCCACCGGGTCCTCGCCGAGCTCGGTCACCACGTCCGCGCCGGTGCCCACCACCGGGCGGGTCTTCGGCGGCACCAGCGCGGCCTGCTCGGGACGGGGGACCACGGAGATCACCTCGCTCGCGCCGGCCAGCACGGCGAACTGCGCGGCCATCGACCCCACCGCGCCCGCCGCCCCGGTGACGATCACCCGTTCCCCCGCCTCCAGCGCGCCGACATCGTGCACGGCGACGTAGCCCGTGGTCGTCGGCAGGAAGTAGGAAGCGGCCACCGGCGGCTCCAGCTCGCTGTCCACAACGGATAGCGCACGATCGGAGGCGACCAGGTACTCGGCCCAGCAGCCGTTCTTCACCAGGCCGATGCCCGCGCCACGTACCAGCACCCTGGTCCCGGCCTCGAAGGTGTCCGAGGCCACCACCACCCCGGTGCCGTCCGTGCCGCCGATATGCGGCAGCTCCGGACGCAGCTCGAACTGCCCGCTGGTCACCGTCATGTCCAGATGGCTGAGCGCGGCGGCCTCGATGCGGACCAGGCTCTGCCCT
This sequence comes from Amycolatopsis aidingensis, assembly GCF_018885265.1. GTDB lineage: Bacteria > Actinomycetota > Actinomycetes > Mycobacteriales > Pseudonocardiaceae > Amycolatopsis > Amycolatopsis aidingensis. Next base: position 1,718,166 of record NZ_CP076538.1, read on the forward strand.
GGATTGCGCGTCGGCGCTGGTACCTCTTCCACCACGGGGTCGGCCCCGAAGGCATGAATCCGTGCGGCCCGCATGCGGCCTCCATTTCTCCGGTCTGGTTAGTCGAGCGCCCGAGCTGCCCGCAGCCGCTCGATGTCCTTCGCGGTCATACCGAGTACCTCCCGCAGCACGGCGTCGGTATCGGCGCCGAGCAACGGCGCGGGGCTGCGCACGCCGCCCGGGGTGTCGGCCAGCTGTACGGTCAGGCCCTCGTGCAGGAACGCACCCGCGGCCGGGTGCTCGGCGTGGACGTAGAAGCCCCGCGCCCGCAACTGCGGGTCGTGCTCAACCAGGTCCCGGCCGTCCTGCACCACCCCCGCAGGGATCCCGTTGTCCTGCAACACCTCTGCCACCCAACTCGCCGGGAGGCTGCGGGTCCACTCGCCGATTGCCTTGTCCACGAGGTCGGCATGCGCCCTGCGCCCGGCGGCATCGGCCAGTTCCGGATCGGCGCCAAGGTCCGCCCTGTCGAGCACCTCGCACAGCGCGGCCCACTCGGCGTCCGAGCGGACCGCGATGGCGCACCACCGGTCCCTGCCGAGGCACTGGTACACCCCATGCGGTGTCCACTGTGGATGGGTGTTGCCGCGCGGGCCGTCATCCCTGCCGAGCGCGGTCCATTCCAGCAGGCTGGTGCCCATATGCGCGGCGAGTGCCTCCAGCTGGGACAAGTCGACATGCTGGCCCCGACCGGTGTCCGCGCGGTACTCCAGCGCGGCCATCGTGGCGAGCGCGGCCTCCAGCCCGGCGACGATGTCCCCATGCCCGTAGATGACCCCGACCACCTCGTCCGGACCCCAGCCAGTCAGCCCGGTCAGGCCCGCGCTGGCCGAGATGGTGTCCGCATAGGACACCCAACCGCTGCGCGGGCCGGTATGGCCCATCCCCGACATGCTCACGTAGATGACGTCGTCCCGTAGCTCGCGCATGGCCGCGTAGTCCAGGCCCAGCTTACGCATGACCTTGGCGCTGAAGTTCTCCACGACCACGTCGCTGGCCGCGATCAGCTTGCGCAACACCGCGAGGCCGTCCTCGGTGCGCAGGTCCAGGGTGATGCTGCGCTTGTTCCGGTTGACGTTGTTGAAATAGCCGCTGGTGTCCGGGTCGTCGTGCGGGCCGCGGGACAGGTGCATGAACGGAGCGAAGCGGGTCGGATCCGGTCTGCTCGCGGATTCCACCTTGATCACTTCGGCCCCGTGGTCAGCGAGTATCCGGGTGCAATATGGACCCGCGAGCACCCAACTGAGATCGAGAACCCGGACTCCGGTGAGTGCGGGACCGGACACGCCGGGTGCCTCCCCGGGCAGAAAACGGCTGGGCGACTGCCAATCAGCCGCCGGAGCACCGAGCTCGGGCGCGGCGAGCTCGGTGCTCCGACGACCCTCCGGGAAGGCGAACGGAAAGCCGAGATCCTTTCGCGTCTTTCCGTTCTGTGCTCGCACGTCGACGAAGAAGCCACGACCGAGCAACTGTGGATTCTCCAGCAACTCGGGCGGTCGGTCCACCGCCGCCCAGGGCAGTTTTCGCGCCTGTGCCTCTTGGGCGAACTCGGCCTTCGGCCATTTGGCGGCATAGTCCTGCACCACTTTGAAGATGTGCGCCTGCTGCCGCTGTCGAGTTTCCCCTTCGTTCCAGCGTGGATCGTCCAGGTCGGCCTGCGCGCCCGCCTCGATCAGCCAGGCCAGCAGGTCGTCCCACATTCGGGGATTACCACCGAGTCCGCCGCCGAGGTGCCCGTCGGCGGCGCGGAAAAGGCCGTGCGGCACCAGCGGGTGCACCCGGCCCGGCCGCGGCGCCACCCGGTCCTCGTGCAGGTAGACCAGCGCGCCCGCCTCCAGGCTCGCGGCCACACTCTCCAGTGCGGACACCTCGATCCGCTGGCCCTGCCCGGTGCGCCTGCGGGCACGGAGCCCGAGCAGCGCACCGATGGCGGCATTGACACCGGCGAGCTGCTCGGCCTGCCCTTGCGGCAGGTTCAGTGGTGGTCCCTCCGGATCACCGACCTGGGCCAGCATCCCACCGAGCGCGGCCACCACCAGGTCGGTGCCCGCCCAGTCGCGGCGCGGACCGTCGGTGCCGAACGGGGTAACCCGCAGGTGCACCAGCGTGGGATGCCGCGGCACCGGGAACTCACCGACGACCTCGGCATCCGCCGGGCTGCCGTCGAGCAGCACGTCCGCCCCTGCGAGCAGTTCGGCCAGCTCCACCCGACCCCGCGTGGTGGTGAGGTCGATCGGGCGGGTCCGCTTACCCGCATGCCAATGCGCGAACGCGAGGCCGTCGAGCTCGTACCTGGCCGGATCGCCCTGCGGCGGTTCCACCAGCACGACCTCGTGGCCGAGACCGACGAGCAGTCGCCCCGCGAACCGGGTGAACGGGCTGGACAGCTCGACGACACGAACACTGGGCTCGGTCACGTTTCCTCCACTCCGTGTCGGAGAACGTAAAGAGCCTGCCTGACCTGGAAAAGCTTCACGGTCCGCTGGGCGGACCCTGGCGCAGCCCGCGCAGGGTCTCGACGAAGGTCTGGGCCCGGCGGGTCGGCCGGTTCGCTCGCGCCGTGACCACGCCGATCCGGATGCTCGGGATGTCGTCCTCGATCTCCAGCGGATGCACCTGGCCGCCGTCGTAGGTGACCTGCGTGGCCACCCGCTGGTTCAGGATGGTGAAGCCCATCCCGGCTGCCACCAGCGCCCGCATCCCCTCGAAGCTGGTGGTCGGCACGATGCCCGGGATTCCTGGCAGCACCTCGCCGAGCAGGTTGCGCACGAACTGTCCCGGTTCCACCAGGTCGAGCAGTACCAGCGGGCGGCGGGCCAGCTCGGCAAGCGTGGCCGAGTCCGCGCTGGCCAGCGGGTCGTCCGCGGAGACCAGCGCGTACGGCCGCAGCTCGGCCAGCGGCTCGAACTCCAGGTCGTCGGACAGCCCGATGTCGTAGCAGAGCACCAGCTCGGAAAGGCCCTCGCGCAGGCTGTCGAACAGCTGGCCGGTATCGGCCTCCTGTACCCGCACCGTGAGTTCCGGATGCTGCTCGCGCAGCCTGCGCAGCGCGGGCGGGATGAGGAACGGCACCAGGGTGACGAAACAGCCGATGTCCAGCGTCCCGCTGATCTCCTCCTGCAACGTGCGGCTGTCGCCAACCAGGTCGTCCACCTGCCGCAGCACGGCGCGGGCACTGGCCAGCAGCGGCCTGCCTGCCGAGGTGAGCGAGATGCCCCTGGCGTGGTGCCGGACGAACAGCTGGCAGCCGAGCTGCCGCTCCAGCCGGATGATCGCCGAGGACAGCGCCGACTGGGTAGTGTGCAGGCGCTCCGCGGCGAGCGACATGGTGCCGGCCTCGGCGGCGGCGACGAAGTACTCGAGCTGGACAAGGCTGAAGGCGGGCCTGCCGGTCATGCGGCTACATTACGTTTCGCGATCTAGTTCAACAATAAGTACTTCTTGATTGCGGGTAGCGATCCGGTCAAGATTCTTCCCGATGAGCGCGAGCGTGCCGCGGATCGAGCTGCCGCAGAAGGGGAGCTCGAGCCTGCGATCCGACTACGTGGCGGCGATGTCCCTGATGACCACCTCGGTCACCATCCTCGCGACGAACGGTCCCGCCGGCCGGTTCGGGCAGACGGTGAGCGCGGTCAGTTCGGTGTGCGCGGACCCGCCGGTGCTGCTGGCCTGCCTGTACCGGCACACGCCGGTCAGCGATGCGGTCGCGGTCAACGGGTGCTTCGCGGTGAACGTGCTCGGTGCGGACATGCGCGGGCTGGCCGACGACTTCGCAGGCCGGACCGAGTCCCGGTACCAGTTCGGCGCCGAGTGGCGCGCGCTGCGCACCGGATCGCCGGTGCTGCCGCAGGCTCCCGCGGTCTTCGACTGTGAGGTCAGCGAGTCCACGCTGGTCGGAACGCATGTCGTGGTCTTCGGACGGGTGGTCGCCGCCGTCGCGCGGGAGGAAGACGACCTGGCCGACCTCACCTACCGCGCTCGCGCCTACGGGCCAAGGGGCGGGACTCACCAGTAGAGACTTACCAGTAGATACCAGGAGGGCCGCGTGAAGCGATGCCTGACCGACCGCCAGCGGGAGTTCGTGGACATGGCGGCGGAGCTGGCCGACCGGTTCGCCGAGCGGGCCGCCGAACACGACCGGGACAACAGTTTCCCGCACGAGAACTACGAGGACATGCGCGCGGCGGGGTTCCTGCGGATCTCACTGCCGGAGGAGCTCGGCGGGCTCGGCGGCGGGATGGCCGACATCCTGCCCGCCATCGAGCGGCTGGCGATGGGGGACGGGGCCACCGCGCTGGCGGTGAACATGCACATCTCCCCGCTGGGCCAGTGGTCCTCGGTCTGGCGACGCACCGGGGACGAGCGGCTGGCCGAGTTCCTCCGGCTCGCGGCCGAGGACAAGCTCGTCTGGGCCGCGGTGACCAGCGAGATCGGCACCCCGAACCTGATGACCGACGCACGCACCACGGCGACCAAGGTGGCGGGCGGTTACCTGCTGAACGGCAGGAAGAACTTCGGAACCAACACCTCGGTGGCCACGCACTGCTCCACCACGGCGCGCTACGAGGATCCCGAGCTCGGGCCGCGGCTGATGCTGTTCCGGGTGGCTCTTGACGATCCCGCGGTGACCATTCACCAGACCTGGGACATGATGGGCATGCGCGCGACCCAGAGCAACGACGTGGAGTACAAGGACCTGTTCGTGCCGGAGGAGTCGCTGGTGCACAGCCTTCCGGTCGGGCACCTGGACGCTCGCGTGATGGAGACCGTGTTCGCCTGGGCCATGCCGGCCTTCGGAGCTGTCTACAGTGGAGTCGCTGCGGGAGCGCTCGACTGGGCGAAGCGGCAGCTGATCCGGCGCGGGCTCGCCAGCTCCGCGCGGGTGCAGGACACCGTGGCCGAGTGCGAGATCCTGCTGGAGAGCTCGCGTTCGGTACTGTACCGGCACGCCGACGAGTTCGGCTCCCGCCGCGCCATCGAGGAACTGACCGTCCAAGAAGGACTGTCCAGGTGTGCGCTGGTGAAGTACGTGTGCACCAACAACGCCACCGAGATCTTCCGCAAGCTGGTGGACGCCGTCGGCGGGGCTTCCTACGTGCGGAAGCTGCCCTTCGAGCGGATGTGGCGGGATGTGCAGGCCGGCCTGTTCATGCCGTTCGCCAACTACGCCGCGAAGGAACTGATCGGCGCGACCGCGCTCGACGTCGAGCTGGCGCCGTCGACCTGACCAGGGAGGAACCGAATGTCGGTAGCCGAAACCTATCGCGACACCGCGGGCGGATCGTTGCGGGTGCTGTTCTGCATCGGGGTGCGGGATGCTTTCTTCGCCGCCGAGGAGAAGGAGCGCAAGGCCGTGTTCACCACGATCAACGAGGCCTTCGCCGACCTGCATGGCCGGTTCGGGGTGACCGTGCTCGGCACCATGGACGACGACGAGCTGGTCGTCGGGCCCGCGGACGGCTACCCGTGGACCGCCTACATCCTGGCCGATGTGCCGGGGTACGAGGTGGCGACCAAGGTCTGCGACATCGTGCGCAGTACCGAGGTCGGCCCGGCGAAGCTGTGGAAGTACCTCAAGATCGAGGCCCGCATCGGCAGGCCGCTGTTCTTCGGGAACGAGTGACCATGCCGGAACGGGACCGGGTCGCGCTGGTCACCGGGGCGGCCCGCGGCCTCGGTGCCGCGATCGCGCGGGAGCTGCATGCGGGCGGCGCACGGGTGGCCCTGCTCGACCTGGACCGGGCGGGCGCGGAGCGGCTGGCCGCGCGGCTGGACCCCGGCGCGGGCACGACGCTCGCGGTGTCCGCGGATGTGAACGAGCAGGCGGCTTTCGACGCCGCGGTCGCCGAGGTCGAGGACCGCTGGCACGCGCCGGACATCCTGGTGAACAACGCCGCGCGAACCGCGGCCGGATCGGTGTGGGAGATCGAGCTCGAGGAGTGGGACGCGGTGCTCGGCACCAACCTGCGCAGCGTGCTGATCGCCACCCGGCGCTGCGCCCCCGCGATGCGCGAGCGCGGCTGGGGCCGGATCGTGAACATGGCTTCGCTGGCCGGGCAGCAGGGCGGGCTGGTCGCCGGGGCGCACTACGCGGCGGCCAAGGCGGGTGTGCTGGTGCTGACCAAGATCTTCGCGCGGGACCTCGCGGCCTCCGGCGTGACGGTGAACGCGGTGGCTCCGGCCGCCGTGCGCACCCCGGTGATGGACGATATGGACGAGGCCGAGCTGGAGCGCGCGGCGGCCACCATCCCGGTCGGCAGGCTGGGTACAGCCGAGGAGGTGGCCGCGCTGGTGGCCCACCTGTGCGGCGAACGCTCCGGCTACCTGACCGGTACCACGGTGGACATCAACGGCGGCACCTTCATGCGCTGACCGCTGTGAGTGGCGGGCAGGGTCAGGTGGTGGCTTCGAGGAGGTCGACCACCTCGTCGTCGGTGGTCTGCCGGAAGTCGCGGTACCACTGGCCGACCGCGACGAAGTCCTCCGGCTCCGTGACGCAGATGACCTCGTCGGCGTCCCCGCGCAGCTGCTCAGGGGATCCCGGAGCGCACACCGGGGCGGCGAACACCAGCCGGCGCGGGCGGTCCGCGCGGACCGCCCGTAGTGCGGCGGTGGCGGTGACCCCGGTGGCCAGCCCGTCGTCCACCACGATCACATCCCGGCCCTCGCGGTAATGCGGCTGCCTGCCGCGCTGGTAACGCTCGACCCGCCTGCGTGCCTCGGCGCGCTCCTCGGCGCAGGTATCCGCCAGTTCGTCCGCGGTGAGCCCGAGCTTGCGCAGCGAACCGGGGTCGAAGTACGCGGGCCCGGACGCGGTCACCGCGCCCACCCCGAGCTCCGGCCGCCCCGGCGCACCGATCTTCCTGGCCACCGCCACGTCCAGGGCCGCGCCCAGCTCCGCGGCGACCACCGCGGCGACCGGTACCCCGCCCCTGGCCAGGCCGAGCACCAGCGGGTCGGACCAGGATCGCTCGGCCAGCAGCGCGGCGAGGCGGCGCCCGGCCTGGTGCCGGTCGGCGAACGTGCCGTGGCTTGCTGCGGTACGTGACATGATCGCCTCCTGCCCTGCGAGATACCCACCGGCGGCGAGTGGCAATCCTCCTGGTCAGGATAGCCCCGACAGCGGCGGCGTGGCTCGCTCAGGCGAGACGCAGCAGCCCGTCGTGCACCCGTTTGAGCAGCTCGAGCGGCGGGCGGCCGTTGGCCATCGGCGCGTTCTCGTGGATCATCAGCAGCCCCATGTCGATGGCGTCGCTGATCAGGATCCTGGCGACGCCGAGCGGGGCCTTGATCCGGGCTGCGATCTCCGCGACGGACTGCGGATGCCCGCACAGCGTGCAGATCGTCCGGTGGTCGGCCGTCATCGGCTGATGCATCGCGCGTGGTGACTCGTGCAGCCTGGTGGAGGACACCATCGTCTCCAGCCGCAGGTCGTAGCTGGCCTTCGCGCGGCCACCGGTGCGCACATAGGGGCGGGCCCGGATGAAGTCGTGGTCCTCCTCGACCTCCTCCGGTTCTGGTGCTTGACTGTCCACATCAGACTCCGGCCACGGGGGAGGGGGACTCGAGCTCCGTTCGGTGGGGACGGTGGCTGTCGCCGTCCGGGGCTGCGGTTCGCGGGCGGTCTCCGGTTCGTCGGGGGCTGGCTCGTCCTCGGGCTCACGCGGCTGGAAATCGTGCTCCGCCCACTGCTGGTAATCGCCCCAGCCGTCGAAGGAGAGTGGCCGGAAGAGGGCGCTCTTCCGCTTGTGCGTGCTCATGCGTGCTCCGGAGGTGACACTCTACGTCATCCGCCCCTCACCGGTGTACCGCCCCACCGTCCGTACCTGCCCAACTGGCGCGACGGTATGTGTCCGCGGTCCTGATCACAAGGGCCAGTTCGGCGAATTATGACCAGATCTGCTGGCCTTCCCGATTAATCGCGTTGATCTGGTGACTCGCGGTGTCACCCCCGGCGCTATCAGCGACAAGGGGAATCTCTGACCGGCGTGATTGCCTCGCGGAAAATCGTGCACCGGGGTCGGCGGGCGTCGTTGGTCACGTTGCCTCCCCGGTAGCGTTCGGTTAGCTTGAGCCAGCCGTGGTGTACGGGAAGCCGGTGCGAGACCGGCGCGGCCCTCGCCACTGTGATCGAGAAGTCGCCGTTCGACCCGCCGATCGCGGGACCCACTGGGCCAGCTGTGCCCGGGAAGGGGAACGGTGGCGCCGACTCGTCAGCCAGGAGACCGGCCACGGCAGCACGGACACGTCATCCACGAGGTGCTGGAGGCCCACCGAATGACCCCCTGCCTGCCCGCTGCCAGGGCCGTCCGACCGTTGGTCGCCGCGGTGCTGGCCATGATGCTCGCGGTCACCGGCTGCGCGACCACCGGTGAATCCGGCGATGCGGCGGGCCCGTCCTCGCTGACCATCACCACCAGCTTCGACATCGCCGACCTCGACCCGCTGGAGAACGGCTTCTGGGGCAACGAGTTCGGCTACTCCGAGCTGCTGCTGCGGCCCACCTTCGACGGCAAGCCGGACCCGTGGCTGGCCTCCGACCTGCGCAACACCTCGCCCACGACCTGGGAACTCACCCTGAACGAGGGCATCACCTTCCACAGCGGCACCGCCCTGGACGCCGAGGCGCTGGTGGCCTGCATGCGCTACCAGCTGGCCGAGAACCCTTCGCTGGCCGCCGCGTTGCCGGGGACCACGGTGCAGGCCACCGGCCCGCTGCGGGTGTCGATCACCACTGCCGAGCCGACTCCGAACATGCCGAACATCCTGGCCGAGGAGTCCATGTTCAAGGTGTACGACCAGGCGGCCTACGAGCGGGCCAAGGGGGACCCGGCGGCACTGCTCGATGCCGGGCTCTACACCGGCCCGTACGTGGTGCGCGGCCTGGACAGCGAGGTGATGAAGCTGGAGCCCAACCCCGATTACTGGGACGGCGAACCAGCGCTTGAGGACTACTCGGTCCGGTTCATCGAGGACGCGCAGGCCCGCCTGCTCGCGGTGCGTAACGGCGAGGCCGACCTGGCGCTCTACCCGCCGACGGCGATGGGCAAGACCCTGCAGGGCGGTGGCGACGCCCACTACCTCACCGGCACCCCGCGCAGCCCGACCTTCGCGCTGTACTTCAACCAGCGCCGCGCGCCCTTCGACGACCGTGCCGTGCGCAAGGCCGTGCAGCAGGCCGTGGACTACCGGCAGATCGCCGATGAGGTGATGAACGGGCTGTACCAGCCCGCCACCGGCATCTACGGCGAGGCCATGCCGTACGCGGTGCGGACCCAGCAGACCGATCTCGCCGCGGCCAGGGCAACCCTGGACGAGGCGGGCTGGGTCGCCGGGCCGGACGGCATGCGGGTCAAGGACGGCAAGCCGCTGACCTTCGAGGTGGTCACCTACCCGCAGCAGCCGGACTCGGAGACCCTCGCGGTCGCGGTGCAATCCCAGCTGAAGGCCATCGGCGTGCAGGTCACCCTGCGCTCGGTGCCGGACATCACCGCCACCCTGAACGAGACCGACAGCTGGCAGGCGGGCCTCTCCGGCGCCGAGATGCTCTCCTTCTCCGGGGACCCGATCATCCGCCTGCGGGACTACTACCTGACGGGCTCGCCGAAGAACCGCGGCGGGGTCGCCGATCCCGAGCTGGACGCGATGATCGAGAAGGTCAGCGTGGAGTTCGACGAGCAGCGGCGGCACGAGCTGCTGCGCTCGATCCAGCGCCGGATCAGCGACCGGGCGCACGTGGTCTACCTCGGGATGCGGCTGCCGAACGCGGTGGGCGGGCCGCGGATGAAGGACTACGAGCCCAACCCGATGCTGCTCTGGGTGGACGCGCGCACGGCACCCACCGGCTGATGCTGGCCTCGTTCGCGAGCCGGACGGCGCAGGCGCTGGTCACGCTGTTCGGCGGGAGCGTCGCGATCTGGGCGCTGCTGAATCTGACCCCCGGCGATCCCGCGACGCACGTGCTGGCCGCGCGCCGGATCACCGATCCCGACCCGGCGCTGCTCGCGGCAACCCGCGCCGAACTCGGCCTGGACGAGCCCCTGCCGGCCCGGTTCGGGCAGTGGCTGCTCGGGGCGGTGCAGGGCGACCTCGGTGTCTCCTGGCGCACCGGGCGCCCGGTGGTCGAGGAGTTCGCCACCCGGCTGCCTGCCACCCTGCTGCTCGCCGGGGTGGCGCTGGTGTTCGCCATCGGCATCGCACTGGTGCTCGGCCTGGTCGCCGCGGCGGCCCCGCGCCGGTGGCCGGACACGATGAGCCGGACCGTCGCGCTGGCCATGGTGGCCGTGCCCGGTTTCCTGATCGGTGTGCTGCTGCTGGACGTGGTGGTCATCCGGCTCGGCATGGGCCGGGTGATCAGCGACGGCACCCTGGCCACGGTCGGGCTGCCGGCCTTCACCCTGGCCCTGCTCTCGGCAGGTTCCTGGTCGCGGGTACTGCGGGCGAGCGTTCTGGAGGCAAGGGCCGCGCCGTATCTGGACGTGAGCGCCGCCCGTGGCGCCGGAAGGTTGCGCCAGCTGTTCGTGCACCTGCTGCCGAACTCGCTGCCGCCGTTCCTCACCATGGTGGGGGTCAGTGCCGCGTACTTCCTCGGCGGGGCGCCGATCGTGGAGGCCGTGTTCACCTGGCCCGGCCTCGGCGGCTACGTGATCGAGTCCATCCACGCGCGGGACATGCCGGCGGTCGCCGGGTTCGCGCTGCTCGCGGTGGCCGCCTTCGTACTGGTCAGCCTGGTGGTCGACCTGCTGCTGCGGGCGCTGGACCCGCGGCTGCGCGGCGCGGGGAGCAGCCGATGAGCCTGCCGGCCACGATCGCCAGGATGACCGGGCTCGGCCCGGCGCCGCAGCCGGTGGCGGTGCCGCAGGGGCTGGGGCGCAGGTTGCTGGCGCACCGCGCGTTCCAGGCCGGGCTGGGCTGCCTTGCCGTGGTCGTACTGCTGGCCACCCTCGGACCGCTGCTGATCAAGGACCCGGAGGCCACCGACTATGCCAACCAGCTCGCCGCGCCGAGCTGGGAGCACTGGCTCGGCACCGACAGCGCCGGGCGGGACTCCTTTGCCCGCACCGTGGCCGGGGCGTACAACTCGCTCGGCGCGGCATTGCTGGTGTTCACCATCAGCACCCTGGTCGGCCTGCTGCTCGGCGCGGCGGCCGGGCTGCTCGGCGGGGTGTTCGACGTGCTGCTCAACCGCTTTGTCGACATCCTGCTCGGGTTGCCCTCGCTGGTGCTCAGCCTGGCCGTGATCGGGGCACTCGGGCCGGGGTTCGGCACGCTGATCCTTGCCATGTGCCTCACCGAGTGGGCCCGGCTGGCGAAGCTGGCCCGCGCGCACACCCTCGGCAGCGCCCGGCGACCGGAGGTGATCGCGGCCAGGATGGCGGGCGCCGGGCCGCTGCGGGCAGCGGTGGGCCATGTGTTGCCGGGGACGCTGGTGCAGGTGCTGATCGCGGCCACGCTGAACCTCGGGGAGATCGTGCTGTTCCTGGCGAGCCTTTCCTTCCTCGGCCTCGGCGCCCAGCCTCCTGCCACGGAGTGGGGCAACATGATCGCGGAGAGCAGGGCGAGCTACGCGGTGGCGCCCTGGCTGCTGATCGGCCCCGGCCTCGGCATCGTGCTGTGCATCGCGGGCGCCACGCTGATCAGCGACGCGCTGCGGGACTGCACCGATCCTGCGGGGCGCTCATGACGGCGGCGCTGGACATCCGCGGGCTCTCGGTGCGGTACGCGGGCGGCACCACCGCGCTGCGCGAGGTGGACCTGCGGGTGGAGCAGGGGGAGTGCGTTGGCCTTGTCGGCGAGTCCGGCTGCGGGAAGACCACTCTGGTCCGTGCCGTGCTGGGCCTGCTGCCGCCACGGGCTGGCGTCGCGGGTGCGGTCTCGGTGGCCGGGCGCGAGGTGCGCTGCGCCGCCAGGGACGAGCTGCGTGCGCTGCGCGGGCGGGTGGCAGGTTATGTCGGGCAGGACCCGTACGCCGCCTGCGATCCACTTCGGACGGTCGGGCACCATGTCGCTGAGGCGTGGCTGGCGCACGGCATGCGGCCGGGCCGCGGCGAGGTCGCCGACCGGCTCGGGGCACTGGGCATCCCGGACCCCGCGGCACGGTCACGGGACTACCCGCACCAGTTCTCCGGCGGCATGCTGCAGCGGGCCACGGTCGCCGCGGCCACCGTGCACTCACCGCCGCTGACCATCGCCGACGAGCCGACCAGCGCGCTGGATGCGGACCTGGCAAGGGACGCGCTGCGCACGCTGCGCGGGGCCAGCCGGTCCCTGCTGCTGGTCAGCCACGACCTGCGGCTGGTGGCCGAGTTCGCCGACCGGGTGGTGGTGCTGCACGAGGGCGAGGTGGTCGAGGAGGGCCCTGCCGAGCGGGTGCTGGCCACCCCGCGCAGCGCACCGGCCCGCAGGCTGGTGGCCGCGGCACCCGGGTCTCTCGACCGGCCTGCCGCCCCGGCCCAGCAGGCGGGGCCCGCTGGGCCCGCCGAAGCGGGGGTGGACGGTGCGGCCGTGGTGGCCGTGCGCGAGGTGCGCAGGCACTATGGCCGGGGCCGGGGGCGGGTGCGCGCGGTGGACGGCGTCTCGGCCGAGATCGCGGCCGGGGAGATCCTGGGCGTGGTCGGCCCTTCCGGCTCGGGCAAGTCCACCCTGCTGCGGCTGATCGGCGGGATGGAGCGGCCGGACGGGGGCAGTGTGCGGTTCGACGGCACCGAGGCCTGGCCCGGCCGCCGCTCCCGGCCGGTGCTGCCCCGGCCCGGTTATGTGATGCCGGTGTTCCAGGACCCGCGGGGCAGCCTGGACCGGCGCTGGGCGCTGTGGCGGTCGATCACCGAACCGCTGGTGCTCGCCCATGGCCCGCTGCCGGTCGCGGAGCGCAAGCGGCGGGCCAGGGAGGCACTCGAGCCGGTCGGGCTCGGTGAGCTGGACGTGACCGCGCTGCCGGGGCAGCTTTCGGTCGGGCAGGCGCAGCGGGTGGCGCTGGTACGGGCGTTGATCGCCGAGCCCGCACTGATCGTCGCGGACGAGCCGACCGCCAGCCTGGACAGCACCACCGCCGCGGACATCGCCGTACTACTGCGCGCGGCGGCGGACAACGGGACCGCGCTGGCCGTGGTCAGTCACGACCTTGCCCGGCTGGCGACCTATGTGGACAGAACGCTGGAGCTCGGTGCTCGTTCCCGGACCCCGGAACTCACGCGCTGATCGGGATCGTGCAGCCCACCGTGGCGAAACCGTCCGCACCGGGCCTGCGCACGGACTGCTCGGCAACCACCTCGCCGTCCACCGTGATCGCGCAGTGCACCACGCCGGGTGTGGCGCTGCGGGCGTACACCGCGATACCCAGCTCGCCGAGCCGGTCGCTCTCCTCGGTGAACTCGTACTCGAAGGGCTCGCCCTGCAGCTCGACCTGGGTCTGGGTGCCCGCCCTCGCGACCCGCATCACGGTGTCGTACGGGCCGGAGGCGGTGACGTGAATGGTGTGCGGCCCGGCCGCGGCCACCGCGGGATCCGGCGCGGGCGGTGGCGATCCTGGCGGCGCCTGGCTGGAGGCGCAGCCGAAGACCACCGCCGCCGCGACGGCGATCAGGAGAGTCAACCGGGTCATGATGCGCTCCCTCCGATCGTCCGCCAACCGGATTGTCGCATCCAGGAGTCGTTCGGTTACCGGCCGACTCCGGCCGGGATCAGCTGTCCAGCGCGAAGGTCACCAGCAGATGCACTTTGTAGCCGGTGACGCTGCCGTTCTCGCCGATCTGGACTTCCTGTTCCTTCACCCAGGCGGATTTCAGGCCACGCAGGGTTTCCGACGCCCGCTTCACCCCTATCTTGATCGCTTCCTCGAAGCTCTGCTCGGAAATCGCGCTGATCTCGGTCACCCGTGCCACTGAGGACATTCCAGTCAACTCCTCCGCCGGTCGGTTGCCAGGACGGGTAGTGGGTACCTCACACCCCGTCCTGGCAAACCGGCCGTGGCTCACAGCGCGATGATGGTGAACAGCTCCGAGGACGCCGAGGTGTAGATGGTGGTCTCCGGGTGGTAGACACGGACGGTCAGCGTGGTGGAGACCTTCAGGTTGAACCGGAAGGTGCCGTGCGGCAGACAGGGTGCGGTGCGCAGGTCCACCCAGAGCCCGGTGGACAGCTGCTGTTGCAGGTAGACCTTGGTGGCCCCGCTGCCGAGCGCGTCCTGGCCGCGGCCACCCTTCTCGAGTTCGAACCGGCCGTCGATCCGGACCTTGCCGTTGGCCTTGACCTTCTTCTTGTCGACCTTGGCCTTGATCTTCACCTTCTGCTTGGGGGCGAACTGGTCGGCGTGCTGGGCCGGAGCGGATCCGGCCTGCGACGCCATGGCGGGCGGCGTCGCGGTGAGGAGGGCGCACCCGAGCACGGTGGCGACGAGTGCCGTGAGCATGCGTACTTTGGGGGTTCGGTCTGAGGTGTCCATCACCTCAGTGCAGCACCGGGGGTGGCCGGCGAACCCCGTTCATGCCCCGAACCAGTGACGATGACTCCGCCGTTCGGGTGTCACTCGATGGGGTTGGCGGCGCGCAGGTCGGGTGCCATCGCGGCCGCCGAGGCTGGCTGCCTGCCCGCGTCGATGTCTCCGGCGAGCGCGCGGGCCCAGCCGCACAGCCCGGCGACGTCGATACCGTAGGACGCCTCCGGCGCGAACGGCTCGATGTTGTCCGCGCCCCTGCGCAGCAGCGAGGCGGCGCCGGTGGTGTTGCCGCGCGCCGCGTGGGTGACGCCGACGGCCAGCTGGGCCAGCCCCCGCCACAGGCCCTCCTCGCGTGCGGGCCCCGACTTCCACGCGTCCTCGAACACCTCGTGCGCGTGGAAGGGCTTGCCGTCGTTCAGCAGGCGCTGCGCCTCGGCCACGGTGTCCGCGGGGGAGCGCTCGATCCCCTCCGGCTGCCGCTCGACCCCGGCCGCGTCATAGGGCAACGGCCTGCCGAGGCCGTCCCGCGGCCTGGCGTTCCGCGCCCGGCCCTCCTCGTCTCGATCCCGGTTCCTAGGCACGGCTCCGATCCTCCCACGCCACCGGGGGTGTCCCTGTGCATCACCCGATGGTGGAACATGTGGCGCGAACCCGAACCGGTCCAGACCCCTGGGAGATGACGTGAGGCGTCCCCTCGCCGCCGTACTCGGCGTGACCCTGCTCAGCGCCGCCGCCTGTACCGGCGCCCCCGAGCCCGCGGCGGAGCGGAACGAACCGTCCGAGCAGGCGGCCCCGTCCACCGGGTCCACCGGGCCCGCCGACTCGTTCACCGTGCTGGCCACCGGTGACGTGCTGATCCACCCGGCACTGACCGAGCAGGCCGAGCGGGACGCCGAGGCCGGGCTGGAGCGGGACTACCGGCCGCTGTTCGAAGGCGTGCGGCCGGTGGTGTCCGCTGCCGACCTCGCGATCTGCCACCTGGAGGTACCGCTGGCCGAGGACGGCGGCGACTTCAGCGGCTACCCGTCCTTCAACGCACCCCCCGAGCTGGCCGACGCGCTCGCCGACACCGGGTACGACTCCTGCTCCACCGCCTCCAACCACACCCTGGACCAGGGCGAGGACGGGGTGCGGCGCACCCTGGACACGCTGGACGATGCGGGTATCCAGCACACCGGCTCCGCCCGCACCGAGCAGGAGGCGGACACCCCGCTGGTGCTCGACGTGAACGGGGTCAAGGTCGGGCAGGTGTCCTTCACCTTCGGTTTCAACGGCTACGAGCTTCCGGATGGCAAGCCCTGGATGGCCAACCGGCTGGACGCGGAGGCGGTGATCGCGCAGGCCGAGGCGACTCGTGCCGCCGGGGCAGAGGTGGTGATCGCCAGCCTGCACTGGGGCACCGAGTACCAGCACGATCCGACCGCCCAGCAGCGGCGGCTCGCCGAGCGGCTGCTGGGTGCGGACTCGATCGACCTGATCCTCGGCCATCACGCGCACGTGGTGCAGCCGATCGAGCGGATCGATGGGGAGTGGGTCGCCTACGGGCTCGGCAACCACGTGGCCAAACACGCCGAACCGAGGGGTGTGTCCGAGGAGGGCATCGCGGCGCGGTTCCGGTTCACCAGGAAGGACGGTGACTGGCGGGTGGACGGCGCCGAGTACGTGCCCACCCTGATCGAGCTCGGGCCGCCGATCCGGCTGGTCGATCTGAGCAGGGCGGAGCCGAGCCCGCGGCACACCGAGGCCCTTGACCGCACCGACGAGGTGGTGCTGAGCCGCGGCGGCGAGGAGGACGGCCTCACCCGCCCCGGTTCCTGACCAATCCCTGAACGTGGCGTTCCGGACGTCAGACGTCCCAAACGTGCCGTTCGCGACGCTGAGCGTCTCGAACGGCACGTTCAGGGTCTTGCTGGCGGGTGGGCGCTTGCTGGGGGTGGGAAGTGCCGCTACAGCCGCAGGTCGTAGACCATCAGCGGCCTGCCGGGGCCGTTGATCCGCCGCCCGCTCACCACCGCGATGCCGGCCCGTTCGAGCTGCTTGACCAGGCGGCGGGCGGTGCGCTCGTGCACGCCGAAGCCATTGGCGACATCCTGCGCGGTCAGCCCGCGGTCGCCGCGGGCGTCCAGCAGCGAGCGGATGGTGAGCAGGGTCTTCTTGCTGACCCCCGCCCTGCTGGCGAGCTGCTGTAGGTCGGGCGCGGTGTCCTGCTCCGCCTCCGCCGTGCCGGTCTCCAGCACCCTTGGCGCCTCGTTCGGAAGAGCCAGCGCGGCGATGAACCCGCCGGCCTCGCGTGCCCTGCCGAACGCGGTGTTCGCCAGCGCCTCCGCCTCCGCCGCGGTCCGGCCGATCCCGATTCCGATGTGGACCTCGGCAAGGTGGCCCGCGAGCTCGGCGAGCATCGGCAGGCCGGTGAAGCCCCTGGTGACCGCCCAGAGCGGTCCGCGCGTGGTGACGAAGGCGAGCCTGCCGTCCGGCAGCGTCGTGGTGCTGGCGCCGAGCTCGCCCAGCAGCCGGGCCAGCGTGGTCTCCGGCTCCGCGAGCCGGGCGAAGCCGACCGCGACCTGCGCGTCGGAGTAGCGATGACTCTGCGTCTTCAGCAGCAGCGAGCCCACGGCCTGCCGGGTGTCCTTGCGCGATGGCACCATTCGCACCGCGTGGGTCTCCTCGCTGAGTACGGCGAAGGCCGAACGCAGGCAGGTCAGCGCCACGGTGTCCGGACCGAACCGGTGCCGCACGCTGCGATGGAAGTCGACCAGCCGCTCGGCCGTATGCCCGCTGCGGTAGGCGAGTACCGCGATCCGGGTGTCGCCCAGCCCGGCCGCCGCCAGGGTCTCCCGCACGTCGTCGGTGTCCAGGGTGTCCACGCTGAGCGAGCGCACCGGGTATCCCTCGTTCAGCAGCCGGACCACGACACTGAGCAGGGTCACCCCGCTGTAGCAGACGTGCTCGGCGGGATGGTTCACGACCCGGGCCAGTTCGGCGAGGGTCCGCGGCACGATCCCGGTGAACAGCCAGCAGTCCACCTCGTCGTGATGCTTGCGCACCAGCGCGCTGGTCTCGTTCTCGTGCTGGTAGGGGATGCGCACCACCGGGCAGCGACCAACCTGTTCGGTGGCCGGGGCGATCTGCTCGACGAGGTCGCCCGGCCCCACCACGCCCACGGTCGGCCGGGTCATCGCGCTCGCCCCGAGTTGTCGAACATTCCTGCAGTCTAGGACCGCGAGCCGCCCGTTGTTCCGGTCGTCGCACCCGTGCCCTGGGCCGATCGGCGGATATCGGGTGGTTCGTTATGTGCCCCGTTTGCCTGGCTCTAAGGTACCGATACCATCCGCTGCGTTCCAGCTTCGAGGGGTCTTTCGGTGAACGACGACGAGGTATCCGTGGTCGAGCTGCTGGAGCGCGAAGGGTGGGACGAGCGCGTTCCACCGCGTCCGGGTTCCCGGCTTCGCGTGCTCGCGGTGATGGGCGCGGTGGTGTTCGGCTGCGGGGTGGCCGCGGCCGTGGTCAGCACCCTGCCCGGGGATGGCGAGCAGGACCAGGGGCTGGAGGAGCCTTCCATCATCCGCTTCCCCGAGCGCACGGCGCTCACCGTGGGGCCGGATGAGAAGGAGCAGGAAGAGTCCGAGCGGGGCGTGCCCGCGGGACCGACGAGCACCGGCTCCGGTGCCACTCGGACCTCCGGTTCCACCGCGTCGTCCACCACCGAGAGTTCGGCCGGGACTACCGCGAGCTCGACCGGGTCGGCCTCGGCGGATCCCGATCCGACCTCGGAGGAGCAGAGCACAACGGCCCGCAGCGACAGCCCCGACCCGCCGCCGGACCCCAGTCCGCCCCGGCAGACCACCACGACCACGGAGACCGAGGAGCCCTGCTTCATCTGGATCTTCTGCTGATCCTCAGCCGGGTTGCAGGCCGGGACGGCCGTCGGCCACGTGGAAACGCCGGACCACGGAGAGGTCGACCTTGGCGGGATCGCGAACGAGCACCGAGGAGACACCCATGAACTCCGCGGTGAGCTGATCCGGGGTGACCCTGGCCCGCACGTAGCCACGTTGGTGGCCGATATAACGCAGGTGCGGGTTCTCATCCAGGTTGTTCGGCGGGGTGGTGCTGCCACGGGAGGTGATCGAGGTGGTCACCAGCTCGGTGCCGACCACCGGTGAGTCGTGATCGTGGTAGTTCAGCCGCAGGTCGCTGGCCCAGTGCCGGTGCACGTCACCGGTCAGCACCACGGGATTGCGCACCTTCCGGTCGATCCAGCCCCGCACGATGCGCTCCCGGTTGGCCGGGTAGCCGTCCCAGGCGTCCTCGCTGACATCGCAGGTGCTCGCCCGGCCGTCGCCATCCCGCTGGGCGAAGAAGACCTGCTGGCCGAGGAAGTCCCAACCGGAGTCGCGCGCCGTCAGCGAGTCCAGTAGCCAACGCTCCTGTGCGTCCCCGGTGAGCGTGCGGTCCGTCCGGCGCAACTCACCACAGTTCGTGTTGTTGTTGTTCGGGGCCTGCTTCCACCGGTACTGCCGGGTGTCCAGCATGTGGAAGCGGGCCAGTGTGCCCCAGGCGATCGTGCGGTACAGCGGGATCGCCGAGTTCTCCGGTTTCATCGAGCGAGGCAGCGGCATGTTCTCCCAGAACGCCTGGAACGCGGGCTGCTTGCGGCCCGGCTGGTCGAAGTTCACGCCCCACCAGTTGTTCTCCAGCTCGTGGTCGTCGAACACCGGCAACCACGGCGCCGCCGCGTGCGCCGCCTGGAGGTCCGGGTCGAGTTTGTGCTGCGCGTACCGCAGCCGGTGCTCCACCAGGCGGTTGACCTCGTCGAACTCGACGTAACCCCGCACCAGGTCGCTGCGACCGGAGTTGTTCTCGTACATGTAGTCGCCGAGGAACAGCACCAGATCCGGTTCGTCCTGCGCGATGAACCGGTGCGCGTGGTACCAGCCTTCCTCGAAGTGCTGGCAGGAGGCGAAGGCGAAGCTGAGCGAACCGGGCGCGGACCCGGCCGCGGGCGCGGTGCGGGTACGGCCGACCGGGGACAGGTGCTCGCCTGCCTTGAACCGGTAGAAGTACTCGGTACCGGGGGACAGTCCTTGCGGTTCCGCGTGGATGCTGTGCCCCTCTCCCGGCACCGCGACCGCGTTGCCGGAGGCGGCGATGCTGGTGAACTTCTCGTCGGTGGCGAGTTGCCATTCCACCAGGATGTTCTTGTCGCCCATCCCACCGTCGAGGTCCAGCGGCGCGGTCGCCAGCCTGGTCCACAGCACCACCCGGTCGGGTCTCGGGTCGCCGGAGGCGACACCGAGGTGGAACGGGTAGCGCAGGGCGGCGGTGCCCGCACCCGCCGCGGACAACCCGGGCACGGCCAGCGTCCCGCCCGCGGCGAACCCGGTCACCAGGAACAGTCGGCGATTCATGTCAGGCATGGCGCCCCCTTCAGAGTTTGTAGCCATCGCCGGTTCCGGAACAGGCTGTCAGGCATAGTCGGTGGTCGGGCTGCCGCAGGTGGATTCGAGGATCTGCCGCTGCCCGTACTCGCCGAGGCAGGCCCGGTAGGTCACCCAGTCGCCTTCCGGGAACTCCAGATTCGCCGTCACCACGCTGCCGTTGCCGCTGTGGTTCCACACGTAGTGCGGGCCGGAGCCGTCCGGCAGCCAGTACAGCAGGACCGCCGAATGGCCGTCCCCCCGCTGGTCGTAAACCTTGAAAACCTCACCGTAGGACTGGAAGGTCACCTTCCCCGCGCAGGCGCTGTCGCTGGTGCACCGGGAACTGTCCGCGGCCGCCTGCGGGGCCGCGGCCACCGTGAACGCTGCCGCCAGCGCGGCGCCGCCGACGATCAGTGGGAACCTGTGCCGTTTCGACATGGTGCCTCCGCCCTTCGGGTCCGGCACCGATTTTCTTATCCGCCGGCCCTGGCCGTGAAGGGCGAACGAGACCTACCCGCGACCTGAAATAATGCCAAACCGGAGTTCACCGCGCGTGTAACAGGACCGCGGGTGACCACCAGTAGTCGTGGATCGGGGTCACCGTGGTTTCCCGGTAGCCCGCGTCGGCCAGCAGTTCCCGCCAGGCTTGCACCGGCTGTTCCCAGTTCGTGCGCGGCCGCCCGGGTTCCAGCAGCCCGAGCAGCATCGGCAGCATGAACCCCTTGGCGACCAGCCCCGCCTGGCCCGCGTACTCGGCGATCCCGCGCTCGTACCGGGTCGCCAGCGAGTGCAGGTGTTCCGGGCCTCCCTCGGCCAGGTCCGGGACATCGAACTCGGCGATCAGCAGCCCGCCGGTGTGCTCGCGCAGCCCGCGCAGCACCTCGGGGCGGTCCGCGGGCGGCACCGACTGCAGGGAGAAGGTGGCCTGCGCGAGGTCCCAGTGATCACCGGGGCCGAGGTATCCGGTGAAGGCCTGCGCGTCCACCGGATGCGTACCGAGTTCGCCCGCGAACCCGGCCAGCCGTTCCCCGGCCGCGCGCAGTAGTTCCGCCGAGGGCTCGACCAGGTCGAGCCGGGCCGGTGGCGGGCTGGCGAGCTCCACGGCGGGGGCGAGGGCGAGCCCGTCACCGCAGCCGATGTCCAGCAGGCTGCCGCCGGGGCAGGACAGCTCGTAGTGCCGGGCCAGCGTACGGCTCAGGTTCTGGTACAGCGGCACGTTGCCACCGCCACGCACGAACGCGCGGAAAGCCGCGGGCTGGTCGTATACCTCTGGCCGGGCGCCGTCCTCGAGATGGCGGGCCAGCTCGGTGCCCAGCACCCAGCCCTGCTCCCCGGCCCGGATGGCGTGTTCGTGTGCCGTCTTCCGGTCCCGCTCGCGCAGCGCGCGCAGCGCCGCGACCAGCTCGCCTGCGGGTTCCGTTCCAGGCCGCATGGGGCTCCTTCCGGGGTTTCGCCGGGATGGCTCGCGGGTATTGCCCAAGCGTCATCTTGCCAACGGGCGGCAACGGGTTCCGGATGGCAGGCAGGCAGACCGACCTCTGCGGACTACTGGAGCGGACGATGTTCAGCCAGCACGATCGGCAGCAGCTCAGGAAGATCGAGCAGTGGTTCGAGGAGTCCGACCCGGAATTGGCCAAGGCGTTGCAGGAGGGTGCCCCGCCGCGACGGTACGGCCGGATGGTGCGGCTGGCCGTGTATCTGCTGGCCGCCTTCCTGGTCGTGTTCGGCCTGGTCGGCATGATCTTCCCGCTGGTGTTCCTCGGTGCCATCGCGGCTGGGGTCACGGCCTGCGCGCACCTGCTCGGCCGCGGCAGGCTGGGCGGGCCGTGAGCCGGTTGCCGGACGCGCACGGCCCGCCCGGCCGGCTCACAGGGTGTCGAAGGGAACGGTCAGGCAGGCGATGCGGTCACCGGCCTTGCCCGCCTCACCCTGGGCGGTGGCAGTGGACTCATTGGCGTGTACCACCACCGAGGCCGGAACGCGTTCGGCGAAGGTGAACGGCACCTCGGCGGTGGTCTCGCCCTCGCCCTGCTCGCCGGTGCGCAGGTCCAGCCAGATCTCGTTCTCCGGATTGGCATAGGCGGGGTCGTGCGGGGCATCGTCCGGGCTCTGGTTCTTCTGGAAGTGCGGCCCGGCGTCCGCACCCTGCGGGCCGCAGGGGTCGGTGTGCACATGGACGGCGTAGCCACGGTTGGCCAGTAGTCCCTTCACCTCGAGACCGACCCGGGTGGTCTGGTCCAGCTTCTCGGCATCGACGGTGAGCTCGGCTCCGGCAGGTGCCAGCTGCTGGTTGTAGGTGTAGGCGCCGTTGGCCGACTTGGGCGGAGCGAGCTTGCCGCTGTGTTCCAGCCCCGGCTCGTCCTGATTCGCCGTGGTCCCGGTGGTGGCCGAGGTGGTGGTCTCGCCGGTGGCGCCGCCTGCGGAGTCCGCGTCCTCGCCTCCGCAGGCGGCCGCCAGCAGACCGGCGACCGCGACCGCGGTGACGACGCGTATCCGGGTGTGCGTGTGTCGTGCCTGTGTCATGGGGTTCGTGTTCCCGCCCTTCGGTCGGCTCAATCGGCTACTCAGGATCCTCCCCGTCGCGCAGCACCGCGACCGGGCAGTTCGCGTGGTGCAGCACCGCGTGGCTGACCGAGCCGAGCAGGGCGCGCCGCACCGGGCCCCGGCCGTGACTGCCGACCGCGAGCAAGCGGGCATCCTCGGCGTGTTCCAGCAGGGTGCGGGCCGGCCGGTCGGCGACGAGTTCCCAGTCCACCTTGACCTCCGGGTAACGGCGCTGCCAGCCGTCGAGGTACTCATCGGCCATCGAGCGCAGCTCGTCCGGTTCCAGCGCGCGTACCCTGCCGGTGTCGTGCACCGCCAGCGGCAGGTCGGACCAGGCGTGCACGGCGGTGATCGGGCAGCCGTGCCGGGCCGCGAAGTCGAAGGCGAACGCGATCGCGCGCGTACTTGTCGGCGAGCCGTCCACTCCGACGACCACCGGCTGGTCACCGAGGCGTTCCTCGCCCCTGACCACCACCACGGGCCGGGTGAGGGCGTGGGTCACCTCGGCTGCGGTGGAGCCGAGCAGGGTGCGCGGTAGCCCGCTGAGCCCGCAGGCGCCCAGCACCACCATCTCCGCGTCCAGTTCCCCGGCCAGCTCGGCCAGCGTCGGCGCGGCCGGACCGTCCCGGAAGGCCGTGTCCACCTCGAGGTCCGGCACCTGCTCCCGGGTCTGTCCGGCCATGGCGTCCAGTGCTTCCGCGGTCGCGCGGCGGATCGGTTCCTCGGCAAGGGGCTCGGCCGGTACCCAGCGGAAGGTGGTGGCCGGTGGCTGCCAGCTGAACGCCTGCCCGATCACCAGCCGCCTGCCGCGCGCCCGCGCCTCCCGTGCCGCCCAGGACACGGCCTGATGGGCGTTCGCCGATCCGTCGAAGCCCGCGAGGATGGTTCGTTCGGTCATCGGTACCGCACTGCCTCCTTCCGGGGTGCCTGCACAGCTTTCCGGCAGCCGGGGTATGCCCGCTCCGGCCGGTGCCCACACCCGTGTTCGCCACCGGACAACCCTGGTACGTCCCGAGATCGGCCCCGGTTCACCTCCTGTCGTCCACAGGGGACTGTTCGCCGATCGCGATATCCTGCGGCTAGGGCAAATATGTCGTCGCGGCAGCCACGCGAACCTGCCAGACTGCGTATCCACTGGGGGTTCGGCCCGGCGGGTGCCGCCCCCGCCGGGCCGGGCTCGTTCCCGGCGGGGCTCACGCGGAGGTGGGCACGGTACGGGCGGACGTCCTCCCGGCACGCGGCCGGGGCGCCCCGTCCGCGGCGAGTTCCCGCCAGATCCGCAGCGCGCGGTCGAAGTGCGCGCGGGACCGGTCGGGCTGCCCGAGCCTCTCGTGCAACTGGCCCAGCAGTTCGGAGATCTCGGCCTCGGACCGGCGGTCGCCGTTGCGCCGGTGCGCGCTCAGCGAGTTGACCAGCAACAATCGCGCATGCGCGAGATCCCCGCTGTACAGGCACAGCTCGCCGAGGTGCTGGTTGGCGTAGCCGACACAGTGGTTGTCACCGATCTCGCCGAAGATCGCGATCGCCCGGTCGACCTGCTCCCTGGCGGCGGCGAGGTTGCCCTGCCGCTGGTGCAGCAGGCCCAGCCGGTTCAGCGCATGCGCCTCCCGGT
Organism: Amycolatopsis aidingensis; assembly: GCF_018885265.1. Lineage (GTDB taxonomy): Bacteria > Actinomycetota > Actinomycetes > Mycobacteriales > Pseudonocardiaceae > Amycolatopsis > Amycolatopsis aidingensis. The sequence continues at coordinate 1,742,215 of NZ_CP076538.1, forward strand.
GCCGGTCGCCGATCTCCGCGGATAGCTCGTAGGCGCCGACGAACCACTCCCTTGCCCGCGCGTAGTGCTGTCTCGCCAGCCACACCGTGCCGATGGCCAGCCGGATCGCGGCCTCGCTGTGCCGGTCCCCGGCGCGGGCGCACAACGTCAGCGCCTCCTGGCTGCGTTCCAGGGCCAGGGTGTTCTCCCCGCGGATCCGCAGCACGGTGCCGATGCCGGAGAGCGCGATGCCCGCGCCGCGCTCGTAGCCTGCCCGCAGGAACAGCTGGTGCGCCCGCTCGAAGGCGTCCAGTGCGTCGGCGTAGGAGTCCCGGTACAGATGGATCTGGCCGAGGTTGCGCAGCATGATCGCGATTCCGGGCAGGCTGTCCACCCGCCGCGCGGCCTCCAGCGCGACCAGGTGCGTGTGCTGCCAGTCCTCGTGGTGGCCACGCAGGTCGAAATACGGCGAGAACGCCGCTGCCAGGCGCCAGGCCAGGTCGTCCAGGCCCCATTCCACGGCCAGCTCCACCGCCACGACCCCGCGGCGCCGCTCGGCCTCGAACCAGCCGGCCGGGTCGGCGACCAGCTCCGCGGGCGCCGGGGGACACCAGCCTGCCGGCGGCTCGCCGACGGAGAACACCCCGAAGAAGTGGATCGGCATCGTCTTCGCCGCGTGCAGCGCCAGGGCGAGGTATCCGGTCAGCAGCCGCCGCACCGCCTCCCGCGGGACCGGGTGCCCGGCAGTCTCCGCGCGCCCCGCGGCGTAGCAACGCAGCAGGTCGTGCAGCCGGTACCGGGGGCTGCCGGTGGCGTCCGGGCCGACCAGCTCGACCAGGTGGGCGTCCACCAGCAGGTCCAGTTCCTCCTCGGCAAGGTCCTGGTCCAGCAGGGCCGCCACCGCCCAGCCGGGGAAGGGTGCGGACCCGAGCAGCCCGAGCAGGCGGAACGCGCGCGCGGCCCGCTCGGGCAGCAGGTCGTAGCTCAACGTGACGCTGGCCCGTACGGCGAGATCACCGACCCGCAGCTCGTCCAGCCGCCCGCGCTCGTCGCGCAGCCGGTCGGCCAGGGTGCGCAGCGGCCAGCGGGACCGGTGGCGCAGCCGGGCGCCCGCCACCCGGATGGCCAGCGGAAGGTGGTCGCAGAACCGCAGGATGTCCGCCGCTGCCTCCGGTTCGGCTGCGATCCGGTGCCCGCCGACGATCCCGGCGAGCAACTCGCTGGCCTCACTCTCGGGGAGCACGTCCACCTCGGCCGGGTGGGCGCCCTCCAGGTCGGGAAGGCGCAGCCTGCTGGTGACCAGTACCGCGCAGCCGCCAGCGCCGGGCAGCAGCGGGCGCACCTGGGCCGAGCTGGCCGCGTCGTCCAGCACGATGCACATCCGCCTACCGGAAAGGCGGGAGCGCAGCAGCGCGGCCCGCTCGGCGAGGTCCGCGGGAATGTTCGCGTCCCGCACGCCGAGGGCGTGCAGCAACTCGGGCAGCACGTCCACCGGCGAGCGCGGGAATGGCGCGGTGCCTGCGAGGTCCACGTGCAGCTGACCGTCCGGAAACCACGGGCGTAGCGCGTGCGCGGTCCGCACCGCCAGCGCCGACTTGCCGACGCCCGGCGCGCCGGTGAGCACGGCGACGGTAGGCAGCCCGGCGTCCGTGCGTTCGCGGATCAGCCGCAGCAGGTCGGCGCTCAGCCGCGCGCGGCCGGTGAAGTCGGGCAGGTCCAGCGGCAGCTGGCAGACCGGTTCCGGTGTCTCGGCAGGCTCCGGCTCCGGTGCCGCACGCAACCGCTCCCGTGCCTCGCGTAGCCGGGGGCCGGGGGAGGTGCCCAGTTCCTCGAACAACGTCTGCTCGGCCTGCTCGTAGGCGTGCAGCGCCTCGGCGTCCCGGCCTGCGGCCCCGAGGGCGAGCACGAGCTGCTGCCAGAACTGTTCCCGCAGCGGGTGGTCGGCCAGCAGGCCGCGTAGCTCGGTGACCACCTCGTCGTGCCTGCCGAGCTCGGTCTTGATCCGCAGGCGCTGCTCGCTGGCGGACAGCCGCAGCTCCCCGATCCTGGCCAGCGTGGAACCCCAGAGATGACTGTGCGTGAGGTCCTCCAGTGCCTCGCCCCGCCACAGCCGGTCGGCGCCTGCCAGCAGGTCCAGCGCGGTCCGCGGGTCCTTTTCGCTCAGCGCCCGCCGGGCGGCGGCCACCTGCTCCTCGAACCGTTGTAGGTCGATCTCGCCGGGTTCCGCGGTGAGCAGGTACCCCGAGGAGCGGCTTTCGATCCGGTCGCCGCCGTCCCCGCCCTCGGCCAGCCGCCTGCGCAGCGAGTGCACGTAGGTGCGGATGTTGGCCGCGGCCGAGCGCGGTGCCCGCCCCGGCCACAGCACCTCGACCAGGAGATCGGTCGAGACCGGCGTTCCGGCCTGCAACAGCAGCGTGGCCAGCAGCATCCGCGGCTTCGGCCCGCCCAACGGCAGCGTGCGGCCGGCCACGTCGACTTCCAGCGGCCCCAGAACACGAAACGCAATCGCAGACACATGTACCGCCCGTAACGGCAGGAGTCCGATCGCCCGGATCGTATGTCTGTACGCCAACGATTGCCAGGGTAGGCGGCTAGATGGGTGATAGTTGGCGTGAATGCCCCCTGCCGGCAATACTGAATTCGTTTCAGGTTATCCGCGTGCTGCCGGCGCGGGCGAGTACCGTGCCGCGCTCGTAGGATGTCCGCACCATGACGACCGAGTACAGCGGAGCCGGTGATCCGGCACGGAGCCTGGCGTTGCTGTGGCGGACCCAGGAGCGGGTCAGCCGTAAGGGCAAGCCCGAGCTGAGCGTGGACCGGATCGTGCGCGCGGCCATCGACCTCGCTGATGCCGACGGGCTGGCCACGCTGTCCATGCGGCGGGTCGCCGACCAGCTCGGGGTGGGCACGATGTCGCTGTACACCTACGTGCCGGGCAAGGCCGAGCTGCTGGACGTCATGCTGGACACCGTCTACGGGGAGCTGGACTTCGCCGAGCGCTCGGAGGTGGGCTGGCGGGCCAGGCTGGAGGCTGCGGCCAGGGCGAACCGTGCGCTCTACCACCGGCACCCGTGGATGCTGCAGGTCGCCACGAGCCGCCCGCTGCTGGGGCCCAACTACAGCGCGAAGTACGAGTACGAGCTGCGCGCGGTGGACGGCATCGGCCTGTCCGACCTGGAGATGGACTCGGTGGTCACCCTGGTCAACGGCTTCGTGCACGGCGCCGTCCGGGGGGAGGTCGAGGCGGCGCAGGTGCGCCGGCGCTCCGGCATGACCGATGAGCAGTGGTGGAACGCGCACGCGCCCTTCCTCAACCGGATGATGGACCCGGGCCGCTTCCCGGTCGGGGCGCGGGTGGGCGCCGCGGCCGGGGCCGAGTACGGCGCGGCATACGACCCGGAGCAGGCCTTCGAGTTCGGCCTGCTCCGGGTGCTCGACGGAATCGAGATGTTCGTCCACGAACGCACCGGTGCGGGGCCCTGAACGTGGCCTTCCGGACGTTCAACGTCGCGAACGGCACTATTGGGACATCTGACGTCCCGAACGCCACGTTCAGGGCATTTGGGTCGTGCGGGGTCAGCCCCAGGAGCCTGCGGGCTGCCTGGTGGTGACGTTGATCCGGTTGAACAGGTTCGTCGTGGCGATCGAGAGCACCAGGGCGGCGAGCGCGGTCTCGTCGTAGTGCTTGGCCGCCTCGGCCCAGATCTCGTCCGGCACCGGGTCCGCGCTGTCACTGAGCCGGGTGGCGGCCTCGGTGAGCGCGAGGGCGGCCCGCTCGGCTTCGGTGAAGTAGGGCGCCTCCCGCCACGCGCCCACCGCGAACAGTCGCTCGTCGGTCTCGCCCTCCTTCTTGGCCTGGCGGGCACCGAGATCCACGCAGAAGCCGCAGCCGTTGATCTGGCTCGCCCGCAGATGGCTCAGGTGCAGCGTGGCCGAAGGCACACCTGCCTCCTGGAAGGACTTCATCAGGGACTGGATGGCCTTCATCGAGTCCGGAAGGACCGAGACGGGATTCGTCATCCGTGCTTGCATGCTGCTTGCCTCCTGTGGTCACAGCCTGGGTTTTCCTCCGTCACTCCCTTGACGGTTCGCGGGCCAGGAATGTGACCGCCTATCGCCCGCGGCCGGAGCTGAGCCTGCTGGCGGCGAAGAGGCCGAGGCCGAGGGCGAGCAGGAGCAGGCCGGCGGCGACCGCGGGGCCGATCGGGGCACCGGTGTCGGCCAGCCCGGTGGACGGCCGGGAGGTGACGACCGGGGGAGCGACCGCGCTGGTCGACTCCTCCGGCCCGGTGGGCTCGGTGGAGTCAGTGGACCCGGTCGGTCCGGTGGGCTCGGTGCTGGACTCGGGTGGGGTGGTCGATTCGCCGGAGGTCGTGGTCGTTGTCGTGGATTCGGTGGTCGTCGGCTCGGTGGTTTCGCTGGTGGTGGTGTCGCTCGTGGTGGTCGGTTCGGTCGTGGTGGTGGTCTCGGTGGTCGGCTCCGTGGTCGTGCTGTCGGTGGTGGTTTCGGTGGTGGTGTCGCTGGTGGTCGTCGGCTCGGTGGTGGGTTCCGGCTCGTCCACGCAGGACGGCAGGTC